>NZ_JBQDCO010000018.1:0-59233 GCF_052091845.1 Marinobacter sp. | reverse complement strand
TTGAATATTTTTCGCTATGACTTAACGGAAACCCGGTTTGTATTGTTCGGGTTTCCGCTTTCGTTCAACCTGAATCTCGACTGGGTGGTGCAAAGTTCCCCTATGGACGTCGCCAGCCAGGTTCTGCTGTGGTTTATTCTCCCCATTCTGGTGTTGGTTCCCCTTGTGTTGTGGGTTGCCTGGAAATGGGGGCGAATTTATTGCGGTTGGCTGTGTCCGCACTTCTCGGTGGTAGAAACCATCAACAACCTGATGACACGCATTACCGGCCGCCCCACCCTCTGGGAGGCCCTGAAAAAAGGTCGTCGTGGCAAGGTTATACACTGGGCCGGTTTGACGTTGGTTTGCGCCTCAATCGGCTTTTCCTGGGCCCTGGCTTTGCTTTCGTATTTGCTACCGCCTGTTCCACTCTATGTCGATTTGGTGACTGGCAGTCTGGGCTTTTATCCAAGTATTTTTCTTGCCGTAGCAACCACGGTTTTTACACTGGACTTTCTGTTTGCGCGCCACCTTTTTTGCAAATACGGCTGCGTATTTGGCGTTGTACAGAGCATTGCCTGGATGACCCATGGCCGCGGACAATTGGTCACCTTTGACACCACTCGCGCAGCGGCCTGCCGCGACTGCACAAAAGCCTGCGACGCCGCCTGCCCCATGCGGCTGCCAACCCGCAGCCATAAACGCGCAAAATTTTCCTGCACCCAATGCCTGCAATGCGTGAGCGCTTGCCGTGAGGTGCAAAAAGACAATCCCGAAGGCAGTCTGCTGCACTGGCAGCCAGGCGAGCCAAGCCGGCAGACTGTTTTGATCCCTATACACCAACTTGATAGCCAGCCTGCCAAGCAGCGGGCTTAACAGCGCTTGAAATGAAAGGAGCCTGAGATGGAAGAGTGGGTCGGCTACAAATGGCATGAGTACATTACCCGCCAGGCTCTGGGTGAATTTCCCGAGCACGCCGTTTACCTGAAAGATGAGGCCCGCAGTCTGGGCATTGTGTTCCGCGCCTTTGGGGGCGACCCTGCCCTCAGTTTGGTGACAGCAGAACCCAGACACTTTCGCTTGCGTCGCCGGTTTTTGCACAAACTTGCAGGTACCCACCGAAAATTTGAACTGGCATGGCGGGATGAGCAGAACCTGCGTCTACCTGAAAGAGTGGCCAAATTTCCATCCGAAAGCTTAAACCGGGATCTCTATATCTGGCTGGCAGCACTCGCGGCTTCGCCTGCGACCACCGATCGCGGCTGGTTTACCGGTAATCAGTCGCTGGTTCAGGACGTCATCGTGCGTTGGCCGGGGCTGGAAACCGTCTATCAGCGCCTGGTTAAGTACGTTTTGCACTGGCGCCCCGAGCCAGAGAACCTGTCTGAAGCCGAAGCCATCCGCGAACAGGCAATCCGGCAAGCTCTTATCCACCCGGGCAGCGTGCCCGCCCTACCCGCTGCCGACACCGACCCCTGGCCGGTCATCCTCTGGTTATACCCGGCGCTGGAACAAGGCAAAGCCAGCGGACCCGTAACCGGCGATGAAGACACTCAATCCAGCCCCGGAGGACTGACCAAGAAGAACAAGCGCCGACAAGCAGAACGAGTAGATGCTTTCGATCGCGATCAAGGTTTGATGATCTTTCGCCTGGAAAGCCTGTTCTCCTGGACAGACTTCATTCCGGTTGACCGTGCAGGCGATGATACAGACGAAGAAGATGCCGAATCGGTGGCGGATGATATGGATATGATCTCCGTTTCTAATGATCGCAAGGAAACATCATCGGCTATCAAATTCGATCTTGACCTACCCTCGGAGGAACACGACGATCTGCAGCTTGGTCCGGGCATTCACTTGCCGGAGTGGGATTGGCGCAGCCAGAGCTATCGGCAGGCCTTTTGCTGCCTGCAACCCATGCTGGCAAAAGACGCCGTGCCCGCAGACCTCCCGGAGGCACTGCGCCGACCGGCAAAGCGTTTGCAACGCCAGTTCAGTGCACTGAAACCCCTCAAGCAATGGCAAAAACGACAACTGGACGGCGATGAGCTGGATCTGGACGCTTGTCTGGAACGGGAAGTTCAGAGCCGGCGCGGCCAAGGCGCTATCGACCAAAAACTGTTCCAGCGTTGCCAACAGAATCAGCGTGATCTCGCCTGCCTGGTACTGGCGGATGTGTCACTCTCGACCGAGACTTATATAAACAACCATCAACGGGTCATCGACGTTGCCCGGGATGGCTTGCAACTGCTCAGTGAAGCCCTGCAAGCCAGTCGCGACCCGTTCGCCCTGTTTGCGTTTTCATCAAGACGACGCGACCACGTAAGGTTCCATCACCTGAAAGGTTTTGATGAAGCTTACACCCCCACCATTCGGGGCCGGATTCAGGCGTTGGAGCCGGGCTTTTATACCCGCATGGGCGCCGCGATTCGCCAGGCCACGAAGCTGCTGGTAGCACGTCATGAACAACAGAAAATCCTGTTATTGCTGACAGACGGAAAACCCAACGATCTGGACCAATATGAAGGCCGATACGGTGTGGAAGACACCCGCATGGCAGTGCAGGAAGCCCACAAAGCCGGTCTTACGCCGTTCTGTGTCACCATTGATGACGACGCCAGCGAATACCTGCCTTATGTGTTTGGCAGCAATAATTACGTGGTGATTCGCGACCCGGCACAGCTACCGTTACAGCTCCCTAAACTTTACCTGAACCTGACACGTTGATATGACAGACCCAGCTCTTGAACCCGGCCCGGAACCCGGCGCTCGCCAGCTTCCGGGGGATCTCGCCGTATGGATTTTCATTTTTGCTGAGCTTGCCGTATTCGGCATTCTGTTCATCGGCTTTGCCGTTGCCCGCAGCCTCGACCCAGCCACGTTCCACGCCGGTCGTGAGATTCTTCATCCATGGATCGGGTTGCTGAATACCGCTGCGCTGATCACCGCCAGCTATTTGGTCGCGACCGCCGTAAACCAGTTTCGTAACAAACTCTCCGGCGTGCAATGGCGCCTGTGGCTTGCCGTAGTGGTTTCCAGCATTTACACCGTTGGCAAGCTGTATGAATACGTGAATCTGTATAGCCAGGGTTATAACCTGGGCACAAACACCTTCTTCATGTTCTATTTCTTCCTCACCTTCTTTCACTTCATGCACGTGATCCTGGGGCAGATTATTCTGGCTACGTTAGCCGTAAAAATCGGCAATGGAGACTACGACGGTTCCGATATGAATGGCATGGAGTCTGGTGCCTCTTACTGGCACATGGTGGATCTGGCGTGGCTGGTGCTGTTCCCAATAATTTACGTGCTGGCCTAGGGAGAGCTAACAATGTTGACGGTCTATTTTGCCCTGATGATTTGCACAGCCTTGCCGGTAATTGCACTAAAGGCCGGTGTAGGGCCAGAGTTTCTGGCCTGGCTGGTTTTTGGGATGGTGATTGTGAAGTCCCTATTGTTGGTGGATCACTTTATGGAAATGAAAAACGCGCCACGTGGATGGCGCTTGGCAGCTCATGCATGGGCGCCTGTGGTAATCATTGCTGTTGCCGGGTTCCATACCATCACATAATCACTATAAGTTGTATAAGCACCAGCGCAGAAGGCCTTCTGCGCTGGTTTTACGCTCAACTTATCAGGCTAGAGCCACTTGGCCGGAAAGTAAGGCATCTTCTCCGACATAGCTTGGGCCAGGGAAACCATGCCCCAAAGTACAAACCCGGTGTGCAAGGCAATGGCCCAAACCAAAGAAAATGTTCCGAAATGCCCCACGTCGCCGAAGAACATCCAGCCGATGGCAACACCCGAACTGATCAGGGTAAAACCAATCAGCGACATAAACAGGGCTGCTCGGGTATGGGCCCGCCGCAGTTCGTTAACCTCTGAACTGCGGATAAACAACCAGAGCAATACCACAAAACCAATCACCGGCGTTGCCAGCAGGTTCAACAAATACCAGATTGTTGGAACAACCGCTCCACTAGCGGGTTTCGTTCGGGCGCCCGAATACTGCATATACCACCTCCATCAATGAAATAACGGTTGCTTCGTCGTCTGAGAGCGGCTCGATCATGCCCGCATGGCAGGCGGCTGGCGCTGGCAAACCGGCACGGATCAGCAGAGCCGTGTGAATCAGTAGCCGCGTGGACGCCGCTTCTTCCAGGTCATGGTCTTTAAGGTTGCGCAGCGCTGTCGCCAGGCTTACCAGCTGCTTCGCAAGATCGCGGTCGCAGCCAGATTCCTCCACTACGATAGTTTGCTCTGCCTCTTCAGAAGGGTAATCAAATCTCAGCGACACAAATCGTTGCCGCGTGCTTGGCTTCATGCCCTTGAGCAGGCTTTGATAACCCGGGTTATAAGAGACAACCAGCATAAAGCCGGGCGCTGCAGCCAACAGTTCACCAGTGCGCTCTATCGGCAACTCCCGGCGATCGTCCGCAAGCGGGTGCAACACCACAGTTGTATCTTTGCGGGCTTCAACCACTTCATCAAGGTAGCAAATACCACCTTCGCGAACCGCGCGGGTGAGCGGGCCATCCTGCCAGTAAGTACCGTCGGGGCCGATCAGGTGTCGTCCAACAAGATCGGCGGCCGTCAAATCGTCGTGGCAGGCGACGGTATAGATGGGTCGATTCAGCTTCTCAGCCATATAACGCACAAACCGTGTTTTACCACAGCCTGTGGGGCCCTTGATCAAAACAGGCAGGCCGTTATCAGCGGCAGCCTGGAACATCTCTACTTCATTACCAACCGGCTGGTAAAACGTCATTTTCAGAAACCCTTGGTGCTTGATGCTTGATAATTTGACTTACATTCATAGCCGAGCCTGTGTAAAAGCGGCGAACGAACACTCGCCATCTCCAACATTCATAATTAATATTTCATATATTGGTTTAAACGAAACACCTTCACAACGACCCTTTAGTTGTACCCCTGACTTGGTAGACACCTGCCTCTAATGAACAAGCCTGTTAATGATTTAGATCATTTTTGGTTCGATTTTCTGTTACCATTACCCGTACATCATCTAAATTTATCATCAACGGTGCCATGACTCGCAACTATAGACCCGACGTGTCGTCCTCCCCTTGCATGCTGGGAGAAAACAACCCAGACATCACCCTGCCGGAGCCAGCGCCGCAATCCATGGCACTGCTCAACGGGCTGAGTCGTGTATTCGGTATAAGACTGAGTGATAAACAGGACACGCCAGACACCCGGTTTTTAAACGACCTGACGAAGCTGTTTCACCAACGCCGAGTAGACGTAGAAGCCCAGATGGAGAAACACGACACCCCCTGGGCCAACGTGTATCTGATTCAATATGGCATAGTGCGATTGTTTCGGGAGTCGCCCAGCGGCAAGGTTGCAGTGCATCACTTCTTTACCGAAGGGGACATGGTCTGGCCGGTGTTTGGCCGTAGCCGCACTGTGCGCAACACCCTGTGCCTCACCAGTGTTACACCCGCCACCGTGTGGGTTGCCGATTTTGCCGAATTCCGCGCCGCCATTCAGTCCCACGGTGAGGGTCTCTGGCCCAGGTTCGCAATGGCTCTGACCGAGGAGCTGGCGGAATTGGCCAGCATGCGGGAATTCCGCAAGCACACCATGTCGGCAAGAGAGCGCTATCAACTACTGCTTGAAGAGTATCCGGAATTGGTCAAGCGTGTACCAGACAACCAGCTTGCCTCTTGGCTTGGCGTGGTGCCGGCAACGTTTTCACGCCTGAAAACCGGCTCCATATCGCCGCCCGGAGCTTAAAACGCCCAAACCATCGCCATAAGCACACCCCAAGCCAATAGCGACGCCGCCATTACCGTGTAGGTGGCCGACATGGTAAGCACATCGTCAGGACTGCGATGGCACAGGGCTCTAAGGCCCTGATACACAAGAGTGCAGGAAAACACCATCGCGGCCATCACCGCTATTACGCTGACGGCCACCGCAGGTATGAGCAAGGCCAGCGACGACAACCAAAGCGGCAAAGGCGCAATTGCGGCGAGCAGATACGCGTTGTTGTAACTGATCTCCAGTTTATGGCTTTCTACCACTGCGTGGATCAGCCAGCCCATCACAAAGAACGTCAGCAACTCTGCCAGAAAAAGGATCGTGGTGATAAAGCGCCATTCCTTACCGCCAAACCCGGCAATAAACTCATCGCCGTAATGGGTTCCCGCGTAGTAAAGCAACACAGGTGGCAAAAGCGACATGGGCACCACAATACACCATGCAAGCACGGGTATAGACAAATCCCTGCGCTGAAGTTCACCCCAGCCTCCATTGCTGGAAAATGGAAGTTTAAGCAAGCTGGCGACGTTCATGGTAGTTCTCCTTGCTCTCAGGCTGGCGCATTTGCCACACATGACAGTTTTTGCAATATTGTGGCGGCTATTATCTACTATTTTTAGGCGCCTTACGCCAAACCGTCAATCAACAGGGATGATCTTGAGCAAGTTAAACACCAAGCGCGCGCCCAAGCCCCAAGCTTTCTGGCTGTTTTTTCCTGCTGCAAGCCTGCTTGCAGCCATTGCGGTTCCACTATCCGTTTGGGCTGTATGGTCCGGCACAGGCTGGCCGGCGGGCTTGCTGGACGCCGGACACGGCCATGAACTGATTTTCGGTTTTGCACTGGCCTTAGTGGCCGGTTACACGCTCGGCCCTCAACCGAAAACCCTCCTCTATCCACTTTTTGGCCTTTGGCTGGCAGCACGTTTAAGCTGGATATTCCTGCCACACAGCCTTTTGGCACAGCTTCTGGGCCCGGCCTTTGCTCTGCTGCTTGCCTGGCATGTAGTGCCTCGCTTCAACGCGGCCAAAAAATGGCGAAACCGCATGATTGCGCCATTAATTTTACTGCTGTGCCTGCTTACTCTGGCATTCTGGTTTTCTACCGCGCTAAATATACCCTATGCATTTTGGTTACCAGGGCCCTATAAACTGATGCACGCGGCTATCACAGGGCTGCTGTTACTGATGACATTCATGGGCGGAAGACTCATTGCTCCTGCAGTTGCCGGCACGCTGGAAAAGAAAGGTATTGCGTTAGAGGCGCGCGTTCAGCCACGCATTGAGGGCATGCTGATTATTGCGTTAGGAGGTGCCATTTTTCTGATGGCATTCCCGGTAGCAGACTGGATAACAGGCAGCCTGCTATTGGCCGCCTCTGGTCTTATCACCCTGCGTACCCTGCGCTGGAAACTCTGGCTATGCCCAGAACGGCCGGATTTACTGGTACTGGCCGCGGGCTACCTCTGGCTGGCCGTTGGCGCACTGGCTACCAGCCTGGCACTGCTAAGGGGCACTGCAGTGGCCCCCGCGTTGCACCTGATCACTATAGGCGCGCTGGGCACTTTATCCACTAGCGTAATGCTTCGCCTGGCCTGGCAACGAAGCCACCGCAAGTCGCCTGCTGCCGTGGAGGTTTTCCCCATTGCGGCGTTGCTTTCTGCTGCTGCCATCAGCCGGTTTATGGCAGGCGACGCACCTTTCAGCGCGCCGATACTTTTGTGGCTCTCCGCCAGCTTTTGGGCGCTGGCCTATCTGTGGCTAACCGTTAGGCTCCGCATTCTTGCCAAACACGCGAAAAACCGCAGGAAATGAATGGCTACCTCTCCTGCGCCAACCGCGACAATGATTACCCCTTTAGTAATAGCCCAAACGCATCTCTTTGAATAATAAAGCTTTAATTGCCCGCCGACCCCCTTAAAACAAGCGCTCATAATAGCTCCCTATCTGCTTAGCCTTTTCCTTGATAAATATCATGAATACACAGGGACCACACTTTGCACAATGGTAACGAGAAGCCCAGATACCCCGCCCAATGCGGCATTGGGGGCACGCAAACCTAGGGAGCATTGTTATGGCCAAGACCAACGCCGATATCGAACACTGGGATGTCGAGAATGAAGAGTTCTGGGAGCAAGAAGGTAAACACATTGCTTCCCGCAACCTTTGGATATCCATCCCCAGCTTGCTAATAGGTTTTGCCGTATGGCTAATGTGGGGAATGATCACTACCCAAATGCAAAACCTGGGTTTTTCATTCTCCATAGAGCAGTTGTTCAGTCTCTCCGCAATCGCCGGTTTGTCTGGCGCAACCTTACGAATTCCCGCTTCGTTCATGATCAAAATCGCCGGCGGCCGTAACACCATATTTTTGACTACCGCATTGTTGATGATCCCGGCGGCAGGCACCGGCATCGCGCTGATGAACCCGGATACACCATTTATCGTGTTCCAGGCTCTGGCACTTCTGTCCGGTATCGGTGGCGGCAACTTCGCATGCTCCATGAGTAACATCAGCTCTTTCTATCCCAAGAGCAAACAGGGCTATGGCCTGGGAATGAATGCTGGCCTGGGTAACTTCGGCGTAACGACCATGCAAATCCTGATTCCCCTGGTGATGACCGTAGGGGTGTTCGGCTTTCTTGCAGGCGATTCCATGCAACTGCAAAGCCCAAGCGGCACACTGATCGGTCGTATCGAAGCGGGCACTGAAACCTGGATCCAGAACGCCGGCTTTATCTGGTTGTTATTCCTGATTCCCTTGGCATTCGCCGGTTGGTTCAGGATGAACAACCTGAAAGTGGTTACCCCCAATCCGGGCAACCCGGCTTCAGCATTCGGTAAGATTCTCGGGCTTTACGGCGTGGGTATCCTGACCTCTGTGCTGGGGGTCTGGGCGCTTAGCGTTATGAACATGTGGCTGGCCCTGCCACTGACAATCATCCTGACCGTGGTTCTGTTGCGCCTGATACCCGGTGACATCAAACCCAACATCAAAAACCAGTTCGCCATCTTCAGCAACAAGCACACCTGGTCCATGACGGTGTTGTACATCCTGACTTTTGGCTCGTTCATTGGCTTTTCGGCAGCGCTGCCCCTGTCTATCAGCATCATTTTCGGCAACATGATGGAAGTAGCGGCCGACGGCACTGTTACTCGCGTGGTGAACCCGGATGCCCCCAGCGCCCTCACCTGGGCCTGGATGGGTGCCTTTGTTGGCGCACTCATACGCCCCGTAGGCGGCTGGATCTCTGACAAAATGGGCGGCTCCATCGTTACCCAGATCATTTCTGTGATCATGGTGGTGGCGTCGGTGGCCACCGGTTACGTGATGATGCTGGCCTACAACTCCACTGATCCGAACAGCTACTTCGCCCTGTTCCTGATTCTGTTCATCGTGATGTTCGCAGCCAGCGGCATCGGCAACGGCTCTACTTTCCGCAGCATTGGTTACATTTTTAACCAACAGCAAAAAGGACCAGTGCTTGGCTGGACCAGCGCCATCGCCGCCTATGGCGCTTTCATTGCGCCCAAGCTGCTGGGCCAGCAAATTCAGGCTGGTACTCCGGAAGTGGCTATGTATGGCTTCGCCGTGTTCTACGCGCTTTGCCTGGTAGTGAACTGGTGGTTCTACCTGCGCAAAGATGCCTACATCAAAAATCCTTAATCACAACACTATGACCGAACCATGCCGACCAAGAGAGCGGACATTATGAGCACACCAACCAAGTCACAACAGAACCGGGCTCTGGGCTTATCCACATTTGCCTTCACTCTGTGTTTTGCTGTGTGGACCATTTTTTCTATCATTGGCATCCGCATCGCGGAAGATCTGGGGCTTTCAGACACTCAACTTGGCTTGCTAATGGCCACGCCTATTCTGACCGGCTCCATCAGCCGGCTGTTTCTGGGCATCTGGACCGATCGCTACGGCGGGCGCTGGGTATTCGGCATACTCATGCTCACCACATCTGCCTGTGTTTACCTGCTAACCTTTGCCACTACCTACCCCATGTTGCTGGTGGGTGCTCTGGGAGTTGGCCTTGCCGGTGGTTCCTTTATTGTTGGCGTCGCCTACGCCGCTGCCTGGTTTGAGCCCGCACGCCAGGGCACAGCTTTGGGTATCTTTGGCGCAGGCAACGTTGGCTCCGCCGTAACCAACTTCGGCGCACCTTTTTTGCTGGTGGCTTTTGGCTGGGAGACTACAGCCCAGGTTTATGCCTCTGTATTAGCGGTCATGGGCGTTGTGTTTATTCTTCTGGCAAAGGAAGACCCGCTTTCTGCCGGGCGTAAAGCCGAAGAACCCCGTTCGTTCATGGAGCAGATGGAGCCACTGAAAGATTTGCGGGTCTGGCGCTTTGCTCTCTACTACTTCTTCGTATTCGGGGCGTTCGTGGCCCTGGCGCTGTGGCTGCCACACTACCTGATTGGCGTTTACGGGCTTAGCATAACGACTGCAGGCATGATCGCAGCGCTTTATACCATTCCAGCCTCCCTGTTCCGCATACTGGGCGGCTGGATGTCTGATCGCTACGGCGCTCGGCGCGTGATGTACTGGACATTTATCGCCTCAGTTATCTGCACCTTCCTTTTGAGTTACCCGCCTACAGATTATGTAGTGCACGGCATTAACGGCGACATTCGCTTCAGCATAGGCATGAGCCTGCCGGTGTTTGTGGCACTCATTTTTACTCTGGGCTTTTTCATGTCCCTCGGCAAAGCGGCTGTGTACAAACATATTCCTGTCTACTACCCCATGCACGTAGGTGCTGTTGGCGGTGTAGTCGGCATGATTGGCGGGCTGGGCGGGTTCATTCTGCCCCTGACCTTTGGCGCGCTGAACGACATTACCGGCATTTGGCAGAGTTGCTTCATGCTCATGTTCGTAATTGCCGCCGCTGCATTGGCCTGGATGCACTACGCCATTCGCAGCGCAGAGCGCGTGGAGTGGGCGGAGAACACCGAAAAGACCGATCTGCCGGAATTGGCAACGCCGCAGCTGTTCTACCCTTTGGGCCGCAAATAAGCAGTTGCAAGCCGGATAGAATGACAAGCACCCATTCGCACCACACAAAAGCGGATGGGTGTTTCTTTAAATACTGGTAAATACCCTGTTCCAGAGCCGGGCGGCGCATTAGAATCCATACTTCCGATATCACCTGGAGCAGTAAAACCATGTCCCCGGAAGTGTCCCCCTTTCCCGGCTTCAACCAGTTGCGCCGTATTGAATCCAGCACCCTCTTTCAGGGCGTGGTGATCAGCATTATCGTTCTCTCGGCACTGACCATCGGGGCCAAGACCTACGATTTGCCGCCCCTGGTTGAACAGTCCCTGAGCCTGATGGATGCAGCCATCACCCTGTTCTTTCTGGTCGAGATCCTGTTTCGCTTCGCCGCCAGCCCGGTAAAACGCCGCTTCCTGCTGGACGGCTGGAACCTGTTCGACACCCTGGTAGTCATCGGCAGCCTGATCCCCCTGGACAATTCCGAAGCCGTGCTGCTTGGTCGCCTGCTGCGGGTATTCCGGGTGCTGCGCCTGGTCTCCGTGGTGCCGGAACTGCGCTTTTTGATCAACTCCCTGCTCAAAGCCATTCCCCGCATGGGCTACATTGCGCTGCTGATGTTCATTATTTTCTACATTTACGCCGCCATGGGCTCCATGTTCTTCGCCAGCGTGGACAACGAGCTCTGGGGCGATGTCGCCATCTCCATGCTCACCCTGTTCCGAGTAGCCACTTTCGAGGACTGGACCGACGTAATGTACGCCACCATGGAGCAATACCCCCTTAGCTGGATCTACTACCTGACCTTTATCTTCCTGACGGCCTTCGTGTTTCTGAACATGATGATTGGTGCCATTCTGGAAGTGATGAGCGAGGAGCAGAATGCCAGGCAGGCCCAGCAGGCGCATGATGAGCGTGATGAGATCAACCGCCAGCTACGCGAAGTGCAGAGCCAACTGGCAGAGCTGCTCAGCCACGCCAAGACAAAACAGCACGGGCCTCCACAACAGGGAGAGTGACCCCGTCAGTGTAAATCTATTACCTCTAAGTGAAAGACTTAGATACATGTTTCAGCGAGTCGTCGAGATTGCGAGCGCAACGATAGGAAACAGCACCAACCCGGTCGCACAACTTGCCGTTATGTGGTGCCAATCATGCTAAAATTACGGGTTTTGAGCCATGCTCAATCACGGGTAGCCAGGACGCTACACATTACAGAAAGGAACTCTCATCATGAGCAATCTGATTGCCGCCTGCGTTGGCGACATGCACGTTTGCCCGATCAAAGGGCACGGCTCCTCCCCCATCATGCCAAACGGCTCCAGCATCCTTGTTGAAGGCAAGCCCATTGCCCGGGTAGGCGATGTCACCGGCTGTGGTGCGGTTATTACCCAAGGCTACCCGCTGGCGCTGGCCGATGGTATGCCCGTTGCCTACCTTGGTAGCCCAACCAGTCACGGTGGTTCCATTGTCACCGGTAATCAGCGAGTCATACTGGGTGTTGCCACCACCACAGCACCTATCGTCGATTTTGCAATGGCTGGCGCATTGGATGACAAAGGCCAGCTTACCCCTGCCGCGAAAGAGTTGCTGGACAAAGATCCGCAGGAATTTGTTCGCAAAGCGGCACAGAGAGGCGCATTGATTGACGAAGGCGTTTCTGACGAGTCACCGGAGGGCTCGCCCGAAGAAGAGAACCGCCCCAAAGTCCGGGTAGAGGCTGGCATCTTTTTCGACGGCACTGGCAATAACCGCGACAATACCCAGATGTATCAGCGGCAAATAGATGAATGCCTCACAGCCAATGCGGCTGGGGCCATCTCAGAAGAAGAGTGCAGCAACGAACTGTCTCAGATCATGGAAGGCAGTTACCTTAATGCGGAAACCAATGTTTCCAAGCTGGAGCGAATGTATCAGAAGGGCCAATTCCAGAGTGATGAATGGGGCCAAGCACGCAGGACTTCCATTTATATTGCAGGTGTGGGCACCAAGTCAGGACAGCCAGACGACGGACCCAGTATGGGTCTGGGCCTTGGAGAGCAAGGCATACTAAAGAAAGTCGATCAAGGTTGCGACGATCTGGCGAATGAAATCATCCGGCTCGTCAGTGATCCCATCGACGAGCTAATACTAGACGTTTTCGGCTTCAGCCGTGGCGCGGCCACAGCTCGGCATTTTGTCAGCCGAGAGGTGCGGGACACAACGAGCTCCTTATACGGTGAATACAAAGGGGCTTTGGTCAGAGCATTCGAGCGGCAGGGCATCCCATGGCCCAAGAAAGTTACCGTTCGCTTTGTCGGCCTGTTCGATACCGTTGCGGCGATTGTGGATCTTGGCAACCTGGATTTTTCTGCCCATGATGCCGAAACTGGGCGCATCAACATCAACCTGCGGCCGGAGGATGCCGAACGGGTCGTTCAGTTTGCCGCACGGGATGAGCGCCGGCACAACTTCTCACTCAACAGCCTCCGGGGTGAGTCCGGCAACTTGCCGGACCACTTCAGCGAATGGGTGCTTCCGGGTGTTCACTCCGATATTGGCGGCGGTTACCCGGATCACTTTCGAGAACGGGTTGAAGTTCGTCCGTCCTTGGTTGTCAAAGGAAAGGATCGCCGTAATCCCGAAGCCAGTTTTGAATTCTCCCGCATGTTGCAGGAACGTGCACTGATTAAAAATGAGGGTTGGATAGGGCCACTGAACCCACTCGCAACATTGGATATCGAGCAGGAACGCCCACCCGATTTGCCGGGCGGCGAAATTACGCTCAGGCTTTGGCTGGACCGGGAGGTTCGCGGTGAATATTCCCGTATTCCGCTGTATCTGATGCACAAGTTGGCGATGGATGCTGGTGTTCCCTTCCAATCTATCAACCCAGAAGTAGAAGGCCTCTCTTTACCGCAAGAATTAATGACGGTTGCCAGAAATCTCGCGGCTCACGTCTGGCATGGCAGCCAGTTATTGATGACTCCGGAATCCAAAGCGTTACTGAAACAGCGGTATATTCACCATTCCGACCATTACTTGAAGCTTGGCCCGTTGTACCCCTTCAAACCCGGCAATTATGGCCGCCGAACCGTCCATCCGAATAAGGGGCAATGGTCAGAGGGGGAATACCATGAGTATTAAGACGCTCGCTATTAGCTTCTGTGTCCTGGTGCTGCTGGGGTGTTCTGATCACAGTCAACCAGAAGAACCAACGCATGGCCCAGATCCCTCCTATCGAAGTATCTCCGTTGTGGTGCCGCAACACTACGATGCATGGGTCGAGACTTTTATCCTCGAATCTGTGTCGGGTGAAATCGGTTGGCGGGCGCCCATCGGGAGCGTCTCCTGTTGCTGGAAAGAACCCTCTGGAGGGAATGCGGAATGGCAGGCAATGCCGGGGCTGGTGCTCATCAAGTGGTTCTCGTTTGCTGAGCAGCAATCTTACCGGGCGTTAATCAAACTGGAGAATGCTCGTGAGATTGAAGAGAGAATGAAGGAGATCGCCCCACTTGAGCGATATGGCAAAACCTTTGAAATGCCTCGTAACGACCTTACCTTTGGCTTGGCACCAGGGGGCACGGTGGTTGTCTGGATAATGAATGGGGCGGAAAATGCGATTGAGGTGGGGCGTTATAAGGCGCAACCGTTCAACAACGAGAAGTCGGACTATTCTCAATGGGTAGATGAATACATGGAGAAAGAAGGTGATTACCTCCGGGAAAATGGGATCAAACTGGATGGCTGGTAGATGCATACCCTTATAGCTTGGGTGTCAATCACCACATATCCATGCCATGCACCGGATGCCAAACCCTCCGCTTCGCTGCGGTTTTTGTCACCAGTGATGGCCGGCGTTATGTGTGGTTTTCGCCGAGCCAGACGACGCTGTCTTCACCACGCCCAAAGCCTTGCCCGGAACGAACTCTGCCGCCAGAGCAGCGCCAGCACCCATTCAAAGGCATTGTCTATGCGGCTGTATAAATCGGGGGCCACGGCGCTAAGGATGACCGAGACAATGCCCACCGCCAGGGTCACTTCGCTCAACCACAGCAGGCGGTTTCCGCTTCGGTGCCAGCGCGGATGATCCCGAAGGGCCGAGCTGATCAGAAGCAGTGCAATGTAAGTCAATGAGAAGTACAACACTACGCCAATGCGGCGGGTGAGGTTGAAGCCCTCACCTTCGTGGCCAAGGGCCAATGTGTAGGCGGCCAGGGCAACGGCGGCCACCAGCCCAAGCCATGGCACCCGGTTCGGCTGATGCTGGTACAACTGTCCCAGTAGGGTATGCACCAGGAGATGTGGCCCTCAAGAGCCGCAATGACAAACGTTGCGTGAATGGTTAACAGCGGAATCAGTCCAGCCGCCAGCGCCAACCACCACAAGGAAATAGATCGGTTGCGGTTTGCACGGTCCATCACGCCTCCTGACAGCGCGACCGCTAGTGGCCGGATCGACGCTCTTGGCTACTGCCCACTCTGCACCGGGCCGGCAGTGATCCTCGGCAGCGGTGCACTCTACCCCGCGTTGGTCAAGCACGAATGATATCTGAGCCATGCCCTCCCGTGAAACCCCGACAATGATCAGATCAACTCACAACGAAAGCGAGAACCCTGACCACACCAAACGCCGCAACGCCCCAGATAACAGGCCAGCCCAGTGATTTCGTTCTCCACCAGACCAGCAGGGTGATACACACCCCAACGGCGGTTGCTAACCAGGCATTCAGGGTTGCGGTTGCCGGTACCAGTGAGGTGCCCAGCATTGCGGCGATCATCACCGGGCCAAGAACACCCAGCCATCCAGGCATGGCCGCTGTACTCCCCTGGCTGTCCTCCCGGCCCAGGCGTCTCTGCATCCACACCAGCGGCAACAAGCGCATCAGCAAGGTGCCCACTGCCGCAACCATCACGGCCACCCAAAGCTCACTTGCCATTGTATTGCACCTCCGCCCTCGTATTGGCTTGCATCATAAAGAACACCGCAGCACCCAGAAGCGCGGAAACCGGTATCGCCACATTGGGCAGACCATTGGCCGCGAACAGCAGGGCCACCACAATGGAGCAGCCCAATGCCGCGGCCCATAACGAGGAGGTGAACCTCGGGGCCAGCAGCACCAGGAACAGCGCCGGCAGCGCGAAGGGCATGATGTCGTTCAGCAATGGCCAGCGCTCGGTCAGCTCCTGCCCTGCAATGGCGCCCAGGGCCGTACCGCCGACCCAGCTGAACCAGGCCAGAAGCATGGCCCCCGTGAACCACCCCAGGCGTTGCGAGGGCGGCATAGCCGGCAGGCGGGTATGGGCCAGGGCAAAGATCTGGTCCGTCAGCCCGTGCATCAGCCAGAGCCACCGCCGACTGCCGGTTAACCAGGGCGCGAGATTGGGCGCGTAAACCAGATGCCGGGCATTGATCAACAGCGTCATCAGTACCACAAGCCACAAAGGTGCGCCTGAGGCAACCATTCCCACAAACAGGAACTGGGATGCTCCGGCATAAATGACCAGCGAGATAATGATCGCCTCCCAACTGCTGAAGCCGGCCTGATTGGCAATGAGGCCAAACGAGGTTGCTACCGGTATGTACCCGCCCAGCAACGGAATCGCATCCCGCATCCCCTTTACCCAGGCGTGCCGGTGCACACTTGTCGCATGATCGCTCATGGCTTCTCACCGTCCTTCTGGTACACGATGGTCACCAGCAGCGTTGCCCAGGCATCCTGGGTGCGATAGATGTGGGGATTTTCCGCGTTGAATGAATGGCTCTGGCCGGCCTGCAGGTGCCTGGCGTGCTCCGTAACACCAACTTCCAACTGACCACTGATAACGGTGACGGATTCCACGGTCCCCGGCGTATGGCCCTCAGCTACCCGCGTGGTATTGGGGGCACAGGACATCCAGTAGGCATCCACCCGGGGATCGTCGCCTCCTTGGTCCACAAGCCGTACCTGCACACCTTCATCACCAACCGGTACACCAATGGGCGCAACCAGGGTGCCGAATGGCACGTTGAGCTGGCCGGCCAGCCGCCAGATGGTATCCAGGGTCGGATTGCCGTTGCCCTGTTCCAGGCGGGACAAATTCGATTTGGCAACACCGGCTGCTGCGGCAAGCCGGGAAAGCGACCATCCGCGAGCCATGCGCAGGGACTGGAGCTGTCGCCCGAGGGTTTGGAGAGAGAGTTGATCCACTTGAACTGCTTCCTGACTGTTCCATTTATAGAACGTTCTACAAAAGGAACGGGGCAATGTCAATGAATATCAGGCCTGACATTGGCCAGCAGCAGGTCTTTGTGAGTGTTTCAGGTGAGCTCGATCAAAGCAGCCTCCCACCATTTTCAACCGCAAAATCCGGGGTTACCAAGGCCACGCCACCCGCCTCCGTGTGCACCCCGGTCACCAGGCATTCAGACACGAAAGGGCCGATCTGTTTGGGAGGGAAATTGGTAACGGCCAGCACCTGCTTGCCTTTAAGCGTTTCCTTGTCATAGAGCTCAGTGATCTGGGCACTGGATTTACGAACGCCGATCTCAGGACCGAAGTCCACTTTCAACTTGTAGGCGGGTTTTCGTGCTTCAGGAAAATCCTCCACCTCGATGATCGTGCCGATCCTTAGCTCTACCTTTTCAAAGTCATCCCAACGAATCATCTTCAACTCCTCCGTAACAAAGATTGATCAATAAATCGTGTCAGGCTCGGGCTGCCGGTTATAGTTTTCAGAAGGGCGAAGTTTATAACCCCACCGGACAAGCAGTCTTTAGCATTACAGCAGACTTATTTCGACTTTCGGCGGAAATGACTGGGTGATTTGCCGAAGTGGCGGGAAAAGCGATCACTGAACGCCGAAAGTGAGCGGTAGCCCACACAATCGGCTATACGCTGAATATCAAGGTCTGACTGCGCCAGTAAACGCCAGGATTCCTGCATTCGCACTTCGGTCAGGTAATGGTGCGGTGTCATGCCAATCTGTACACGAAACAACTCATTAAGCTGTCGAATGCTCAGGTGGGCCACAGACGCGAGTTCGGCAGCGGTAATTTTCCTGTGGAAGTTATCGTCAATGAATTGCTTTGCCGCAGATACTCGCCGGTCCAGGTTCAGTTTGTCGCCGTGCCGTTCCTGTAGAAGCTGAATTAATAGCAGCAACATCTGGTGCTCTGTGTGGGATGACCCCGCACCGTTTACCAATTGCGAGTGCAGAAACTGGACGTAGTGGAGCAAGGCCGGATCCAGGTCAACAAAGAAGGGAAGCCGATCCAGTGCCGGAGCCAGGGCCTCTGGCAAATCAGCCACCAGAAACTGATTTACCTCCGTTGCACAATACCCGTGATCACGTCCGGACGGGATAACAGCGGCCCGGTTACGCGCGACAGCACCCTCGGTTTTGTCGACAGACAGCGAGAGCTTACCCAGCAGGGGCAACACCAGTTGGTGGTGACCGTGAGTGTGTTGTTTGCCCTCGTTATCATAACTTCGCAGGTGAAGGTTTACGCCGGATGCTGCCATACACGGAGTATATTCGAATGTCTGTGCGTGTGGCAGCAACCTGCCAAACGCCAGCAACCATGAACCTGGCAATCGAGGGGCTGGATTTTATTGGCGAACACTGCCTTGGTGAATAACCCTGCTTGTTGGAGGCCGCCAGAACATGATCACGTTTCCCAGGATAGTTAAAGTCGCTCCAATCATCGCCAGTGGTGTCCAGCTGTAGCCTTCGAACACCGTTGAGATGGCCAGAGCGACGATCGGAAACAGCACGGTGGCATAACCCGCCCGGGCGGAGCCAATTCGGGCCGCTAATACAAGATAGGCGGTAAAACCAGCAACGGACCCAATAACCGCAAGATAAACCAGCGCTAACCAGTAGGTCGGGGTGGTTGATAGCACCAGAGGCTGGCCACTCACAAGAATTATAATCAACAACACAAACGCGCCAATACCCATGCCCCAAGCGTTGGCGCTGACCGGCGTAATCCCGAGGCCACTGTTTTTTCGGGATGCCATGTTCCCCAGGGAGAACATCAGCGTTCCAAACACAGCCCAGCCAACAGGATCAGGCCGGCCAGAGAGAAACGAAAAAAATGGACACCTGAACCATTGGGTATCAGCATGCCTGCCGTGACCTCAATTTTGTTCAATACCCAAACCAACACTCAGGCCAGACTCTGCGGACAAACCAAGCGGAGCGCAGCACCCATGAACCTTTCGATGATTTTGCCTATGTCGGCCTTTGCCCTGGCGGCCTCCATATCCCCGGGGCCGGTCAACCTGGTGTGCCTGAGCAGTGGCACTCGCTACCCGGCCTCTCAGGGCCTGATGTTTGTGACCGGTGCTACCCTGGGTTTTGTCGCGCTGTTTATGGCTATCGGATTGGGGCTTTACTCGCTGCTGATCATGCTGCCGGTCGTCGAGGTGTTGCTGCGATGGGGTGGCATTGCCTTTCTGCTCTACCTGAGCATAAAACTGGCGATGGACAGCGGCCACTTACCGGAAAAGGGTTCTGACAAAGCACCCGGATTTGGCACGGGCGCCGTGATGCAGTGGCTCAACCCCAAGGCCTGGCTGGCTTCAGCGTCTGGCATTGGCGCCTACACCAGCGCCAATGACCTGCAACAGATTACGTTGTTTGCGTTGCTGTATCTGCCCATCTGCTGGTTGTCGCTGGCTTGCTGGGTCTACGCCGGGGCTTTTCTGCGCCGCTTTGTTCAGCAGCCGGTGGTACTGGTTACCATCAACCGGACACTGGCCTTGCTACTGGCTGTCAGTTGCCTGTATCTCGTTATTGGGTGAAATACACCGATATTGCTTGGGCGTTGCTGCCATCAGCCGCTTGAACGTGCGCTGGAAATGCGGCTGGTCGGCAAAGCCGGCATTGAGAGCGGCATCAGCAATAGGCGTTCCGTTTGCCAACTCACGACGGCCAAGCTGCACGCGGCGGTTCACCAGATAGGCGTGGGGCGTCAGGCCAAAATATTGCCTGAACGCACGAATCAGGTGGCCGGCGCTGTAACCTGAAATCTCGCAGAGTGTATCCAGCGAGAGGTCTTCTGCTGCGTGTTCATCCAGGTAACTGGCCAGCGCTTCCAGCGCCGGTGGCACATTCGGCTGCTGAACCCAGGGTTGCCCTGCCAACTCGTGCATCAGGTCTGACAGAAACTCAACCACCTCAGTCTGTTTTTCCAGCAGATCGCGATGGGAACTGAGAAGACAGTTCGCCATGCGGCAATAGCGCCGATACCAGAGCGGCGCCGACAGAGTTGCGGTAGCAATGTCCTGCCAGCGGGGCTCCGGCAACAGACCAGCACCGTAACGCAAATCCGTAAGCCAGGCGGTATCTACATACAACATCAGATAAGCCCAGGGCTGGTTGCTGACGGGATTGCAGGTGTGAACCCACTCCGGGTTGATCAACACCAGATCGCCGGCGCGCACCCGATAGTGAGCGTGGCGATACTGGAAGGTGCTTTCGCCGCTGGTAATAGCGCCTATCGACCACTGGGTATGGCTATGGGGCGCATAACATACTTGGCGCCCATCGCCGACCTGACGCAGTTCAACATGAGGCAGGCGATCGTCTCGCCAGAACAGCGGTTTGTGTTGATTGCTCATATTGAACCTGCCATCGAATGTTTATTTAAAACAGAACCGGTTTGGTCATCGCAAGATGAAAGATAGCCGATACCTGAACCAGCGCCAGCACTGCGGCCACAACCCGAACCGGGCGTGACACGGTCACCTTCAGGGCGAAGAGCCCGGCGGCGATGTAGCCCAGCAGCAGCAGGATTTTGGCCAGCAGCCAGCCCTGGGTCAGCGGGTTCCAGCCACCCACAAACAGCAGGCTGATGGCGGCCACCAGCAAGACCGTGTCGTTGGCGTGGGGAATCCAGCGCAGCGGCGTTTGCCGCCAGCCGGGCCGGCCCACGGCTTCGAGCAGCAGGCGCAGTGCAAACAGGGTGACGGTAAGGTAGGCTGCGGTCATGTGGGTATGTTTCAGGATCACGTACAGGCTCATAAATCATTCCATTGTGAATCAAAGTGATGGCGGCATTGTACGCAAAGATACTACCAACCGGGTATGTTATTTCAGCCCACAGATAGCTAACATGCAAACAACATATATGTATTAGCAGGAACCAGCATGCAAGCAATCCCGACAACCTCGAAAACCGATTCTGCCAGCATCAGCCAATTGTTTGGCTACCCATTCCGAATATTTTTTCTATCCATGACCTTGCTGGCACTTCTGGTCATCCCGCTTTGGGTGTTGCAGGTAACCGGTACCATCAACATGCCGCTGGCTATGCCGGGGCTGTTTTGGCACCAGCACGAGATGCTGTTCGGTTTTTTGTCGGCTGCCATTGCCGGGTTCTTGCTAACCGCTGTGTGCGTGTGGACCCAAACCGAGCGCACCCACGGCTTCAGGCTGGCATTGCTATGGGGTGTCTGGATGGCCGGGCGACTGCTGCTGGCTTTTGGTGCAGATTTACCAGACTGGCTGGTGCAGGGCGTAAACCTGGCGTTCCTGCCCCTGGTAATGCTCGATACCGGATGGCGGGTTTGGCACGCCAAGCAAAAGCGTCAGCTTATGATTCTGGTGGTTCTCGGCCTTCTGTGGCTGATGCAGATCGGGTTTGTTACCCGCCTGGATATGGCCTTCAGCCATGGCGCACTGATTGTAGCCATGGCACTGATCAGTATTGTTGGTGGCCGTATTACACCGGCATTCACAACTGGCTGGCTGCGACAGCGCGGGTTGGACCCCAGCGCCGTGAAGACGATTCCTGCACTGGACATGGCCACCCTGTTTTCCATGATTCTGCTAACCGCTTCTCTGGTTACTGGCTGGCAGGCGCTTACCGGCATTCTGGCAATTGTTGCCGGCACCCTTGCCCTGATTCGCCTGGCTAACTGGAAAGGCTGGCTGGCACGCAAGGAACCTTTGCTGTGGGTTCTGCATCTTTCGATTCTTTGGGTGCCGGTTTCCCTGTACCTGCTGGCGGGTACGCTGTTTGCGGGCTGGCCGTCCAATGCCTGGAGCCATGCCGCAGGCACTGGCGCCATCAGCTGCCTGATTCTGGGCGTCATAGCCCGGGTTACGCTGGGCCACACCGGCCGGCCATTGGTACTGCCCAAAGGCATGGTTATCGCGTTTATAGCCATTCATCTTGCAGCTGTCATTCGCGTACTTACGGCATTCAACGTCATTCCCTGGAACCCGGGAATTGGCAGCAGTAGCCTGCTCTGGATGTTTGCCTTCGGCATGTTCCTGGTGCGCTATACAAAAATACTTGCCAGCCCACGGCCTGATGGTCGCGTTGGCTAAAAAACATCAAATATCCACTAATGGTCAATAGCGACTCGGGAAATAACAGCTAAAGTAACGGTAAATTATTCTGCAATAGAGACAACGGCACTATGAACCCGGATCATTTTGACAAAGAAGACCTGATCAAATGCGGTCATGGCAAACTTTTCCAGGGCGCTACGCGGCTGCCCATAGATGAGATGTTGATGGTCGACCGTGTTACCCACGTGGGCACGAACGACGGCCTTTACGGCAAGGGCAGCCTGGTGGCTGAGCTCGACATCAACCCGGACCTTTGGTTCTTTAAAGTGCACTTTGTGGATGACCCGGTTATGCCCGGGTGCCTGGGCCTCGATGCCATGTGGCAGCTGGTAGGCTTTTATTTGGCATGGGACGGCAGCGAAGGCAAAGGCCGCGCGCTGGGAGCCGGAGAAGTGAAATTCTCCGGCCAGGTTCTGCCCACCAACAAAAAAGTGCGTTACTATCTCGACATTAAGCGGGTGATCAAGCGTAAACTGATACTGGCCATTGCCGACGGGCGCATGGAAGTGGATGGCAGGGAAATCTACACGGCCAAAGACCTGCGGGTTGGCGTATTCTCTTCCACCGATGATTTTTAGGAGCTAGCAAATGCGGCGAGTTGTTATCACCGGCATGGGGATTGTCTCCAGCCTAGGCACCAATCAAAAAGAAGTTACCCGCTCCCTGAAGGAGTCCATACCCGGCATCGGCTTCAGTGAAGAGGCTCGTGACAACGGTTTGCGCAGCCACGTGTGTGGCCAAATCAATCTGGATTTACCAGCACTGATTAATCGCAAACTTTTGCGCTTCATGTGCCCGGCAGCTGCCTACACGTATCTCGCAGCCTGCGAGGCCATTGAGCAGGCCGGGCTATCCGAAGAAGACCTCACTGCAAACAGCACGGGCGCTGTTTTCGGTACCGGCGGTGCTTCCACGGTTGAACTGATGGACGCCATCGATACCCATAGAGAAAAAGGCATTCGCCGGGTTGGTCCTTACCGGGTGCCTCGCACCATGGGCAGCTCCATCAATGCCACCATCTCCACGGCCTTTGGCATTACCGGTATCAACTATGGCATCACTTCTGCCTGTGCAACCAGTGCCCATGCAATTGGCCATGCGGCGGATCAAATCGCTCTCGGGCGCCAGGATGTCATGCTGGCCGGCGGTGGTGAAGATATCCACTGGACACTGAGCTTGATGTTCGATGCCATGGGTGCGCTCTCAACCAAATACAACGATACTCCAGAGGTGGCATCGCGCACCTACGATAAAGACCGGGACGGTTTTGTGATCTCTGGCGGCGGCGGCACGGTCGTGCTCGAAGAACTTGAGCATGCACAGGCCCGTGGCGCGAATATTATTGCAGAGCTCGTTGGCTTTGGCGCTACATCCGACGGTGCCGACATGGTGGCCCCCAGTGGCGAAGGCGCTATACGCTGCATGCAGCAGGCCATGAAAACCGTCGATGGCAAGATCAGTTACATCAACACCCATGGCACCAGCACGCCTGCCGGTGATGTAACCGAACTGAAAGCCCTGCAAACGACCTTTGGCGATAAGATTCCGCCGCTCAGCTCCACCAAGCCTCTTTGCGGCCACGCCCTGGGCGCAGCCGGTGTTCATGAAGCCATCTACAGCATGATCATGCAAAAAGAGGGCTTTATCGCCCCATCAGCCAACATCCAGAACCTGGACGAAGGCGCTGAAGGCTATCCAGTTGTGCGCGAGCGCATGGACAACCAAAACCTGGATCTCGTTATGAGTAACAGCTTCGGGTTCGGCGGCACCAACGCAACCCTGATATTTAAAAAGTTCTGATCAACATCAGGAAAACCTGACAGAACGGTATTCAGCCGGGGATGTCCCCATCCAGCGCTTAAACGCCCGGCTGAATGCGCTCAACTCTGAAAAGCAGAGTTGTTCGGCTATCTCTACCAAAGTTTTGGTTTTATCCTGCATGTAAGTCAGCGCCTGCTCACGGCGCACATCCTCCAACAGACGGGCAAAGGTTAACCCCTCCCGCTTCAATTTCTTGTGAAGCGTGTACCGGCTCATGTGCAACTGTGAGGCGACCACTTCAACGCCCACCTTCCCCCGGGCAAGCTGAATGCTGATCTGGGAACTCACCTTGTTACTCAATGAAACCCGCACCACCTCTGGGTTCAGAGGCTCTGATGCCATTCTTGTGTCTCCTCACTTATACTCACTGACTATTCCGTTTCGGTGCACAGCGTACACATGTTAGCTGAAAATAATCAATAAGACGTTTGAGCAGGATCAAGGGAAAGTGAATGAGCTTGCGGCAAAATAGCCCACCACTGACCTACCCGGAGCTCCCATGAATATCCCGGAACTGCTAGCACCTGCCGGTACTCCCGAGCATCTCGAAACCGCATTCGCCTATGGTGCAGACGCTGTGTATGCTGGCCAGCCACGCTACTCCCTGCGTGTTCGCAACAACAGTTTCAAAGACACAAGCGCTTTGGGCGCTGGCATAGAGCGGGCCCACACCTTGGGCAAACAGTTTTATCTGGTTTCCAACATCGCCCCCCATAACGACAAAGTGCGCTCCTACCTGAGAGACCTGGAGCCAGTACTGGAACACAAGCCTGACGCACTGATTATGTCTGATCCTGGCTTGATTATGCTGGTGCGGGAAAAATGGCCAGACCAACCCATTCATCTATCGGTACAAGCCAACGCGGTAAACTGGGCAACAGTCGAATTCTGGCGCCGCCAGGGGATCAACCGGGTTATTCTGTCCCGCGAGCTTGCACTGGGAGAGATTCGCGATATCCGCGAACGGGTTCCAGACATGGAACTGGAAGTATTTGTTCATGGCGCATTGTGCATGGCCTACTCCGGCCGCTGCCTGCTTTCCGGCTATATGAACCACCGGGACGCCAACCAGGGTGCCTGCACAAATGCTTGTCGCTGGAACTATAAAAAAGTACAGCACGCCCACGATCATACGGGTGATCTGATTGCTTCATCGACCCAAAGCAGCGTGCAAAGCTACGAGCCAAAGGAAGTTCTACTGGAAGAGCCTAACCGGCCCGGCAGTTTTATTCCCGCTTATGAAGATGAGCATGGCACTTATATCATGAACTCCCGGGATTTACGGGCGGTGCAACATGTGGCCGAGCTGGCTGCCATGGGCGTACACTCCCTGAAAATCGAGGGGCGAACTAAAAGCACCTATTATGTAGCGCGCACTACCCAGATTTACCGCCGGGCCATTGAGCAGGCTGCACGGGGCGAAACCTTCGACATGAGTTTGATGAACGAACTGGAAGCACTGTCGAATCGTGGCTACACCGAAGGCTTTTTGCGCCGGCACATGCCTCAGGAGTACCAGACATATGAGCGCGGCTCATCCTACCTGGGAACCCAGCAGGTTGTGGGCACAATCGACGATGACGACGGACAATGGCTCACCATTAACGTCAAGAACAAGTTTGCCCCCGGCGATCAGCTTGAACTGATTACACCCTCCGGCAACCTGCCCTTCTCGGCACCGGCTATGGAAAACCGAAGCGGCATTGCCATGGATTACGCACCGGGCAGTGGCCACATCGTTCGCATTCCCCGCCCACCCCTTGCACCTACCACCCTGGCGCACAGCTATTTAACCCGTATCTTGCCAGCAGAAACCTGAAGCTCCACCAGGTTCCGGCCTCCGTATAAACTCTTATCAAAACCGCGCTATACCCGCCAGACTTAGCCTCTGGCGGGTATATTACGCTATAATCTGTTTTGCCAACATTTAATACCTGACTAATTTACTCTGGTATTGTATAATCCTGCATCAGAAGCATTAGTTTAGATCCAGCAACCTACTCAGGTTGCCGGCAAACCAAGGGCCCTAAAGCCCACGATGAGAGAATACGGAGCGACGATCATGGCGACCACCGACCAAGAGGTGAACGAACTGATCAAACGGGATTACGAACACGGTTTTGTAACAGAAATTGAAGCTGAGACGTTCGAGCCAGGTTTGAATGAAGACGTTATCGCCCGCCTTTCTGCAATCAAGAAAGAGCCGGAATACATGCTGGAATGGCGCCTCAAAGCCTATCGTCGCTGGCTCGAGATGACTGAGCCAGACTGGGCGCATGTGGGTTATCCGAAAATCGATTACGACGCGATTTCCTACTACTCTGCCCCCAAGCGCAAAGAAGACATGCCCCAGAGCCTTGACGAGGTGGATCCCGAGCTTTTGAGAACCTATGAAAAGCTGGGCATTCCGTTGCACGAGCGTGAACAGCTTGCGGGCGTTGCAGTGGATGCGGTTTTCGACTCTGTGTCCGTAGCCACTACGTTTAAAGAGCCACTGGCAAAGGCTGGCGTTATCTTTTGTTCCATTTCAGAAGCAATACGCGACTACCCAGAACTGGTGGAAAAATACCTCGGTTCGGTTGTGCCATACAGTGACAACTACTTCGCCGGGCTGAACTCTGCTGTTTTCTCCGACGGAACCTTCGTGTACGTACCAAAGGGCGTTCGCTGCCCCATGGAACTGTCTACTTACTTCCGCATTAACGCGGCGAACACAGGCCAGTTCGAGCGCACGTTGATCATCGCCGACGAAGGCAGCCACGTTAGCTACCTTGAAGGCTGTACTGCCCCCATGCGCGACGAAAACCAGCTGCACGCTGCAGTGGTAGAACTGGTCGCGCTGGACGATGCCGAGATCAAGTACTCCACGGTGCAAAACTGGTACCCGGGTGATGAAAACGGCAAAGGTGGTATCTATAACTTCGTCACCAAGCGTGCAGCCTGCATTGGTAATAACTCCAAAGTGTCCTGGACTCAGGTTGAAACCGGCTCCGCCGTTACCTGGAAGTATCCAAGCTGTATTCTGCGCGGAGACAACAGTGTGGGTGAGTTCTACTCCGTGGCGCTTACCCACAACTACCAGCAAGCTGATACCGGCACAAAAATGATCCACCTGGGCAAAAACACGTCCAGCACAATCATATCCAAGGGCATTTCAGCCGGCCGAAGCTCCAACGTTTATCGTGGCCTGGTCAAGTTTGGCCCCCGTGCAGAAGGTGCGCGCAACTTCACCCAGTGTGATTCGCTGCTGATTGGCGACCGCTGTGGCGCGCACACTTTCCCGTATATCGAGAGCTTGAATAAATCCGCGATAGTAGAACACGAAGCGACCACCTCCAAGGTCAGTGACGAGCAGATGTTCCTGTGCCGCCAGCGTGGCATTGATCCGGAACAAGCCGTTTCCATGATTGTGAACGGTTTCTGTAAAGAGGTGTTCAAGGAACTTCCCATGGAGTTTGCGGTAGAGGCCGGCAAGCTTCTGGAAGTGAGCCTGGAAGGGTCTGTTGGCTAAGCCCGGCAACAGCCCAAAGTATCGCGAACGCAAACAGAATTCAGACGGTTAAAAATAGAGAGAAGCCTACAAATGCTGAGCATCAAAAACCTGCACGCATCCGTTGAGGGCAACGAGATCCTCAAGGGCATCAACCTGGAGATCAAGGCCGGGGAAGTACATGCCATTATGGGCCCTAACGGGTCGGGCAAAAGTACCCTGTCCCAAGTGCTCGCAGGGAACGACGCATTTGAAGTCACCTCGGGTGACGTTTCCCTGAACGGCGAAAACCTGCTTGAGAAAGCAACAGAAGACCGCGCACGGGATGGCGTGTTTCTCGCCTTTCAATACCCGGTAGAAATCCCGGGTGTGAGCAACATGCAGTTTATGCGCACAGCCGTGAACACCATGCGCCACCATAATGGCGAATCGGAAATGAACGCAGCGGAATTTATGAAGCTGGCGCGAGACGTTTCAAAGCAGGTAGACCTGGACCCTGATTTTCTCAAGCGCGGCGTAAACGAAGGCTTCTCCGGCGGCGAGAAAAAACGTAACGAAATCATGCAAGCTTTGTTGCTGCAACCGAAGCTGGCCATACTGGATGAAACCGACTCAGGGCTGGATATCGACGCGCTGAAAGTCGTTTCAGACGGCGTTAACGCCCTGCGCTCCAAAGACCGATCCATTCTGATGGTTACACACTATCAGCGTCTGCTTGATCACATTGTGCCGGATTACGTGCATGTTCTGTCAGACGGAAAGATTGTAAAGTCGGGCGGACCCGAGCTTGCCCTGGAGCTGGAAGAGCGCGGTTATGCCTGGCTTGGTATCAAGGATGAAGCAACTGCAGCCAGTTCAGCCAATTAAGGAGACCGCGGAATGAAACCAGCACCGACTCTTTCCACCGCGTTTCTGCACCCGGCTGGCCAGGCGCTGCCCGAGCCGCTGCTCGCCCTGCGTAAGCAGCGCGGCGCCGCCTTGGTGGACATGCCGCTCCCCACGCGTAAAACAGAAAACTGGAAGTACTCCAGCAAGTACCTGAAGTTAACCGATGAAATGGCCACTTCTTTGCCGACTGCCGGTAAAACCGGCAGTGCGTTGGCTGTTCCCGGCTACAAGGTAGTTTTCATCAATGGCGTAATGATGCCAGAGGCCAGCGAATATCCGGATCTGGACGACATACTGATTCAACGTTTTGGCGACCTCTCAAATGCAGAAGCCGGTGACCTGGCAGAACGCCTGGATAGCACTCTGGATAGCAAAGCGGTACAACTGGCCCGCCTGAACTCGGCCCGCTTTGAAGACGGCCTGGTGATTCGTCTGAAGCCGGGTGCAGTGCTTGATCAGCCACTGTTTATCATCCATGAGGTAACAGCCGACGCCAGTGGCTCAGCCTTCCCCCGGATTTTTGTGGATGCAGGCCGCAACAGCCAGATCACCTTGGTTGAAGAGTATATTTCCAGCGGTCAAGAACCCGTGATGGTGAACACAGTCACCGAGTTCACCCTTGCTGAAGGCGCGAACGTTACCAATATCCGCTTGAGCATGGGAGGTGAAAACGTTCAGCACGTAGGTGCTACCGGCGTGGTGCAGCAGCGCAGCTCACGCTTTGAAAGCCACTGCGTAGGGTTTGGCGGCCCGCTTCGCCGCCACGATCTGCAAGTGCGGCTGGAAGGCGAAGGCGCTGAATGCAAACTTAATGGCGTAGTGGTTACCCAAGGCAAGCAGCATTACGACAACCACACCACCATTGAACATATTGCGGCCCATTGCGACAGTGAAGAAACCTATCGCAACATTGCGGCAGATAAATCCCACGCAGTGTTCAACGGCCGGATTCATATTCACCAGGACGCGCAAAAGTCCAACGCGAATATGAACAACAAGAACCTGCTGCTCTCTACCGGCGCAGAAATCGACACCAAGCCTGAATTAGAGATTTACGCCGACGACGTCAAATGTGCCCACGGCGCAACCATCGGCCAGCTTGATGAAGAGTCAATTTTTTACCTGGTCTCACGGGGCATTGGCCGCAGAGAAGCCAACGTACTGCTGACCATGGCGTTCATCAATGAGCTGGTGGTACAGATTCCGGTGGAAGCCGTAAGAGAGACGGTGCAGGCCCGCCTGAGCCAGTTCTTTGAGCAAGCATTTCAAGAGGTCTGATCAGTATGAGTGATATGTCCGTGGCAAACACCGCAACCCGTAAAGCGTTTGATGCACAAGCCATTCGCCGGGACTTTCCCATCCTGTCGCAACAGGTAAACGGGAAATCGCTGGTGTATCTGGATAACGGCGCATCGGCCCAAAAGCCATCTGCCGTTCTGGATGCCATGGATCGCTATTACCGGGAAATGCACTCCAACGTGCACCGGGGCGCTCACACTCTGGGCGACCGGGCAACAACAGCCTTTGAAGGCGCCAGAGAAACCGTTCGCAGCTTTTTGAATGCCGCCAACACCCAGGAAATCATCTGGACCCGCGGCACCACCGAGGCCATCAACCTGGTCGCGAATGGCCTGGCGCCACGCCTTAAAGCGGGTGACGAGATATTGGTGAGCCACATGGAACATCACGCCAACATCGTGCCCTGGCAAATGGTAGCCGAGCGCACCGGCGCGAAAGTGGTACCGATTCAAGTCACGCCAGAAGGCGAGTTGGATATGGCGTCGTTCAACAGTTTACTGAACGATCGCACTCGTGTGTTGGCCATCACCCACGTTTCTAATGTGCTCGGCACGGTTAACCCGGTTGCCGAAATGGTCAGCCAGGCAAAAGCCCGTGGCATCATCACTCTACTCGACGGTGCTCAGGCCGTGCCCCACTTCCAGCCGGATGTGCTGGCACTGGATTGCGACTTTTACGTTTTCTCATCCCACAAGCTGTTCGGCCCAACCGGCATTGGCGTGTTATACGGCAAAGCTGCACTTCTGCACGAAATGCCTCCATATCAGGGCGGCGGCGAGATGATTGAGAGGGTCTCGTTCGATCGCACAACCTGGAACACTCTGCCCTACAAATTTGAGGCTGGCACGCCGCCTATTGCTGAGGCCGTTGGCCTGGGTGCCGCCATCGACTACCTGAACAGCCTGGACAGAGTAGCGATGGAAGCCGCAGAAAAAGCCTTGCTGGACCGCGCCAACCAACTGGTTGAGACGGTTCCGGGCATGAGCATTATCGGGACCGCAAAGCACAAAGTGCCTGTGATGTCCTTTAAAATTGGGGAATTGCATCCCAGCGATATAGGAACCTTACTGGATCAACAGGGTATTGCTATTCGCACTGGCCATCATTGCGCCATGCCGCTGATGGATTTCTACGGAGTTCCCGGTACAGCGCGGGCCTCCTTTGCGTTCTACAATACATTAGACGAGGTGGAACAACTGTTCACCGCCTTGCAAAAAGTTCAGCGCTTATTTGCCTGATGGAGGAGACACCATGACAGCTGAAGTCTTCACACCGACTGCCGGCGTTACCATGACGCCAAACGCCGTCAAGCACGTGCGCAAACAGCTCGATAAAGCATCGAACGCCAAAGGCATTCGGTTGGCTATCAAAAAGAGCGGATGCTCTGGCTTCAAATATGAAACCCAGTGGGTTGACGAAGCCTCAGCTGACGACAAAGTATTTCACATTGATGGCGTTGACGTGTTTGTGAAAGAGGAACATCTGGCCATGGTGAACGGCATCGAGATTGATTTTGTTACCGAAGGCGTGAACTCCATGTTCCAGTTCCGCAACCCGAACGCCACTGCTGAGTGTGGGTGTGGTGAAAGCTTTACCGTAACCTGAGACTGCCCCTCTCCCGCAAGGGGAGAGGGGTTAAAAGCTAAAAGCCCTGGAGCATGAGGCATGTGGTCTTCTAACTCCCTCTCCCCTCGCGGGAGAGGGCTGGGGAGAGGGGGAAAGCAAGGCACAATATGAGGTTTAACCAGACATGCAAGAACGTGAAGTTGTCCTGACCAAACGCGAGGTGGAAGCCCGCCTTGTTCCTGTGGGAACCGAAGTGATGATTCCGGCAGATAGCTTTGTAACCATCACACAGTCACTTGGCGGTACATTCACCGTTGCAGTCAACGGCAACCTCGCCCGCATCGAAGGTCACAACGCCGATGCGCTGGGCAAGAAGCCACTGGAAAGCAGCTTTGAGACGCCAGCCGACGGCACCATCAACGAAAACCAGGTATGGGAAGCCATCCGCAACTGCTACGATCCGGAGATTCCGGTCAACGTGGTAGATCTCGGCCTGATTTACGAGTGCCGAATTGAAAATGGCACCCCGGAGGGCAATCATATCTTTATTCTGATGACCCTCACCGCTGCAGGTTGTGGCATGGGACCTGTTATTACCGAAGATGTGAAGATCAAGCTAGAGCACGTGCCCAACGTAGACAAGGTAACCGTAGAGCTAACCTTTGATCCGCCCTGGAACAACGACATGCTCACCGACGAAGCCAAGCTAGAATTGGGAATGTTTTAAATGCCAGCTACGGAACAGGATTTTCTGGACAACCCGCTAGGAACAAACCCGACCCTGGAAGACGTACTGGACGGCTTTGAGTTTCTTGACGACTGGGAAGACAGATACGCGTTTATTATTGATCTGGGCAAGCAGTTACCTGCTTTTCCCGATGATGCAAGAATCGAAGAGAACTACGTTCACGGTTGCCAAAGCCAGGTGTGGGTAATTTCCCACTTTGATGAGGCCAGCGGCAAACTTTATCTGTTGATTGACTCCGACGCTATGATCGTGCGCGGCCTTGCAGCCATCATTACCATCGCGTTTAACGGCAAAACTCCAAGAGAGTTACTGGCAACAGATATTGATGAGCTGTTTGAAAGGCTGGACCTGTTCCGCCACATCTCCCCTACCCGCGGCAACGGCTTGCGCTCCATGGTTGGGAAGATACGGGACATTGCAGCAGCGGAAATAGCGGCCTGAGCCTGGGATTTAGTCTACGCTGTGTTAGTGAATAACGGCGTAGTCGCCTTTCTGGATATTAATCTGCGAGCCGAGCTTCGGCATCCAGGCCCTTGCCGAATCCAGCGACAGGCTGTGAATATGCAGCTCTACATCCGTATCCCAGAGTTGGGCCGGTTCGTCTGGCCTGGCCAGCGAACCTTCAGCCCGAACCAACTTCATTTTTGCGCCTGGCAGCAAACCTGAAGGTGTTCCTGCATCCAGTAACAGATCCTTCCCTGTCACCTCAATAATCGGGACAATCATGGGCTGGCAATCAAGCTGGGTAATCACATCAGACGTCATTTCACTTAACACCTTTTCGACAGCCTTGCCGTATGCCGTCTCAAAAAACCGGGGAGAGCCAAACGTTACCTCGCTGTGCCGAGACACATTCCAGCGGCCAGAACCTGAATACCGCTTTTCCATAATCACTCTTCCGGTATAGCCATCGTGCACAACCATATCCAGCTCAAAGTTCCGGCTGTTGTCCGATCCGAATAAGGCGCCCTTAATTTTCGAACTGTAATCCGTATCCCAGGCACTCGGGTCATTTATGCCAACCTCCCGGATGACTCCGGACACCACAAACTGGGCTCCCATCTCACGACTGACCGCAGAGTACTTACCAAGCCTGTTGCCAGAGCCCACCCTCATCGTGGGCGCTGTGATGCGACTGGCGTACATCTGCCACCGCGGCACAGAGAACGTCTGCACCTGCTCTGACTGCTCAAACCTCTGGTAGAGTGACGTGGAAACCGTTTTACCCACATCCTTCAAGTCACCAAACACCGATTGCTCCGGATGCTCAAGGGGAAAACCGGCAACAGCCAGCTTTTTCCGATATTTCGGCGCGTCAGCACTTGGGCACAGTGTTTCAGGCTCAAATTCCTCTATTCCGCGCTCCTCACGGATCGCCTTTGCATAAGCATCGAGCACACCCTGAGTCCGCCCGACCTCTTTGGTCACCACCAGATTAACCGGTTCACGCTCATTCTTAACCGGCTCTGGCTTATCTGCAGGCATTTGCCCATGAGCTGAGACCTGACCTGAAAACAACAGGAAACCCAGGCCAAAAATGAGAGCCAGGCGTTGGGGTACAAAGCAGGTAACAGACCCGTTTTTCAACATGAGCAATTCTCCACCGGCAAGAACCCGGACAAAATTCGCAAAATCTATCGCACACCCAAAAAGCATGAAAATTTCATGCCAGGTTTAACCCTCCGCCTTTTAAAGCCCAGCCTGCGTGCTTGTATCTTGATACACCCTTACAGGTGGCAACTTTATGCCGGTCAGTTGCTCACCTTCCGCCATGCCGAAAGCTCGGTGCTCCGCTTACATATCAAAAACAAACCGTTACCGCATACGGCATGTTCAGGCACCGATATTGTTCTAACATTTCACTTTCTTAATAACTTAACAACACTCTCTTTTTGCACAGGTACCCAAATGCATCAATACCGCTTGTCCAGACTGTTCATTGCCGTAGGATTATCCGTTGCCGCCACCTCTGCGTTGGCCAGCCCTCAGGCGTTTATGTCTTCACGCTCGTTTGCTATGGGGGGAACCGGGGTGGCGGTTGCTCACCCTTCAAACGCTACCTCAGCTAACCCGGCTATGATGGCTGCGGATCACCACTCATGGTCAGATGATTTCAGCCTTACCTTGCCGTCTGTCAATGCACGGGTTGCAGATGAGGAAGAAACGATTGATCAGGTTGATGATATTCAGGACGTTATCGACGACTTTGATCAACTTGTGAGCAGCATTAAAACCAGTCCTTCGCAACAAAGTACAAATGAACTGGCCAGGTCGTCTGCAGATTTGAGAGATCGTCTAGTCGGCTTTGACAAAGATACAGTCCGCGCCAATATTGGGTTGGGCCTTGCGCTTGCAGTTCCAAGTAAAGCCTTGTCAGTCGGTTTTTTCACCAATGCAAACCTCACTGCGACGGTACGTGGGGAGCTTTCAAGTGACGACCGAATATTCCTGGACAACGTTGTTAACACTGCACAAACCGGAACACCCACAGACGTGCAGAATGTCGTTAACTCCGCCGCTGTTGATCAGGATGGAAATATTATTTTCGATTCACGAGGGCGCATTCTGGCTTCTGCCGTGGGCGAGTTCGGGATCTCCCTTGCGCATGCACTGGAACTGAATAATGGCAGCGCCATTCAATTGGGCATTTCTCCAAAGTATGTCCAGCTACAAACTTTTCAGTACACAGAGAGCGTTTCAGGTTTCGAGGATGACGAGTTTGATGGCGATGAATATCAAACTGAAAAGAGCGGCTTCAACCTGGACATAGGTGCAGCTTACGCCTTTGGCGACGAGAAGCAGTGGAACGCTGGCATTGCCATCAAAAACCTGATTCCCATGGAGTTGGACTCAGCGGCAAGCCGTTCTGACCTTGACGAAAAGGTTCGCACCCTCGAACTGAACCCCATGGCCACCGTGGGCATTGCCCACAAGAGCAACTACCACGTGGTAACCGCCGAAGTAGACCTGACCAAAAAAGAAGCCTTCGGGTTTGAAGACGACACCCAATGGGTTGCTTTAGGTGCAGAGTTTGATGCCTGGCGCTACGCCCAGCTGCGTGTAGGTGCTCGCTATAACCTGGCCAGCAACGACGACAACGATGGCATTGCCGAAGAAACCCAGTTTACCGCAGGTATTGGCCTGAATGTATTTGGCGCGCGGCTTGATCTTGGTGCGTTGATTAGCGATGCGGATATGGGTGCAGCCCTGGAACTTGGCGCAGCTTTCTGATTCTGCTTCAAGCGTAGCTATTGGGGATCAGGTGAACACCTCAGAGTAACGAAGTTTGCCTGATCCCACCGGGAAACGGATAATTCCCGGACACTTCTCAGAAAGGAACCCTATCCTTCATGCAAACCTATCTGGTTGGCGGCGCCGTTCGCGATAAGTTACTGGGCCTGAGAGTCAAAGACCGGGACTGGGTGGTGGTTGGCGCCACCCCAAAGCAAATGCTTGCCAAGGGCTTTACCCAGGTAGGTTCAGACTTCCCCGTATTCCTGCACCCGAAAACCCACGAGGAATACGCCCTGGCCCGCACCGAACGCAAGCAGGGCCACGGCTACCACGGTTTCAGCGTTTACAGCGCGCCGGATGTCACCCTTGAGGAAGACCTGCTGCGCCGGGATCTCACCATTAACGCCATGGCGCGCTCAGAAGAAGGTGAACTAACCGATCCCTTTAACGGCAGAAAGGACCTTGAAGCGCGAGAGCTGCGCCACGTATCGGAGGCCTTCAAAGAGGACCCCCTGCGCATTCTGAGAACCGCCCGGTTCGCAGCCCGCTTCCAACCTTTAGGTTTTAGTGTGTGCACAGACACCATGATCTTGATGCGCACCATGGTGGCCGAGGGCGAAGTAGAACACCTTGTAGCCGAGCGGGTTTGGCAAGAGACTCAGCGGGCGATCCATGAACAGTCGCCTTGCACGTTTTTTCAGGTGCTACGGGACTGCAATGCTCTCGCGGTGCTGGTCCCCGAGCTTAATCCCGATACTGAATTCAACGCGGCCATGAAGGCCCTTCAACGTATTCACGCACTGAAAGGCTCAACAGCTGAACGCTTTGCCGCACTGCTGTGCACACTCGATGAACCCGCCTGCATGGCAAGAGCCAAAGCTCTGAAAGCACCGAATGATTGCCAGCAACTTGCGCGATTGATTGCGGCATCTATTCCGGTCATCCGACAGCTCGACCCCTCGCAACCGGATGCAAGCGCGCTGCTTCAGTTGCTGGAAAAAGTCGATGTGTGGCGGCGGCCCGAACGCTTCGCACAGTTGGTCAATGTACTGGAATGCACGCTTTCCAATAGTGACCAGGCACTGCTGACCCCACTCAAAAATGCCGCTGATGCGGCCTCGGGTGTTGACCCTCAAGCACTGATCTCACAAGGCTTTGCCGGCAAAGAGCTGGGTAGTGCAATACGTGCGGAACGCCTGGCGCGTATATCTCAAGCAGTGTGCCGTTAACTCAGGGTTCGCTCTGTGCTTTTGCCGGCTCGGCCTTTGGGGCTACAATGCGCGCAGCTTTTAATTCTGTGGGGCTAGAGACCTGGCTTTTCTACCCGACACAGTACAACTATTAATGGGAGAGTTTCCATGCGTGATGTCGTTATTGTTGCCGCCAAACGCACTGCCATAGGTACGTTTGGCGGAGGCCTGTCCAGCCTTCGTGCGGATCAGCTTGGCACTGCCGTGATCAAAGACCTGTTAAAAGAGACCGGTGTTGCTGGCGACCAAATCAATGAAGTGGTGCTGGGCCAGGTACTAACCGCAGGCTCGGGCCAGAACCCTGCACGCCAATCGGCCATCAATGCTGGCATTCCAGCTTCCGTGCCCGCAATGACCATTAACAAGGTGTGTGGTTCCGGTCTTAAAGCTGTTCATATGGCAACTCAGGCGATTCGCTGTGGCGATGCCGACATGATTATCGCCGGCGGTCAGGAAAGCATGAGCCTGGCGCCCCACGTTCTACCCAATAGCCGCAACGGCCAGCGCATGGGCAACTGGACCATGATCGACACCATGGTTACCGACGGCCTGTGGGACGTTTTCAACGATTACCACATGGGGGTAACCGCCGAGAATATTGTCGAGAAGTACGGCATTAGCCGTGAAGAGCAGGATGAGTTCGCAGCAGCCTCCCAGCAAAAGGCGGTTGCCGCCCGCGAGGCTGGCCGTTTTGATGGTGAAATCGTGCCTGTGTCTATCCCCCAGCGTAAGGGCGACCCGATAGTAGTAAGCAAAGACGAAGGCCCCCGCGATGGCGTAACCGGCGAAGGCCTTGCCAAGCTACGCCCGGCGTTCAAGAAAGATGGCACGGTAACCGCCGCCAATGCGTCCTCCCTGAACGATGGTGCGGCGGCCGTTATGGTGTGCAGCGCCGAGAAAGCCAAAGAACTGGGGCTTACACCGCTAGCCACCATCAGGGCCCACGCCAATGCCGGCGTAGAGCCGACCATTATGGGCACAGGCCCGATACCTGCCACTCAGCGCTGCCTGAAACTGGCCGACTGGGATGTGGACGATCTGGATTTGATTGAGGCTAACGAGGCGTTCGCCGCTCAGGCTATCTCCGTAAACCGCGATCTGGGCTGGGACACTAATAAGGTAAACGTAAACGGCGGTGCCATTGCTCTGGGCCACCCAATCGGCGCTTCTGGCTGCCGCATTCTGGTGTCGCTACTGCACGAAATGGTTCGCCGTGATGCTAACAAGGGCCTCGCAACCCTTTGCATTGGTGGCGGCATGGGCGTTGCCCTGGCTGTGGAACGCTAAATCGCAATGCTGAACGTGGTGCTGTACGAGCCTGAGATACCTCCCAATACGGGGAACATCATCCGGCTGTGCGCCAATACCGGTTGCCGGCTGCATCTGATTGAGCCTCTGGGCTTTACCCTGGAAGACAAACAGATGCGCCGGGCCGGGCTGGATTACAGCGAATATGCCAGGGTAAAGGTTCACAAAAGCTATCAGGCGTTTCTTGAGAGTGAGCAGCCTGAGCGGCTCTTTGGCTTAACCACCAAGGGCTCCCGTTACTACCACCAGGTTACGTATCAGGATGGTGACTATTTGATGTTTGGTCCGGAAACCCGGGGCCTGCCGGTAAAGGTACGCGAAGGCTTACCAACCGAACATTGCTTGAAAGTTCCCATGTGCCCGAATAGCCGCAGCCTGAATCTGTCCAACACCACCGCGCTGGTAGTTTACGAAGCCTGGCGACAGCTCGGGTTTACGGGCGCAACCGTCGAAAATGAAGGTCCTGCGTAAGCCGATACCGGCTCATCATCCCGGGGAATCACCAGTGGGTAGCCTTCTTCCAGCTCCAGAATCCTTGCCGACAAACCGTAAACCTCTGCCAGCACAGACTCTGTTAGCACGTCTGATGGCTGTCCGGCGATATGGCATTGGCCCTGATGAAGTAACAGCAACCGGTCTGCAAATCTGGCTGCCAGATTGAGATCGTGGGCGACAGCCAGCACGGCAAAACCTCGTCGCTTTGCCAGCTGCCGGAGCAGTGAAAACACCTGCTGTTGATGTGCCGGGTCCAACGCCGAGGTGCATTCATCCAGCAACAGCAACACCGGCTCTTGGGTGTCCCATATTTGCGCCAACACCCGGGCCAGCTGAACCCGCTGTTGCTCGCCGCCGGACAAGCCTGGCGCAAGGCGGTGTCGTAAATGGGTTATATCCAGCAGCGCCATGAGCTCTTCGAGAATGCCCGCGCTTTTCGACAGGGGCTCAGCCGGACGGCCCAAGCGCACGATTTCTTCTACCGTTAACGGGAAGTTCACTTCCACCCGTTGCGGCATAACCGCCCGTTGCTGGGCCAGCTTTTTGTTTGACCAGTTTTTCAGTGGTTGCCCGGCAAATGTTACCTGCCCGGCACCCATCTTGTGTTCGCCCGCCAGCCCTTTAAGCAGGGTAGATTTGCCGGCACCGTTGGGGCCAAGTACCACAAGTAGCTCACCCGCATCCAGCTGAAAGCCGAGATCACGAACAATTGGCTTGCCAGAAAGAGACACACCCAAGCCGTCGACCTGCAAAAGCATCACACCACCCTCGTTCGCATTAGTAACAACAGAAAAAACGGCCCGCCGATCAGCGCCATCATCAACCCGATAGGCAACTCAGCCGGCGCCACCACCACCCGGGCCAGGCAGTCTGCTCCCACCAGCAGGGTGCCACCGGCCAGGGCACTGGCAGGAATCACAACGCGGTGTCCTGCCCCCAGGGTATGCCGCACCAGATGCGGCACCACCAGGCCAACAAAGCCAATCAGGCCACTGACTGCAACTGCTGCGCCCACTCCCAGGCCAGCAATCAGAATGGCGGCGCGCTTGGTCCAGTCGGTGTTGTAACCCAGGTGGCCAACCACCTGCTCGCCCAGCAAAAAGGCGTCCAGTGGCCGCGCCAGAAACGGCGCCGCACACAGCGCCAGCAACAACCAGGGCGCGGCCATGGCGACATCATCCCAGGCTGCATGGCCCAGGCTGCCCATGGTCCAGAAGGTGAGCGAGCGTAATTCTTCATCGGAGGAATAGAAGGTCAGCAAGCCAGTGCCGGCACCGGCAATGGCGTTAATGGCAATACCCGCCAGCAGCAAGGTCGCCACCGAGGTTTGCCCGGCCCTGCGGGCAATGCGCCAGGCCAGAAACACAGTGCCACTGCCGCCGATAAACGCGGCGATGGGCAAGGCCCAGGCGCCGGCCAGGTCTACCCAGCCACCCAGCCAGGTGCCGCCCAGTACAATCACCGCAATGGCCGCCAGCGAGGCGCCGGCAGAAACGCCAATCAACCCGGGGTCGGCCAGGGGGTTGCGAAACAACCCTTGCAGCAACGCCCCCGAAACCGCCAGCACGGCACCCACCAGAAAGCCCAGCACCAGCCGTGGCAGGCGCACATCCATAAGCACCATGGTGGCAACCTCATCTTCAAGACTGCCCACCAGCACACCCAGGATATCACCGGTGGAAAGCGGGTAGGCGCCGCTGGTTACGGACACCAGCGAAACTGCCAGTGCCGCCGCCAATATCAGCAGCAGGGCCGGCCCCCGGGCGAGCCGGCCAGAGGCATCAGTGACCATTGCTGGCAACCTGCTCCACCTCTGTCAGCAAGTTGGCCACGGCTTCCATGGCCTGGGACAGCCTGGGGCCGAAGCCCAGCAGCAGCATGCTGTCGCCAACATAGTGCCGGCCCTGTTTCCAGGCATCCAGCGCCGCCAGCTGGGGCCATTGGTCAATACGGAACTGCCCGGGGCGGGATTCGGCCACCACAATGGCATCCGGCTGCGAGGCCAGAAGCGCTTCACGGTTGGCGGGCTTGTAGCCGCGCACATCGGCCATGGCATTGCGGGCACCTACAGATTCCAGCAACGCCTGGCCGGCGGTTCCCTGGCCGGCAATCATTACCCCATGGTCGCCCGCCGCCATCAGGAACAGCACCCGGGCCGGCGTGCCACTTTGCGCCGCTTCTACCGCAGCCACCCGCTTCTGAATGCTGGCTGCCATGGCCTTGGCCCGGGCTTCCTTGCCCACGACCCGGCCCACTTCACGAATGCGGGCCAGGGTGTCGGCCGGTGATCTGGCCACCGGAAGCTGGACAACCTCTACACCTGCCTTTGCCAGCCGCTCCAGGGTTTTGGCAGGCTCTGCCTCATCCGTGGTCAAGAGCACATCCGGCTTCAGTGCCAGCACGCCTTCAAACGGCAGCGCCCGCAGGTAGCCTACCTTGGGCAGTTCATTCACGGCCCTGGGGTAGTTGCTGGTGGTGTCTACCCCTACCAGAGCGTCTTCCGCGCCCAGCGCGTATACCGTTTCGGTCAGGCTGCCATCGGCACTGACTATTCGTGGCTCTGACCTCACCTCCGGCTCGCCCGCTTGTGCCGCCGATGCCGCCAGCGTAATTGCCGCGAAGGATACACAGGCTGCCCAACGGGCAGCCACAGCCATCAGGCGCATAGCGCTTTCTCCAGGGCCGCCACTTCCCGCTGCCAGTGTTCGGATTCCGGGATACCCGGCTTGCGGTCACCAAACAGCGTAACCACAATCTCGCCCCGGGCGTTGTAGCCCTCCAGTGAGGTGATGATGCCGTCGCTGGAGGGCCGGCGCACCACAAACCAGTCGCTGATGCCATCGGTGTTGGCGTGCAGGTTGAAGCCTTTGTCGAGCACGTTCATCCAGGGGCCGCTGCGTTTGACGTTGTCCACGGTGCCGGCAAAAATCTGCACAATGCCCGGGTTGCCCACAAACACCATGATGGCGCACTGACTGGATTTGGCTTGTTCCAGAATCTGGTCCAGCGGCGAAAGCACCTGGTCGGTTGAGGTTTTCAACCGGGTTACCCATTCGGAACCCACCAGCTCTACAGCTGTTTGCCGGTCTACCTTGTTGCGTTTGAGCATGGCGTGGAAGTGGTGCACGTCTTTGAGTTTCGACCAGTCTTCCTGCAAGGCGTCTACATCCACCTCGCTGGGGTCGGTGCGCTCGGCCGGGGCCGGTGCAGCCGTCAGCACCGGCGCTTCAGCGGAGGGGTTTAAATACTCGCCCACCAGGGCATCCCAGGCGGCTGCGTTCGTGGCGTCGGTTTTGTAGATCTTGTGCAGCGCCATGCCGTGGGCATTGAAGAACTGCAGGCTTTCCCGGGTGATCTTGCCGGTGTTTTCGGTAACCAGATAACCGTGCGCCCAGCTGTTGAAGAACACGCGCACATCAATGTCGCCTACCGCCAGGCCCATGGCGCCTTTGCCGGTCACGGTGAACTTGTTGAAGGAGGCTGTGATCTCGTGCACGGCCTGATCGTTGCGGGTAAGGATCATCACATCCCCCACCGGATCCATGGCCTTCATCAACTCGCCGAACTCGGGTTTGAGTGGCTGCACGCCCTCGCTGCGGCAAAGCAGCAGTTCCAGTTCGCTTACCCCCAGTTCATTGGCAGCGTTGCGGATGCGCAGTTTCGGCTGTTCCGCCAGCAATGCCTGCCAGCGGCTGTTGAGGGTGGATTCTTGCTGTTGCTGTGGGGCTTCCATTGTTGCGGTCATTTCAGTTTTCTCCTTGTTTGAATGAAGCATCGGTCCAGTGAACGATAGGCTGGCCACTTTCGGCATCTTCGCCGTAGTAACCGGCAATCTGAACGGAGTAAATCGGTGAGGATGGGTCACTGGCGTCTGTGTCTATGGCGTAGACGCGATAGTTGGGGCGAAGCACGTGCTTACTGGGGTCATAGGCATACCAGCTCTTCACATTGAACACACCGCTGGCGTCCAGGGCGTAAAGATTTACGAGGGATTTACCGCTAACGGGTTCTTCTGTGGCCTTGCCATAATCCAGGAGATCGTCCCAAGGAAACTCGCCCAGAGCTCCGCCGTCACCGTCTCCAGAAGCGCCGCTGTTTGTGCGCAACTCAAGGCTACGAGCGTTCACATCAAACACCAACTTGATGTCCCAAAGGTTAGAGCCTGCGCAATCTACGGTACTCCCTGCATCGGTCCCTGCACCCCCAGTAATGCCCGCATCGAAATCAAAGCAGGTTTCCAGTTGGGCCAAGGGGCCTTCAAACAGGATATTGCTGTTGGTGAACTGTTCGACCCCCTCAGGCTGGACATCGAATCTGATGCGGAAACTGTTATCCGTGGCGCTTGGCTTAGGATCAAACTTGAGCTGTTCAACCCGCATACGGGCGTAACTGTTGCCCTCAGCCGAGCGCACCAGCCAACCTACGCTGCTGTCTTCTACAACTGAGTGAGTCGTGCGGTCGTAGGTGTACCATTTATCACCAAAGCGATTGGTCACCTCGCCGCCATACCAGGTATCAGGCTCAGCGTAATCAGCATGCACAGCGGCTTCTTCAGACTTGTTGTCTGCCGCTTGTTTCAAAAGGGTAATTTTGGGCTCACCATTGGCGTCATAAAACTGATCCTGAGGGTTAAGAACCGCACCCTTAACGTTGCCGCCACCAATCGCACCACTGTTCACCTGAATGCTGTCGCGCTTGAACGCGAGATGCCAGGCATTGGAGGTTTTGGCTTGCTCTTCGGTTAGCTCCACGAACTTGCCGGTATCCAGATTCAGATACGTGGTTTTATCGTATGACTTGGCATCAACTACCTTCCGCTCGAACTGTTCGTTCTGATCGTTCTGATCGTTCTGATCGTTCTGATCGTTCTGATCGCCCCCATCATTCGGCCCCAGGTTGTTATCACTGCCCCCGCAACCGGCCAATAAAGTGGCGGATATCGCCAGCCCCAGAAAAACCCGCGTGTTATTCATGCATCATCTCCTTGTTGATTTACTGTTATTTGCTGAAGCCAAGCGTTGCGCCCAGATAGACAAAACGACCAGCCACCGGGCCGAAATCGTCGCTGTCATCAAAATCCCGCTGCTTGTCAGTGACGTTGTCGATGCCGGCGAACAGGCGCAGGTTGTCGCCCAGTGCCTGGTTGAGCTTGAGATCCACGGTGGTGTAGCCGGGTGATTTCATCGCCTCGTTGGTGTCGACAAATTCCGAGCTCTGGTTGCGCAGGCGCACCGACCAGCTCAGACCGGGAATGCCTGCCTGGCCGTCCAGCCCCAGCCGGGCCTGGTGCCGTGGGCGTTTGGGCAGGGCCTTGCCGGTGGCCCGGTCTTCGGCATCCGTGTAGGTGTAGCCGGCGGTGAGTTCCCAGCCGGGGGCGAACTGCCAGCCAGCGGTGGTTTCCACGCCGCGGGTGCGGGCATTGTCGACGTTGGCGTACCTGTGTACATCCACGCCGTCGCCGCGAATGGCGGTGGCCACCGGGTCAAACTGGGTCTGGATCAGGTCTTCGATGAGGTTCTGGTAGGCATTGATTTCAAACCAGCCGGCGCTCAGGTAGTTCACCCCCCAGCCCAGCTGCAGGTTCTGTGACACTTCCGGGCGCAGGTCGGGGTTGCCCTGTACGACATAGCCAAGCTGGCTGTGATCAAACCGGAAGTAGCGTTCTTTCAGGTTGGGCACCCGGTAGCCACCACTCCAGCTGGCCCGCAGATACTGGCTGGCGGCCCAGCCGGGGGTGAGTTCATAGCGGGTGCTAAGCTTGGGGGCGTAATGATTGCCAAAATCGGAATCGCGCTGGCCACGCAGGCCGGCTACCCATTCCCAGCGCTCGGTGGGCATCCAGGTATCCTGAAGCCAAAGCTCCTTGCTGTTGCGGGAGCGCTCGCCGCCCACCAGTTCGCTGGCACCGTCTACCGACTGCTCCAGGGTCTCGTGGTGCAAATCGGCCCCCACCATCAGCAGGTGGTCATCGCCAACCGTGACTTCCGTGTGCACCGAGGCCTGCGACAGCTCCTGGCTGGCCTGGCGTTGATCAAAAGTGCCGAACGCCGAGTATTTGTAGGTATCGTCCTGCAGATCCTCCCGCAGCAGGTTCCAGGTCAGGGTTTGCTGTTCTGTGAGGCTGTGTTTGCCGCCCAGCACCGCCCGCTGGCGCTCAACCGACTCTTCCTTGCCCTGCTTCAGGGTGGTGCCGGCCTTGGCGGTGAGAAAGCGCGAGCCGGAAGCCTCATCAAAATAGCCCAGTTCGGCAAACAGCCGCTGGCCATCACTGGGCCGCCATTCAAGGCGGGAGCTGAACTGGTTGCGGTCATATTCGTCGCCGGGGCGGGCCCAGGTGGCGGGCTCCGGGTCCAGGCCGTCGGTGTGCTGATGGGAGCCACTCAGGCGCAGGCGCAGTTGTTCGCTGGCCATGTCGACACTGGCGCGGGCACCGTAGCGCGCCAGATCCGGGTTTTCCGCGCTCGGGTTCTGGTCGCCGTAGCTGCCGCCATCCAGGGTCAGCTCACCACTGACGCCCGGCTTGATATCCCGGGTAATCACGTTGATAACGCCACCAATGGCGGCACTGCCGTACTGTGCCGAGCCGGCGCCCTTCACCACCTCAATACGCTTCACATCCAGCAGTGCCAGCTGGCTCACATCCACGGCAGAGCCGGTGGTGGCGGTCATGGGCAGGCCGTCTACCAGAATCAGCACCCGGTCGGCGCTAATGCCCTGCATCCACACTTCCTGCCCGGCTTTGCCGTGAATCGCACGAAGCTGCAAACCCGGTACGTTTTCCAGGGCTTCGGCCACGTTTCTGGCGTGGGTTTTCTCCAGCTCCTTGCGGGTGACCACTTCCGTGCGCACGGGGGTATCGCCTATCGTACGATTAGAGCGAGTCCCCGTTACCACAATCTCATCAAGGTAAGAGGTTGTTGTGGCTCCCGTGTCTGCAGCTACCCGCCCACAAGCACCCAGGGCAAAAGTGGCCATGAAAAACCATGACGGTAAAGACCAACCTTTTTTACACGCACCACTCACAAAGTTTCGCTCCCTGAAAATTATTGAAAATACTAATGCGAACAAGAACGCGAAACATTCTTGTTTAGATAATGACGCATGTCAATAAAAAAGTAAGAGCAAGTACTTAGTCAGCTTGGGCGTAACCGCAAGGCATTACCGTGAATCAGGCAAACAGAGGAGATTGTGTGGAGGCTTAAAAAAACAAAACCGCCCTCAAGGTGTGCATCGGGCGATGCGCTTGAGGGCGGTTTTAAAAAACGGCAGGGTTAGTGTGTCTGCTCGCCCTTGGGCGTCTCTTCCTGCCCTTCTTCCTGCTTGCGCTGCAGCGCCTGAGCATAGATAGCGTCAAAGTTAACTGGCGCCAGCATCAGTGCCGGGAAGCTGCCTTTGTTAACTACGCCGTCAATTGCTTCACGGGCATAGGGGAACAAAATGGTCGGGCAATACGCGCCCAGCATCTGACCAAGCTGCGGCCCTTCAATGCCAGCTACCAGAAAGACGCCCGCCTGCTGAATCTCAACAATGTAAGCGACTTTTTCATCAATTTTGGTCGTAACCGTCAGAGAAAGCACAACCTCATACTGGTTATCGCTCACCTTGGTGTGCGCGGTGTTCAAGTCCAGGTTCACCTGCGGCTTCCATTGCTCTTGAAACACCACTGGCGAGTTCGGAGATTCAAAAGACAGGTCCTTCACGTAAATACGCTGAAGGGCAAACTGGGCCTTGTTTTCGTTGTCACTGCCTGCAGCGGCTTGCTGATTCTCAGCCATGTTCAGTCCTTTCCGTTATGTAAAGAGTCGTCGATTGGGCTCAAAGGCCCATTGTTATGGTTACATCTGCCTGAACAGTCTACTGTTCAGCGGTGCCTGATTATGTGAAACAGTGCGGCAGATCGGCGCACAGATCAAGTTATGCCGGCGCTTTTACTTCTTCACCAGCGGCAGGTTACTGGCTTTCCAGTCGCCCACACCACCGTTGAGACGCACGACGTTAGCATACCCCTCGGCGTTCAGCTGCTTAACCGCCATGGCGGAATGCTGGCCCATTTTATCCGCCACGATAATCTGCTTGTCCTTGTGCTTATTCAGTTCGCCAGCACGGCTTTTAAGAGCATTCAGCGGGATATTGACAGAGCCGGTAATGCGGCCCTCTGCAAATTCTTTACGATCGCGAATATCAACCACTATGGCTTCGTTGCGATTGAGCAGGCTAACCGCACCTTGAGCAGAAATTTTAGCGCCACCACGCCGGGACTCCAAAACCAGGATCGCGACCAGAAAAGCCACAAACAGCGAGGCGAGAACATAGTGATTAACGACAAATTCAAACAACCGATCCATGAGGCGACCCTAAAAATAAGTTTGGGCGGATTATACACAGCCTGCACGCCGGACAGAAGGCGGCCACACAGGTAACGACTGTGGCCTCAGGGTGCAAAAATGGATAAGCTTCGTAACTACTTTTGAAAACTAACTGCAACTCTACCTCCGGACTGAATAATGACAGCATTACGCAAGCCGACAGCACTGATAATTCTGGACGGCTGGGGCCATCGCGATCCCGCCGAAGATAACGCCATCAGCAACGCCAACACGCCCTTCTGGGATAAGCTCTGGGAATCCAACCCCAAAACACTCATTAACACGTCAGGCATGTTTGTGGGCTTGCCTCAGGGACAAATGGGCAACTCGGAAGTTGGTCATATGAATCTTGGCGCGGGCCGGGTGGTTTATCAGAGCCTTACGCGCATAGACAAAGAGCTGGAAGACAGAACCTTTAACAACAACAAAGCCCTTTGTTCCGCCATCGACAAGGCTATAAGCAATGGCGGAGCCGTTCATCTGATGGGGTTACTGTCGCCCGGTGGTGTTCACTGCCATGAAGACCACGTGCTTGCAGCTGCAGAGCTTGCCGCTTCACGGGGAGCGAAGGAAGTGTACATTCACGCATTTCTTGATGGCAGGGACATGCCACCACGCAGCGCCCGCCCTTCTCTTGAGAAGGCCGCCGCAAAACTCAAAAGCCTTGGTGTAGGCCGCGTGGCGTCCATTGTTGGCCGCTACTTCGCCATGGACAGGGATAACCGATGGGATAGAGTGGAAGCCGCCTACAACCTGATGACACTGGGCGAATCAGAGTTCACGGCAGCCGATCCTGTTTCAGGCCTGGAACAAGCTTACGAACGTGGTGAAAACGACGAATTTGTAAAGCCGACACGCATTCAGAACGCTGATGATACTGCGGGCACCATCAACGATGGGGATGCGGTTGTGTTCATGAACTTCCGGGCCGACCGCGCCCGTGAAATGACACGCACGTTTGTTGGTGAAGACTTTGATGGCTTCGAGCGTCAAAAGCAGCCAAAACTCGCCGATTTTGTAATGCTTACCGAGTATGCGGCCGACATCAAGACATCCTGCGCCTACCCTCCAGCGCAACTGGTTAACGGCCTGGGCGAGTATATGGCAGACCTTGGCAAAACCCAGCTCCGCATCTCCGAAACCGAAAAATATGCCCACGTAACCTTCTTTTTTAATGGCGGGCAGGAAGCACCTTTTGCTGGCGAAGACAGAATACTGGTGCCCTCCCCCAACGTGGCAACCTACGATTTGCAGCCAGAGATGAGCGCTCCGGAAGTTACAGACAAACTGGTAGAAGCCATCAAAAGTGGTAAATATGACCTGGTGGTATGCAACTATGCCAACGGTGACATGGTTGGCCATACTGGCAAACTGGACGCAGCTGTTAAGGCCGCCGAGTGCATTGACCACTGCGTACAGCGGGTGGTCGATGCCCTGAACGAAGTAGACGGTGAAGCATTGATCACCGCCGACCACGGCAACTGCGAGCAAATGACAGACCCCAGTTCCGGTCAGGTTCACACAGCCCACACCGTTGGACCGGTTCCCCTTATTTACACAGGCAACCGCGCGGCAAAAGTAAACCTGCAGGACAACGGCAACCTGAGCGATGTGGCTCCTACCCTGCTGGCGCTGATGGGGCTTAAGCAGCCAAAGGAAATGACCGGGCACAGCCTGGTTAACATCGGTTGACCCGGAAACAGGCTTTACCATTGCGATTCACTGCTGCACTGGCGCTGGCACTCACTTTTACACTGGGTGCCGCGACCGTAACGTTCGGAAAAGAGGTTACGCCAGCCCAGATTGAAGCCCTCAAGGACCGCATTGAGGCTATCGATGACTGGCTGGCTGATGCCGATAAAGACCGTTCCGCGCTGGAGCGGGAGCTTGCCCAAGCTGAACGCACGATCAGCCGACTTACCCGCGAGCGCCGGTCTCTGAGGGGACAGGTAAAGCAGCAGCAGCAGCGCCTTGGCGACCTCCAAAACGAGGAAAGGAAGCTGGCACAAACCCTGGATCGCCAGCGGGAGAGTTTAAAAAAACAGATTCGCACCGCCTGGATGGAGGGTGACACCCCCGCTGTAAAAGTATTGCTCAATGAAATCAATCCGGACAACATTGCCCGGACGATGACCTATTACGAATACCTCAGTCGTGACGCTGTCGGGCGCCTGGAAACGTTCCATAAAAATCTTGAGGAACTCAAAGCGACGCAAGCCGCCGTTCAGGACACTCGGGCAGAGCTTGCCGCTGCCGAGGAAGGCATTGTTAAACGCCAGGAAGATTTAAAAGCATCCCGAAAAAAGCGCGAAAAGACCCTCACTGCGCTTAATCAGGACATCCGCTCCCGTCGCAGCGAGAAAAGTGAACTGGAATCTGATCGCAAGCGGCTGGAGAAGTTGCTGTCCGAGGTTCAGCAAGCCATTGCCAACATCCCATCCCCCAACGAATCCGAGCCTTTTCCATCGCTGAAAAACAAGTTGCCATGGCCAGCGCAGGGTAAGGTGATCAGCCGGTTTGGCGATAAATATGCAGATGGCAAGTTGCGCCGAAATGGTTTGATCATACAGACCGGCGAAGAGGCCAACGTGAAAGCGATTCATTATGGCAGGGTTGTGTTTGCTAACTGGCTTCGAGGCTTTGGCCTGATAACAATTATTGATCACGGTGATGGCTACATGACACTCTATGGTCATAGCAGTAGCCTATTCACCAGCCCCGGCGACTGGGTTGCCGCCGGGGAAGCCATTGCACAGGCAGGTCGCACTGGCGGAACCGATGCGCCGGCGCTCTATTTCGAGATTCGCCACAACGGCAAACCGGATAATCCCGGGCGCTGGCTGGCGAACTGAACACAGGCGGCGGGGCTGACAAACGCGCCCGCTGACGCCATACTGTCGAAAACAGGGAATGTCGCTTAACTTTTTGCTCAGCTCTCAACTTAATTCTCAGCTTAACTACCGGAATAACCACGGGATATGTGAATGAATCGGGTCCGAAGTACACTCAAAGCCTCACCTTTGCGCGCAGCCATTCTTGCAGCCTGTTTCACTACCCTTCCCGGACTGGCCTTCGCCGAAGATAACCCTTCAGGCAATACGCAACTACTGGAAGGTATTCAGGATGGCGAACGCGTTGAGGTTTCCCTGCCAGACCCGGAAAAACAACTTCCCCTGGATGATTTGCGAAAATTCACCGAGGTTTTTAGCCGTATCAAGGCCGCCTACGTTGAAGAAGTAGATGATCGCGAGCTACTGGAAAGCGCCATTAAAGGCATGCTTTCCGATCTTGATCCGCACTCCACCTACCTGGCCCCAAAAGATTATGAAGAGCTGGAGGAAAGCACCTCCGGTGAGTTCGGTGGCCTGGGCATAGAAGTGGGCATGGAGAATGGTTTTATAAAGGTAATCGCACCCATTGACGACACACCCGCCCAGCAGGCCGGCGTTCAGTCCGGCGACTTGATTATTAAACTCGATGAGAAACCGGTAAAAGGCATGAGCCTTGAAGAAGGCGTTCAACTCATGCGCGGCAAGCCCGGCACCATACTGACGCTGACCATTATGCGTGAAGGCGAAACCGGCCCGGTAGAAATTGATGTTGAGCGGGATATTATCAAGGTAACCAGCGTTAAGAGCCGCATGATTGAAGACGGTTATGGCTATGTGCGCCTGACTCAATTCCAGGCAGAAACAGGCGGACAGTTTACAAAAGCTCTCAACAAACTGAAGAAGGATCACGGCGGCGATCTGGATGGGCTGGTCATTGATCTGCGCAATAACCCCGGCGGCGTACTACAGGCTGCCGTAGCAACGGCAGATGCGCTGCTGGATGAGGGGTTGATTGTTTATACAGAGGGCAGAATCCAAAGTTCTCGCCTGCGCTTCAGCGCCAAAGATGGCGATGTTATGGCCGGCACCCCCATTGTTGTTCTGATCAACGGCGGCTCTGCCTCCGCTTCGGAAATTCTTGCAGGTGCGCTGCAGGATCATGAACGGGCCGTCGTTATGGGCACTCAATCCTTTGGCAAAGGCAGCGTTCAGACTGTTATACCACTGGATGAAACCCACGCTATCAAAATGACAACAGCGCGCTACTACACGCCCGATGGGCGCTCTATACAGGCCACCGGCATCAAACCGGATATTGAAGTAAAGCCCGCGGAGCTGAAGGAGCTGGATGGCCGGCCATTCTTCACTGAAGCCGACCTGAGCGGTCATCTGGTGGGTCAGGACGAAAAAACCGAAAGTGGCGACAAGCAAACAAAACCTGAAAATCAGTCTGGCTTGATTTCCGATCGTGACTACCAACTGCGCTCTGCACTGAATTTGCTGAAAGGGCTGCAAATCCTTAATCACAAGGGAGCTGATGCAGAGCAGTGAAGGTTCTCTTTAATCTAACCCTGGCACTGGCGGCCCTGGCCAGCCTGGCCGCCAGTGCTGTAGCCGCAGAACCGGCCAACCGCGAAGTGCCGCCAACCATTGCCATCATTATTGATGACATGGGCCACAACCTGCACGAAGGCGAGCGCCTGGCCAACCTGGATCAGCCACTGACTCTGGCATTCCTGCCCTATCGCCGGCACACAGATACTCTGGCCCGCCTGGCACACAACCGCAGCAAAGAGATTATGCTGCACGCGCCCATGGCTAACACACGGAATTTCAGCCTGGGACCAGGCGGGTTGACGTCTGACATGGACCAGCAGCATTTAACAACTACTTTGCGCCGCGCCCTGCAGTCTATCCCCCATGTGCAGGGTGTTAACAACCACATGGGCAGTCTGCTGACGCAACAACTGAAACCCATGGACTGGGTGATGAAAGAGCTCTACCGCTACCCGGTTTATTTTGTCGACAGCAGAACCATTGCTTCGTCAGTGGCAGGCAATGTGGCTGAGGCTTACCAGATTCCTACCCTTTCACGGGATGTGTTTCTGGATCATGAGCAAACGGAAGCGTTTGTCGACAAACAATTCAAGGAGCTGATCCGGCGGGCGAAAGAAAACGGCAGCGCGGTTGGTATCGGCCATCCCCACACAGTAACCGTGGATTATCTCGAGAAGCATCTTCCGCAACTGGATGAACAAGGCATTGCCATAGCGACTGTAAGCGGGCTTTGGGCAATACGTAACAATAACCGAAAGATGTTTGCAGAGGGCGAAAAGCAGGCCATCCGGCCTACTTTCGCCAAAAAGCATTAATCCCGAACTTCGATGCCCTGGGCTTTCATAAAAGCCTTGGCTTCGGGAATGGTGTGTTCACCAAAGTGGAAAATAGACGCCGCCAGAACCGCATCAGCGCCACCTTTGGTTACACCATCTGCCAGGTGTTGCAGCTCACCCACACCCCCTGAGGCAATCACCGGCACTGATACCGCATCGCTAACCGCGCGGGTAAGCCCAAGATCAAAACCGATTTTGGTGCCGTCTCTGTCCATGCTTGTAAGCAGCAACTCCCCAGCCCCCATATCAACCATCTTGCGGGCCCACTCTACGGCATCCAGCCCGGTTGGCTTGCGCCCGCCATGGGTAAAGATTTCCCAGCGCGGCGCCTCACTCTCGCTGCTAACCTGCTTGGCATCAATGGCAACAACAATACACTGGCTGCCGAACCTCTCTGCAGCCTCGCGCACAAGCTCCGGGTTGAATATGGCCGCCGTGTTTATGGCAACCTTATCAGCACCCGCGTTCAGCAATTTGCGGATATCGTCCACGGCGCGAACACCACCGCCAACGGTTAACGGAATAAAAACCTCCGCCGCCATGCGCTCTACGGTTTCGTAGGTTGTGTCACGGCTTTCGCTGCTTGCGGTAATATCCAGGAATGTAACTTCATCAGCGCCCTGCTCGTTATAACGGCGGGCCACTTCCACGGGATCACCTGCATCACGGATATCTACAAAGTTAACGCCTTTTACAACACGCCCCTTGTCTACATCCAGGCAGGGAATAATTCGTTTTGCCAGTGCCATACAGTAACTTCCTCAACCTTTCAGTGTGTGCCGAAAAAACGTTGTAAAGGGTGCCTCAAAGGGAGTCGCAATATGCCTGAGCTTCTGCAACGTCCAGCGTACCTTCATAAATCGCCCGCCCCGTAATCGCACCGATAACACCCTTGTGTGCAACGGGTGCCAGTCGCTTGAGGTCATCCATGTTGGTCACTCCACCAGAAGCGATAACCGGAATACCACCTTCTTCCGCCAATGCCGCAGTAGCTTCTACGTTCACGCCCTGCATCATGCCGTCACGGTTAATGTCGGTGTACACAATTGCTTCAACGCCATCGTTCGCAAAACGTTTGGCCAGGTCGGTGGCCATCACTTCAGATACTTCAGCCCAGCCATCTGTGGCTACGCGGCCATCTTTGGCATCCAGACCAACAATAATGTGGCCCGGGAAGCGCTTGCACATCTCGGTAACAAACTCAGGTTCTTTAACGGCTTTGGTGCCGATAATTACCCACTGCACACCCGCCTTTAAATAGGCCTCAATGGTTTCGGCAGAACGAATACCACCGCCAATCTGGATCGGCAAATCCGGGTACTTACGGGCGATGGCCTGAACAATTTCGCCGTTTACCGGCTCACCCGCAAAGGCACCGTTCAAATCCACAAGGTGTAAGCGGCGGGCCCCGGCATCTACCCAACGAGTGGCCATATCAACCGGATCGCCACCAAAAACGGTGGAATCTTCCATTCGGCCCTGGCGCAACCGCACGCATCTGCCGTCTTTCAAATCAATGGCGGGAATAATCAGCATGTTCCATTCCAGTCAGTAAAGTTCTTGAGGAGCTGCAGCCCTGCCCCGGCGCTTTTTTCCGGGTGAAACTGCACAGCAAAAATATTGTTGCGGGCCACCGCGGCCGCAAGATCGACCCCATAATGGGTGCGCCCGACGATATCCCCGTTGCCCTGGGCTTCTGCGTAATAGCTGTGCACAAAATAGAAGCGATCGCCGTTTGGGATGCCTTGCCAAAGCGGGTGCGAGCCTGCCTGAAACACTTGGTTCCAGCCCATATGAGGCACCTTTAAACGCTCGCCGTTCTCTACCAGGTTGTTGCCAAAAAAGCGCACTTGAGAAGAGAACAGATTAATAGCGTCGATACCGCCATTTTCTTCACTGCGAGACATAAGTGCCTGCATGCCCACGCAAACACCAAGGAACGGACGATCACGGGACACTTCCCGCACCAGCTTGTCCACGCCCAACCGCCGCATCTCAGCCATGCAGTCACGCATGGCGCCAACACCGGGGAGAATCACCCGGTCTGCCTCGCGAATCTGGTCTGGGTTGCCGGTTACCAGAACTCTGGTATCCGGAGCCACGTGCTCTACCGCCTTGCGGGCAGAGTGAAGATTACCCATGCCGTAGTCGATGATGGCAACGGTTTTCATGGTTAGTGCAGTGTCCTTGTGGTGACTAAAGAGCAACGAAGGCCGGCTACGAAAGGTTATTTACAGCGAGCCTTTGGTGGATGGGGTAATACCCGCCATGCGCTCATCCATTTCAACGGCCATGCGCAGCGCGCGACCGAATGCCTTGAACACAGTCTCGATCTGGTGGTGGGTATTCTTGCCCCGCAGGTTGTCGATATGCACAGTCACCATGGCATGATTGATAAAGCCACGGAAAAACTCTTCAAACAAATCCACATCAAAACCACCCACAACAGCGCGGGTAAAGGGCACATTCATTATCAGGCCAGGGCGGCCCGACAGATCAATCGCCACGCGCGAGAGGGCTTCATCCATAGGCACATACGCATGGCCATAGCGAACGATGCCTTTTTTGTCTCCCACCGCCTGCCTGAAAGCCTGGCCCAGGGTAATGCCGATGTCTTCCACGGTGTGGTGATCATCAATGTGCAGATCGCCTCTGGAAACAACATCCAGATCAAAAAGTCCATGGCGGGCAATCTGCTCAACCATGTGCTCCAGAAAGGGCACGCCGGTATCAAAACTGGATTTACCGGCTCCGTCGAGGTTGAGGTCAACGGTGATCTGGGTTTCAAGGGTATTTCGCTCTACCCGAGCCTTACGTTCGGCCATGGGGACTCCGTAGCAATATAAGCGGCACAACGCCGGGAAAGTTCAATTTACGAATTATACATTTTATGCTTGCAGGAGTCCCACAATCGCGTTAATCAGCGTGCAAGCTGGTCTGATCATAAATCTTTAAAAGGCAGCCTTAAGATTGCTCATGTAGGTATCTACCAGCCCATTGAACTCGTGCTTGACAACCGGACTGATTGCCAGCTTCAACATGCCGGGCAGAGGCAGCGTTAACTCGGCACTGGTATGGAATTTCAAGGCTGTAGCCCTATCTCCGTTTGCCTTCACCGTCCAGTACCCGCTAACCAGCCCATTACCTTCTCCTTTCACTGGCTCCCAGGTAATTTTACCGGCATCTTTGTCGGCAAAATACTTACTTGCATATACAGATTGAATCGCATGCTTATCAACGCCCACTTTTTCCATTTCCCAGCGATAAACATTGTCGCCCAAATCTTTCAGTTTATGGACCTTTGGGAAATAGCTTACAGAGCGTGGTACATCGGCAAGCAGGTCGAACACTTCATCGTAGCTGGCAGGAATTTCAAGCTCTCGGTTCAAATCAATAGAGACGGTAATAGCCACAGCAGACTCCTTCTTATGGTTATACATGTTATTTTTTATGTTTAAACGTTGCGATGCAGTCAGAAAACAGTGCAGGCATTTTGGCCCAACACTACGGCATTGTCATACTCTTGCCCTGTTAATTTGTTAACCCTGCGTTATCCTTTAACTAATTCGCCCCGGGTTCGGCATGAATCCTGAACGCTCCCGAAACAAGAAAGGAAGCCTTTACCATGAAAGCCATACGTTATGTGCTGATCGCCATCGTTGCACTTATTGTTCTCGCCGCTGCCGCGATAGCTATTGCCATGGCCGTTATAAACCCGAACGACTACAAGCCGCAAATCGAGAAGGTTGTTGAGGAAAATACCAACCTCGACCTCATTCTGGAAGGCGATATCGGCTGGTCTTTTATTCCTCTCGGGCTTGAGCTGAATGATGTGGAAGCGACCCTTGATGATGAACGCCTGGTTGCACTGAAGCAATTGGTCGCACAGGTTAATCTTTGGTCTTTGATCTCCATGTCACCGCAGGTGGACACCTTTGTGCTGGACGGCCTGGACACCCATCTGAGCATCAACAAACAGGGGGAAGGCAACTGGACCCGGATCATGCCGGAGCCCGAAGACGGCGGCACAAAGAAGGACAAACAGGACGTTGCCAGCACGCCAGAACCAGCAGCTGAGACAGAAGATGAACAGGGCGGCGAAGCGCTGAATTTCAACATCGAAAATGTACAAATTATTAACGCACAAGTGCAGTACAGTGATCAGCGCGACGGGCAAACCGTAACCCTGGAGAATTTCACCGTAAACGCCAGCAACATTACTCTCGGCTCTGAGTTTCCACTGGAAATTGGCTTTCGCGTAGAGACAGCCAAGCCACAGTTTGAGATAGACGGCGACATAGCCGTTCGTCTGGCAGCAAACGAAGCGCTAAACGATTTTGCGGTTTCTGGTCTGGAAGCCGTATTCAAAATGAACGGTGAACCATTCAACGGAAAATCTGTAACCGCCAAGCTGGGCGGCTCTGCGAAAGCCAACCTGGAAAATGAAACAGCAACCCTGAGCGACTTCACAGCCAGTCTCGCAAACCTGACCCTGAACACCAACCTTGATATTAAAGGCTTCGGCGACAAGCCAGCCTTACAAGGCAAGGTGGCTATCAGCGAGTTCTCCCTCAAGGAACTGCTCGAAAACATGGGGCAGCCTGCCATCGAGACCTCCGACGAAGCAGTCCTCAAAGCCATTGCATTCTCTACCAGTATCGGAGGGCCTGCGGGCAAGCCAGCGTTGTCTGACCTGGTGATCAAACTGGATGACACCACATTCGAAGGCTCCGGCAGCTACAACCTGGGCAACGGCGGCATTGTGTTCGACCTTCAAGGCGACAAACTTAACGCCGACCGTTACCTGCCACCCAAAGTCGAAAGCGAAAATGCCAGCGCTGAAGAAGCCGAAAGCAATGCCCCCGCACAAACCTCAGGCTCCGGCCCCGAAAGCGACCTTCTGCCGCTGGATACTCTGCGCAGCTTGCTATTTGATATCGACTTCGGCCTGGGTGAGCTGATTGTGAGCAACCTCACCATTAACGAAATCAAAGCCAGCACCACCGCCAGCAAAGGCCTGGTGAAAGTAGACGAGTTCAGCGGCAAGCTGTATGAAGGCAGCTTTGGCGCCAACGTAGAGATTGATGCCCGCACAGACACACCCAAGTGGACGGTAAACTCCGACGTTACCAACGTACAAACCCTTCCATTGCTGGCCGATCTGGCAGAGGTCACCATGCTGGCCGGCGGTGCCAACCTTAAAGTAAACGCCACCACATCCGGCAACCGCATATCATTGCTGACTGAAAACGCAGATGGCCAGATCCGCTTTAATCTTGCCAAAGGCGAGTTCCGCAAAATGAACCTGACCCACATGGCCTGTCAGGGCATAGCGCTGGTTAACCAGGACAAACTGACAACGGATAACTGGGGCGACGCCACCCCATTTGACGACATGCATGGCGTTGTCGATATCAACGGCAACATTCTCGACAACACAGATCTTACCGCCTCCATGGCCGGCATGAAGCTTGAAGGCAATGGCACTGTGGACATGATACAGACACTGGTGGACTACGAACTTGGCCTGCGCATTGTCGGCAACATTCACCGCGATAACGCGTGCCGGGTAACCGAATACGTTGAAGATGTTGTGATACCGGTAGAATGCCGTGGCGATTTCGCAGCAGACGCAGCCGGTTTGTGCTCCTTCGACGGTTCCAGATTCCGCGACACACTGAAAACCATTGCATCAAACGCAGCGAAGAAAAAGGCCAAAAAAGAAGTCGATAAAGCGAAAAGCAAAGCCGAAGAGAAAGTACGCAAAAAACTGGAAGAAAAACTGGGCAAAGACGGTGGTGACAAGGTTAAAGATGCTCTCAAAGGCCTGTTCCAGTGACAGCAGGCCACTTTGCTGAAAACCTTTTAGCCTGGTACGACCAACACGGCAGGCACAATCTGCCGTGGCACCACAACCGGACCGCCTATCGGGTGTGGGTTTCTGAAATTATGCTTCAGCAAACCCAGGTTGCCACTGTTATCCCTTACTACCAGGCCTTCATGGAGCGCTTCCCCAATGTGCGCTCGCTGGCCGAAGCACCGGTTGACGATGTACTCAGTCATTGGTCCGGGCTTGGCTATTACGCCCGCGCACGCAACCTGCAAAAAGCCGCCAAATCCGTTATGGAGGATTTTGGCGGGGAGTTCCCGAACACCCAGCAAGAGCTGGAAACATTAATAGGCATTGGCCGCTCTACAGCGGCGGCCATTATCGCTCAAACATTCAATAAACGCGCTGCCATTCTTGATGGTAATGTGAAACGCGTGCTGGCCCGCTACCACGCCGTTCCCGGCTGGCCCGGGCATACCTCAGTGCTGAAGCAACTCTGGCAACATGCAGAAGCGCACACACCGAACGAGCGCGTGCGCGACTACACCCAAGGCATCATGGATCTGGGCGCAACCGTCTGCACCCGCAGCCGGCCCGCCTGTAATAATTGCCCGTTACAGCAGGGCTGCGCAGCTTACGCAAATGACGAGGCCAACCTCTACCCCGGCTCCAAGCCCAAAAAAGCGAAACCTGAAAAAACCACCTGGATGGTTATTCTGGAAGACAACGAAGGTCGTATCCTGTTGGAACGGCGCCCGCCCAGTGGCATATGGGGCGGCCTCTGGAGCCTGCCGGAACTAGACCCGGCCTATGGCGCAGATGAACTGCAAGAAGCCTGTAAACACAGCCTTGGGTTCGATTGCGGAGAGCCGAAGCTTATCAGCGGTTTCCGCCACACATTCTCCCACTATCACCTGCACATCCAGCCAGCACGACTGGGTGTAACCGGGCAAAACACCATTAATGACAGTGATCAACACAAGTGGCTATTTCCGCCCGAGGCACTGGAACTCGGCTTGCCGGCACCTATTCGCAGCCTTCTTACAAACCCGGAGCAGGCCACTCTGCTCTGATACCGGAGCCTTCGCACGCTTAACCGTCACTATCTGGTATCATCCGGCCATTCACACAGACCTCATCAAAACAGGAGCGATCATGAGCCGCACCGTTTTCTGCCGCAAACACCAGAAAGAACTGGATGGCCTGGACTTCCCGCCCATGCCCGGCGCAAAGGGCCAGGACATTTTCGAGAACATATCCAAACAGGCCTGGGAAGAATGGCAACACGAGCAAACCATGCTGATCAACGAAAAACACCTGAGCCTGATGGACCCCAACACCCGAAAATACCTGCAGGCGCAGATGGAACACTACTTCAACAACGAGCCTTTCGACAAAGCAGAAGGCTACGTACCACCGGAAAAATAACACGGGTTTGATCAAACCTTGAGCAGGCCGGAAAAGATTCGGTAATTTTTCCGGCCTGGCCTTGACTCACCACCCCTAAACCGGTTTAATAGCGCCCCGTTGCACAGCAGTACAGCAACTTGCCCGGATAGCTCAGTCGGTAGAGCAGAGGATTGAAAATCCTCGTGTCGGTGGTTCGATTCCGCCTCCGGGCACCA
>NZ_JBQDCO010000017.1:0-60684 GCF_052091845.1 Marinobacter sp. | reverse complement strand
TCTGTGAGTGATCATACACTCAAAATCAGGTGGCCAGATTCACTATGCCACTACATTGCTCGGGTCAGCGAGGCACCAATGAGAACACGAATGGCTTGCTGCGCCAGTACTACCCGAAAGGGACGAACTTCACCAAGCTGTCCCAAACAAATATCAATCGAGTGGTTGAGCAGCTGAATAACCGACCCAGGAAACGGCTGGGTTATCGAACACCGGCAGAGGTGTTCTGGGGTGAATATTCCGGGGCACTATAAATGAGCGGTGCTGCGGTTATTGCTTGAATCCACGATGTAAGTAAGGTCGTCACCATTCTTGAGCTTCAGCTCATATAAGGTAAATCTGCGGCTGGAGGACACCGTGTGAGACCAGGCTAGATTTTCATTGAAACTGATCAGCGGTAATGCTGTGCCCAGAAGGCCAGCGCCGTTAATGTTCAAATAACCGGGTACAGTAAGGTGCGCTTGATACAAACGCCGGTGGCCAGTGTACGGAAAGTGAGGATTCGCCAATAGCGCACCCTTACCCTGCTCGGTCATGTCTTTACCGATCCCCCAAGCATTACTGCCCAGTCCCATATCCTGGTAGTCGGTCTTGGCGGCTGCCATCAACCGGGCATCACCTGAAACTGACTTGAACTCTGACGCGTCCGTGCTAGTCATCACGGGTTTAGGCTGCGCTTCTGCAAGATCTTCACCCGGGATGGCCAAAAACACTGCGCCAGTGGCGAATTGGCCACCGCTGGCGTACTGGCCAACTATTCGATAATGGGCCATTAGATCCACTGGCGAAATAGCCTTCACCCATGGCTGGTCCTGGCATCGTTGAGGAAAGTTTGCCGGATCTGTCTCTTCAATATAGCTGTTATAGCCTTTTGTAAAACCATCAATAAGCGCGGTGCTTTCCGGGCTCAGAGATTCATACTCTTGCTCTGCGCCACTCAAGATACGCTGGGCTTTGTAGCTGAAATCATTAATAATATTAATGTTTTCCTCACCCGGCCCAAAGTACTTGGCCCGCTCACTCCGTGCCTTAACCATCGCTTCGGCCAGCAAACAAACATTATCCTGGGCCTGAGCATACCCATGGCCGAACGCCGCCGACTTCAGGTTGTCTGCCTTGATGTGAGGCACACCACCCGTTGTTCTTCGGATGGTAGCTTCAAGCTTGCCGTCCGCGGGAAACAGATTGGTATTAAGTTCCGGCTCTGACGATCCGGATGATGAGCTACTGCCATCAAAACAGCCTGTCAGCAAGGTGCTGCCCAGTAGCACCAACGCAGCGCTGCGCACCGTTCGCACCGCCCGAGTATTCCTGGTTTGCATAGTGTTACCCTTATCATTATTTACTACGGGATTCGCCTTCACTGGCGACACTATTAAATTAGCAGACTCACTAAAAAATGAACATTTATTCACGATGATTGAGATGAAATCATACGTTCAAATTACTTGCCTCCAAGTGGCTGGCCGATACAGGAAGTGGAAGCCGGCGTCTTCTCAAACTTAATCGGAAATCCAATCTGCTTTTGCTGCGTCCCATCGCCACGATCAACACCAATCACCATATCCCTGGCTTTCAACTGAGGGTGCTCAGCGGCCTCATCAATGGTCAGCACCGGCTCCACACAGGCATCCGTTTCGGCAAATATAACTCGCCATTGCTCCAGCGTTTTTTGCAGGAATTTCTCTCTAAGCGCAGCTTTGAACTCCGCCTGGTGCTCAGCATTCTGGCTGAGGGCAAAGCTCTTCATATCAGCCAGCTCAAGAATGTCGCACAGCCTTGCGGAGAACTGGGGTTCCAGGCTGCCTACAGAAAGCCAGCGGTTATCCTGGGTTTGGTAGTAATCGTAGAAGGAGCCGCCGTTGAGCATCGCGCCTTCAGGCTTCTGTTCTTGCCCACCAGCAATGGAAGCCGCACCGGCCATGCCATTGAGCGCAAAGGCGGCGTCGGTCATGCTGATATCCACAAATTGCCCTTCTCCGGTTTGTTGGCGATGCACCACGGCGGCAAGTATGCCCATAACTGCGTGGTGGGAGCCGCCGGCTACGTCGGCAATCTGAATACCCATAGGCGGCGGTCCGCTTTCTTCGCGACCACAATGGCTGCTCACACCGGCAATGGAGAGGTAGTTTATGTCGTGCCCTGCCCGATCTTTGTAGGGGCCGGTTTGGCCGTACCCGGTAATGGCGCAGTAAATAAGCTTGGGGTTAATGGCTTTCAGAGTGTCGTAGCCAATACCCAACCGGTCCATCACACCGGGGCGGAACTGCTCGATCACAATGTCGTAATCCTTCACCAACTGCAGAATCTTCTCTTTGCTGTCTTCTTTTTTCAGGTTTAGCGCAAGAGACTGTTTGCCCCGGTTAAGGAAGGCGTGAGAGGTGCTTACACCGGCATCGTGAGGTGGCATCACGCGGGTAAGATCTACCCGATCTGGTGCTTCTACCCTCAATACTTCTGCGCCCATGTCTGCCAAAAGCATGGTGGCGTAGGGCCCCGGCAGCAATGTGCTGAAATCCAGAATCTTCATTGAGGTCAGAGGACCTGCCATGGTGTTCTCCTTCTGGGTAATGCGTTGTTCCTGCTCACACCATGCTGCACGGTTTTACCATTAACGCCAACTGCCTGTTACGCCATAACAATTGGCCGATTCTTACAACTGCTCCCGCCACACTCTGGCGAGGCTTTGGTTGCAATGTGGCTTAGGGGTTTTATGATAAGTGTCGTTTTAACAAAATGGCGAGTTAGATGTCTGATCTGACAGTTTCACGGCACTTTGTGCAGGCTGCCCTGTCTGGCGCTGAGCATTTGGGGCTTAACACTTCCGAAATGCTCAAAGATGCGGGCATATCCCCCGATCTTTTGCGTATTGAGATGGCCCGGGTGAATAGCGATCAGTTCAGTTCATTGCTACAAATTGCCTGGAACCGCATGGATGATGAATTTTTGGGCATGGGGCCACGGCGAGCCAGGGCGGGCACGTTTGCCACTATGTGTGCTCTGGTTATCGACTGCCCAACGCTTGGGGCTGTGTATCGCCGGGCCTATCAATTCTCCCGGCTGTTTGATCCTATGCTTGCCATGGAACTGGAAACCGGCAAGCAAAAGGCTCGGCTGGTTACACGCATGGAAGGCAATATCCACGACCCTCATTACTTTCTGCGAGAGAGCATTCTGGTTATCTGGCACCGGCTAGGCAGCTGGCTGGTAGGACAGCCGGTGGGGCTTGAGAAAGCGGAATTCAATTACCCACGCCCACCCCATGGCGATGAGTATCGTCACATTTTCCATTGCCCCCTGGAGTTCGACTCCGATTGCACGGCGCTAACGTTCGATAAGCGTTTTCTATCGGCGCCTGTGATCAGAGACACACCGGAAATTCGTCAATTCCTGAAAACCTCACCAGCGGATCTACTCTCCCGACCCGACGAGAGCAATACGTTTACCGGTAAAATACGTGCGCTCATCGGTCGGGATTTCTCAAAGCCTCTGCCCGATTTTGAGTGGATTGCCAGCGAACTGCACACCAGCCCGCAAACCCTTCGCCGAAGGCTGAAGCAGGAAAACACGTCGTTTCAGGAAATCAAGGATCTTTTGCGGCGGGATATGGCGATCTACTATCTCAGTCGGCAAGAGCTCTCTATTAACGACATTGCTGCCAGAATCGGGTTTACCGAACCTTCTACCTTTCACCGGGCTTTCAAGAAATGGACAGGTGTTACCCCGGGCGCCTATCGTGAAGGCGAACGGGGCAACGACAAGCCGGAGCGTTAGGAGCCCGCAGAGCTGGTTTGCAGGTTCCGGATCAGCTTACCCAGAGTTTGCGCTATTTCCTCAGCCTGGCTTCGGTTTGGCGAAAGCTTCAACAGGCGGGAGCCGTCTCGTGGGTCGTATATCCAACAGGTTGCCACAGCTTGTTCGCAACCCCATTCCACCTGAGGGTTGATACCAAACACCGGAATTTGTGTGGTTTTACGAATGATGCCGGTTGAGCTGTCACGTTGAATTTCCTGAACGGAAACCGCGTTATCGCCTGTACTCAAGCGATACTCGATATCGGCTGGTCGGTCCAGGCGCACAACCGCCTTATCCTGCCGCCACCCGGCAACACCCAGAAGACTATTGAGGTGCAGAACAAGGGCCTCGCGATCAGAATCTGCCAGATACAGCTTGCGCAAAGAGGCGGTTCGTTGGTCCCCTGCGGGCTCAATTACGGCAACTCTGGATTCCTCACCAACCGGCGCTGCCTGAGCCTTCTCTTTTCTTGCCCGCTCAATTCCGGTAATGAGCTTTAAGGATTTTTGGTAATGACTGCCTTCCGTACCTGCCTTTGTTACATAGGCTTCAAGTGCTGCCTGGGCTTCATTAAAATGAGAAGATTGCAGCATAACCCGGCCACGGTAATAGTGATAAGCCGCAGGTTTTTCACCTTCCAGTTGCCGTAAGCGATTCAGGTATTCACTGGCTTCGCCCCAGTTTTCTGCAGTAACGGCTTCTTCGGTAGCCAGCATCAACCGGCGGGTTTCGTGTTCAGGTGCCAACGCGGCGGCCTGCCCGGCTATCAGTGCCGAAACAACAATTGCTGCTTTGGCTAACTGGCGGCCTTTTGACTTTCTGACCGGTAAACGGCTATTCCCAAAACCTACTGCCATGGCACTTACTCCTGCTCGTTATCTGCACCAACTGCCTGTTTTTCCGAATCCGGCTCGTCGTCGTTTATGTCTCGATCAGTGTCCACTTCTGCCTGATCCGTAACAGCTTTCGGCAGCTCCTTTTTTACCCGCACGCCCAGCTCCACAAACCGGTTGGCCTGGGAAATAAGATTGCCTCGCCCCCGGGTCAGCGTGTTCATGGCCGAATCGTAGGTAACCTGTGCGGTATGGAGCTGCCCACCCAGGCGCTCCATGGCTTCCACAAACACCCTAAGTTTGTCATAAACCGCGCTTGCGCGCTCTGCTATCAACCGAGCGTTTTGGCTCTGGCGCTCATATCGCCAGATATTTTCAATGGTTCGTAGCGTTGCCAACAGTGTTGTGGGAGTTACTACAATAATCTTTCGCTCGAAAGCTTCTGCGAAAAGGTTCTCGTCCTGCTGAAAAGCCGCTACAAAAGCCGGTTCTATTGGCATAAACAGGAAAACAAGGTCTGGCGAGTGCAAACCGCCTAGCTGGCTGTAATCCTTTTCGCTGAGCGTGCGGATGTGGTTACGTACGGCATCAACGTGATCTTTCAGCGCTTCTTGCCGGGCACTGTCGTCGTCTTCTGTCATCCACCTTTGGTAAGCCAGCAGCGAGACTTTGGAATCAATCACCAGGTTTCGGCTATCGGGAAGGTTGACCACCACATCGGGTCTCAGCAACTGGTTGTCACTATCCCGATAGCTGCCCTGGGTTTCATATTCTATGCCCTTGCGCAGACCGGATTTTTCCAAAACCCGCTCCAGAATAAGCTCGCCCCAGTTACCCTGTATTTTTTTGTCGCCCTTCAAGGCCCGGGTAAGATTGGAGGCTTCTTCAGTAATCTGGCGATTGAGGTCCTGAAGGGTTTTTATCTCGCTGCGAAGGGCCTGTCTGTCGCGGGTCTCTGTGGTGTAAACATCTTCCACGCGCTTACGAAAATCCTGTAGCTGGTCGCGAAACGGGTTGAGCAACGTATCGAGGCTTGTGCGGGTTTGCCGGGAGAAATGCTCACTTTTTTGCTCAAAAATCCGATTGGCCAGATTTTCAAACTCCTGCTTCAGAGCGTCTCTGTTGTGCTCCAGCAATGCCAGCTTTTCAGCTGCAGAGCGCCGCTCCTCCTTCAGCATAACCTGCTGCTCTCGCAACACCGCCCGGGCTTCGCTCAACTCGGCCGCAAGCTCTTCATTCCGCACTTGCTGGCCTTGGCGTTCCCCCAGTAGCTCGTCTATCCGGCGGCCGTGCGCGGCCACATCCGATTGCAGGCTTGCAGCTCGGTTTTCTGCCCTGGCCTTCGCCAGCAGCACGGCAACAATACTTGTAATGGCTAACAGCAAGATAACCAATGCCGCGACAAACCCCGGCTGGGAACCTATAAATTCACTGACGGCTTCGGGCACAGCCAACACTCCCTCGGGGTTTCGATATTTATCCGGATTAACGTGAGCTTACACACGCATTACATTCTACCGGAAGATAGCAGCCTTTTATCCGACCCATACAGGCCGGGGGCGCACACACTGCCTGCATCTCGACTGTTTGGCAATTTGGCAATGCGCGCGAGTCCGGTTCTGGACGCGCAACGTAATTTGGATTAAAAGGGTAAGCGTCACCGATGATCAATAGCATTACGCTTTTTTAACGGCTTTTTTGGGTCTGGCACACAGCCACAATGGATACAGAACCATGCTGAAAGAACTCTGGCGAAAGCTGGGCACAGAATTTCTACAAACGAATTACACTGAAGATGAGTGTATAGAAACTGCGCCCGGTTTTTATGACCCACCCGAGTTTCGGATTCTCCCTCATATCACTCATACGGGGGAGTTCCACCTTGAGCGGCTAACCGCCATACTCGACAGCCGGTATGGTAGAAGTTATGCCGCCATGGGAGCCAGCAGCGAAGACGGCGTACGTGCGCTTATTCTGTTTGCCGCTCGCATTCAGGACCAGGACGTACAACGGGAACTTTTGCTGCTGTACCTGAACTGCTCTCCACTGATGCAGGAATACCTGCGTTCCAGCGAAATTCTGGGAACAAGCCGCTTTCTTTCGCCGCCTCTTAACCAACGGTAAAGCAATTGGGCGGGTTGCTGATGTATACTCTCGGCCCAGTTATTCTCCGTCATACATTCTCAGACCGTCACAGCATTTTATTCCGGGTGTGTGCGGCAACCGGCTCAGGGGTTTTTCATGCGTTCCAAACGAATTCGAGCTGGTCTATCGAGGCTCTCCATTATTGTTATAGCAGGCACAGTGCTGCTGACGGGGTGTTCGACAGACAAGTATTTCATGGTTCCCAAATCCGACCTTAGCGATTTAAACACTTCGGTTCAAAGCCAGCGCGCCACGTTGGTGACCATGGAGAACAATGCAACAATTCGCCAAGACCTGTATTTGAGGCATAACGAAAACGCCACACAGAAGGTGCTGGAAGCTATCGCAACCCAGGTTGAGAAACCCTCCTGCCCCCCTGTACCAGCTCAGAAAGCTTGCCCCGCCACCAAAAATGAAAAGGGCAGAGCCGACCGGCTTAAAGGAAAAGTTGTGGTGGGTGAGGTTGAGAATTTTTACCTTGCTGGCCCGGGCCTGGTTTATAAAGCCAGAATTGATAGCGGAGCGGAAACTTCCTCCATCGACGCACGCAACATTACTCGTTTCGAACGCGACGGCAATAACTGGGTACGCTTTGACGTACCCATGCCAAACACAGAAGACTTTGTGACCCTTGAAAAAGAAATTTCACGGCGCGTGAAAGTCATTCAGTCCAGCACTGACGAAGCAGAGCGGCGCGTGGTTGTAGAGCTTCAGTTCACTATTGGCGATCACCAGCAAGTGGCAGAGTTTACCTTGGCGAATCGCAGCAACCTGACCTACCAGGCACTTGTAGGCCGCAATGTGCTCAGGGATGTCATGCTCGTTGATGTTGGCAAGGAATACGCTACCGAATTACCAGAATCCATTCGCACCGATATCAACGGGAAATCAAAGTGAACAGTCCCTCCCGCCTACCGTTTTATATTGCCGTTTTCCTGTTAATTGCTGCAGGCATCTCACTCGCAACATGGCGGCACATTGAGCTGGGAATTCCATGGTTAACCGGGGAGCAGCGACCTGTTTGGATGGTAGAAGCCCGAGTTGATTTTGATGGCAGCAACGACCCGGTCGTTGCCAGCCTGAATGTTCCCGAGCAGCCACCTGGATTTCTGATTTTAACAGAGCAGGCTGCATCACCAGGTTTTGGCTTCACCATTATAGATAGCGCCGGCAGCCGCCGGGCTGAATGGACCAAGCGTGAGGCGGCTGGCCCACAAACCCTATATTTCAAGGCCCAGTTCCTACCGGATCCCGGCGCAGAATCTGCGCCACCCGCCCAAAAGCCCGAAACCCAAAAGCTGTTCTGGGAAGAACCCCAGGCAACCGCGGTACGGGAGATTCTGGCCCAGGCCAAAGCACGTTCCAGCACGCCGGAAAGCATGACCCGGGAGCTCATCCGGCTGATGCAACCGGATACTCGAGTGCAGAACACCACCCTGCTGGTTTCTGAAGATAACTATTTGCCACTGCTGGTTAACATGCTCAATCACTCCGGGATCCCGGCAAGAACCGCCGACGGCCTAAAGCTGGAAGATGCCCGCCGACGCCAGCAACTGACAGCGTTTCTGCAGATATACAACGGCGAGCGATGGTTAACGCTCAACCCCAGAACCGCCGCTCAGGGCATTCCGGAGGACATACTACTATGGCGTCAAGGCTCGGAGTCTCTGCTAGACGTAGTAGGCGGCGGCAATTCCCAAGTCAGCTTCTCAATGCTTCGGCAAACCATACCGGCGCTTCAGCTATCTGCCATGCAGGCCGATAGCAACGGCCTTGGCTTTTTGAGCTTCTACGAACTCCCTATTGAAGAACAGAGTATGTTTCGCATGCTTTTGCTGTTACCGCTGGGAGCGCTTGTGGTTGCGTTTATGCGCATCGTGATTGGCATTCGAACGTCGGGCACCTTTATGCCGGTGTTGATTGCGGTTGCCTTTGTGCAAACCACATTGGTACCAGGGCTTGTGGCGTTTTTATCGGTGGTTTCCATTGGCTTGTTAATGCGCGGATATCTCTCCAGTTTGAACCTGCTGCTGGTTTCCCGGATATCAGCGTTAATCATTCTGGTAATCTTCATTACCGCCGGCTTGAGCGTGTTTGGCTACCAGATGGGTTTCAACACGGGTATGACTGTCACCTTCTTCCCCATGGTCATCATCGCCTGGACCATTGAGCGCATGTCCATTCTCTGGGAAGAAGAAAGTGGCAAGGAAGTCCTGATTCAGGGATCCGGCAGTTTGTTTGTTGCCATCTGTGCCTATTTGCTGATGAGTGCACCCCTGGCGGGCCACCTGACGTTCAACTTCCCCGAACTGCACTTCGCTGTTCTGGGACTGATTCTTTTGATGGGCCAATACACCGGCTACAAGCTCACCGAGCTTAAACGCTTCACGCCAATGAAGGCCTACGACTGATATGGACTGGATATCTCCACGCTCACTGAAGCGCCTTGGCATGTTGAACATGAACCGGCGTAATGTGGACTACATAGCGCGCTATAACGAGCGCTCGTCGTACCCGTTGGTGGACAACAAGCTTAAAACCAAGCTGGCTGTTGCCGAGTACGACGTAAAAGCGCCAAAGCTATTGCAGGTAGTGAAACAACAGCACGAGATCTCCCGCTTTCGGGAAATGGCTGCAGACCTGGCCGGCTTTGCCATCAAACCTGCAAAGGGCTCGGGTGGCAAAGGCATTACCGTGATCACCGGCCGGGACGGTGATCACTTTGTGAAAGCCTCTGGCGCCCGCGTGGGCGCACCTGTATTGGAGCGACACCTGACCAACATTCTGGCCGGGCTTTACTCCCTTGCGGGCGCACCCGATGTGGCGATCGTTGAAAACCTGGTGGAGTCCGAGCCTTCACTGGCCCGTTATTCTCACCAGGGCGTGCCCGACATTCGCATCGTCGTATTCCAGGGCTATCCGATTATGGCCATGCTGAGACTTGCAACGGCGGCATCTGATGGCAAAGCGAACCTTCACCAGGGAGCGGTGGGCGTAGGCCTGGATATTGGCACAGGGAAAAGCCTGAATGCCGTGCAGTTCAACCGGCCTATCACACTTCATCCGGATACCGGACTGCCTCTGGGGAATATCCAGATTGATGCCTGGGATGAAATGCTGGAAATGGCTTCTCGCTGCTATGAAGCAACGGGCCTTGGCTATATGGGCGTAGACCTGGTGGTAGACGCCCACGAAGGCCCCTTGCTGCTTGAACTCAATGCCCGGCCAGGCCTGGCAATTCAAATGGCCAACGGACGTGGCTTGCTACCAAGACTGGGGGCCGTTGAAAGCCTGAAGCGTCCTCACTTTACCCCCTTGGAGCGAGCTAACTACGCGATGGAAACCTTCGCCCGTTTGTAAAGCGCGCGACGTTGTATTCATCTTGATGATTACTGCCTTGCTCTACTTTTAGCGCATAAAAAAACCGGAACAAAGTCCGGTTTTTTTATGCGTAGCTACTTTACGTCATCTCACCTCTGGAGATAAGCAGCTTCCGCTCGTGGGTCAGGCCTTTCAGCAAGCCCCAAGTCATGATCAGCAAAATCAACGTAAATGGCAGCCCTGCACTAACAGCGATTGCCTGGATCGCACCCAGAGCATCGGAGCCACCACCAAAGATTAACGCAGCCGCTATCGCACCTTCCATGACCACCCAGAACACACGCTGAGAGGTTGGCGCATCGGTTTTGCCGCCGGCAGTAATACTGTCTACAACCAGGGACCCGGAATCTGACGAGGTAATGAAGAACACCAGTACCAATACAATCCCCACAAACGACAAAATGCTTGTAAGCGGCAGGTTTGCAAACATCTGGAACATCGCGAGAGACACTTCGGTAATACCATCACTGGCGAGTGCACCTACACCTTGATCAAGCTGCTCTAACGCCGCGCCACCAAACGAACTCATCCACACCGCGGTTATAACCGTGGGAATCAGCAGAACTGCCGTTACAAACTCCCGAACTGTCCGGCCCCTGGAAACCCGCGCGATAAACATACCAACGAACGGTGACCAGGAAATCCACCACGCCCAATAGAACACCGTCCAACCATGGAACCATACGTCGTCCTCACGGCCAAACGGGTTACTCAGTGGCACAACGTTAGTCACGTAACTGGATACCGTCACCCAAAAGTTTTCAAGAAGGCTCATGGTTGGGCCGGCAAAAATTACGAAAAACAGCAGAATGCCAGCAAGCGACATGTTGAGGTTACTCAGTATCTTAACGCCGCCATCCAGGCCACGCAGCACTGACATAAGTGCAACAGCCGTCACACCCACGATAATGGCCATCTGGACATTAATACCAGACCCCCAGCCAAACAAATAATGCAGGCCAGAAGCCGCTTGCTGAGCGCCAAACCCGAGAGACGTCGCCAAGCCAAAAATCGTCGCAACCACGGCGAGGATATCAATAATGTGGCCAGGCCAGCCCCATACTTTGTCCTTCAACAAAGGGAAAAAAGCCGAGCGGATAGTCAGCGGCATGTTTTTGTTAAAAGCAAAGAACGCCAACGATAGAGCGACTATTGAGTAGACCGCCCAAGGGTGAAGCCCCCAGTGATACATGGTACCGCCCATGGCAAGTTCGCGTGCTTCGGGCGTATTGGCGGGCACATTAAAAGGCGTTCCAGACCAGCCGGTGTAGTTTGCCACAGGCTCTGCTACCGCCCAAAACATCAGGCCAATACCCATGCCTGCCGCGAAAAGCATCGCAAACCAGGAGATAGTAGAAAACTCGGGTTTCGAGTCCATGCCGCCCAGGCGAATCTTACCCACCGGCATGAAAATTAGCGCAATACACACGATAACAAAGAGGTTGGCGCTTAACAGAAAGAACCAATCAAAGCTTGCGATGATGTCGTTCTTGGCACCATCCAGTAAACTTTTGGCGGCTTCCGGGTACATTAGTGTTCCTACAACAAACAGGATCACCAATATTGCAGTGACCGGAAATACCGGTGCGTGCAGATCCAGCCCGAACGGTTTGATATTGTCCTGGCCGGCTACATAATCTGTTTGATACTCGTCTTTAACTATGTCGCCCACGTGTTGGCGCCTCCTAGTTCTGAATTTAGTATCGAAATATTTAATGATCTGAGGTTCAAATGTTACAGGCGCGCCATACTAATGTTTTGAGTTCAAAACATCAAAAGCCTGAAAACCTCAACCAATCGAGTCAAGCATAGACCAAAGTAGAGCCACGGATAGTGGAAAGTGCAATCAATCGGATAGCAGTCAGGCGCCGTATCTATATACTGGGCACCAACGCAAAAATGCTTGTCACTCACCGCTCTCACGAAGTAAAGCGAGATATTCATGGAGAAAACTACCACTTTCCCGATGCGTTACTCGGCCTACGTTATTAGTGTTGTCGGCTTTACTGCCTCACTGGCGCTTAGTCTGAGCTACGAATCCTGGTATTTAATACCCGCCATATTCGGCGCTTTGGCTTTACTTGGCACCTACGACATACTGCAAACCAGACACACCATCAGCCGTAACTATCCGATTATGGTGCATTTTCGCTATCTGTTTGAATCCATAGGCCCTGAGATTCGTCAGTATTTTATTCAATCTGATAACGACGAACAGCCGTTTTCCCGAGACCAGCGCACCATTATTTACCAGCGCGCCAAAAACGTGCTGGATAAGCGCCCTTTTGGCTCACAGCTCAAAATGTACGACGAGGGTTTTGAGTGGATCAATCACTCGCTGACGCCGTCCAATATTGCCGATAGTAATTTTCGCGTTCATATTGGCCCTCGTTGTGCCAAGCCTTATAGCGCGAGTGTTTTCAATATCTCTGCCATGAGTTTTGGCTCGCTTTCGGCCAACGCGATTCTAAGCCTGAATACTGGCGCAAAAACCGGCAACTTCTATCACGATACCGGCGAAGGCTCTATATCTCGCTACCACAGACAACCCGGTGGCGATTTGGTTTGGGAGATTGGGTCTGGCTACTTTGGCTGCCGCAATAAAGACGGCTCATTCAGCCCTCAGATGTTCGAGAAAAACGCCACGCTCGACCAGGTTAAAATGATAGAGGTCAAACTATCTCAAGGAGCTAAGCCCGGCCATGGCGGCATCCTCCCTGGCGCCAAAGTAACGCCGGAAATTGCCGAGGCCCGGGGCGTATCTGTAGGTGAAGATTGTATTTCGCCCGCTCAGCATTCCGCCTTTTCAACACCCATCGAGATGCTTGAATTCCTGGACCAGCTCCGTGATCTGTCCGGGGGCAAACCCGTAGGTTTCAAGCTCGCTATCGGCCACCCATGGGAGTGGTTCGCTATTGTTAAAGCAATGCTTGAAACCGGCCGCAAGCCAGACTTCATTGTGATAGATGGAGGCGAAGGTGGCACCGGGGCCGCACCATTGGAGTTTATCAACCGTATTGGCACGCCCATGACAGAAGCCCTGCTTCTGGTGCATAACACATTGGTGGGCACCAATCTTAGAGAAGACATCTCTATTGGCGCAGCAGGCAAAATCACCTCGGCTTTCAATATTGCCCGCACCCTGGCCCTGGGCGCCGACTGGTGCAACTCGGCCCGCGGTTACATGTTCTCGCTGGGCTGTATTCAAGCCCTCAACTGCCACACGGGTCGCTGCCCAAGTGGTGTTGCAACCCAAGACCCCAAAAGAAGCAGCAAGCTGGATGTAGAAGATAAAAGCAAGAGGGTATACAACTTCCACAGAAACACCCTGGACGCCCTGCAGAACCTGCTGGAGGCATCAGGCTTACGCCACCCCGGCGAGCTGGGGCCGGAGCACATAGTGCGCCGGGTATCGAAAACAGAAGTGCACTCGTACATTGATCTGTTCCCATTCCTGGCACCCGGCGCGTTGCTTGAGGGCAAAACGGGCTTGGCCGTTTTCGACAAATACTGGGCCGAATCCAAATCGGACACCTTTGAACCGCCAGCGTTCGTCAAACAACTCAGAGAAACCAAGCTCCGATGAACAAAAAGAAAGCGAAACCCACAAAGTCTGTTTATTTTTACTTTAGGCTAGTGTAGACTTCGCTCCCGCTAAGCCACTGAGATTACTCCTTTAAGTTTCAATGGCACACACCGGAAAACTCCTGCTTCAGGAATACGGTCATTAGCGAATCGGGGCGTAGCGCAGCTTGGTAGCGCACTTGCATGGGGTGCAAGGGGTCGTAGGTTCAAATCCTACCGTCCCGACCAAATACCTCAATTAAGCCAGACACTTACGAGTGATCTGGCTTTTTTGTTTTGGGCAGAATCAAAAATAATCAATATAAAACCAAAATCTCTATTTGCTGGCAGCTAGTTTTAGAGCATCCCGAATGCCCTCGCTGGCAACTCCGTTACCTAATTTCTGTGCGACCTGCCAGCTCCCAACCTCCTGAAATTCTCAACTCTCTCACCTCCTTCTACTTATTCTTAAAACGAATTAATAAGTTATCTTATATTCCTTCAAGCCTTAAGAAGATTTTGTTATATTAGCTGCCACTCAATACATCGTTTCAGAGGAATGTCATGCCAAGTAACTTGAAAGGCCTGGTCACTGGCCTTGCGCTTAGCGCCTCAGTATTCGCACAACCGGTGGTAGCCGCTGACCGCGAACTTCTCAATACATCCTATGACGTCGCCCGGGAAGTGTTCGCTGCCTACAACGTGCATTTTACCGAATACTGGGAGCAGGAAACCGGCGAAACCCTTGAGGTCAGCCAGTCTCACGCGGGTTCTTCAAAGCAGGCACAGGCCATTATTCAGGGCTTGAAGGCCGATGTAGCCACCTTCAACCAGGTAACCGACCTGGATATTCTGCACACCCGTGGCGGGCTGATTCCGGAAAACTGGGCTGAACGCCTGCCCAACAACAGCTCACCCTATTACTCCACCATGTCGTTTCTGGTGCGCAAGGGTAATCCGAAAAACATTGAAAACTGGGACGACCTGATCAAAGAAGACGTTGCCCTGGTGATGCCCAACCCGAAAACCTCCGGCAATGGCCGCTATACGTATCTGGCGGCTCTGGGTTACGCCCAGGAACGCTTTGGCGATGACCAGCAGAAAATCGACGAGTATCTGCAGGACTTTCTCGGCCATGTAAAAGTCTTCGACAGCGGCGGCCGTGGCGCCACCACCACGTTTATCGAGCGTGAAATTGGTGATGTACTGCTCACCTTTGAATCAGAAGTGCTGAACCTGGCCGACCGCTATGAAAATGGTGAGTATGAAGTGGTTACCCCCAAGGTGAGCTTTTTGGCCGAGTTTCCCGTGACCTGGGTCGATGAATACGTTAAGCAGAACAACACCGAGGACCTGGCCAAAGCCTATCTGAAGCACCTGTACAGTGAAGACGCCCAGCGCCTGCTGGCCGGCTTTAACTATCGGGTTCACAACGAGACGGTAAAGCAGGAAACCTCGGACCGTTTTCCTGAAGTGAAGCTGCTTCCCATCGATGCCATTGCCGGTAGCTGGACAAACGCCACCAAAGAACACTTTGCCAGTGGCGGCAAGCTCGACCAACTGCAACGTCGGCGGTAGGCCATGTCCACGGCGAACCAGGCCAGCGCGGCGATTCCCCAGCGCTGGCTAAAGCGTCAAACCCGCAGCAAGCGGGTACTGCCGGGGTTCGGTCTGAGCCTCGGTATTTCGCTTTTCTTCATCAGCCTTATTTTGCTGCTGCCGTTGACCGGGCTGATGGTTGAAGTATCCGCCATGAGCTTCAACGAATTCTGGTTCGTAGTCACCGATCCGCGGGTAGTCGCCTCCTATAAAGTGACAGCTCTGGCGGCGTTGGCGGCGTCCCTGTTCAACGGCGCCTTCGGGTTGCTGCTGGCCTGGGTGCTGGTGCGCTATGAGTTCCCCGGCAAGCGGCTGATTGATGCGGTGGTGGATTTGCCGTTCGCCCTGCCCACGGCGGTGGCCGGTATTACCCTGGCCACGCTGTTTGCCGCCAATGGCTGGTACGGGCAGTGGCTGAGCAAGCTGGGTATTGAAGTTGCCTTTACCCCGGTGGGTATCGTGGTGGCCATGGCTTTTACCAGCCTGCCGTTTGTGGTGCGCACGGTGCAGCCGGTTCTGGAAGAACTGGCGCCGGAGGACGAGGAAGCCGCCGTTAGCCTGGGGGCCAGCGACGGCAACGTATTCCGCCGGGTGATCTTTCCCGCATTGTGGCCAGCCTTGCTTACCGGTGTGGCGCTGTCGTTTACTCGCAGCCTGGGTGAGTTTGGTGCCGTTATTTTTATCGCCGGCAATATGCCCTATGTCAGCGAAGTAACCAGCCTGATGATTTTTGTCCGTCTGCAGGAATTCGATTACGCCGCGGCCAGCGCCATTGCCTCAGTGATTCTGCTGGTGTCGTTGCTGATGCTGTTCGCCATTACCCTGTGGCAGGCCCGTTACCTCAAACGCGTAGAAGGACGCTAGCTCAATGCGCACCGCCCCGTCATCTCAGCATCGCCGCGTTGGTGACAGCCCGGTTATCAAGTGGTTGCTCATCGGCACCGCCATCGCCATCACCATGATCCTGCTGATCATGCCGTTGCTGGTGATTTTTGTGGAAGCCCTGGGTGCCGGCTGGGGCACTCTGGCCGACAACCTGCTGGATCAATACACCTGGCATGCCATAGGGTTAACGCTGTTTGTGGCCGCACTCACCGTGCCCCTTAATCTGGTGTTTGGCACCGCCCTGGCCTGGCTGGTCACGCGCTTTCGTTTTCCCGGCCGCAAGTTACTGATCACGCTGATTGATATTCCGTTTGCCGTGTCGCCGGTTGTGGCCGGTTTGCTGTACCTGCTGCTGTACGGCCGCAACGGCTGGATTGGCAGTTGGCTTGCAGACTACGACGTACAACTGATGTTTTCCTGGCCCGGCATTGTCATGGTGACCGTGTTTGTGACCTGCCCGTTTGTGGCCCGCGAACTGATCCCGCTGATGCAGCAACAAGGCAGCGAGGAAGAGGAAGCCGGCGTGGTACTGGGTGCCTCAGGCTGGCGAATCTTCCGCACCATTACCCTGCCCAACATCAAGTGGGCACTGATTTACGGCGTGGTGCTGACCAACGCCCGGGCAGTGGGTGAATTCGGTGCTGTATCGGTGGTGTCCGGCAATATTCGCGGGCAAACCAACACCCTGCCCCTGCACGTGGAACTGCTGTACCAGGATTACAACATTGTGGGCGCCTTTGCCAGCGCCTCACTGCTGGCCGGCATCGCCGTGTTCACGCTGGCAGCCAAAGGCTTTGTGGAATGGCGTCAGGCCCGGGTTATGCACCGCCTGCAATCACAGGAGACCGTATAATGAGCATTACTGTTGACTCTATCAACAAGCGTTTTGGCAAGTACCAGGCGCTGAACAATGTGTCTCTGGACATCCCTGAGGGCAAGCTCACGGCCTTGCTGGGGCCTTCCGGCTCGGGCAAGACAACCCTGTTGCGCATTATTGCCGGGCTGGAGTCTTCTGACAGCGGGCGCATTTGCTTTTCCGGGCAAGATGTTACCGGCCTGCATGTGCGCGACCGCAACATCGGTTTTGTATTCCAGCACTACGCCCTGTTCCGCCACATGACAGTGGCCCAGAACATTGCCTTCGGGCTGGATTCCCTGCCGCGCAAGCAGCGCCCGCCCAAGGCAGAAATTCAAACGCGGGTGAATGAATTGCTGGAGATGATCCAGCTGCCACACCTGTCGCAGCGCTTCCCGGCGCAACTGTCCGGTGGCCAAAAGCAGCGTGTGGCCCTGGCCCGCGCCATTGCCACGCGGCCAAAGATTCTGTTGCTGGATGAACCCTTTGGTGCGCTGGATGCCAGGGTGCGCAAAGACCTGCGGCGCTGGCTGCGCAGTCTGCACGATGAGTTCCACTTCACCAGCATTTTCGTAACCCACGATCAGGAGGAAGCGCTGGAACTGTCTGATCAGGTGGTCGTTATGAGCCAAGGCAATGTTGAGCAGGTAAATGAACCTACCGAGCTGTACGCCCGCCCAGGCAGCCGATTTGTGTTTGATTTTCTCGGGCAGGTAAACGTATTGTCGGGCGAGCTGCAACAAGGCCGACTGAGCCAGGGCAACGCCTGGGTGACGGTCCCTGGCAGCGAGCATCAGGGCAACGCTCAACTTTACTTGCGGCCACACGAAGTGCAGCTGGCCAGTGCACCAACGGCCCACGCCCACCTGCCCCTGCGAATTGAGGCGGTGAGCCTGATTGGCTCAGAAGTCCGTGTTGAGTTGCGCCCGGAAGGCTGGCAAAACGAAAGCACGGACACCATTTGGGAAGTTGGCATCAGTCACTCTGAGTTCAATCACCAGCGTCCCGCCCGTGGCGATTTACGCTACGCCGTGCCAGAAATTGGCCACTTGTTCAACGGTAAAGATTCACAGCCGGAAACAATTGACTGGGCAAGTTCAGAATCGGTACCGCGGATGCGTCTGATCAACAATACATCAGCTTAGCGCGCAGATAAGGGCCCGTTTATAACCGACCCTTGAACTGGCTAACAGCATCAACCACTTGCCGTGCACTGGCTTGAATCACATTCATCACTTTGCCGGCATCGTTAGACAGCACTAAGGCTTTATTTGCCTGGGCCTGACTTCCTTCAATCAAGGTTACGGCTTCTTCAGTAAGCTTTTTGTTCTGAGAAACCACGTCTACAATTTGCGTGGTGGCTATACTGGTGCGAGAGGCCAGCTGGCGAACTTCATCCGCCACCACCGCAAAACCCCGGCCTTGTTCCCCTGCCCGGGCTGCCTCAATTGCGGCATTAAGAGCAAGCAAGTTGGTTTGGTCGGCAATTCCCCGTATGGTCTCTACCAGCTCGAAGACCTTGGCAGACTGCGCATCCAGGGCCACAATCCCTTCGCTGGCACTGTTCATTTCCTCTGCCAGCTTATCCATGATTTGTACCATGGATTCAATAACCGCAAACCCATCTGTTGCGTCTTTGTCGGTTTGTTGGGAGATATCGTAGGCGGTCTCAGCGGTCTGCCGCACCTCTAGCTCGCGATTCATCTGCCTGGTTATGACCGTCGCAAACTTAACCACCTTGTAGAGTTCGCCTTCGTCGTCATGCACTGGATTATAACTGGCCTCAAGCCACACAACATGCCCATTGCTATCTATACGCTTAAACCTGTCAGAGACGTACTCCCCGGATGCCAGGGTCTGCCAAAAATCCACATAGGCCTGGGAGGCTGCTTCTTCAGGCTCACAAAAAATTCGATGGTGCTTACCAATTATTTGGCTTTTTGTGTAATTCACACTTTTAAGAAAGTTATCATTCGCATTCAGGATTGTGCCATTCAAGCTGAATTCAATAATGGCCAATGATCTATCCAGAGCCGTCAACAAGTCCTGATGCTCCCGGGACTTTGATATGGTTCTAGTGAGCTCTTTGGAGTATACGGCTAGTTCAGCTGGCTCATGATCGAGCCGGCTTTTCGGCTGAACAATTGCCCGGTACCAAATATGAGCACCGCTCTTGGCCCTGAATGGCAACGCTCCGTGCCAGTGACTTCCCGTTCGGATCGCCGTAAACATTTGCTTGCTTTATTGAAAAAAAAGGGTGGCACCGTCAATAACGCGACGGCTACCACCCAAGTACAGCTTGTTAAAACGACACTTCAAACGCTAAAGGTCTTAATTACCGCGATAGGTAGAAAACCCATACGGGCTAAGCAGCAATGGTACGTGATAGTGCTCGAGCGTTCCGTCCATAGTGAATACCACCGGGATTTCCGGAAAAAACGAAGACGTATCCTGCTTCTCAAACCATTCACCGGTTTCGAACACGACACGATAAGTGCCATTTACCAAGCTTTCTCCCTCAGGATAAAGTGCACTGATCCGGCCCTTATCGTTGGTTACTGCCTCGCTCAGATCAACCCATTTGTCACCCTCTTTGCGCTCAAGCGTTACGGTAACGTTTGGTGAAGGAAGACCATTCTGGATATTCAGCACGTGCACACTGAGGGGGTTATCGGCCGCCATTGCGAAACTGGACGAACCAGCGAGAATCAAACCTGCAACAATCGATTTTTTAACGCTCATCTTCTTCTCCTGATTAGCAATTTATTTGTTTAAAGTTTCAAGGGCCGCGAGAGCACAGCCTTCATCGATCGCTGAACCACCAGCACCGGCCACGCCTATGGCACCAATCACTTCACCATCTATACGAACGGGGACGCCGCCACCTAATAACAATAATGTACAGCTATCGTAGCTACTCAACAGGAACAGAATGTTTGCAACTTTATTACAAATTGTTCATTGAAAAGCGCACAAAATTTCAGCAACCTGCCAACCTCTATCCATTCGAAACACAGAGCCAGAGAAACCCGGATAATGCGTATTCTTGTTGTTGAGGACGAAGTGAAAGCTGCAGAATATTTACGCAAAGGGCTCACCGAATCGGGGTTTTTGGTGGAGGTAGCCAACAACGGTTTGGATGCCCGGCACTCGATTGAAGAAGACCGTTTTGATCTGGTTATTCTCGACATCATGTTGCCGCACTTGAGTGGCTGGCAATTGCTCGAAATTCTCAGGGAGCGTTCAGGCGCGCCGGTGCTGTTTCTCACCGCCCGGGATTCTGTAGAGGACAGAGTTCGCGGCCTGGAATCCGGCGGCGACGACTACCTCGTTAAACCGTTTTCCTATGCCGAGTTGTTAGCAAGGGTGCGATCACTATTACGGCGAGGAACCGCCACACGTGAACTCAACCGATTCACCGTGGCTGATCTTGATTTTGATCTGAAAAGTCGAAAAGTCTCTCGAGACGGACAGTCTATTACACTGACTAGCCGTGAATTTTCCCTGATGCACCTTTTGCTCACCCATCAAGGTGAAGTGCTCTCTCGCGGCGATATCGCAACACAGATATGGGATATGAACTTCGACAGTGACACCAAGGTAGTCGATGTCGCCATCCGCCGCTTACGAGCAAAAGTTGATGACGGGTACCCGGTAAAACTGATTCAAACGGTGCGGGGTATGGGCTATGTGCTGGAAGCGGAGCAAGAAACGTAATGCGATTCTCACTCAGCCAGCGATTGGCTCTGATGTTTGCCCTAACCAGCATTATTACCCTCGGCCTGATTGGTTTTTTTCTCTACGCCTCACTGGAAAAAGGACTCACCTGACGTGATGATCAAACGCTGGCAGGCCGGCTGGATCGCATGGAGTCACTCCTGACCAACGCAGGTACTGTTTCAAAACTACAAACCATGCCACAGCTTTATGCCAACATGCTTGGTAACACTGAAAACGTACTTTGGGTACTGGATAAAAATGCCAAGGTACTGATAGAAATCAATCCGCCTGGCTTGCCTGTACCCCCGCCCGCCGACCATGAATCCATCAACTTTACGACCGGACAGGATGAAGCCAGCTACAGGCTCGCCAGCTATCAGGCGAATATCGGGAACCAGAAATTAACACTGGTTGCCGGCAAAACTCTCACCGAGCGAAATCATATGCTGGCAGGTTATCGCTCAACACTTTGGTGGGCGCTCTTTCTGGCTGCTGGCACTAGTGCCAGCTTGGGCTGGTTGATCAGCAGGGTCGGGCTCAGGCCGGTGCGGCGGCTGTCTGACAACGTGGCCCGCATCCGCGTTAGCAACCTCGATAAACGCCTCGATCAGGTCAACCAATACCCAGAGCTCAAGCAACTTACCGACCGACTCAACGAGATGATCGCCCGGCTTGAGGCTGGCTTTACCGAGTTATCCCGGTTTTCAGAAGACCTTGCCCACGAAATGCGTACGCCGCTGAACACTCTTATTGGCCAAAGCCAGCAGTGCCTCTGCAGGCCTCGTACTATGGAAGATTACGAAACGCTGGTGCTTTCGAATCTGGAGGAGCATGAACGGTTATCAAGGATGATCAACAGCATGCTGTTTCTTGCGCGCGCAGAGCAGGCAAAAACCAGTATCCAACTGGAACAGGTGTCGATCAGCTCCAGGGTTGCAGGGCTGTTCGATTATTTCGCAGACATCGCGGAAGAACGCTCGATATCGCTGAAAAACGACAGCACCGGTGTGCTTTACGCAGCCCCTGATCTGTTACAGCGAGCCCTGGCAAATTTACTTGATAACGCCCTGCGGCACACACAAGAGGGTGGCATTATCAGGATCTCCTGCCATCACGATGCCGGTTCAGTAGTTCTAAACATATTTAACTCGGGCGAGCACATAGAGGCGGCCCATATCCCTCGCCTCTTCGACCGATTCTATCGCTGCGACCCAGCCCGCCATAATTCACATGAAACAGGTGGGCTCGGTTTAGCTATTGTGGCTTCAATAATGAAAGGTCATGGCGGGAGCGCGAAGGTGGGCAATTTACAGGATGGGGTGAACGTCTCACTCACTTTTCCGGCTCAAACTGAACAAGCTGCGAATCTGTTACCATGAACTGAATTTCTAACCAAGAGCTGAGCCATTATGGATTCAACCAAGTTTTATATTAACGGGGAGTGGGTAACGCCTGCGGGAACCCAAAAGCTAGAGGTTATTAACCCTTCTGATGAAAAAGGGTTCTGCAACATAACACTAGGCTCTCAAGCCGATACGGATAATGCTGTTAGCGCCGCAAAAAAAGCTTTGCCAGCCTGGTCGGCCACCACTAAAGAGCAGCGTTTGGAACTGCTGGAGCGCCTGTTCGAGACCTACAAGGCGCGTGCAGACGAGATGGCACAAACCATAAGCCAGGAAATGGGCGCGCCCATTGATCTGGCTAAATCGGCACAAGTGGGAGCCGGTGCCGCAAACCTGAAGAACACAATTCGTGCTCTGAAATCCTTCACCTTTGAGCACCCGCTGGGCGACCATGCGCCAGACAATATCATTCTGCATGAGCCTATGGGCGTCTGTGCACTGATCACCCCGTGGAACTGGCCGATGAACCAGATCATGCTGAAGGTGCCTGCCGCTTTGGCAGCCGGGTGCACGGTGGTACTCAAACCCTCGGAAATTTCGCCCCTATCGGCCATGCTGTTGGCGGAGATGATTGACAGCGCTGGCTTCCCGGAGGGCGTGTTCAACCTGGTGAACGGCGATGGAGCCGGTGTTGGCTCGCAGCTCTCCAGCCATCCGGATATTGATCTTGTAAGTTTCACCGGCTCTACCCGTGCCGGCAAGGCCATCACCATCGCCGCAGCGGATACCGTGAAGCGGGTCGGCCTGGAGCTGGGCGGCAAAGGCGCCAACATTATTTTTGCAGATGCTGATGAGAAAGCCGTGACCCGTGGCGTGCGCCACTGTTTCGCTAACTCCGGCCAATCCTGCAACGCGCCCACCCGCATGCTGGTGGAAAAATCCATATACGCACAGGCGGTGGAAACGGCTGCACTGATCGCCAGCAAAACCGAGGTGGGCCCTGCCGAAAATGAAGGCCGTCACATTGGCCCTGTCGTCTCAGAGCAGCAATTCCAGAAGGTTCAGGGGCTGATCAAACAGGGTATAGAAGAAGGCGCTACGCTGATGGCCGGTGGTGAAGGACGACCAGACGGGGTTGAAAATGGTTATTTTGTGAAACCGACAGTTTTTTCGGATGTAACGCCCGGCATGACAATCTGGAGCGAAGAAATTTTCGGTCCCGTACTGGCCATCACCCCTTTTGAAACAGAAGAGGAAGCTGTTGAACTTGCCAACGATACTCTTTATGGCCTGACCAACTACATTCAGACCGCCGATAAAGACAGAGCTCGCAGGCTTGCGAGACAGGTCAAATCCGGCATGGTGGAAGTTAACGGCAAATCCGGATCGGCGGGTTTTCCGTTTGGCGGCTTCAAGCAATCGGGTAATGGCAGCCGGGAAGGCGGTGTCTGGGGCCTGGAGGAATTTCTGGAGGTCAAATCGGTCAGCGACTGGTAAAGAAGGTCAGAAGACCGACCGAAGCGACTGACGCCGTCGCTTCGGTCGGTTTTCATTTGTGCCGGTTGCCGAAGTGCATCGCCCCTCAGGCTGTAGCATCCGAGTGATTCACCACACTCATCGCCAGCACCGCCGATTCGTTAACGGGTTTGCTCAGGTAGAACCCCTGCAAAGCACTGCAGGACGTCTCATTAAGGACCTCCTGCGCATCACGGGTTTCGATGCCTTCGGCAACTGTCTCAAAGCCCATAGACTGCAGCATGTGGATCAGGGCCGCAGTCTTTTCACGCTTATCCGGATTGTTTTCTATCTCCTCCAGTAGTTTGGCATCAAGTTTCACCTTCGATACGTAACCGATTTCAGTCAGGTAGCTGAAATTTGAGTAGCCTGCACCAAAGTCATCAATGGCCAGCCTGATGGACTTCGAATCCAGGTAAGACAGCGACTTGTCCAATTCAGGCGTTCGATCCAGAAGAGCATCCTCAGTTACTTCCAGAGTTAACCATTCCATGTTTTCGTAGTTTTCCAGAACGCTGTGCAATTTAGATTCTGGGTCATGAAGTTTTGGCAGATTTTCGGGATGGATATTGATCGATATCTGCAGATTCGCCATCTGCTCATCCTGTTGCACCCACTTGGCCCGCTGCTCTATTGTCTGCAGCATTACCCAACGATCGAGGCTTTCCTGAAGGTGGGCGATTTCCGCTGCCCTCAGAATGGGTCTTGGCTTCAAAAAACCAAGCTCCGGATGGTCCCAGCGAATAAGCGCTTCAACGCCTAACAACTCGCCCCCATTTCCATTTCGGAAATACGGTTGAAAAACGAGGTGAAGGCCATTCTCGATGCCATTTTGCAAGGTCGTTCTTAACTCATACTCTATGCGTAACTGCTCCAGTAGTTCGTCGCTGCTTTTGGGATCGACCAGACTGAACTTGGCGCGCCCCGTTTGCTTGGCGCGATACATCGCGATATCCGCATTGCGAAGCAATAAATCTTCCCGTTCACCATCTTCCGGATAGATTGCAATGCCGATACTCGACGATATAAACAACCGCTCCCCGGCAATCTCGATGGGACTCTTCAGGCTTTCAAGAATGCGTTTGGCAAATTTCTGTGCAAACTCGACTTCCTCCAACTCCTCCATGATCACCACGAATTCGTCGCCACTGATTCTAGCAAAGAAATCGAACTCCCGAATCAGCGATTCCAGTGTTTTCGAGAAATATTTCAGGATGGCGTCGCCTACAGCATGCCCCAGGGAATCATTAATACGCTTGAACTTGTCGATATCAAGAAATAGCAGCCCAAACCGGCTGCCGGAACGCTCGTGCCGGCTCACCACGTCCTGCAAATGAACATTCAGATGCGCCCGATTCGGAAGCCCGGTAAGCTCATCGTACATCGCCAGCCTGTGAAGTTTCTCTTCACGCACTTTGAGCTCGGCAATATCATTACACACGAAGACCCAGCGAACAGAACGATCCAACTCGTCATACAAACGATTAATGGAGACGTACAGAGGCTCAACTACATCACCATGAACGAATTCAAGCTCTCCCCGCCACTTGCCCGTTCGCTCAGCAACACGCCAAATTGCCTCCAGAGTGATCTCAGGTGAGATTGGATGGAAGATGCGCTCCAACTCAAACTCCTCGTTCTCCGTGGTGACAGAGAGCGAGGCAGAAAACGCCCGGTTCAGAAAAACCAGTTTTCTGTCGTCATCAAATACGGCAATTTTCTCATGAGTGTTGTTGAAGACCGCCTCGGCAAGCGCCATCTGTTTCTGCCGGTGGACCAGATCCGAGACATCGCTCTGAATACCGATATAGTGCGTCAACTTTCCCTTGCTCATAACCGGCGCCAGACTCAACCGGTTCCAGAACGGCGTACCGTCTTTTTTATAGTTCAGTACGAGTTCACGACAACTGGTCTGTGCCTGAATGGAGCGCCTGATGCTCCCGACGGCACGAGGGTCGGTGTCAGGGCCCTGCAGAAACCGGCAATTGAGCCCCCTGGCTTCCTGCGAGGCGTAACCGCTCATTTCGGTGAAAGCACGGTTAACGTAAAGGACAGGCATGTCATCGGTCTGGGCATCTGCAATAATAATCCCCTGTTCAGCAGCTTCCATTGCACGCGCCTGCAGTGAGTTATCGCGCAACGCCTGCTCCAGTGAATCGTAGGTTTTCAGAAGCTCGGTGTTGTCCCAAAACAGCAAAATAACGCCATTGAGCTGGCCTTCGTCATTGCGATAGCTGTTCACAGAAAGCTGGTAGTAACGCTCCTCCCCCTTGATCTGGATAAATTCCGGCTTTTGGCTTTCGAACGCCCGACCGATGAGCAGGCGCAGGTTTGGGAGGTCAAGCTTCGTAGACAACTGCTCTACCGGTTTTCCAACGCTCTCATCGTCAAACGCAAAAATGTCAGTGGCGGCGGGGTTGTAATGCGCAATTTGCAAGTTTTTATCCAGCGCCAAAAGCGGGTGCGGCAAGCTTCGCTGAAGGTTTTTCAGATCATAATTCAGGTCGGCGATCTCGTTGACTTTAAACTGAACTTCCTCGTTAACTGTGGTGAGTTCCTCGTTGGTCGATTGCAGCTCCTCGTTTGACGTCTCCAACTCTTCATTGGTTGACTGAAGCTCTTCATTAGCAGACTGCAGCTCTTCGTTGACTGCCTGCAGCTCTTCGTTTGAGGTCTCCAGCTCCTCAATGACAGTTTGCAGGTGCTCCCGCATACCGGTTACTTCCAGCTGAAGCTGCTCTACCCGACCTTCCGATTCCTCGCCGCCGCCTGCGACAGCCTCCTCTTTTAACTCAGCAACATCGTACCGAACCAGATAAAGAGCGTCTTTGTCACTGTTTTCTGCCAGAGGCACCACTTCGAAATAAATCAGGTGCTCATTATGTGCAATTGGCCGCGATTTCTGGACGGCTTTGCTCTTTCGAGCTTTGAACAAGAGGCTTTTGAGTTCCACCTGCAGATTTTTATGAACTATGTTCTGAATATTGAGGCTGGCTTTACCCTTACTGATTTGCGTGATTTCGTTCAAATCGCCGTAAATGAATTTGATGTCCATGATTTCATCAATCACGAACGCCTTATCCATCACATGTCGGGAAATCGCGCGAAACACCCTGTCATCCAGCGTTTCGGTATTACCGGTGTTTTTGGGCGGCACCGCAGATTCCCGGGCTTTAAACGAGTGGTTACTTGGTTTGTAACGCCGATAGACTTCTGTGCCGACAGCGTTTTGACGAACAAATACCCGGCTATCCGTCGACGAGGCTTCAAACAACTCGTTCCCGGGCAGTGATTCGGATTTCCCGAGAAATAAAAGTCCGCCAGGTCGCAGCGCGTAATGAAAGGTAGCCTGCACCTGCTTTTGTAAATCCGGCTTCATATAAATAAGAACATTGCGGCAACTGATCAGATCAACATGCAGGAAAGCCGGATCACCGACCAGATTCTGCCTGGCAAACACGACCATTTCCCGAAGATGTTTTTTAACCTGGCAGCCATCGTTCGTTGGCGTAAAATATTTGCTAATCCTTTCCTTGGAAAGGTCTTTCACCGATACCGACTCGTACCGCCCCCGGCGGGCAAGGGTGAGCGCCTGCATGTCGATATCAGTCGCAAAAATCTGGATATTGTAATCAAATATGGCGCCGCCGAGCGTTTCGTGCAGCAATATGGCAATGGAGTATGCCTCTTCACCGGTGGCGCAGCCTGCCACCCAGATTCGGATCTCATCGCCCTTTGATTTGTTATCGACGATGGACTGGAGGGTTTGTGCAAGCTCTTCAAAGGCTTCGCCATCGCGGAAGAAGGCTGTTACCGATATAAGCATATCCTGATAAAGTTGCTGCAATTCCTCCGGGTTCTGCTGTACAAAGCTCTCATATTCAAACCAACTCGACGTATCCGTGGCTACCATTCGCCTTTGAACACGACGGTGCAGGGTGTTGTCCTTGTACTCGGAAAAATCAACGCCGGACTGCTTCGAAAGCAGATCAAGGATACGGCCGAGAGTCTGCCGTTGGGGCGCTTGTGGTGCTGTATACTCGAGCGGTTCTTTTCGCTCTGCCAGCCGCAGCAGATGCTTCGCTATATCTTTAACGGGTAGCACTCTGTCTACACACGCAGTTTCAATTGCCGAGAGGGGCATGCCATCGTATTTGGCTTCGGAAGGAACCTGGGCCAGAGTGAAGCCCTCGTGGGCTTTGATCACCCTGCAGCCCTGCGAACCATCGCTGCCCGTTCCGGAAAGCACGACACCTGCTGAGCGCCCCTCATAGGCTTCCGCAAGTGATACGAACAGCTCGTTCGCGGAGGGTTTGGGAACACCATGCTGGGCCGTGGCTTCTAACCGAATCAACCCATTCAGCACACCGGCGTTATGACCCGGCGGAATAACATAGGCATGGCCCACTTTAATGGTGGTGTTATTCCTGGCGCTCTCAACCGGTATCTTACTCTCCCGGGAGAGTAACGTGGTTAGCATACTCTCATGATCAGGTGACAAATGCTGGGCAATAATAAGAGACAGGGGGGCAGAGGGGTCCAGGTGACGAAGCAAATGCGTTAGCGCCTCAAGCCCTCCCGCAGAAGCCGCAACACCAACCATGAGGGGGCGAGCATGGGTACTGGCAGTCATAGCAGGTTCCGTTAATGGATTCGTTTATTGCCTTGGCGGGCGGTGGTAGTGTCCGGGCACACTCTTACAATACGCCGACCGCTAATGAATCAATGGGTTGGGGCGATTCTGCTACAAAAAGCTACTCTCGTCTAATTAACTTCAGGAAGTATTCGGCTTTCATCAAAGCAAAAAAAACCGAAGGCAAGCCCTCAGTTTTTGTTGTGACTGTGGCCTGACAGCCTAGCGCACCGGTGTGTTTAGCGCCTCAAGAACGTCTTCCAGCTCAACAATCATCTGCCGGATAAGCTGTTTGTATTGCGTGGTGTCGTCTTTCACTTCATGGCTGCTGAGTTTTTGCTTGGCACCACCAATGGTGTAACCCTGCTCGTACAGCAAACTGCGTATTTGTCGAATAGTAATCACATCGGCACGCTGGTAATAACGACGATTACCCCGGCGCTTTACCGGCGACAGCTGCGGGAACTCCTGCTCCCAATAACGCAAAACGTGCGCTTTAACGGCACACAGCTCTGCGACCTCACCTATTGTGAAGTAGCGTTTCCCTGGTATCGCAGGGAGTTCGTTGTTATGACTGGGTTCCAACATACGCTTCTACTTTTTGCTTCAGTTTCTGTCCCGGGCGAAACGTAACAACGCGTCTTGCGCTTATCGGAATCTCTTCGCCAGTTTTTGGGTTTCGCCCCGGACGCTGCTTTTTATCTCGCAGATCAAAATTGCCGAAACCCGATAATTTTACCTGTTCATTGTGGCTGAGTGCGCCTCTGATTTCATCGAAGAAAGCTTCCACCATTTCCTTGGCTTCGCGTTTGTTCAGGCCCAATTCCTCATACAAGCGCTCTGCCATTTCCGCTTTCGTCAAAGCCGCCATCTCTCAACTCCTTAGTGTTGCCTCCAGCTCATCCCTCAGTGCGTCAATGACACCGGTGAAGAGCGAATGCACTTCGTCTTCATTCAACGTACGCTCAGGATGCTGCCAGAACAGGCTGAGTGCCAGGCTTCGATTGCCCTCACCCAGACTTTCACCTTCATAGACATCAAACGCACGCAACGCAGTCAGGCGCTCCCCGGCGTGTTTTCGAGTTACACGCTCTACGTCGGCAAACGCGACACCGTCACCAATAATAATAGCCAGATCCCGGCGAACTTCCGGGAATTTTGAAATATCTTTGAAATTAGGCACATATCCGGTAACGATCGAATTCAAGGATAGCTCAAACATCAGGATCGTGCCATTAAGTTCAAGATTTTTCTGTACTTGCGGGTGCAGCGTGCCCAACCACCCCACATGTTCACCATCTCGCATGAGCTCGGCTGTCTGGCCGGGGTGCAGCGCAGGGTGCCTGCTGCCGAGAAACCCGATCTCAACGCCCAGCAAACTGAAGAGCCCTTCCAGCTCCCCTTTTACGTCAAAGAAATCTGCAGTTCTGCGACCATTCACCCAGTTTTCAGGGGTTTGTGGCCCAACAACGACGCCTGCGAGCATAGGTTGTTGATCGATATGCTGATCTTCCTGCAAAAAACGCAGGCCTGTTTCGAATAAGCGGATGCGTGGTTGTTGCCGGTTCTGGTTGTGGGCAACGGTCTTCAGCAGGCCGCTCCAAAGACTGGTTCGCATAACAGACAAGTCTGCGGAAATAGGATTCGCCAAGGCGATCCCTTCACGCTCCGGATCTACTTGTGCCTGTATTTTCGGATCCACAAAACTGTAAGTAATCGCTTCCTGGTAGCCCCGGGACACAAAATAGTTCTGTATAGCCGACAACGGCCGTGTGGCTTCCTCATTTAATCTGAGCCCCAGGGAACCTGTTGGCTCGGTAACCGGCAAGTTGTTGTAACCATAGATGCGCCCTACCTCTTCAATCAGATCTTCTTCGATCGAGATATCGGGGCGAAAACTAGGTACAAGGATTCGCCAGCCATCTTTAAGCAGCTTATCAACACGCAAACCGAGCCGGGTCAGGATTTCCTCAACCGTGGTGCGGTCGATTTCCAAGCCCAACACATCCGCGAGACGCTTTGAGCGCAGGTCTATAGAGCACTCTTTTGGCAAGTGTTCGGCACTGGCAACCTCAACGATTTCACCAGGTTCGCCGCCTACAATGTCCATCAGTAGTTTTGTAGCGCGTTCCATGGCTACCCGGGCAAGCTTGTAATCCACACCACGCTCAAAGCGGTGGGACGCATCGGTATGAAGCCCGTAGTGGCGAGCCTTGCCCGCAAGAGAGATGGGTTCAAAATAGGCAGACTCGAGTACCAGATCACGGGTTTTCACACTCACACCTGAATGCTCGCCCCCCATAATACCCGCGATGGCGATGGGCTTTTCGTGATCGGCAATCACTAGCGTTTTGTCTGTCAGTTCAACTTCCTGGCCATCCAGTAGCACCAATGTCTCTGCCGGTTTGGCCATGCGCACGATAATGCCGGTGCTGATCTCATCGCGATCAAAGGCATGCATGGGCTGGCCCTGTTCCAACATTACGTAGTTAGTGACATCCACTGCAGCATCAATCGACCGAACACCGGAGCGGCGAAGTTTTTCTTGCATCCACAGAGGCGTTTCAGCCTGCAAATTCACGTTGCGCAGTATGCGCCCAAGATAACGGGGGCAACCCTCAGGTGCATCCACACGGATTTCAGGTACTTCTGAGTGCACGGCCTCAACAGGATCAATTTGCGGCACATTTGGCACCATACTGTTCAGAACACCCACTTCGCGGGCGATACCTTTAATAGACAGGCAATCGCTCCGGTTGGGAGTCAGATCTACATCAATAGCAACATCATTCAGCTTCAAATAGTCGGTCAGCGCGGAACCAACCGGCGCTTCAGCAGGCAGTTCCATCAGGCCTTCGTGGCTGTCTGATAAACCCAGCTCGGATTCAGAACACAGCATACCTTCAGACGGCTGGCCTCGTAGCTTGGCCGCACGAATTTTGAAATCGCCTGGAAGCACTGCACCCACCACAGCAAAAGGCACCTTGAGACCTTCACGAACATTGGGCGCACCACACACAACCTGGACAATCTGACTGCCATCATTAACCTGACATACTCTCAGCTTGTCGGCATCCGGGTGGGCTTCAACGGACTGAACCTCGCCAACCACGACTCCCTGAAACTTGCCAGCCACCGGCTCGAAGCCATCAACCTCCAGCCCGGCCATTGTAATTTGATCCATTAATTCCTGAGAATTGATGTTCGGGTTAACCCACTCGCGCAGCCACTGCTCACTGAATTTCATGGTTATTGCCTTGTCCTGATGCGGTTTCGACTGTTGATTCGGATGCCGTGAAACGTCGTGTTAACGAAACTGGCGTAAAAAGCGCAGGTCGTTCTCGAAAAACATACGCAGATCGTTTACGCCATATCGGAGCATGGCCAAGCGTTCGGCGCCCATGCCGAATGCAAAGCCGCGATACTCTTCGGCATCAATACCGCAGTATCCAAACACCTTTGGGTGAACCATGCCGCACCCCATAATTTCCAGCCACTTGATACTGCCATCGGCCTCACGCCCCCACTCGATATCCACCTCGGCCGAGGGTTCGGTAAACGGGAAATAAGATGGGCGGAAACGTACTTGAAGGTCGCGTTCAAAAAACACCCGAAGGAACTCTTCAACCGTGCTTTTCAAATCCGCAAAGCTCACATTCTTCTCAACCAGTAACCCCTCAATCTGGTGAAACATAGGGGTATGGGTCATGTCAGAATCACAGCGATACACGCGCCCTGGACAAATCATACGAAATGGCGGCTTTGCGGCTTCCATGGTGCGAATCTGAACGGGCGAGGTATGAGTGCGCAGCAACGTGCCCGGATTAAAATAGAACGTATCGTGCATAGCCCGGGCTGGGTGATGACCCGGAATATTAAGTGCTTCAAAGTTGTGGTAATCGTCCTCAATTTCCGGCCCTTGCTCTACGGTATAACCCGCGCGGGAAAAGAACTCTTCAATGCGTTGCAGCGTACGGGTAACCGGGTGCAAGCCGCCAAGATCCTGACCACGGCCTGGTAAGCTTACATCAATGGACTCACTGGCGAGTTTTTGCTCAATGGCAATGCGCTCCAGGTCGTTCCGTTTGGCATTAATTGCCTGCTCAACCTGTCCTTTTGCCTCATTAATCTTCTGGCCGGCGGCAGGGCGCTCTTCTGCAGAGAGTTTACCCAGGGTTTTTGCCTGCTGGGTAATAGCGCCTTTCTTGCCCAGGTATTCCACACGAATTTGATCAAGCGCCTGCAAGCTGTCGGCTTTTTCGACTGCCGTTAAACCGTCCTGAACCAGTTGCTCCAGGTTTTCCATTGATCCTGCTCCAAACCAGAAGTGGGGATTTCAAAAAATGAAATCTTTAAACAAAAATAGGGGAAGAGCGTGCCCTTCCCCTATTAAACGGCGCCGATTGTACTGACTAATCAGACTTGGACACCGAATCGATTCGTAATCGATGAAAGAGCTAAGCGATCAAAGAGATGCTTTTGCTTTCTCAACCACAGCGGCAAAAGCCTGCTGCTCGTTCATGGCCAGATCGGCCAGAACCTTACGATCGATTTCAACGTTTGCCTTCTTCAGGCCAGCGATCAAACGGCTGTAAGACAGGCCGTTAACCCGGGCGCCTGCGTTGATACGGGCAATCCACAGTGCGCGGAATGAACGTTTGCGATTACGACGGTCGCGATACGCATACTGACCGGCTTTGATAACCGCTTGTTTAGCAACGCGGAATACACGGCTACGAGCTCCGTAGTAACCTTTGGCCTGCTTTAAAACCTTCTTATGACGACGACGTGCAACCACGCCACGCTTAACACGAGCCATACTTTAATCCTTCTACCTTGAAACCGTTGTTAGTGGATGCTGCCTTACTTGCGCAGCATGCGCTTTACGGAAGCCACATCAGATTTGACAACCAATGAAGTACCGCGCAGCTGACGCTTACGCTTAGGGCTCTTCTTGGTCAGGATATGGCTGGTGAAGGCGGACTTGTGCTTGAAGCCGGTAGCCGTTTTTTTGAACCGCTTGGCCGCTCCGCTTTTGGTTTTCATCTTGGACATTTTCTAAAACTCCGCATTCGTTTTTAGTAACATCAATGTGAACCTGAACGACAAAACCCCCGCTTATGGCAGGGGCATCACTGAATCAAATTCACTTCTTTTTGCGGGGAGCCACGATCATGGTCATTTGCCGGCCTTCCATTTTCGGCCGCATTTCAACCTGAGCCAGCGCGTCAATATCTGCTTCAATGCGTTCCATGAGCTTCATACCAATTTCCTGGTGTGCCATCTCACGGCCACGGAAGCGGATAGTGATTTTGCCGCGGTCCCCGCCTTCAAGGAAACGTACCAGGTTGCGTAGTTTTACCTGATAATCCCCTTCTTCAGTTCCTGGTCGGAACTTAAGCTCTTTAACTTGCGTTTGTTTCTGCTTCTTCTTGGCAGCGGCCTTCGCTTTTTTCTCGTCGAAGATCTTTTTGCCATAGTCCATTATTTTACAGACGATCGGATCGGAATCTGTAACCTGTACCAGATCCAGGGTCGCCTCTTCAGCCATTTTGAGGGCGTCTGCGATCGGAACTACACCTACCTGAGTGCCTTCGGCATCGATCAGGCGGACTTCAGTTGCATCAATATTCTCATTGATCGGCGCCTTAGGAGTACGCCCACCCCGATTCGTTCGCTGTTTAATAGTTAATTCTCCGTCTTGATTCTGCCTTTACGCTCAACATCTTCTTTCAGAAGTTGTTCGAACGCTTCAAGCGATAGAGTTCCCAAATCTTCACCTTTGCGGGTTCTCACCGCAACGGCGTTGTTCTCGACTTCTTTATCGCCGACCACAACAAGAAAGGGAACTTTGTTAATTGTATGCTCGCGGATTTTAAAGCCGATCTTCTCGTTTCTCAAGTCAGCATTTACCCTAAAGCCCAAAGAATCCCACTTTTTCGCCAGATTTTGACAATAATCACGCTGATTATCAGTAATGTTGAGGATAGCCACCTGAGTTGGCGCCAACCATGTGGGGAATGCGCCCTCGTATTCTTCAATCAGGATACCGATAAACCGCTCGAAAGACCCGAGTACGGCACGATGCAACATCACCGGCGTTTTACGCTCGGAATTATCTGCAACATACTGGGCCCCCAGACGACCTGGCATAGAGAAGTCTACCTGGATAGTGCCACATTGCCATACACGTCCGATACAGTCCTTGAGAGAAAACTCGATTTTCGGACCATAAAACGCACCCTCGCCTGGTAACAGCTCCCAATCAACCCCTTCGCGGTTCAAGGCCTGCTCCAAAGCCGCTTCGGCTTTATCCCAAACCTCGTCCGAGCCTACACGCTTTTCCGGGCGGGTAGAAAGCTTGTACAGAATCTGGTCAAAACCAAAATCCTTATACACTTCGTGGAGAAGCTCGATAAACTTTGAAACTTCTGGCTGAACGGCATCTTCTTCACAGAAGATATGCGCATCATCCTGGGTAAACCCGCGCACCCGCATCAGGCCGTGCAAGGCGCCAGATGCTTCATTTCGGTGGCAAGAACCAAACTCTGCAAGCCGCAAAGGGAGATCCTTGTAACTTTTCAGCCCCTGATTAAACACCTGAATATGGCACGGACAGTTCATTGGCTTGATGGCAAAGTCGTGCTTTTCGGATTCTGTGGTGAACATGTCGTCGTGGAACTTATCCCAGTGACCGGACTTTTCCCACAAACTGCGTGAAACCACCTGAGGCGTCTTGATTTCTTTGTAATCATGACGGTGCAAGATTCCACGCATGTACTGCTCTATTTCCTGATACAGCGACCAGCCATCGGGGTGCCAGAACACCATGCCCGGCGATTCTTCCTGCATGTGGAAGAGGTCCAGTTTTTTGCCGATTTTGCGGTGATCACGCTTCTCAGCTTCTTCCAGGCGATGCAAGTAAGCTTTTAGTTCTTTTTTATTACCCCAGGCCGTGCCGTATACGCGCTGCAACTGTTCATTGCTGGTATCGCCACGCCAAAATGCACCAGATACTTTGGTTAGCCTGAAGGCCTTGAGCTTACCGGTACTGGGTACGTGGGGACCCCGGCAAAGATCGATGAAGTCGCCCTGACGGTAGAACGAAAGATCTTCGTCACCGGGAATATCTTCAATGATCCGAACCTTGTATTCCTCGCCCATCTCATCGAACAACTTGACCGCCTCGCTACGGGAGAGAACCGAGCGAGAGACCGGAATATCCTGCTTGGCGAGTGCTTCCATGCGTTTTTCAATTCGGCCCAGGTCTTCATTGGTAAATGGGCGGTCGAATTTGAAGTCATAATAAAAGCCGTTATCGATAACCGGCCCGATGGTCACCTGGGCCTCCGGAAACAGCTCTTTAACGGCCATTGCGAGCAAGTGAGCCGTAGAGTGGCGGATAACATCAACACCGTCTTCATCACGTTCAGTGATAATGGCAAGCTCTGTATCCTGTTCGATCCGATGGCTTGTATCCACAAGCTTGCCGTTTACTTTTCCGGCAAGTGCGGCTTTAGCAAGACCAGCACCAATATCGGCAGCTACATCGTGAACGGTTACGGATTCGGCAAAACTGCGGTGACTGCCATCCGGCAGGGTTATGACGGGCATGAAAGGCTCCTGTTGATTGCTCAGCGGTGATCTATACCAGAGATCACATGGTAACGGCGTTCCGCGACACAAACCGCGGGCCGATTCGGAGCGCAGTTTAACAGAAAAAACCCCGGCGGGTTAATGCCGGGGCTTACACAAAGACTTACGAATGTTAGCTGCGGAATCAGCGCGAGGGCACAAAGGCCGGCCGCTCTCCCTCATTGGCCCTGCGCCTCAACTGAGCGAAGGCCAGCAACCCAAGCAGAAGCAATGCGGGAATGAACATCAATTCCTTTGGCGGGCGCGAATTTTCAACCTGCACTGTGTCTATGGTCCAGCCAAAACTGAGCCCGGCCTTTTCCGCATCACTGCCAAAATTCACGAACTCAACGTTCATCACATCGCCAGCCTCTGACACCTCCAGGCCGGCTGCGGCCAGTCTTTTCTCTGGCGTATCACCCGCCGGCAATGGCAGCTTCAGGTATTTGGATACCTCCTCACCCGAAATCGACATGCCCTCAGCCTGAAGAATGATGGGCTGACCGGCAGCCACCTCGTCTACGTGCTGCAGTAGTTCCGAACCCGGGCGGTCAGTTGTGGGCGGGTAGATTTCATCCCACCAAAAGCCCGGACGGAACAGCGTGAACGTAATCAGTAACAGGCATATGGTTTCCCACCAGCGAGTCTTGGTAAACCAGAACCCCTGGGTTGCGGCAGAGAACACCAGCATGGCGGTGACTGCACTGAATACCGTCACCAACAAATCGAACCAGCCAGTAAGGCCGATCAACAATAACTGGGTATTGAAGATAAACATGAACGGCAAAATGGCCGTTCGAATATCATAGGTGAAGCCCTGCACGCCCGTTCGTATAGGGTCTGCCCCCGAAATCGCGGCGGCGGCATAGGCAGCTAACCCCACTGGCGGCGTGTCATCTGCAAGAATGCCGAAGTAGAACACGAACAGGTGCACCGCAATTAATGGCACCAGCAAGCCATTTTCTGCCCCTAAACTGACTATAACCGGCGCCATCAGGGTAGACACCACAATGTAGTTAGCCGTTGTAGGCAGCCCCATGCCCAGGATCAAGCTGATTACGGCAGTGAAGCCAAGCATTAGCAGCAAATTACCGCCAGAAATGAACTCCACAAACTGGGTCATCACCAGGCCGATACCGGTAAGGGTAACGGTACCCACTACTATGCCTGCAGTGGCGGTAGCCACACCAATGCCCACCATGTTGCGGGCACCGGTGACCAATGAGTAAGTCAGATCTACCCCGCCCTGCTTAAAATTATTCAGGTAACTTCCACGGCTTTTGAAAAATGCCTTCAAAGGTCGTTGGGTCATGATGATAAACACCATGAATACTGTGGCCCAGAAAGCCGACAACTGGGGCGAGAAACGCTCCACTGTCAGGCACCAGACAAGTACAACCACCGGCAACAGGAAGTAGAGCCCGGTTTTTACGGTTGGCCCAACCGGCGGCAGTTCGTTAATGATTGAGTCTGGCTCTTCTTCCTCTAAATCAGGGAAGCGCGACCCATAACCAACAAGCCCGACATACGCTGCCAATAACAACGGCGCAAGCACCCACATGGCGGCATCGCCAAATATCTCTTTCGTCCAACCCACACCGTAATAAACCGCAAAGGTAATCAGGCTTAAGCCCAGCAGCATCATCACCCACACAAGCATGCGCTGAGCCAGGGTAGGTTTGTTCAACCGCTCAACGCCCTTCATGTTCATCTTGCAGGCTTCAAGATGCACGATGTAAATAAGCGCCACATAGGAAATCATCGCCGGCAGAATGGCGTGTTTGATGACCTCCAGATAGGAAATACCTACGTATTCCACCATCAAAAACGCGGCAGCGCCCATAATGGGCGGCGTTAGCTGGCCGTTGGTAGAGGCTGCAACCTCCACTGCACCGGCTTTAGTGGCCGGAAAGCCAACCCGCTTCATCAACGGAATAGTAAACGTACCCGTGGTCACCACGTTGGCAATGGATGAGCCGGAAATAACGCCACTCAGACCACTGGCAACCACTGCCGCTTTGGCCGGGCCGCCACGCATGTGGCCAAGCATGGCGTACGCCACCTTAATGAAGTAGCTGCCAGCACCGGCGCGCTCAAGCAATGCGCCAAAAAGCACAAACAGGAAAACAAAACTGGTTGAAACACCCAACGCGACACCAAAAACACCCTCGGTGCCCAGCCACTGGTGCGACGCCAGCTTATTCAGGCTCGCCCCTTTATGGGAAATGACATCTGGCATATAAGGGCCAGCCAGCGAGTAGACAATGAAGACGGTCGCAACAATCGTAAGAGGTAACCCAAGCGCCCGGCGAGTGGCTTCCAGAAGCAACACCAGCCCAAACAGCGCAACGATAAGGTCCTGGGTATTAGGTGCGCCAGGGCGAGTGGCTAACTGATCATAAAAAAAGTATAAATAAGATGCGGAAAACGCGGCTGCCAACGCCAAAACCCAGTCATAAACGGGTACGCTATGGGTGTGCTTACCCCGAATCATGGGGAACGCTGCAAACGCCAGAAACGAGGCGAAAGCCAGGTGAATCGAGCGCGACTCTGTCGAGTTAAGCACGCCAAATTCAAAAATGTACGGTAATGGAGACGCTATCCAGAGCTGGAACAAAGACCAGAACAAAGGAACAATAAAAAGAATGATCGCAGCTGGCCCGGTTGCAGCCCTTCCACCGGATTCGGTCTGAAGAAACTCCTCAACCTTCTGCTTATCGATACGATCCCCGGTGCTCGGGTCGCTATTGGCCATAGCAGAGTCCTGTCAGAGGAAAACGGTTTATAAATTAAAGCTGCGGGCAGAGTTTGCCCACAGCTGCACTAATACCGGGAAACCGGATTAATCGATCAACCCGACTTCTTTGTAGTACTTGGCTGCACCGGGGTGCAATGGCGCACTCAGGGCATCAGACACCATTTCGTCCTTCTTCAGGTTAGCGAAGGCCGGGTGCAGGCGCTTGAAGCTGTCAAAGTTTTCAAACACTGCCTTGACTACTTCATAGACCACTTCGTTGGGTACGTCAGTAGATGATACAAACGTCGCTGCCACGCCAAAGGTGGTCACGTCGTTATCAGAACCACGGTACATGCCACCCGGGATAACGGCCTTGCGGTAGTACGAGTTATCGTCAATCAGCTTCTGCGACGACTTGTTATCGACGTTAACCAGCACGCTGTCACACGAGGTGGTTGCCTCTTTGATAGAGCCGGATGGATGGCCTACGGTGTAGAAGAAAGCATCAATGTTGCCATCGCACAGGGCCTGGGATTGCTCCGCAGCTTTAAGTTCGGCCGCCAGAGAAAACTTATCCATAGTCCAGCCCATTTCTTCCATCAACACTTCGGCTGTTGCACGCTGGCCAGAACCTGGGTTACCGACGGAAACGCGCTTTCCCTCCAGGTCTTTAAAATTCTTGATGCCGGAGCCTTTACTTGCGACAACGGTGAACGGCTCGGGGTGCAGCGAGAATACGGCACGTAAGTCTTTGTTCGGGCCGTCATCCTTGAACTGGCTTGAGCCATTATAGGCATGGTACTGCCAGTCTGATTGTGCAACAGCCAAGTCCAACTCGTTTTGGCGAATGGCGTTAAGGTTATAAACAGAACCGCCGGTGCTTTCAACGGAGCAGCGAATTCCGTGTTCTTTCCGATCCATATTGACCAACCGGCAAATAGCGCCACCAGCGGGATAATAAACGCCGGTTACGCCACCCGTGCCGATGGTTACAAAACGCTGCTCTTGCGCGGAAACGGCCGTTGAAGCCGCACCCAGGCTAAAAGCTGCTGCTACCGCGAATGCGGAAGCTTTAAGTTTAAGTGTCATGTGATTTTTCCTTATTTTGATCGTTGTCATCAACTGCCCGCCAGAACTCGCAAGCAAGCATCGCGCTCGTTACAGAACATAGACCGCTTCACGCTATAAATAAAGGACGGATTAGCACGCTAACCAGTTGAGCGGGCAACAAAAAGCCCGCAGTGCGGGCTTTTTATTTCAGCTGAAAGTTCTATTTCGCGGCGCGGGCCTTGGCAACCATTTGATCAGGCCGCAGCAGGAACCGGGCAAGCGCCGGCAAAAGCCAGATCGCGCCAATCATATTCCACAGGAACATGAAGAACAACAAGAAGCCCATATCGGCCTGAAACTTGATTGGCGAGAAAATCCACGTAACTACGCCAAGCCCAAGCGTAACACCGGTAAACATAACGGCCTTACCGGTAGAGCGCAGTGTCTCAAAATAGGCGTCCTGAAGTGTTTTCCCTTCTAACAGGTAATGCTCCAGCTTGCTGTAGATATAGATACCGTAATCGACACCGATACCCACACCCAGCGCAATTACCGGCAAAGTGGCCACCTTGATGCCAATACCCGATACCGCCATGATCGCCTCGCACAGAATAGAGGTTAGGCCCAACGGCACCACAATACACAGCACAGCCCTAATGGAGCGGAACGTTGCGAAGCACAGAAGGCTTACCACGCTGTAAACCAGGATAAGCATCATATCTTTGGCATTAGCGATTACTTCGTTGGTAGCCGCCTCTACACCGGCATTGCCTGCCGCCAGCAAGAACGTGTGTTCTTCGTTGCTGTTGGCCTTGGCAAACTCTTCAACCCGATCAACCACAGTTTCCAGTGTTTCCGCTTTATGATCTTCCAGAAACACTAAAACGGGGGTCAGGCTGCAATTGGTGTTAATCAGGCCGGAAGGAGCCTCACGAATGGAGGCATTGATAATGGTCTGGTTACGGGAAATCTCGTACCACTTCCAGTTACCCTCGTTCAGCGCCTTGGTCACGATTTTGGAAACATCGGCAAGCGAAGCAGAAGACTGAACGCCCGGGGTGTTTTGCAACTCCCACTGCAATGAATCCATAGCCCGTAAAACACTGTACTGGGTACATTGCTCTACAGGCGTTTCAACCATCACAACCAACACATCGGCACTGGTGGAGTAGTTATCGATAATATACGCGTTATCCAGGTTGTAGCGGGAGTCAGCACGAAGCTCAGGCGCTCCCTGATCAAGATCCCCTACCTTCAGATCCTGCTTATAGTAAAGACCAAGACCCAGACCAATCACGGCAATAAGCAATGAAATCGGGGCAATACCCGGGTGGGCGAAATATGACATCAACCGCCATTTTCGATCCTGCTTTTCGCCCTGGTTCTGTACGTGACGAACACCACCTTTGGAAATACCAAGGTAAGACATGATCAGCACATGCAGAACCAGGTTGGTGATAATAACGAAAGCAACGCCCAGACCAGCCGCTATAGCCAGGTCGCGAATAACGTCGATCTCGATAAAGAACAACGTAAGAAAGCCGAAGGCATCGGATATTAACGCCAGCATGCCCGGTATATAGAGTGCGCGAAATGCCAGACGAGCCGCGGTTACCGCATCAAAACCTTTGCCAGCTTCAACGGCCATAGCATTAACAATCTGAACACCATGGCTAATGCCAATGGCAAATACCAGAAACGGCACAAGAACCGAGTAAGGATCCAGGCCGTAGCCCAGAAGTCTCAGGGCACCTAGCTGCAGGAACACTGCGACAATAGATGTGAAAACCGGTACCAGCGTGCCGGTGATGCAGCGCGAATACCAAAACAGCAACAGCATTGTAAGTAAAATCGTGATGCCGGCGAACCAGGCAATCGACCCAATACCCTCTATCAGGTCACCCACTTTTTTAGCAAAACCCACAATGTGGATGTCAATGTTGGGGTTTTTCCCTTCGTACTTATCCCGAATTTTTTCTTCGAGCTGGCGAGAGAACGCCGCATAATCCAGTGGTTCACCGGTTTCCGGGTTCTTTTCGTACAGCGGAGCGTACACAATGGTGGACTTGAAGTTGTCCGAAACCAGTCGCCCTACTTCGTTAGAGCGAAGAATATTCTGGCGCAGTTGCTCCAGGCTTTCCGGCGAGCCATCATACCCATCGGGAATGACTGTGCCACCCTGAAAACCCTGCTCGGTTACTTCCACCCACCGAACGTTTGATGTCCACAAGGTTTTCAGGCCCGAGCGATCCACCCCATCCAGGTAAAAGGCTTCATCAGTAATCTGCTTTAGAGTTTCCATGTACTCTGCAGTAAAGATGTCACCGCTTTTGGCTTCCACGGCAATACGCACAAAGTTGCCGAGATTTTCTAAATCGTTCCGGTGGTCCAGCATGTTCACAACATAAGGATGCTCAAGCGGAATCATGCGCTCAAAGCTGGCATCCGGCTGGATTTTGATAGCGTTGTAGCCCAAAAACACCGTTAACAACAAAAAAGCGATAAGGATCAGCGCTCTGTTGTTAAAAATCAGGCGTTCCAGAAACGGCTCCGCCTTGGGTGTCGTCAGGTAGTGCTCACCCTTATTGTGGTTCGGGTTGGACATTCAAAAGCCCCTCTATTATTTTTCAGTTGTTGCCACATCAGGGCATTATTGAAGGTTTTTTCCGCGCGCGTCTGTAATTTTGGCGCCGCTTTCACCAACGATAAGAAGATGAGTATCTGAGATAGGTACCACGCTCATGATGCCAGCCCGGTCACTTCGGAAGTGCTCACGAAATGAATCTGCACCATTGCCGCTCATAAGCACTGCGCCACCGTTACCCACCAGCGTTATTCGGCCATCATCAGCCACCGCTCCGTCATTAAGCGTTGCACCGGCGCTATTGGGAACCGTGCGCCAGCTCTTTCCCAAATCGGTCGAGAACAGCATATTGCCACGCAACCCGAAGGCCAGAATTTCATTAACCTGGCCCGTACCAATCACCCCGAACAGAGACCCCGGGTAAGGGCTTTCGCGCCGCTTCCATGTGTCCCCGCCATTCACAGACACGTGGATTTGCCCTGCCTCGCCTACAATAACCAGTGCGCCACCGGTGATGCGGGCAATACTGTTTAAGTGGAAACTTTGGGCGTTCTCGATCTTCGGTGCCCAGTCTTTCCAGGTTTTACCTCCATCTTTTGTACGCAGCGCCATGCCGTAAGCACCCACCACAAAACCGTGGCTCTCATTCTCGAACCAAACACCTAATAATGGGTTTACCGGGCCGATATCCAGGTCTGCCTGCATGTTTTCCAGAGTAAAAACCAGATCATCCAGCGCCCATTCCAGGTCACCTTTCTCTGATTCTGGCGCCTCTTCAATCTGTTCTTCCATCGCCGCAATCTGATCTTCCTTACTGGCGATAGCCAACTTGCTTGCACCAATGCCTGTGAGCTGCAGGCTCCAGCTCTCGCCCGCATCCTCGGTGTGAAGGACAACTCCGCTGTGCCCAACAGCCCAACCGTGAGTGTCCGAACCGAAATCTACGGCTGTTAACGTCACCGAGACAGGAACCTCGCTCTGGGTCCAGGTTTGCCCTTCATCGTCGGAATAAATTATGTGCCCCCGCTCCCCGACAGCCACCACACGTTCACCTGCAAGCACTGCGTCGTTAAGGAGGTTATCGGGGGCCAGGTCGGTTTGCCGAGCCGGGGTTTCTATGATGTCTGCAAGCGCCCATGCCGCTGGCGCGAACCAAGCCATGGAAAGCCCGAGGCAGGCTGCCCCCAGAGTCTTGCACGTCAACCTTCTAGCCATTCAGATCGCCTATTGTGTTGTTTTAACTGTATATCTTGAACCGGCTGTGCCGGTAATAACGGGAAACACAGCGGCACCCATTGATGCCGATACGTGTTGATATCGATTTCAGTGGCTGGGCCATGCTGTGCGACAGCCGCTGACAGGTGCCCGCTTTAACGGACACTCCTGCGGCGCAAGGAAGCCGGAGAAAAATAACGTTTGTTTGGCACATCTTCTGTGAAGACGCGGGTGTTAGGCTCCTCAGTATCCAGGCCAAGAACATGATAACGGCGAGCCTGCAAATCATGATAAACGTCAAGAACCGTCCAAACACCGGGAAGCTCATAATAATTTTTTGCGATGCCCATGGTCACACGCCATAGCTCACCACGGCCGTCATACTGATCCAGTAAAACTGTATTCCAGCTATCGGCATCTACATAGAAGCGACGCTTTTTGTATATGTGGCGCTCACCGTCTTTCAGGGTTGCCTCGACCACGTGAACACGATGCAGCTCCCAACGGGTCAAATCCGGGTTCAGGTGAGAAATACCGAGTATTTCAGAATAAGGCGTGCCTTTTTCACCGATACGGTAGTTGTTGTAAGGAATGTAGATTTCCTTCAACCCTTCATAATTCCAGTTGTAACGATCCAGTGCGCCGTTGAAAATATCTGTGTCATCCGCTGTGCGGAGATTTTCTGCCGCAGCAATCGGTGAATCATAACCAAGGTTTGGCGCGCGGCGAACACGCCGTTGTCCGGCATTGTAGCCCCAGCCATTTCTCGGATTAACGATCTGGTTCAGGGTTTCATGAATCAGAATAGCGCCACCAGCAAGACGTGGTGGGGACTGGGTAAACGAGAGGTAATAGAAAATGATGTTATCTAATTCGTCCTCTCCCCCCTCGGGGTTGTAAAAGTTAAAAAAGACTTCCTGTTGGGAGGTAACCAGCGAATAGTCACCATCACTTTGAACCGCCACTTCACTGGAACGGCGGGTACCGGAGACGCCGCGCCAGCGCGTTAGATGGTTCCAGATTACCTGCCAGGCTTTTTGTTCATTATCTCCGTAAAGAATCGGAAAAGGATAGCCACCGAAAGCACCTTTCAGGCCTTCACCTTTGCCGACAATTTCTGCGTCTACCGCGTTTTCCTTGATATTCTGAGCAACCCAGTCGGGCACCGCGTGAGTACGGCGAGATTTATATACCGGCACACGGAAACTGGTAGGGTAGGTTTCAAGCATTGCAAGAACACCATCAGAAAGATGTTCTGCATACTGATCTTTGTTAGCCGAATTAATGGTAAACAGCACTTCGTCAGCCGGGAATGGATTGATATGATGCTGACCAGCCTCTTTATAGCCCGCAGGAGGCTCGGTTAGCCCACCAGTCCAGTCCGGAATAGTGCCGGCTTTATTTCCGGCCTTAACTGAACCGAACGGCGTGAGATCCTTGCCAAGACGTGAAGCTTCGTTTGGAGAAACTCCGGCCCAAGACGAAAAGGATGCTATCGAGAGGGCAAGCAAGCCCCCGAGTATCGCACTCTTTTTATAATTCATTATATAACCCTGAATTCGACTGGAAGCCCATAAATAGGCTTTTATTGTTACCTGATGGAAAGACAGGCTTTCCGACAGATTAACCGATCTGTCAAGGTTGTCTATCGACCGAAAGTGCGATTTTGTATCCGGCTGTAATCAAGGGTCTGCAATCACAGCCGGATCTGAATTACCCGTTCTCAGCTCTCCAGGCTCTTGTGCACCACCTCGTATAAATCAGCCGACAATTCAGACTTGTCCCGCACTCGTTCCAGGGCCGAACGCATCAGGGCGCTGTATGCCGGGGCGAATTTCTTCCAGCGCGTCAGCGGTGTCACCAAGCGAGCCGCAATCTGCGGGTTGCTGTCGTCCAGCCGACACACCTGGTCGGCCAGAAATTCATAGCCTGAGCCATCCGGATTGTGAAAAGCCGCCAGGTTCTGGCCGGCGAACACAGCAACGACCGAGCGAATCTTGTTCGGGTTTTTCCAATCAAAAGCCGGGTGCTCCAACAGCGCGTGAATCTGCGGAAGCTGGCCGGCACGGTCACTGGATGCCTGCACCGAGAACCACTGTTCAACTACCTGCGGATCCTCCTGAAAACGCTCATAGAAATCTGTCAGAACCTGGGTTCGCTCTGACGCATAATCCGAGTTCACCAGGGCGCGCAGCGCACCCATGCGGTCTGTCATGTTATCGGCGGCACTGAGCTGGGCAAGGGCCAGATCACGACCGGTTTCATCATTGATCATCAATAGCCAGGCCAAAGCAGTATTCCTCAAGCTTCGGCGGGCTACGGACTCCGGTGTAATTTCGTAGACGTCAGTGCCGGTATTGCGGTGATAACACTCAATTAACTCGTCTCGCAGGGCGGTTGCCAGGTATGTCGCCACCCGTTCACGCGTGCGATGAATGGCGGCAACATCCGGGCTATTTGCAAGCTCCACCAGATAGGCTTCTGAGGGTAACTGCATCATTTTGGCTACCAGCGCCTGGTCCAGTGTCGCGTCACCCAGCAGGCTCCGATATGCTTCCACCAGGCGCGGTTCAACCTCCACAGTTTCGGTGGACGCGACCAATGACTGAATCACATCAATGGCAAGTCGCTGACCTGCATCCCAGCGGTTGAAGCCATCTGAATCATGGCTCATCAAAAACAACAACTGTTCGCGACTCCAGGGGTACACCACCCGGACCGGCGCAGAAAAACTGCGCAGTAATGAGGGTACCGGTTTCTGCGAGAGACCATGAAACTCAAAAGTATGACTCGCCTCGGTCAGCTCAAGCACACGTTCAACCGGCGCGCTGGCAGCATTCTGATCGTTTTCAAGAGTGAGCGGTAAGGTTTCTCCATCTGCACCCAGCAACCCCAGTGCAAATGGTATATGTTGTGGCTTTTTATCGGTTTGGCCAGGGGTATCAGGAACAGACTGTTGCACAGTCAGACGATAGACCCCCTGTTCGTCGTCATAGTTATCCGACACCGTGAGCTCAGGCGTACCGGCTTGCTCATACCACAACCGGAACTGGCTGAGGTCGCGGCCAGAGGCGTCTTCCATTGCTCTTACAAAATCATCAGTGGTAACAGCCTGGCCATCATGACGCTCAAAGTACAAATCACTGCCTTTGCGGAACAGTTCCGGACCCAGCAATGTGTGAATCATACGGACGACTTCCTCACCCTTTTCATAAATGGTCAGGGTGTAGAAATTACTGATTTCCATGTAAGACGCCGGGCGTACCGGATGCGCCATAGGGCCGGCATCTTCAGCAAACTGCGCGGTTCTGAGCAGAGTGACGTCTTCTATGCGCTTTACCGTGGATGAGCCCATATCGGCCGAGAAAGTGGCATCACGGAATACTGTGAACCCCTCTTTCAAGCTCAGCTGAAACCAGTCCCGGCAGGTTACCCGGTTGCCCGACCAGTTATGAAAGTACTCGTGGGCAACAATGGATTCAATTCGCTGAAATGCGAGATCCGTCGCGGTTTCCTGGCTGGCCAATACGCAGGACGAGTTGAAGATATTCAGGCCTTTGTTCTCCATGGCTCCCATATTGAAGTCGTCTACAGCTACAATCATGAAGATATCGAGATCGTACTCGCGGCCGTAGGTTTCTTCATCCCAGCGCATCGCGCGCTTGAGAGAGTCCAGGGCATGCCGGGTTTTGGCCGCATTGCGCGCCTCAACGTAAATACGCAAGTCGATGTCCCGGCCAGAACAGGTTGTGAACGTATCCTGTTTTTCGACTAAATCACCTGCAACCAAAGCAAAAAGATAGCTTGGCTTGGGAAATGGGTCTTCCCAAGTAACAAAATGGCGGCCATTATCCAAGTCGCCTTTTTCGACATCGTTACCATTGGACAACAACACCGGGCAGGTGTTTTTATCTGCCTCAATACGAGTACGATAACGAGCCATCACATCTGGCCGGTCCGGGAAATAGGTAATGCAACGGAATCCTTCTGCTTCACACTGGGTACAGAACATTCCCGACGATTTATATAGCCCCTCAAGGCGAGTGTTGTTCTGAGGCTCAATCCAGGTCACAACTTTTAATTCAAACTGAACAGGCACTTTGGCAATAACCAATTGTTCATCGGTCTCTTCATAATCGCCCGCTGCAAGCTCTTTGCCATTCAGTGCAACACTTTCTAGTTTTAGGCTGTCGCCATCGAGAGCCAGCGGCGCAGATTCTTCGGTGGACTCCGGGTTGTGGCGTACCGACAGTGTGCTGTGCACCCTTGCGCCATCATCAAAGAGCTCAAAGCAAAGATCGACAGCGTCCACCAGATATGCAGGCACTTTGTATTCGCTTAGGTGAATAGTTGTTGGCTGATTGGTGCGCATTAGTTGTCTCCAGATGTTTCAACCTGCAACTGACCGAAACGGGCCAGGCAGACATTTTCAGAACGGGCGGGTAAAGAACGCCTTAGGCATCCATTACCCTAAAACGAACTTCATAACCGGTAAATTTGCGAATATTGATTACGCCGGTATCGAGTATCAGGTACTGGCCTTTGATACCTTCAAGAATGCCCTCAACCTCGGGCGTTTTATCCAGGTTATGGGTTTTGATCTTTTCTGGCCAGGTATTCACGGGATAGCTCAGGCCAAGCCCATGCTCGCCCACTTCACGGATAGCATCCTGGCCATGTTCTTCTTTCAGTATCGCTATATCGTCGGCAATCAGTGCCAGTATCCTCTGGCGCTCCTGTGCTAAATCCAGCTCAGGAACATCGCCTTTGAGCATCGCGCGCCAGTTTGTACGATCAGCAACGTGCGTTTTGCAGGCGACTTCAACCAGGCCTGAAAGATAACGGGTTGCCACTCTGAACATGGGAATGGCATCAACCGCACCCTGGTCGATCCAGCGTGTGGGTACTTGAGAGCCCCGAGTAATGCCAACCTTAAGGCCAGAAGAGTTGGCCAGGTAAACCACATGTTCAATCATGCAGTGAGTCTCGCCCCACTCGGGTTCACGGCAAGTGCCCAGATGGTAGTGGCATTTTTCAGGACTCATAATGCAACTATCACACGCCGCCAGCTTACGAAAACAGGGGTAACAGAACCCCTGGCTAAAGCTCTTTTTGGTTTTCCGGTCGCAGTGAATGCAGCGAATCACACCGTCAAACTCGAAGCGCAGAGGTTTGCCAATTAACTCGTTCAGCGGTACGCGGGCATCGCCTACCGCCAACTCATAAGACACCGGGTTGCCTGCATCTGCCGGCATTTTTCTCAGCCGGCCGGTTATATCTGTAAGGTCGCTCAAGATTTAACCTCTACAAATTGTTTCGGATCAGCACCATTATCGCCCGACCGGTTGCCGCGCACAGTCGGATCACACTCGGTGCCCGCTTTGCTGCCCCGATCAAGATAACCCACCCGCTCCTGCTCTGGAATGTTGTGCCGGCTTTCATAATAAATAACGGCTTCCAGGCTGATTTCGCGCTGTTGCGGCGTAAGCTTTCTGCCATCTGGCCATTTCCCCAGTTCGATTGCCTGGCGCAGGCTTTGGTAAACATTGGGATCAAGCCGCGCAATAAGCTCTTCGTAGGTCATCCTGTTCTCCTGAAAAAAACCTTCATAAAAATTGCAGAATCGTTTGACAGGCATAAACGATAATGATTATCATTGCTCTACCAAATGACGACGGTCGTTTCATTTGGTCTCTCTCATCAGGAGCATATTCTGCTTCTTTTATACCCCACCTTCTGGTGGGGTTTTTTTATGCCTGCTGCTTTTTACGGATTGGCAGAATGGCTGCTAACGCTATGCCTGCAACAAAACCGCCCAGGTGCGCTTCGTTTGCCATACGCCCCATGCCCAGCAGTTCTGGTAACGGTGTAAACCCAATCACCATCCACACCACAGCAAAGGTTACCAACGCTGGTGGAAACTGAAACCGTGGGCGTGTTCGCTGACTCAGCCAGCAGTAGCCGAGAATGCCATAAACAACCCCGGAAAGGCCGCCAAAAAAGGGCCCGGAAACCACATATTGCAGACCATTAGAGAGAAGACTGGTTATGATGAAGAGCAGGACAAGCCTGCCCCGGCCATCAAACCACTCAATCTGACTCCCCAAAAACCACAACATCACAGCGTTAAAGATAATGTGAGTCCAGCTAAAGTGTAAAAAATCCGGAGTGAACAAGCGCCAAACCTGGCCGCTGGCAAGCGTGGCAGAAAGCGCATCAAGGCGCTCAGCCATGCTGCCCCAGTCGTATGCCCTGGGGTCTACAATAAGCAGGCTGGCCGTAAGCTGATTGCTCCCAAGGCTGGTAAACCAGGCCATCAAAACACCCACAATGATGATGCCCAGCACCAGTGGAGCATGGCGTGGAGACGGCTGCCAACGCCCGCTCGCAAACACCGGCGACCGATTCTGCTGATCTACCGCCTGCCGAATATCGGGTTCCGCCAGAAACCGTTCCAGTGCCTCTATAACCGGCTCAGCGTGCTCCGGGTTTTCCAGCCACAACACCTGGGAATCGCCTTCCTCACTGATTCTGTGAGGCACACCCCGACCTTTCAACCATTGGCTAAATCCGCCAAGATTTATACTGGTATCCACCTGTTTTACTCGATACACAATCTAACAGTCCTCACAGAGTCTTTAGGCTGAAGGTTGCGCGCTTTAGCGGGCAACACTGTCTTCGCTGATGGGATAATCGGGAGAGTCGTAATGATCCCGTGCCACACTAACCCAGACAAATTTATCCCGGGAAAGTGCCTTCTCACCGTCCATCCGGTATGCCACCAGCCTGCCATATTTCACCGCACTGTAATCAATGCAAGCCACATTGGGCTTCAGTGGAGCTGGTTCGCTTTCCATCCAGTAATGCCCCACAAACACCGGAGGCGCATCCAGCGGATAGCTGATCAACTGCTCGCGCTCGGCCTGCGTCAGAACCCGGCCCGCAACCTCGGGTGGCAAGGGGTCTGGCTGGAACACTACATCGGCGTAAGTTTGTGGGTTATCCGCCCAGAACTTGGTGCGGAAGAACTGCCGCACGTATCCGTCCCGTCCCGTTATGGCCATACCCTGAGGCAGGCGCAAATCTGTGCCCCGCAACAATGTATCCATTACCTGCCCGGCAAACGAGTCGACGGCCGCAGAAGCATGGAGAAAATCCTCATCAATGCAGGCGCCGCCCTGTACCTGTTTGAATTTTTCAATCAGTTCACTGTCCCAACATGCATGCACGGCACGGAAGTCTTCGTCGTCGATAAACAGCGGAATGGTGTAGAACCATTCAAGAAAATCATTCCATTCATGGGGGTAGGCTTCAAACTGATCAAGGGTTTCCCGAATCAGCCTGTCGTGGCGCGAATTGTGTTCCCGCAGCCAGGTTTTGCCGCTGCCTGTCCTGGCCCGGGTGCAATAGCCCAAGGCGTTATACTCGTGATTACCCATCACAATGCGGGCAGAGCCCCGCTCAACCATATTTCTCACCAAGTGAAGGGCTTCACGGATTCTGGGGCCACGATCAATGATATCGCCAATAAATATAGCCTGCCGGCTGCGGTGCTGGTACACGCCGTTAACTTTGCTGTAGCCCATTTGCTCCAGCAGCCGTGCCAGCGTGTTCGCGCAACCGTGTATGTCACCGATAAGGTCGTAACCACGACTTGCAGTAGATGTTTTTTCGGCCATGATCAACTCGCTGCTATTTCGCTTGCCCAGCCCAGTTTGTCACGGCAGGTTGCATAGAAATTATGGTCTGTAGGGTGAATCAGCCGGATCTTGAAGGGCTTTTTGGCAATGCGGATGATATCGCCCGGCGCACAGGCAATATTCATTTGCCCATCAAAGCTGATCTGTGGGTAGGTTTCGTTGGTCTCGCCAATAACCAGCTTAATCTCACTCTTTCCATCCACCACTATCGGGCGGCTACTAAGCATGTGCGGAAACATAGGCACCAGCACAACGGCATCCAGTTTCGGGTGCATAATTGGCCCACCTGCTGAAAGCGAGTAAGCAGTAGAACCCGTAGGGGTAGACACAATCAAGCCGTCCGAGCGTTGGCTATATACAAAGTGGCCATCAACATACAGATCAAAGCCGATCATGCGGGTAGACTTACCCGGGTGCAGCACCACATCGTTCAGAGCCGTACCAAACCCCAGCGGCTGACCATTCCGCTCCACATTGCCATCAAGCAAAAACCGTGTTTCCTCAATATACTCACCTTCCAGCACCTTACCCAGGCGCTCTTCCAAATCGGAAGGCGAAATATCCGTTAAAAACCCCAACCGCCCGCGGTTTACACCAAGCAACGGAATTTTGGACTTTGCCAGCTCCCGTGCCGCGCCCAAAAGGCTACCGTCACCACCAACCACGATGACCAGGTCGCAGATTTCGCCGAGGAGTTTCTTGCTGGCAACCTGCAAGCCATGGCCCGGCAGCATGCTGGCCGTCTCTTCTTCCAGTACCACGTGATAATGTTTGGCGACCAGGTACTGTTTGAGCTGGCGCAGTGATTCAACCACTTTAACGCTGCCCATTCGGCCAATAACGCCTATGTTTCTGAATTGTTCCATGGAGCTTCCTGTGGTGTCGGAACACAGCGAGAGCAGACAAACTACCTCTCGCCCGTATCAATCTGGCCTACAGTCTAACGAAAGTCACCCGGATACTGAAAAAAGTTCCATCGGGCACTGGTTCCATCGGGCACTGATTGCACAACCCGTTCCACTCTCATTTTACCGCTGGTGCTGATCGCAGCGATCAGTAAGACCCGATCGAAACTCCCCCGGCTGGCTAACCCGCAGCAGCGGTTCCCTGCACACGTCTCCATTCTGCAGGTCATGCTGGCATACAGGGCTCTCGTAATGCTCGAGCCATTGCAGGTAGGCCGGCTCATTCATATCGCATCGCTGTGCTGCGAAGGCCGTAGGATTGCAGAAATAGGTTTCAATTTCGTCATATGGCAGGGTCAGATGGCCAATACCCGGATGATAACCGACCAAAAAAACAGACTGGGCTTTCAAGTGGCCCATCACTGTGTTCTCCAGAGGTTCTCTGTGCCTAAGCTCGTGCGCTTCGCGTTCCAGGACAGCAACCTTTTCGTCTCTGTGCTTTAATTCACGCTGTTTACGCTCTAGCTGCTCCCTGAGCAATACCAATTCCGCGTTCACATTTGCGTCGTCACGGCCCTTTTCAATTCCACCGGCAGCAACTTGTTCCTGCATGGCGAGGTACTGCTGGTTACGTTCCGACAAGCGTTCCTTTAGTTGTTCGTTATTAATACGCTGACGCTCATATTTTTGTTCGAGATCAGCCGCTTTGTTGTGCAGGGCTTTAATCTCAAACCGGTGCTCCCGCTGCATTTCTGAAAGCATATCCCGGTGAACGCTCTGCAGGGTCTTAATACGCAAACGCTGCTCGCGGATCAGTTGAGCCACCCGAGCACGGTTAGCGCCAACACGGGCTTCTTCCGCGGCGACAGGCTCGTCTGTCCCGGCACGAAGCACAGGAATATTCTCCTCTTCTGCGGGCTGAACACGACGAAATTTAAGAGAGTTGGCGTTAATGGCTTTACGGATAATCTGAAAGTGGTTGTTGCCCGGGCTCATATCCGGGTCCCACAACTCAGAGGCATATTGCGGTGTTGGGCATTGGCTGCGGCAAACAAGACGAATAGCGCCGCCACCCATATCCGGCCCCTTGGCGCCCAGGCTGGCCAGCTCTTCAACCGGCACACTCCAGCTACTGTCGGCCCTGCCCTCCTCATCAAACCAGATGCGAAAAAAAACAAGCGCACGCACAAGAAGGTCGCCACTGAGATCCACCAGAACGGCTTTTACATCAGTTTCAGCAAGGTCTGACAACCCGACATAGCCATCGAGAAAGGCTCCAAACTCGCTGGCGCGCATCTCGCGGGCCACTTGGTTGCCCTCTATAAATAACACAGCCGAATAATCGGCCGTTGTCTGGCCGGCAGACACCATTGCAGACTCCCTAAAATAAAAAACTCTCTGGCAGACGTAAGCTTACAGTCTATCCAGAGAGTTTCCGGTGCACAGAGAAAAACTGCAACGTTTTGTGATCAGAGTGCTTTTATTACATGCCAGCCGCTAAGCGACACCCCTGATCAATAGCGCGCTTGGCATCCAGTTCTGCCGCAACATCGGAGCCACCAATCAGGTGAACCGGCAGGCCAGCCGCTTCAAGCCCCATCTGAAGCTCTCGCAACGGCTCCTGGCCTGCACACAGGATAATAGTATCTACCGGCAAAATCTGATCTTCGCCCTGCTCCGCCCCCTTGGGCGTTACGGTAATGTGCAGACCCTCATCATCAATTTTGCGATAAGTCACACCGGGAACCATCTGCACCTTTCGGTTTTTCAATGACGTTCGGTGAATCCAGCCAGTGGTTTTGCCGAGGTTTTTGCCAACCTTTGTGGCTTTACGCTGCAGCAAGAACACATCACGGGCAGGCTCTGGTACATCTGGCGTCATGCCTTTGATGCCACCGCGGTGCTCTACGGTCAGATCTACCCCCCACTCTCGCATAAAGTGATCCGAATCCAGTGCGGGGGACGCCCCTTTATGAACAATGAATTCCGACACGTCGAACCCGATACCACCGGCACCAATCACAGCCACTTTCTGACCTACAGGTTTGCGCTCCAGCAAGGCATCCAGATAACCGATTACCTTCGGATGATCGATACCCTCAATTTCTGGCGTGCGCGGCTCTACACCCGTTGCCAGAATAACGTCATCGAAGTTTCCTGCCTTCAAATCGTCGACCGTTACGCGAGTTTCAAGCCGAACATCCACGCCGTGCTTATCCAGCATCACACGGTAGTAGCGAAGAGTTTCGTAAAACTCTTCTTTACCGGGTATACGCTTGGCAACGTTGAACTGCCCGCCAATCTCTTTGCTATCATCAAACAGAGTCACCTTGTGACCACGCTCCGCCGCTACTGAAGCAAATGCCAGTCCCGCAGGGCCCGCACCCACCACCGCAATGGATTTTGGTGCAGCCGTTTTCACATAGGTAAGCTCGGTTTCATTACAGGCGCGGGGGTTAACCAGGCAAGAGGTCAGCTTGCCGCTGAAGGTATGGTCCAGGCACGCCTGGTTGCAACCAATGCAGGTGTTAATTTCATTGGAACGGTCTTCCGCAGCCTTTTGCACAAGATCGGCGTCTGCCAGAAACGGACGCGCCATGGACACCATATCCGCATCACCTTCGGCCAGAATTTTCTCGGCAACGTCTGGCATATTGATTCGGTTGGTGGTGATCAGCGGAATACTAACCTCGTCTTTCAGGCGCTTGGTAACCTTGGTAAAGGCACCACGGGGTACAGAGGTAGCAATGGTAGGCACGCGCGCTTCGTGCCAGCCAATACCAGTGTTTATGATAGTTGCCCCGGCCTTTTCAATTTCCTTGGCCAGTTGCACGACTTCTTCCCAGGTACTGCCGTTTTCGATGAGATCCAGCATGGAAAGGCGATAAATCAGAATAAACTTTTCGCCCACACGCTCCCGCACACGGCGAACAATTTCAATGGGCAGGCGAATACGGTTCTCATAGCTACCACCCCACTGGTCAGTACGGTGGTTGGCATGGGATACAATAAACTGGTTAATGAAGTAGCCTTCAGACCCCATAATCTCTACGCCATCGTAGCCGGCTTTTTGTGCCAACTCAGAACACACGGCATAGTCTTCTATCTGCTTTTCAATACCCTCTTCATCCAATTCTTTGGGCTTGAACGGATTAATCGGTGCCTGAACGGCAGAGGGCCCAACCAAGGCAGGCGAAAATGCATAGCGGCCCGCGTGAAGAATCTGCATACAGATCTTGCCGTCGGCTTTGTGCACCGCGCTGGTGATCACCTTGTGCTGCTCAACTTCATCGTGGTTGGTCATTTTGGCCGCGCCCTGAAATACGGCGCCCTCAGCATTCGGTGCAATACCACCTGTAACGATGAGCCCGACACCACCACGGGCACGCTCGGCGTAGAACTCGCCTAAACGGTCAAAGCCATTTTTTGCCTCTTCAAGGCCCGTATGCATAGAGCCCATAAGCGTGCGATTGCGCAGGCGAGTAAAGCCCAGGTCTAGTGGCTCAAGCATGTTTGGATATTTGGCAAGGCCCGGGGTGGCATTAGTCGTCATTACTGGTCTCCTCAAAATAATCGTTGGCGAAGCCTCTATTGCCCCGCTCGTTTTCATCAACATTTATTATTAGGGCGTAAATTACCAATGCCGCTTGCCTTCAACAATATCCGTGAATAACATTATATTATCTTTAGATCACACAACCCATTCAACAACCCTATGCGCCCACTTAATTATCAAAATCACTTAAACCGTAACCCGCTTGGCGACATCAGCGTTCTTTACGTGAACGTACTCCTGCGTGCGGCCCAGGCCGAGGGAGTAAACACCCGGGATCTGATGCAACGTTTTCAACTCAGCGAGCAAACCCTCACCTCCCATGCAGCACGCATCAGCATTCCGCGCTTTATGAGGTTGGGCCATGCAGCTATAGAGGCGTGCGGCAACCCCGCCCTCGGATTGCGCATGGGTGCATTGTCCCGACCTGTTGATGCGGGTATTGCAGGCCTTGCCGGTGAATCTGCCGGCACCGCCGGCAGTGCCATACAAACGCTCATCCGCTATGCGCGGTTAACCAGTCGTAATAGCCGGGGAATACCAATAGCAGCGCCTGAAACACGACGGCTGACCTTCTATTCCATTCGCCCCTACAATGCCTTTAATTATTTTGTTGTGGATTCGGTGCTGGGCGCCTGGACACAATTTCTACGCACAACCACGGGCCGCTGGGACGTACTTGAACGGGTAACTATGGAATACGCTTCCATCGGGCAGGACGAGCTGTTCGAGGCCTGGTTTCGCTGCCCGGTTCAATTTGGCGCGCCTGACAATAGCATTACCGTAAAACAGGACATCTGGAGCCAGGAAACCTCTCAGGCACAGCCGGCCATGCACGAGAAGCTGTTGCAGCTATGCGACAAGGAAATGCAGGACATTCAGCGGGGCTTAACAACCGGCGACAGAGTACGAAGCCTACTCACACCATTATTCAAAGGGGAAACCCCAAGCCTTGAAACCATCGCCTCGAAACTGGGCGTTACGCCATGGACGCTGCAGCGTCAGCTAGCCGCTGAAGAGACCGGGTTTCGGGAACTGATGGATAACACAAGAAAACAGCTGGCGCGGGACTATATCCGGGAGACCGAGGTATCGTTATCCGAAATTGCCTGGCTGCTTGGCTTTTCTAACCCCGCAGCACTGCATAAAGCCTATAAACGCTGGTTTGCATTAAGCCCGGGGGAACACAGAAAGCAGTTCAGAGTCAATGCTGAATGACACTGGCATAGCGCAGTCAGATTCGAAAGAAACGATTAAAAAATACAGGGATCAAAACAAAAAAGGGGGATAGTTGGCGGAGCGGACGGGACTCGAACCCGCGACCCCCGGCGTGACAGGCCGGTATTCTAACCAACTGAACTACCGCTCCGCGCTAGTTGTAACCGATTGCTTTTAAAGGCAACGCAATCAACGTTTTGATTACTCGGTGACAACGAGAGCGCATTATAAAGAGGTGCCTGCCTATGTCAACGCCTTTCCTGAAATATTTCAGAAAACCAGCGTTTTACATGGCATCGACCATGGCCGCTTTACCTTGCGCTGTTTTGCGATACTCGATAGGGGTCATGCCAGACCAGCGCTTAAACGCACGATAGAAGGTGCTGGGCTCCGAAAAGCCCGTCAGGTATACAATCTCATCAATAGACTCATCCGTTGTAGCCAGCAGTTGCCTGGCCAGGCGGTAACGGAAATCGGCGAGCACCTGGTTAAAGCTGGTCTCTGCCTCTGTAAGCCGGGTGCGCAGCGTGCGAGGCTTAATCCCCAGGCGTGTTGCCACCGCATCCAGTGTTACTTCGCCGCTATCCAGCAACTCGGCAACCACACGTTCAACCAGCCCCACAATATCTTTTTTCTCGAGGCGGGCAACCTGCTCGCTGGCGAAACGCTCATGCAAATCCAAAAGTTCCGGCTCAGCGTGGGGCGACGCATGAGCAAGCAGGCTAGCGGGAAAGTAAAGCCTGTTTTCCTCAGCGCCGAATACGACCTCACAGCCAAGCACCTCTCTAACGTGCTCATACCCTTCAGCGCGCTCATGCTCAAATTCCACTCGTGAGGGGTAAAACTGGTCATCGGTGATAGAACGGAAAAATGTGATCAAGCCCTGCACGAAACATTCGTTGAAATGGCGAAGGCGGCGAACCTCTTCCGAGGCCGTATCCAGCACCATGCAGGCATTATCGCCATCAATATAAAAATCTGTGTTAGCAGCATCACTAAGCAACCGCTGGTAATTTTTTGCCCGCCTTAATCCTTCGCCAAAGGTTGGGCTACTCAGAAACAAGTACTCCAGAACCTGTCCTTTATACACAGGCAAAACCTGCCCAAGATGCAAACCAACATCCGGGTCGCCGGACGCATCCTCAACCACCTGCCAGAAAAACAGTTGTGCGCTGTGAGGGGTGCGAAGCTGCTCGGTGTACACGTATTCTTCGCTCACACCCAAGCGACTAAAAACAAGATCGGTATCAATTCCCTTTGTTTTCATCGCCTCATAGATAAGGCGTAACATCACTCCCGCGTCACGTAGTTCCTGCATAACATCCCGCTTGTATTTATTGGATACTGATTTGGCTGCTTCTTGCTAAAGCCAACTAATACTAACGTCTTGCATTAGAGCATTTCAGGCCACAGGCTCACAGTTGTAACAGATTCCGGATGCAACGGGCACCTGAATTGGTAATCTTTGGCCAAACTTTCATTCGCCGTTCATCAACTTACCGACTACCAGCGAGAGGAATTCATGCCAGACACACTCATTTACCAAAATACGCCGCCGGCTCTGCTACCGCTGTACGGCAAAGCCATTTTGCCTAAAAAAAGCAATTCCGGGGCTGACATTACACTACCCAAACTCGCGGCCGAACTGCTTTGCGCCCACACTTCCAGTCATGATCTGAATCAATACGAGCGCGTGTGCGGTTTTCGCCCTGGCAATCACATACCCATTACCTGGCCGCACATCCTCGCCTTTCCACTCCACCTGAAGCTGCTTACAGAAAAAGCTTTTCCCTTGCCACTCCTGGGGCTAGTGCATTTACGCAACACCATAACCCGGCACCGCGCGATTGGCGTGGGAGAGGCCCTGAAGCTGCATGTTTGCCTGGGAGAGCAAGAGCGCACCAGCCGCGGCATAGAGTTCAGCCTGATAACCACCGCCAGCTCCGCGGGCACAGTGGTTTGGGAGGAAACCAGCACTATGCTCTTCCGGCAACCCAACCAACAGACAGAGCCTGCAGCAACACAGACTCCGCCAACGCTCGAAACGTACCCGGATACAACAGACGTGGAAGTGCCAGAACCCATCGGCCGCCAATACGCCAAAGTGTCTGGGGACAGCAACCCCATTCATATGCACGCGCTGAGCGCCAAGGCTTTTGGCTTCCCGCGGGCAATCGCACACGGCATGTGGAGCAAAGCTCACGCGCTGGCTATTCTAGAGCAACAGGGCGAATGGCCTTCAGGCCCGCTGAGAGTGAGCTGTCAGTTCAAAAAGCCGTTATTCTTACCAGGCACAGCGCAACTGAACTGGCGCACAGAAAAATCCGGGCGAGACTATCAACTGCTCAACGCAAGAGGCGATGCGCCACACCTTAGCGGGCGCATCGAATGGTTCTAAAGGGTGCTTGAGGGGTCGTTTTCGCTGGGTAAGTCAGACGGCGCATTAGCCGCAGGGAGCGTAAAGAAGAACTGAGCGCCACCGCCTTCAGGGCGCTCAAAGCCGATATTCCCTCCCTGAGCTTGAATCAGGGAGCGACAGGTCGGCAGACCAATACCCATACCCTCGTCTTTGGTGGTGTAAAAAGGCAAAAACAGTCTTTCTTCTGCATCTTCCGCAAGCCCCACACCGTGGTCCCGAACATCCACACGCACGCAGCCTTCACTGGTCATTCGGGCACTCACCTCCACTGGCAGGGCAGATTCCGCGGAGCGTGTCGCCTCAAGAGCGTTTCGTATCAGGTTAAGTGCAACCTGCTGCACCTGTATTGGATCGGCCAAAATATCCGGCAAATCCTCAGGCACAAAAAGCTGAATGGCTCCGTCGTTGTTGCGGGCATCTACTTCGGCAAACTGCCGCGTATCCTCCAGCAGCGTGGTTACCGACAACACCTCCTTGCCTGTCGCCGGCTTCTTCATAAACCGTCGAATCCTGCGAATAATTTCACTGGCGCGATGAGATTGTGCCTCAATTTTGTCGAGTGTTTCTTGCAGCAGACTCAAATTCGGGTTTTCGACAGACATCATCCGTTTAGAGACCCGGGCGTAATTGGCAATCGCTGTCAGCGGCTGGTTTACCTCATGCGCAACACCTGCCGCCATCTCTCCCATGGTGGTCAGGCGGGATGTATGTGCCAGTTGGTGGCGCTGCTCCTGTACAAGCTCTCGCGCTTCTTCAAGTGCATGCTCACTCTCAAGCTCAGTCGTAATATCGCGGAATACCACCACTGCCCCTTGCGCCTCATCACTCTCATGCTTCGGTGTGGAGCGGTATTCAGCCGGGAAACCTGTTTCGTCCGCGCGCATCATGCGTATATCACGCTGATTCTCGGCGACACCCAGACGGCATGTAGCTTGCGCTGGCAAGCCATCCGAACATTCTGATGCCGTGGCAAAATGGGTTTCAAAAAAATTGCGCCCTATCAAATCCTCAACAGGGCTACGCATAATAATGGCTGCGGCAGGGTTGGCAAACTCGATGGTGCCGTGCTCATCAAGCCCATAAATGCCTTCGCTGATGGAGTTCAGAATGCGTGCCTGATCGCCCCGAAGTTCCCGGTTACGCGCTTGCAGTTCGCGCTCAAGCCGAATAACACGGGCATGGGTCTTCACCCTTGCGATAACTTCCTGCGACTGGAAAGGCTTGGAGATGTAATCAGCACCACCAAGGGCAAAGCCTTTAACCTTGGCTTGCAGATCATCGAGAGCAGATAGAAACACCACGGCGCAATCAGACGCTTCAGGATCCGCCTTGAGGCGCTCGCAAACCTCATAGCCATCCATTTCCGGCATCATGATATCAAGCAGGACAACTTCAGGCT
>NZ_JBQDCO010000016.1:0-61452 GCF_052091845.1 Marinobacter sp. | reverse complement strand
AATCGGTAACGCTGGTGCGATCCCGTACGTCAACAACACTGACGTCCTGTGCTTTTACATCTTCAAGTGCATTTACTATCAGATTTTTGAGTTGCTCTGCCTGCATAATTACCCTGTTGTTCGAGTGCCGGCCGGAATGGCCACCCGAAATGTCATAATTTTGCGATTATAGCACTAAAAGTTGTCCGCAGGGCATGCCCCGTAAAGCCCCATTCTCTGAATTTCTGTCAAGACCGTATCGGGAACCAAATAACGGGCCGAACGACCACTGCCAAGGCGCTCGCGAATGCCGGTTGCAGAAATATCCAGCCATGGCGGATCCAGTTCAAGAGCCAGCCCCGACGCCCGTGCCCGCAAGGCTTCAGCACTCGCCACGGCGCGACTCTCCAGCAGCCTGGCAGCCTCACTTTCCGGGGCCAAGGCGGTACCTGGCCGGCGCACCACAACAATGTGCGCAAGGCCTGGTATTTGCTGCCATTCACGCCAGCGATCAAAGCTGGCAAAAGCGTCTGTGCCGACAATCATTACCAACGGCGTCTTTGCGCCCAGCTCATTGCGCAACTGGCGTAATGTGTCGGCCGTATAAGATGCGCCTTCCCGGCGCAGCTCACGGTCATCAATGCGCAACCGGGGTTCACCTGCTATCGCCAGCTCCAGCAAGCGCAATCGTTGCGCAGACGTTGCGCCAGTTTCACCCCGGTGTGGGGGAATATGGCAGGGCACAAAGTTAACCGGTGTATTTCCAAGTCGCTCACTAACCTCCAGAGCCAGGCGTAAGTGGCCATGGTGTAGAGGGTCGAAGGTGCCGCCATAAATAACATGCATTGGCATCAGGCCCGAACGTGTCCGTCACCAAACACTACGTATTTTTGTGACGTAAGCCCCTCAAGCCCAACCGGCCCGCGAGCGTGTATCTTGTCGGTGGAAATGCCAATTTCTGCGCCCAGGCCATACTCAAAGCCATCGGCAAAACGAGTGGAGGCGTTCACCATCACCGAGCTTGAATCCACTTCTGTGATAAAACGGCGGGCGCGGGTGTAATTTTCTGTGATGATGCTGTCAGTATGCTGAGAGCTGTAACGGTTAATATGCGCTATCGCGCTATCCAGCCCATCTACCACACGAATAGCCAGCACAGGCGCCAGATACTCTTCCTGCCAGTCTGCGTCTGTGGCGGCTTTTATATCTGCAAGAATCTGTCGGGTCTGCTCACAGCCTCGCAGTTCCACATGTTTTTCGGCAAAAGCCGGGCCCAGTAACGGCAGCATATCAGCGGCAACTTCCTTATCAATCAGCAAGGTTTCCATGGTGTTGCAAGTGCCATAGCGGTGCGTTTTGGCATTGATTGCTACGTTTAAAGCCTTTTCCGGGTCGGCGTGACTGTCGATATACACATGGCACACGCCATCAAGGTGCTTGATAACCGGTACTCGCGCGTCCCGGCTGATACGCTCAATCAACCCCTTGCCGCCTCTGGGCACAATAACATCCACATAATCGGGCATGGTGATCAGCTCACCCACCGCCGCACGATCGGTGGTTTCGATAACCTGAACGGCCGTTTCCGGCAAACCTGCTTCGGCCAGCCCGCGGGCCAGGCACCGGGAAATAGCCTGGTTTGAATGAATGGATTCCGAGCCGCCGCGCAAAATAGCCGCATTGCCGGACTTCAGGCAAAGGCTTGCAGCCTCAACTGTTACATTCGGACGAGACTCGTAAATAATACCGATCACACCCAGAGGCACGCGCATTTTCCCCACCTGAATACCAGACGGACGATAGGTCATGTCGGTAATCGCACCTATGGGGTCGGGCAAGGAGGCTACCTGGCGAAGCCCTTCAATCATGGCGTCAACCCGCGCAGGTGTGAGCTCAAGCCGATCCAGCATGGCTGCATCCAGCCCGCACTCTTGCCCACCGGCAAGATCACGGGCATTGGCCTCTGCCAATTCACTACGCGCAGCATCCAGCGCGTCAGCCGTGGCTAGCAGGGCTCGATTGCGCACCTCTGTAGTCGACCGGGCGACGAGTGTTGCCGCAGCCCTGGCCTGCTGCCCAACCTGGGTCATATAAACTGCAATATCCATCCCTTTACCTTATGTATTTTCTGCCAAAATTCAGGAATAAGAACCTAACCTTACCTTTCCCGTTTCAAGTACGCACCCCAAACAGATATTATAGCGCGAAGGTACAACGGGAACCCCGGAAAAGGACACATATCATGGCCCAAACGGCCGACAACTTTTTGCTCAACCGGCTATCACACGCCAGCTTTGCTATTTTTGTAGGCATTGCCGTTTTGTGTGCGCTATTTGGAGAACCGCTCACCGCGGCCTGTGCTGCCGCTGCCGCCGGCATCATTGTCTGCGGGCGTCGCTTTCACCCGGGGCGCGGGAGCAATCCATGGCCCACCCTGCAAAAGCTTTTTTTTACGGCGCTGGTACTTTTGTTAATAACCAGTTTTTGGACTGGTCCATGGGCACTCAGTTACTGGCTCTACGGCATAGTGCTGGTTGCATTTGCGTTAGCACCCCGCGGCATAGCTACCGCGATAACTGTGGTTATGGTGGTGCTCTCCATGGCCGCTGCCCAGGGGGCAGAAGGCATTGCTGACCGACATCAAATGATCAGTGCCTTTATGCTGACCATTTTCCTGTCTGCTGTGCTGATTTTTTTGCGTGAATACAAAGCTCGTCAACTGGCCCCCCTGAGGCGCACAGACGAGCTCACTCAAGCCGCAAGCCGCGAGTATTTGTCGGCAGACCTGCACAAGGAAATCCAGCGCAGCGAGCGAGAGGGTACCGATATGTCCATCATTATGATCGGACTTGATGCCCACGCCAGCGACAACGAACCCGACGCAGATATTCGTTCAATTCTGCCCAGAATCGGCCGGTTTCTGCATTCCCAGATACGCGATTTCGACACCTACTACCGGGCTGCTGATCTGCAGTTTTTGGTGATTTTGCCGGGGATAGCCACTCACAACGCCCTCACCCGGGCCGAAGCCATCCGCAAGGGTCTTGGCACTCTGCTCGACACCCACGGCATGAACCTTACGGTAAGCACCGGTCTCGCCGGGCTGAACATCGGCGATGACGCCGACAGCCTGCAACAAAGCGCAGCCAACGCCCTGCGCCGGGCGCAGCAACAAGGTGGCAACCGAACCCAGGCCTACAGCGCCTGGTCGCCGATAACGCCCCCAATCCAGCGACATGCGGAAGGATCTGCGCCATGACAGAAACAAGGCTGAGAACCTGGACACACAGCGTGGGCTACGGTTTGGCCACGCTGTTTATTTTTACTCTGGCCCTGCAAAACCTTCGCTATGGTTTTTATGAGCTTTTTTACCTGGCTGCCGGGCTGGCAGTTCTGACTATTGCCGGTATTGCCTACACACTTCTTAGCCGCAGGCACCAACTTTCTGCTCCTGGTCACCTTGTTATCCTGTCGGGCCTGAACAGCGGCCTTTTGGCGGCCATGCTAACAATGGGCAATACCGGCATTACCCACTGGGCCATGCCGCTACTGGTGCTGAACCTGTTGGTATTACGGCTACGCCAAGCACTTACGCTATCCCTTCTCTTGATAGCACCCATGGCGATTCTGCTTTTTGTTAAATTGCCTGCCATGGAGGCTCTAACGGCTGTTAGCGGGTTATTCATCGTGCTCATCGTTGCCGGGCTTTACATATGGCACTACGACCATATGGCACAGTCTGCCGAAGACCTGGCTATTACCGACCCGGTTACCGGGGCTCACAACGCCCGTTTTCTGGATGAGACGCTGCAAAAGGAAATCAGCCGGGCCATTGCCACAGGCCATTGCCTCTCGGTGATCAACCTCACCATAGATCACGCCGACGAAGCAGCCGATCTCCACGGCCAACCAGGTATGCAAACGTTATTTTGCAGCATGACTCAACACCTGTTCGGGGTTATTCGTGCCGGCGACACCCTGTACACACTGAATGACTCAGAGTTTTTCCTGATCTTGCCATTTACGCCAGAAGAGGGGGTGCGCGTAATCGCCGAGCGTATACGCCGCACGATCTCTGAACATCAATGGCCGGTAACCGGTAAAGCAACGGTAAGCCTGGGCTGCACAACCCGGGGCAGTCACGACACCCGCACCGACACTCTGCGTGATCGTGCTCATCAGGCCATGCTTGAAGCCCGCCGCCGCGGTGCCGATTCTGCCTGGTTCAGCCCGGAAGAAACCCTCCGAACATGAGCAGCGACTGGCTTGCGGACCTGACCGCATGGCTAAGTGCCAACCCCGGGTGGTTGGCGTTGGCCATATTCAGCACCGCTTTTACGGAATCCTTAGCGATTGCAGGCATTATCGTACCCGGCGTCGCGCTCCTCTTTACCATTTCGGTAATGGCCGCCCAAACCGGCATGCCGCTTATGACCGTGCTAATCTGGGCCGGCCTGGGCGCGATAGCCGGTGATGTGTTGAGCTTTGCCCTTGGCCGGATTTTTCAGGGCCGGCTCACCAGCGTATGGCCATTGAGCCGCTACCCGGAACAGATCTACAAAGCAGAAGGCTTCTTTCGGCAGCACGGTGGGAAAAGCGTGATTATCGGCCGGTTCGTTGGGCCACTCCGGCCGGTCATACCTATGATTGCGGGGGCACTACTCATGCCCTGGCGTCGTTTCCTCGCATTCAATATAGGATCTGCCGTCGGCTGGGCACTGGTTTATATGTTGCCCGGATACCTGGTGGGCGGGGCTCTGACAAGCGATGTGCAGCCTCCCGCCCACGTATACCTGGTCACCGGCACAAGCTTGGCGACACTGGCGGCAATATATCTGGTTATGCTTCGCTTTCAGCTGGGCCTTGGCGGCAACGGTCGCCTTTATCACTGGCTGCAGCAAAAAATGGCGCAGTATGAAACCACTCACCACTTTTGGCGGCTATACACCAACGAACGGCCGGCAGAGGAAGGCGAGTTTCCGCTGGCCTCATTGATGCTGGCATTTGGGGCCTTGGCGCTATTTGTGCTTTGGGGTCAACTGGTGACCATGACACAGGCAATTGAGCTGTTTGATCAATTGGCTATGCAGTGGTTCGGTGATCTGCGTCAGCCGTTGCTCGATGCGCCAGCTATCGCCGCCACACTGCTGGGCGACCCGCCGGTTCTCACTGCCGCCGCTGTATTGGCTTGCCTGACACTGGCGTTTCGAGGCCACTACGCTGCTGCGGTACACATTGCGCTGGCAGCTATTGCCACCATAATATTAGTGTGGGGGCTCAAATCAGCCACCGGAATTGCACGCCCGGACCAGGTGTTCAACCCGCCCACGTCTGGCTCCTTTCCCAGCGGACATACGACCGGCATTACGGTATTTGTCACGCTGCTAGCCAGCTTTGTGGCAGCAGAAAGCCACAACCGCGAGCGCTGGAAGACCTATATTATGTTGTCCATACCACTGATTCCGGTAGCCATAAGCAGGCTTTATCTGGGCGTACACTGGTTCAGCGATATTGTAGGGGGGCTACTGCTGGGGCTCGCAATAACTGGCGCTACAAGAGCCAGCTTTAGCCGGTTTGACCGCGTGCCCCTTGCCCCGGACGTGCTGACTATTTCGGCTGGCTTGGGCTGGCTTGCTTTCGTTTGCGGTTACATCTGGGTGATGTGGTCGGATGCCGTGCAACACTACGCATCCACCCTTTGACGCCCTCACCGAATAGACAGCAACCCCTGCACCTCATCCACCCGCGCCCGCGCTTTGGTCAGAACCTCCAGACTGCGGGATGCGTTTAACTCCAGGTTGCCCAGCCTGCGATAAGCCGGCACCTGGTCAAATGGTGGCAAGCCCTGATTCTGGTTGGAACCAATCATGGCGTGAAGTTGCGCCACGATCACAACATCCACCAGCTGTGGCTCCACCTCCCGGCTCTCAAAACTCCAGTTTTCTGCGTGTCTTACCGCATCCACAAACGCGGGCGGGAACGTCCAGTTTTCCAACACAGCAATGCCGACATCTGCCCGGAGCTCGCGGATGGCATTTTGCAGGTTGGTGTCATCGGCAAACAGATTTACGTGGTGTTCTGCCTGCACAAGAACCGGCACTACGCCAATATCGTGAAGCAGGCCCGCCAACAGCGCTTCCTCAGGGTTCAGGCGGGTTGCATGGTCTGCTAACACCCAGCAAAGGGCCGCCACTTCACGGGAGTGTCGCCAAAGTTTTTCCATCTCTTTTTGTAACGACGGGTGCCGGCTTTTGAACACTTCCCGCAGCGAGAATACGGTCACCAACTGGCGGGTCGTTCGCATGCCCAGCCGAATAACCGACTCACGGACATTACGCACATCGCTGAAGCCCCGGTAAAGCGGGCTGTTGCAGGCACGTACCAACTTGGCTGCCATGGCCGGATCAGCCGATATCGCACTGGCCACCTGGTCGGCGGTGGAATCGTCTTTATCGGCCATGCGCCGCACTTCCCAGGCCACATCCGGCACACTGGGCAGTTTGAGCTGATTGGAGCGAAGCTCTGCGTAAAACTCCATTAACAGGTGATGTTCTTCGCTCTCGCCACCATCGTGCCCCTCCCCGGAATCCATCTCCACCTGGGCGACCGGCGCGGCCCGCAGAAGCTGATTGAGCACATCCTGCTCCACCACCAGAAACTCGCATGACTTTACCGCTATCACGTCGTACATTCTTGGTTGCAGCCTGGCGATAGGGTTCAATGCTTTTTCAGTCTCGGCTTCAACCACAGAGGTGCGGCCATCCACCGATTCCAGTTCGACCTTTCCGGTGACCAGAAAATAGTCCAACCCATCGCGCACACCCCGTTCCAACACACGCTGACCCGGACCGTGAACCCTGCGCTCGGCACGACTGGCAAGCAACACCAACTGCTCGTCAGTCAAACGGTTCAGCGGCTGAAATGCTTTCAAGCGGCGTAGCGGCAGGCCTTCCTGGCTAGCCATAGGCAGCCTCCTCTGTCGGCTCCGGGCGGTGAAGTGTGGCATCTGTTAACGATTGTAGTTTGAGGGCAAGGCCCGGGTTCGGGCGGTATCTTCAGCCCTGAAAGCTTATGCGCTACTAGCCACCAGCGCGGATAAGGGCGCCGTCAGGGATTTGGAGAAACCAGGCTGAGCTGATCAGAAGAACGACCAACCGCCGTCGTCCTCTTCTTCCTCAACGGCTTCTTCCTCAACAGGCTCGGGTTTGCTGGTTACAGCAGCCTGGGCTTTTTCCGGTTTGGAGGCAGGCGCGGCGGCCGCAACCTGAACGCTGATCATACCCAGTGCTTTTTTGGTTGGTTCATCCAGAATGCCGTTAGCCTGAAGCCCATTGTCTTCCTGAAAACGAGACAGTTCTGACCGGGTGGCATCGTCCATACCGGAGCTAACACTGGTAATATTATACCCGGCGCCATACAAGGCATTCTTGAGCGCAACCGATTCATCGGCAAAAGCGGCGGGCGCGAAACCCATGACAGCTACTGTGCCGACTGCGAGAGCTAAACGGCCCGTATGAGTAAACGCGTTTTTCATGATGCTCACCTGTTCTACTCCTGATATCTCTGCGATATCCGTTTCTTTCTTGTTGTGTGGCGCCCATCTCCACAGGCTGGGGCGGATCGATAAAAGCCTAGCATATTTTTGTCTCATATCGCCTTAATCGACATCAACATCTTTATCAGCGACTTTTTGCGACTCCTCACTAAACTCCCGAATAAAAATCCCCCAAAATGCCATAAACAAAGCGGCAACCAGCGGCCCCATTACAAACCCATTAATACCAAACATTGCGATGCCACCCAGGGTAGATAGCAGCACAATATAATCGGGCAGCCGGGTATCCCGGCCAACCAGAATGGGGCGTAGCAAGTTATCTGCAAGCCCTATCACCACCAGGCCGAATAGAGTGAGCACTATGGCCGGAACGGTATTGCCCACAGCAGCCAGATAAATCGCAGCCGGCACCCACACCAGCGCTGCACCTATTGCCGGCAACAGTGAAAAGATGGCCATAACCACCCCCCACAACAACGCCCCGCCAATGCCAAGAATCCAAAAAATGATGCCACCCAATGCGCCCTGAATAATGGCAATCAGCAGATTACCTTTTACCGTTGCCCGGGTTACTTCGGCAAACTTGGCAAACAGCAGGCGCTCGCGTTCATCGCCAAGGGGAAGTGCGCGAATCATCAAATCAATCAACTTGTTACCATCGCGCAACAGGAAGAACGCCAGATACACCATAAGCGCCAGCCCGAGAAAAAACTGGAAGGTATTTTGGCCAACGCCAATCGCTTGCTTGGCAAGAAACTGGCTACCGCCCACAAACAGGCTGACCACCCGATCACGAATTTCACTAAAACTAATATCAAACTGTGCCAGGAAAGACTGTATAGCCGGGAAAGACCTGTTTACCTGATCTATATACTCACCAGGCTTTATTTCGCCATCCTGAATTTTCTGATAAATGCCCACACCTTCAGCCGCCAGCGACGTCACCAACACCAGCACAGGAATCACCACAATCAGCATGCAGACCGTTAAGGTAATCAGCGCATTTATGTTTGGCCGCTCACCAAGCCGACGTACCAAAAACATCTGAAACGGATGAAAAATCAGTGCAATGGCGATAGCCCAGAAAATGGGTCCGAAAAAAGGCTTCATGAGAAGCACAAAAGCCAAAGATACTCCCACCAGCATGGCAAGAAAGGTTCGTGTCTCAAGTTTTGGGTACATAATTCCACTTTCCCGGTCGAATTCAGTCGCACTGTAGCCTAACACGCTCGCATGGCCACTGGCGTATGCTTCAGGTTATAGTGGGAAGTTATTGCTCAACTATTAAACAGGCGATGGCGTTGGAACTGGAAACCTTTACAACAGACACTGCCCTGAGCGCTGCAGCGGAACTGAGCCGGGTACTGGCCGCCAGAACTCATTGTCGAAAAGTCATGGGTCAAGAGGTTTGGGTACCGGGGCAACTAGGTGAAGCCTTGCAACTGCCAAGGATTATCAACCGCCTTCAAAGTAAGCAACAACGGTTGCGAGACCAAGGGTTGGATGGCTTTCAGGAGCTCTGGCCAACGCTGTCTGAAGCAACCCGGGAAAAGGTGCTCAACGCCATCGGCTGGTACGACCCCAAGAATCTCAGCTGGGAAGATAAACGTTCCAACCGCAAACCCAATGCCGATTTGGACAGGCCCTGATTCAAAGCTACTACGCTCTGTTACGCAACTCAAACACAGCAAGTTGCGAACTGACCTATCCTAGAGCCTGAAGATTGTTGTAACGGTTCCGGAAACGGCCAATCCGTAACAATCACGCAACCAATCAGTTAGGACAGTCGATGGCATGCGTATTCTGAGAACCGACGATGACCGCTTCGCGGGTCTTCCGGACTACCCTTTTACACCTCACTATTTAGATGTCGAGCCTGGACTTCGGATGCACTATGTGGACGAAGGCCCAGCCGACACATCGCCCGTTCTAATGCTCCATGGTGAACCGTCGTGGTCGTATCTATACCGCCACATGATTCCACTTGTCACCACTGCGGGACACCGTGTGTTGGCACCGGATCTTGTGGGCTTTGGAAAATCCGATAAGCCTGCATCGATAGACGACTACAGCTATAACCGCCACATTGCATGGCTGACCCATTGGCTGGAGGCCCTGGACCTCCGTAATATCACTCTGGTTTGCCAAAACTGGGGTTCGCTTCTGGGCCTGCGACTTGCGGCCGAGCACCCCGACAGATTCCAGCGCATTATTGTTGGCAATGGCATGCTGCCCACCGGTGAAACCCGTGCACCTGCGGCCTTCAGCGTATGGAAGGCGTTTGCGATGCATAGCCCCTGGTTTCCCGTTGGTCGCATCGTGCAACTGGGTACTGAACGAACCCTGAACAAGCATGAACTGGCAGCCTACGAGGCGCCCTTCCCCTCTGCAGACTACAAGGCTGGCGCTCGGGCTTTTCCCAAGCTGGTGCCTGTTTCCCCGGATGATCCGGCAAGCAGCGCCAACAAAGCTGCCTGGGAGGTACTAGGGCAGTGGCGCAAGCCATTTATTACCTGTTTTAGCAACGGCGACCCGATAACCCGCGGGGGCGACCGTTACATGCAACGCCGCGTTCCCGGCGCACTGGGGCAACCGCATATTATTTTGCGCGGGGGGCACTTTCTGCAGGAAGACTCCCCGGAAGACTTCGCGCAAATTATCATTGATGCTCTGAAAGCAGAACTGGCGGCCTAGGCCGCCAGCTTTTTTGAGCATTCATTCGGGCGCCTTTGGCTTTATTATCCGAATACCGTGACGGCCTGACGGCTGATGGCCAGCAATTCCCCCCGGGGCGTCCAGATTTCTGCATCGTAATGGCAATAGCCATTGCCTGCCTGATCAATCCTGGACTTATACAGCAGCCAGTCATCAGCCTCCAGGGGCGGCCTTGGGTGCACGATGTCTAGCATCCAGGTCAGTGAACTGGCAGGCACGGCCGATTTAAAGTGCTGGAGAACCGGCGCCGGCCATGCATCCACCAGCGCTACGATATGTGCATCTGTTAATACCTCAGGCACCTCCCGAAAGCGTACCCATCCACCCATCTCACGCCCGGTTCCGCCAGTAAAGGGCAGGTTACCGTATGCCCAGCGCATCTCGATATAATTTATAAAACCCGGAGTTAACCCTTCAATAAAAGGCAGCCCCTGACACTGATCCACAGGTTTTGCCTCCGGCGCAACTGCTCCCTCAACCTTGACAGCCGACTCCCGATCACCGGCAAACCCCGCCAAACACACCAGCCTGGGCTCTCCATTTTGCAAAATGCGGCCTTCCAGCTGGCTAACAGAGCGGCCTTCTCGCAGAACCTGCGCATCAAAAACAGCTGGCACATCAGGCTCTACCGGCCCCACAAATGACACATTCATAGAACGCATGGGCCTGTTTTCGGAAACCATACGCTCCATACGATCAAACAGCAGTGCCGTCACCAAACCGCCAAATGTCGCACGCCCCTGAGACCAGGCCGCAGGCATTGTCAGTTCCTTGCTGGCACGGCCAGCGGTAATGAGTTCATCAAAGGTCATATTGCCTTCCTGTTAGCAACCTATCGGTGAAAACAGAAAGATTGCCCAAAACACCCAGGTAACGCAATGGCAGTTCCCCGGCAATTACCTACAGGGCACCAAAGATTTTACGTATTAAAGTAAGCAAAAAGCGGTTATAATATCCTCACATAATGCATTGCCCGGGCGATGCTCTACCTTCCGAATTCCGAGTAAATCAATGTCAGAATTGTCCTTTGCCGAACTGGGGCTTGATCCAGCCGTACTGGAAGCTGTTTCCGCTATAGGCTACGAAACCCCAACGCCCATCCAGGCCCAGTGCATTCCCGCGCTGCTCGCTGGCAAACATCTACTGGGCGTTGCCCAGACCGGCACGGGTAAAACCGCGGCCTTTGCTCTACCACTGCTGAGTCGAGTTGACGCAACGGTAAGTGAGCCTCAGATACTGGTTCTTGCACCTACGCGGGAGCTGGCTATTCAGGTTGCGGAAGCATTTACCTCCTATGCTTCAAAATTCCGTCATTTTCATGTTTTACCGATCTACGGTGGTCAGGATTTTTACCCGCAGATCAAAGGCCTGAAACGTGGTGCCCAGGTTATTGTCGGCACCCCTGGTCGCATGCTCGACCACCTTCGCAAAGGCACGCTCAAGCTGGGAAACCTGAAGGCCCTGGTGTTGGACGAAGCAGATGAAATGCTGCGCATGGGCTTTATTGACGACGTAGAAGCTATTCTTGCCCAAACACCGGCTGACTGTCAGCGTGCGCTCTTCTCTGCAACCATGCCGCCACAGATTAAGAAAGTGGCGCAAACCTATCTCAGCGATGCGACTGAAGTAAAAATTCAGAGTGAAACCCGCACAGTCGAGCGCATTTCCCAGTTTGTATTGCCGGTGTATGCAGAGCGCAAGCTGGATGCTCTAACCCGCATTCTGGAAGTAGAGCCTTTTGAAGCGGCCATTATCTTCGTACGCACAAAAGCAGAAACCACACTTCTGGCGGAAAAAATCAGTGCCCGCGGGCACGCGGTTGCCCCTTTGAATGGTGATTTGAACCAGCGCCAGCGCGAGCAGACCGTTGAGGATCTGAAGCGAGGCAAAAAAGACATCATTGTGGCCACCGACGTAGCCGCACGCGGCCTGGACGTACCCAGAATCACCCACGTCATTAACTACGACGTTCCCTACGATTCGGAAGCTTACATTCACCGTGTCGGCCGTACTGGCCGCGCAGGGCGCACTGGCAAAGCTATTTTGCTGGTAACACCCCGGGAAAGAAGCTGGCTGCGCACCCTTGAGCGGGCCACCAACTCCCCCATGGAAGGCTACGAACTGCCGACGCCCATTGAATTGAAAAAAATGCGCGAACAGCAGTTTGAGACCCAGCTAATGGAGTTTGCCGAAGACAAGAAGCTGGCCAAGGCTATGGCGCTTCTGGATGACATTGCCGAGCGCAACGAAATGGATATTGCCATGGTTGCCGGCGCTCTGGCCTGCTGGATGGAAGCGTCTCAGCCGGGGGTGATGCCGCTAGAGCAGCCTGAAGCCCTGCCTGTTGTTTCTGCAACACCGCCACCGCGCCGTGATCGCAAGGGTGGCAAGCCCGGCAATTTCCGCAAAGGCCCGCCAAAGGGCGGCTTCAAAAAAGGCCGTGGCGGCCCGGGCGGAAAACCACCCGGCAAAGGTGGCAAGCCAGCCGGCAAGCGGCCTCCCCGTCAATCAGACGCAAAGCGCTGATAGACCACGAAACTGTAGTCGTAAGGGTTGTTATCGGACGCGGAGAAATCCTCCCGTCCGATTTCTTCCCACTCGTCCCAATTCACTTCCGGAAAATACGCATCGCCATCCACTTCGGCGTGCACCTGCGTAATGTAGATGCGGTCTACCATGGGTAGCGCTTCGGTATAGATTTGCCCTCCCCCGATAATCATCACTTCGTCACCACCATCCAGTTCGGCCTGGGCTTCGGCTTTTACCAAGGCGTCTTTCAGTGATGTTGTAGCCACGGTTCCAGCGGGCGCTTCCCGGCCTGCGTCCCGGGAAATAACGACGTTCATCCGGCCGGGCAATGGTCTGCCAATAGAATCCCAGGTTTTCCGGCCCATGATGATGGGCTTGCCCATGGTGGCTTGCTTGAAATATTTCAGGTCGCCGGGCAGGTACCAGGGCAGGTTATTGTTTTTGCCGATTACCCGGTTTCGGGACATGGCGACTATGAGGGCTTTACGCATGCTGGGATTCCTTTGATTCGGAGGCTACAAGGATTCGGGCAAATTGTGATATAGGCCTGCAAGTACTAAATAGCGATAGGCGCTTTGATAGCGGGATAAGGGTCATAACCCTCGAATTCGAAATCTTCCAATTCATAGTCAAAGATTGAGTCTGGCTTACGCTGGATAGCCAGTGTTGGCAACGCTCTTGGCTCACGCTTTAGCTGCTCGAACACTATGTCGCCGGTCAGGTGGTTCTGGTACAGATGGCAATCACCGAAGGTATGTACAAACTCACCAACGTCCAGATCACACTGCTGGGCGATCATGTGGGTTAGTAATGCATAGGATGCGATGTTGAACGGCACGCCGAGCATCAAATCTGCGCTGCGCTGATACAGCTGGCAGGAAAGTTTGCCGTCAAGCACATAGAACTGGAACAAACAGTGACAGGGCGCCAGCGCCATAAGGCCCTTCTCAGCATTTTCTTGAGGGCCAATCGATTCGTCCGGGAGCTCTGCGGGGTTCCAGGCTGAGACAATCAGGCGGCGGGAGTTTGGTTTGTTGCGAATCTGATGGATGACTTCGCTGATCTGATCCACCACCCGACCATCCGGGCACTGCCAGCTACGCCACTGTTTACCATAGATCGGCCCGAGGTCGCCGTTTTCCAGCGCCCACGCATTCCAGATAGAGACTTTACGTTCTTTCAGCCAGTTGTTGTCGGTGGAGCCCTTCAGGAACCAGAGCAATTCATAAATAATGCTGCGCAGATGCACTTTTTTGGTGGTGACCAGCGGAAAACCATCCTGCAAATTAAAACGGATCTGGCGTCCGAACACGGAGCGAGTGCCCACACCTGTGCGGTCCCCTTTGTCGAAACCATTGTCGACCACGTCGCGCATCAAATCGAGGTAGGCTTTCATTCCGCAGTTCTCCGGTAAGCAATAAACATCAGGACAGCGCCCGCAAGGATCATCGGGAAGGAAAGCACCTGCCCCATGGTAAGCCAGTCAAAGGCCAGATAACCCAGTTGAGCATCTGGCTGACGCACAAATTCTACCAGAAACCGGAAAATACCGTAGCAAACCAGAAACAAGCCGGATACCGCCATCCTCGGACGCGGTTTGGCTGAAAACCACCATAAAATCACAAAGAACAGTACGCCTTCCAGAGCAAACTGATAAAGCTGGGACGGGTGGCGCGCCAGGGCATCCGGGGCCTGGCGGAAAACCATACCCCAAGGTAAATCCGTGGGCTTGCCCCAAAGCTCCCCATTAATGAAGTTGCCAATCCGCCCGGCACCAAGGCCTATCGGCACTAACGGCGCAACAAAATCTGCAAGACGCCAGAACCCGGTTCCTATTTTTCGACCGTACCACCACATGGCAAACATAACGCCCAGGAGCCCACCGTGGAAGGACATACCACCCTCCCATACTCGCAAAAGCCAAAGCGGATCTGCCAAAAAGGCATCAAAGTTGTAGAAAATGACGTAACCAAAGCGCCCGCCCAGAATAACCCCAAGCGCGAGATAAAACAGAACATCTCCCATCTGCTCTTCGGTGATCGGAGACCAGGGCTTGCGAGCGCGCAGCCGGCCCAACCACCAGCCAGCCAGAAACCCTACCAGATAGGTAAGGCCGTACCAGTGAATCTTGAGCGGCCCGACCGCAATGGCAACCGGATCTATCTGAGGATGCTGAAGCATCAATAACCCCTTAATTCAAAAGAAAATTAAGCCCTACCAGCAGAAGCATGACAGCGAAAACCTGCTTCAGCACCTTGGCGTTGAGCCGGTGCGCCAGATTGGCACCGACCCGAGCGAACAGCACACTGGTCAGAATGATGCCTACCAGGGCCGGAATGTAGACAAAGCCCAAACTGTATTCCGGCACGTCAGTATGATTCCAGCCAGCCCAGATGTTGCCAATAGCCCCGGCAACCGCAATGGGCAAGCCACAGGCTGCAGACGTACCCACAGCCTGCTGCATACGGATATTGCACCAGCTGAGAAAAGGCACGGTCAGAGAGCCACCGCCAATACCAAATATCGCGGACGCCCAACCAATGCCTGCACCGGCAACGCCAAGGCCTGATTTACCCGGAACACTGCGGCCTGGCGACGGCTTTACGTCAAACAGCATTTTGAGACCGATCAATATGATGAACACACCGATAATAAGTTCCAGTGCCGCCCCACTTAGCAACGCGGCTGTCCAGGCCCCCAGAAACGCGCCCAGAACAATGCCCAGGGTCATAGGCCGAAAGATATCCCAGCGGATAGCGCGATACCCCTGGTGCGCCTTGATAGAGCTCAAAGAGGTGAACACAATGGTTGCCAGTGACGTGCCAACCGCCATATGTGCGGCTACGTCAGGGCTGAAGCCTTGCAAGCCAAAACTGAAAATCAGTACTGAAACGATGATGAGGCCACCGCCAATACCAAACAAACCGGCAAGAGTGCCTGCAAACGCTCCAAGTGCCAGATAAATTGCAAATACCGCTACCAGAGACATAGCCACTCACCCACCCGAGAAAACAAGGCTGGTATGATACACACCGACCATGGCAACTTCACCAGGAAGCCGTGCTCCCATTAAGCTTAAAAGAGCAACCTCTCATGTGCCTGATTGCATTTTCCCTTGGCCAGAGCCCCCGTTTTCCGCTGGTAGTGGCCGCCAACCGGGATGAGTTTTTTCGCCGACCTACCACGCCGCTGGACTGGTGGACAACCGAAAGCGGTAACCGGGTATTGTCAGGCAGAGACCTGCAATCCGGCGGCACCTGGCTGGCCATATCCCCCGGGGGCCAGGTAACAGCGGTAACCAATGTTCGCGAAGGCACGCCAGAAGCGGGCCACGCGAGCCGGGGTGAACTTCCCCTTCGGGCTCTGAAAGAGCCAGCATCACAGCTACAACAAAGCCTTGCAGATAACCCCGGCCGATACGCAGGGTTCAATCTCATCAGCCTTGACGACAGCACCGGCTGGTACGTGAGCAACCGCGACGCCGGCCCGGGCCGCAGCATTCACCGCGGCGTGTATGGCTTGAGCAACCATCTGCTGCAAACGCCATGGCCGAAGCTTTTGCGTCTGCGGGAGGCCGTGGGCCGCACCGTTACATCAGCCCAGGGCGACGCACAGTCTCTGCATAGCGATCTTACTCAGTTATTGCAGGATACAACGCCAGCACCCGACCACCTGCTCCCCGACACTGGTGTAAATCGTGATACCGAGCGCTTTCTTTCATCGCCGTTTATTACCGGTGCAGACTACGGTACTCGCGCAACCACCATTGTAAGCCTGTCTCAATCTGGCGACATTCATGTGACTGAGCAAAGCTGGGCCCCCGAGGGCCGTCCCGACGAGTTCCGGGAGTTCCATTGGCAGCGATAGCGCTCAGCGTCTGATATAATCCGCAAAACTTGTCCACCCGATCGGAGGGCCACCAATGGCCGGTCAACAAGACGCCACATCCATTGCCGACTTTGAAAAGTCTCTTGATGAGCTGGAAGCCCTGGTTCGTAACCTGGAGCAGGGAGAGTTGTCCCTGGAGCAATCCCTGACTGCCTTCGAACGAGGTGTAAAACTGACCCGTGCCTGCCAGCAAACTCTGAAAAGTGCGGAACAGCGGGTTGAGCAACTGGTTCAGAACGACGATGGCACGCTGGAAACCCGACCGTTTTCACCGGATGACGCCAGCTAATGTATAACGAAACCTCGCCTACCATGAACTTTCTTGAAACCTGCCGCAGCCAGGTGGATGCCGAACTGGATCGACGCATCACGTTGGGCTCCGCCTCTGAACGGCTCCAGGAAACCATGCGCTACAGCGTTTTGGGTGGTGGGAAACGCATCCGCCCGGCCCTGTGCCTGGCCGCCGCAAGCGCACTGGGGCAGAATAATAGCGCTGCACTGGTACCCGCCTGTGCCATAGAGCTGGTGCATGCCTATTCGCTTGTGCATGATGACCTCCCCGCGATGGATAATGACGAACTGCGTCGGGGCCGGCCAACCGTACACATAGCGTTTGACGAAGCCTCCGCCATTCTGGCCGGAGACGCCCTGCAAGCGCTTGCTTTCGAATGGCTGTCAGAAGCGCCGGGCATTGCCGCACCTGCACGACTGGCAATGGTTCAGACCCTTGCCCGGGCAGGCGGCCAGGGCGGCATGGTAGGTGGCCAGGCTATCGACCTGGAATCTGTCGGTAAAGACCTGTCTCTAGCTCAGCTGGAACGCATGCATCGACACAAAACCGGTGCGCTGATTGAAGCCAGTGTGCGCATTGGCGCGCTGACGGTACCCGGGGTTAGTGAACAGTCGCTCACCTCCTTAACGGGTTACGCTCGAGCTCTTGGGTTGGCTTTTCAGGTTCAGGATGACCTGCTCGACATTGAGGGTGATACAGCAATCATTGGCAAACCCCAGGGTTCTGATTTGGCCAAAGCCAAGCCGACCTACCCTGCTTTGCTTGGGCTGACAGGTGCAAGAGAGCACCTGGCCGCTCTGCTCGGCGATGCGCTTGATAATTTACAGGGCTTTGGGCCGGAAGCAGACCCCTTGAGAGCCATGGCAGATTATGTAGTGGCAAGAACTTATTAAGTCTTTCATTGAAGCCTGGCGCCACCAGAGCGCACACTGAACACATACATTTTGGTAACCTACGGCTCCGCATGTGTGAAACAGCTGCCCCTGTTCCCCTATAATGCCAGCCAGTTACCGACAATACCGGAAAAGACCCTAGCAGATGCAGGACACGTATATTTTTAACGAAATCCCCGCACAGCAGCCAAACACCCCGCTGCTGGACAGGGTTGACGTACCCGCCCAGTTGCGGGAGTTGCCGTCTGACCAGCTGGTTCAGTTTGCCCGGGAGTTGCGGGCCTTCCTGCTGTGGTCTGTTGGGCAAACCGGTGGCCACTTCGGGGCCGGGCTTGGCGTGCTTGAGCTTACCGTGGCTCTGCACTATGTCTTCAATACGCCAGAAGACCGCCTGGTGTGGGATGTTGGCCATCAGGCTTACCCCCACAAGATTCTCACCGGTCGTCGTAAGCAGATGGGCAGCATTCGTCGCAAAGGTGGTCTCGCCGGCTTTCCCAAGCGTGCAGAAAGCGAATACGACACTTTTGGTGTGGGGCATTCCAGTACTTCTATCAGCGCAGCACTGGGCATGGCCGTAGCGGCCCGCCAACAAAACACCGGTCGCAAAAGTATTGCGGTGATAGGTGACGGCGCCATGACAGCCGGTATGGCATTTGAGGCACTAAACCACGCCGGCCATCTGGATGCCAACATGCTGGTAATTCTGAACGACAACGACATGTCGATTTCCCGCAACGTTGGCGGCTTGTCTAATTATTTTGCCAAGCTGCTCTCCAGCCGCACCTATAATCAGGTGCGTGACAGCAGCAAAAAAGTCCTTCAGGGCGCGCCAAACCTGATGGCACTGGCCAAAAAAACCGAGGAACACTTCAAGGGCATGATTGCACCCGGCACGCTCTTCGAAGAGCTGGGATTCAATTACATCGGCCCCATCGACGGCCATGATCTGCCACTGCTGGTCGAAACCCTTGAGAACATCCGTGAACTGGAAGGCCCGCAGTTTCTCCATGTGGTGACCACCAAGGGCAAGGGCTTTGCACCGGCTGAAGCTGACCCGATTGGCTACCATGCCATCAACAAGATTGAACCCGTGCCTGCCAGCAAGCCGGAGCCGGTAAAACACGCACCGGCAAAGCAAAAATACGCAAATGTATTCGGGCAATGGCTGTGCGATGCGGCCGAGCAAGATGAGCGGGTAAGCGCCATCACTCCCGCTATGTGCGAAGGCTCGGATCTGCTGACTTTTTCCAAACGCTTCCCGGAGCGCTACTTTGATGTGGCCATTGCGGAACAGCATGCGGTCACGCTGGCCGCGGGCATGGCCTGTGACGGCGCAAAACCGGTGGTAGCGATTTACTCCACGTTTTTACAGCGAGGCTATGATCAATTAATACACGACGTGGCCATCCAGAACCTGGATGTGCTTTTCGCCATCGACCGGGCAGGCCTGGTGGGCGAAGACGGCTCGACCCACGCCGGGGCTTTTGATATCAGCTATTTGCGCTGTATTCCGAACATGGTGCTGATGACCCCCTCCGATGAAAACGAAACACGCCAGTTACTCCATACCGGCATGCTGTTCGAAGGCCCTGCGGCCGTGCGATACCCAAGGGGCACCGGGCCAGGAGCAGAAATTCAGCAAGAACTTAGGCCCCTGGAAATCGGCAAAGGACGCAAAGTTCGCGAAGGCAGCCGCATCGCCATTCTCAACTTCGGCACCCTCCTGACTCCGGCGCTGGAAGCGGCTGAGAGGCTGGATGCAACCCTGGCTGACATGCGCTTCGTGAAACCACTCGATGAGGCTTTGGTTCTTCAATTGGCAGAGCAGCACGAGCTTCTGGTTACACTGGAGGAGAACGCTATCGCTGGTGGCGCAGGGAGCTCTGTTACCGAATGCCTGAACCGGCAGGAGGTCTCCATGCCCGTGCTTCAGCTGGGTTTGCCAGACACATTCATTGACCACGGTAAACACGAAGAACTACTCAAAGACTGCGGGCTGGATACCGGGGGCATATTCACTGCCATCAGTGCCCGCATGGAGAGACTGCAAAGCCAGCGCCTGAAGGCGGTTAAATAAACGCTCTGTTTGGCAAAAGCCCGCTTTCATCAAGCGGGCTTTTTTACGCCTTAACACCAGGCCAAGCTGCCCGAATGGCAACTCAACGCCGGGGATCGTCGTCCTGGTGGTTCGCCAGCCAATGTCCAAGCTTACTCTGTTTGGTGTTCAGGTAATGCTCGTTATGGGGGTTTCGACCCACCGTCAGGGGAACACGCTCAGCAATCTGGATACCATAGGAGGTCAGGGCCTTCACTTTGCGAGGGTTGTTGGTCATCAGACGCAGGCTTTTAATGTTCAGGTGCTCCAGCATATCCTTGCACATGCTGTAATCACGCAGATCTGCCGCAAAACCAAGGCGCTCATTCGCTTCTACCGTATCCGCTCCCTGATCCTGCAGATTGTAGGCACGAATTTTATTGAGCAAACCAATACCACGGCCTTCCTGGCGCAGATACATCAACACACCGCGCCCTTCACGGGCAATGCTGCGTAATGCTTCTTCAAGCTGATAACCGCAATCGCAGCGCATGCTGTATAGCGCATCGCCGGTCAAACACTCGGAGTGGGTACGGGCCAACATGGGTTCGTCACCGCCCAACGACCCCAGGGTCAGGGCAACATGCTCCTTTCCCGTGTCCGGTTCTTCAAAGCCGTGCATATCAAACACCCCGAATGGAGTGGGCAACCGGCAGGTCTCGATGTAACGAACAGCCACAGTGTTTCCTCGTGGTTCAATAAATCGGGGGCGCGTATTCTACCATGGCCAGCCGCGCTGTGCAGAAACGATATTAATGTTCGCCCGCCTTCCAGTGCCCGCTGCGGCCACCTTTTTTCTCCAGCAGGCGCACGCTACCTATTTCCATGCCCTTGTCGACAGCCTTACACATGTCGTACAGTGTAAGGGCCGCCACGCTGGCAGCCGTTAACGCTTCCATTTCAACACCTGTCTGACCCGAAAGTTTGCAGCGGGTTAATATGTGCACCGATGCGCCGTCGTCTCCCGGAGCAAGCTCTACCTTCACCGAGGTGAGGTTTAACACGTGGCACAACGGGATCAGATCGTGGGTCTTTTTAGCCGCCATAATGCCTGCAATACGCGCAACGGCCAGAACATCTCCTTTCGGATGCTCTCCTTCGGTGATCATTCTGAGGGTGTCCTTGTTCATGTGAATCCGTGCTTCGGCACGGGCCTCGCGCTCCGTTACGGTTTTATCCGTAACGTCTACCATGCGGGCTTCGCCTTTTTCATCAAGATGGGTCAATTTACTCACGTCGTCTCCCGAAGATCAGATTCAAATCCGTGGTGAAAGAGTTGGCACTGCGCCCTAATCAGAACCGCAGAGCATACGAAAAGCGCCCACCGGCTCGTCTGAGCATTCTCAGCTTTATGGCCACCAATAGCGGATGCCGGCCACACCCTGGCCACCCGCCTGTTGAACAGCATCAAGGTCGGTTGGCTCCAGCCCACCCAGCCCAAACACAGGGATTGGCGCACAGGCGACCAGCTCGCGAAACTGCGCCCAACCCAGGGCGGCTGTTCCGGGGTGGGTAGCCGTTGGTTTCACTGGCCCGAGGGTCACATAATCTGCACCCATGGCGACCGCGTGATTTATTTCGTTGGCGTTGTGGCAGGAAACACCCAACAAGACGCCCTCGGGCACCGGCCTCGCCTCAAGCTTTTGCGCCTCATGCCAAGGCAAGTGCAGCCCTGCTGCATCCGGGTTATCATCAAACACCCCAAGCGAGCCATGAACCAGAAGCTGAGCGCCGGCCGCCTCGCAAACATCTAATGCAGCCTCGGCCAAAAAATCATAATCCGCTTTAGCCATACCCGGTGCTCTTAACAGCACCAACCTGACCTTCTCACCCGTTGCTGCGCTGGAAAGTGCCTTTTGTAGCTGCTTGAGACCTATTTCGCTGGTATTTATGCCACCGGTTATCGCCAGAAAAAAAGGTAACTGCAATGCCTGGATAATGGGGCGGTTAGCCGCGGGAAAATCTTCATCCCGCAGGTTTTCCGGGCTCATCCATTCTACGGGCTGCCCCTCAAGGCCATGGGCTTCACCCTGGGCCTGCTCTGTTCTCCAAACATCCAGAAACACCCGCTTATCGCCGTAATCATGGCGAATACCAATGACCGGGTGCAGGGATTCCACCGGTATCTGCAGCCCGGTCTCCTCGGCAATTTCACGGACCAGCGCAGCCTGCACAGTTTCTTCGGGCTCGACCTTGCCACCGGGGAACTCAAGCATGCCTCCCTGGTGAACATGGTCCGGCCTGCGGGCAATAAGGACCCGCCCCTCCCGAACAATCACTCCGACTGCTACATGGATTTCCCGAACGTTCGCTTTTGCTGTCGTCATACTTAGCTACGGTAGTCTGCGTTAATGCTTACATACTCGTGGGACAGATCACAGGTCCAAACCGTTTCACTGACATCACCCCGTTTCAGGTCAATGCCGATGGTGATTTCTTCCTGGTGCATAACCGCCTGGCCACGCTCCTCAGTATAGTCTTCGGCCCGGCCACCATCGCGCACCAGGCAAACATCGCCGAGGTAAATCTCCAGAGCGTTAATATCCAGACCCGCAACACCCGCTCGCCCTACTGCGGCCAAAACCCGCCCCCAGTTGGCGTCCGCTGCAAACAGCGCGGTTTTCACCAAAGGTGAGTGCGCCACCGTATAAGCCACATCCAGCGCCTCTTGCTGCGTCGCAGCGCCACTGACCTGAATGGTGACAAATTTCGTCGCACCTTCGCCATCACGCACGATGGCGTGCGCGAGGTCCAGATAAACCATTTTCAGGGCCTCACGAAGCACTGGCAAGTGCGGGCTGTCCAGAGTGATTTCCGGGCCGCCGTATTGGCCACTGGCTATCAGTGTGCAGGCATCGTTGGTGGAAGTATCGCCGTCGATGGTGATCCGGTTAAACGACAGCTCGCCAAGTTCCGATGCCAGCATTTGCAGCGCATCTGGTGCGATGCGGGCGTCCGTAGCAATAAAACCGAGCATTGTGGCCATGTTCGGGCGAATCATGCCAGCACCTTTACTGATGCCGGAAATAGTAACCTTGTGTTCACCCAGGTCAACCTGTACAGAAGCCCCTTTAGGGCGAGTGTCGGTCGTCATAATGCCACTGGCAGCTTCCGCCCAGCGGTTGCCTTCAGCATTGGCCAGCGCCTCCGGCAGCACGCTCAGAATTTTTTGAACCGGCAAGGGTTCACCAATCACGCCAGTGGAGAATGGCAGCACTTCTGAGGCAGTCACGCCGGCATTACCTGCCAAAGCCTGGCAGCAGGCAAGCGCGTCTTCCATGCCTCGAGCGCCCGTACCCGCATTAGCATTGCCCGTGTTGACCAAAAGGTAACGCGGCGCTTTTTCGGCCAGGTGCTGGCGGCACACCGTAACCGGCGCAGCGCAGAACTGATTGCGGGTAAACAGGCCAGCCACCCGACTACCTGGCGCCAGCTCAAACACCACTACATCGTTGCGCCCGGGGGTTTTAATGCCTGCACTGGCAATGCCAAGCCTGACACCCGCTACGGGAAAAAACTCGGGTAAGGCTCCGGGTCCGACCGCCATCCTGCCACTCCTTCATCTATGAATCTGTCTTAAAACGAAAAGCCCGCAGTCTACCAGGCAGCTGGTTGATTGCGGGCTCCGTTCCTTGCTTTCTTTTCGGGCGTTACGGCTAGCTTACCTTGCCACAACACTGCTTGAATTTTTTGCCGGATCCGCATGGGCAGGGCTCATTTCGCCCCACTTTGCGCTCCTGTCGCACAAAGGTTTCTGGCGTTGTTTGCCGGGAATCACTGGCGCCGCCATCGTCCCTTTTTTCGTCTTCGCCCTGTGCCGTAGCGCTGGTCTCATCGTGGCGCAGGCGCGCCTTGGCCAGCTCCTGCTCAAGCTCCTCTTTGCGGCGACGTTCAACTTCTTCCAGCTCCTCCCGGCTCTGAACCCGAACATGACAAAGCACGCGGGCGACGTCACGCTTCATGGTTTCAAGCATGGCTTCAAACATGTTGAAGGCTTCACGCTTGTATTCCTGTTTCGGGTTCTTCTGTGCATAGCCCCGCAAATGGATACCACGGCGCAGGTGGTCCATGTTTGAGAGGTGCTCTTTCCAAAGCGTATCGAGAACCTGCAGAAAAACCTGCTTCTCGAATTTACGCATGGATTCAGCCCCGGCCACCTCTTCCTTGGCCCGGTAGGCAGCCACAATTTCGTCCAGAATCTTCTGGCGCAAATTCTCTTCAAATAACTTGCTGTCTTCTTCCAGCCAGGACTGAACGGGCAGATCGATACCCATTTCTGATTGCAGCTGACTTTCGAGGCCCGCTATATCCCATTGCTCGGGCATACTCTGGGGCGGAATATGTTCGCTAATCAGCACATCCACAACGTCTTCACGAATGGTGTCGACCATCTCGGAGACATCCTCGGATGACATTACTTCGTTCCGCTGATCATAGATAACCGTGCGCTGGTCGTTGGCAACGTCATCGTACTCAAGCAGCGTTTTACGCATATCGAAGTTACGCCCCTCAACCTTGCGCTGGGACTTCTCAATAGCGTTGGTAACCATACGATGCTCAATGGCCTCGCCCTGCTTCATACCCATCGCCTGCATCAGGCTCTTAACCTTGTCTGGCGCAAAAATACGCATCAGATTATCTTCAAGGGAGAGGAAGAAGCGGGAAGAACCCGGGTCACCCTGGCGACCTGCACGGCCACGCAGCTGGTTGTCGATACGGCGGGATTCGTGGCGCTCGGTACCCACAATGTGCAAGCCGCCGGCATCCAGAACCTGATTATGACGCTCGGTCCACTCGGCTTTGAGGCGCGCAACTTCCTCCTCTGTCGCGTCTCCCATGGCAGCCGCCTCGTGCTCCCAGTTACCGCCCAATACAATATCCGTACCCCGGCCAGCCATGTTGGTCGCGATGGTAACCGCTCCCGGACGACCGGCCTGGGCAATAATCTGTGCCTCTGACTCATGCTGCTTGGCGTTGAGGATCTTGTGCTCAATACGAGCCTTTTTCAGCAGCATAGAGAGCATTTCAGACGCCTCGATAGACGCCGTACCCACAAGAATAGGCCTGCCCTCGCCCGTCACATCCTTGATCTCATCAATGATGGCGTGGAACTTCTCATCCTGAGTCAGGTAAACAAGATCGTTGTAATCCGTACGCTGGATCGGCTTGTTAGGCGGTATAACCACCACATCAAGCCCGTATATCTGGCGGAACTCGAAGGCTTCGGTATCAGCCGTGCCCGTCATGCCGCCAAGCTTGTTATACAGCCGGAAGTAATTCTGGAACGTGGTCGACGCCAGAGTCTGGCTCTCAGCCTGAATTTTCAGACCTTCCTTTGCTTCCATTGCCTGGTGCAGGCCTTCACTCCAGCGACGGCCTGGCATGGTGCGGCCGGTGTGTTCGTCAACAATGACAACCTGGCCGCCCTGAACAATATAATCCACATCTTTTTGGAACAGATGATGGGCACGAAGTGCTGAGTGCACATGATGCAGCAAGCTAAGATTAGCAGCAGAGTAAAGACTTTCGCCTTCTTGCAGCAGTTCGCGGCTCAGCAGCAGTTCTTCGACTCTTTCGTGGCCTGCTTCTGTCAACTCAACCTGCCGCGATTTTTCATCAATGGTGAAGTCGCCAGAGGGTTCCCCCTCCTCACTTTCCTCGCCTAACTCCAAACCCGGGATCAGTTCATTGATCGCCAGATAGGCCTTGGAGCTATCTTCCGCAGCACCGGAAATAATGAGTGGCGTGCGCGCTTCATCGATAAGAATGGAGTCAACTTCGTCCACAATGGCGTAGTTAAGACCACGCTGCACCTTGTCTTCGGTGCTGAAAGCCATGTTGTCACGCAGGTAATCAAAGCCAAACTCGTTGTTGGTGCCATAGGTGATATCAGCTTGATACGCAGCACGCTTGTCTTCAGGTGCCTGACCGGCAACAACCACGCCTACCTGCAACCCGAGGAAACGATAAAGCTTGCCCATCCACTCCGCATCACGGCTGGCCAGATAGTCGTTCACGGTTATCACGTGCACACCCTTGCCCGGGATAGCGTTGAGGTACACAGCAGCCGTTGCAACCAGCGTTTTACCCTCACCGGTCTTCATCTCCGCAATCCGACCCTCGTGCAGAGTGATACCGCCAATCAACTGCACATCGTAGTGGCGCATCCCCATAACACGCCGCCCGGCTTCACGAACCGTGGCAAAAGCCTCGGGCAGCAGTGCATCCAGGCTCTCGCCTTCGTCGAGTCGGCGACGGAACTCGGCCGTTTTGCCCTGCAACTCGGTGTCCGCCAGATTGCCAAACTGCTCTTCAAGCTCATTAACACGCAAAGTCAACTTGCGCATTCTCTTGATTTCTCTGGCATTTTTACTGCCGAACATCTTGGTTGCAAACTTTGAGAACATAGACCAATGCTTCTTTGATTAAACGGAGGAAGCCGGCATTCTAACCTTATTTAGTGACAGGACAAAAGGCAGGGCTCACATAGCCGAGGTTCAGGGGCTATCCTGTGCCAAATACCGGGAAAAAATGTAGCTGATGGGACTGAGGGGGGGCTAAACACGCGTCAAGCGAAACCTGACAAATTAACGACTTGCCCTTTTAATGTACGTTTCGGGGTTCTCGGTTTTACCATTGCGGATAACCTCAAAATGCACATGGGGGCCAGTTGAGCGACCAGTGCTTCCCATCAGCGCCAGTACCTGCCCTTTCTGTACAACGTCACCCGTCTTGACCTTTACGGTCTTGCAGTGCGCATAGCGGGTCACCAGGCCATCCCCATGGTCTACTTCAACCAGATTACCATAACCATACCGCTCAGCCGCATAAGTGACTACCCCACCTGCCACAGAAATAATATCGCTGCCGTCTTTGCCGGCAAGATCCACTCCTGCATGCCAGGTACGCTTTCCGTTGAACGGGTCCGAACGGTAGCCGTAACGCGAGGATAGCCAACCCCAGTTAATTGGGCGGCCTTCCAGATACAGTTCATCTTCCAGTTTTTGACGTGAAGAAACCTGATCCAACAAGCGTAGCTGTTGCTCCCGGTCCTGGATCTTGTGTTCCAGCTCATCGATCATTCGAGTGAGCTCTGGCGCCGAAAACGAATCAGCAGGGAGCGATTCTTCAGGGCCACCCACTGCAGCCGGTTGGTTGAAATCGAACTCGTCACTGGCAACCAGACCAGACTCAACAAAACGCTGCCCCAAGGCATCGAGTCGCAACAAGCGGCCCTGAATCTCACCAAGCCGCAACGTAAGCGCGTCTACCTGATCCTGAACGTTCTGCTGCACGCCGGCCAACTCGGTTTTTTGTTCGCTGAGCTTGCTTCGCCACTCCGTTATTAGCTGCGAATCCGAAGGTTCCCGGGCATCCGCCTGGTTTAGCGCCACGCTGTACCCCGCCCAGCCCGCGGCAGCAATTAATGCCGCCCCAGCAAGCGCCAGGGCAAATGTAATTGGACCATTAAGCGCCAGCACACGGGATTTTCCGTGGCTTTTGCCAACAAGAATGATATTCATAGTGTCTTCTGAATTCATGGATGAGCCGCAACCATTTCCTGTAGTGTCGCAGCCCGGAATAATCCGAGCGGGTCTGCCATCCTTAGCAACAACTACGTACTGATTAAATCGTAGCGCCCGGTAGACATACTCAGTTACAACAAGGTAAAACAAGAGCAGCGCTGGCACCACGTACAAAAGGTGCCGAAGTGTAACCAATCGTTATCGTGGCCGTCGAGCGGAAAACGCCTTATGAAAGGAAGAAATGAGCAAAAAATGACCTTCGACAACCTGGGAAGAACCCCGGTACTGCGAGAACTGATGGCAAAAGCCAACACCCACAGCATGGCAGAAGAGCAGGTGCGGGCCTCGTTACCAACTGCGTTGCAGGCGGGCACCCGCTTTGTTAGCTGCTCGGATGGAGAGTTGGTCTTATCTGCAGAGAGTGCCGGAAAAGCCAGCCAGATCCGTTTCCGCCAACATGAAATCATGGAAAATGTGCGGGAGAACGAGCTGTTCCGATTTGTATGGAAGCTTAAGGTAAAAGTGGTACCGCCACGGTTTCATGATAAGCCGCCAGCGAAAAAAATCCCTCTAAGTAAAGAAAATGCCCAGCTTCTGAAAGAAGAAGCCGGGCACACGAAGGACACAAAACTACGCGAGATTCTCGAAAAACTCGCAAGCCACGTTCGGGATTAAGGCTTCCCGCCTTAAACCGGTACCGCCAGCACAGGCTTCATGTAGGAGATAGGTGCGGTTTCTTCATTATCAAAGGTAACCACCTCCCATGCATCTTCTTCCGCTCTGAGCTTGCGTAGCAGCTTGTTATTCAGACCATGACCGGATTTAATGCCGCGGAACTCGCCAATCAGGCTATTGCCTAACAGGTACAGATCTCCGATTGCATCCAGCACTTTGTGTTTGACGAACTCGTCATCGTAGCGAAGACCGTCTTCGTTCAGAATTTTGTAGTCGTCTACCACGATGGCGTTGTCTACACTGCCACCTAGCGCCAGGTTCATCGCCCGCAGTTTTTCAATGTCACGCATAAACCCGAAAGTCCGTGCGCGGCTGACTTCCTTTACGAAAGACGTGCTTGAAAAATCTACGGTCGCGGTCTGGGCACGGCCTTTGAACACCGGGTGATCAAAGTCGATACCAAAGCTCACTTTAAAACCTTCAAACGGCAGGAAAGTTGCCTTTTTGTCGTCTTCTTCAAGGGTCACTTCCCGCTTGATGCGAATGAACCGCTTGGCAGCTTCCTGCTCGGCAATGCCGGCAGACTGCAACAGAAAGACGAACGGACCGGCAGAACCGTCCATAATCGGCACTTCTGAAGCGCTCAGCTCAACAAAGCAGTTATCGATACCGAGACCAGCCATAGCCGACAACAAATGCTCAATTGTCGCCACACGGACACCGTCTTTTACCAGCGTCGTGGACAGCATGGTCTCACCCACATTTTCGGCGCAGGCTTTGATTTCGACCACGGGGTCAAGATCTGTACGCCGGAAAATGATTCCCGAATCTACCGGAGCTGGCTTCAGGGTAAGGTAAACCTTTTCCCCCGAATGCAGTCCTACGCCGGTAGCACGGATCGTGTTTTTAAGTGTCCGTTGTCTGATCATCGGTTCGTTATTCCGTCAATAATTGGCAATATTCTAAACAAAACTTCGCGTCAGAATATCAAAAAACACGACTGAGTACCATTTGCACAATTCGATATTGCTTAAATTTCACGCAATACGACCATCGGCAATCAGCGCATCGTGGTTCGAACTGGTGGCCCGTCTGCACAGGCACAGCCCCACTTCAAACATCAGTCGTCCCAGATTATCAGTCTGCCTGCCTGCGAAGGAATGCGGGAATATCGAGATAGTCCACTCCCTGCTCTTCGCTTTCTTTGCTCTGGTCAACCGCCACATTACCGTGAGATACCGCACGGCGACGCAGGATTGCAGGGCGGTCCAGCTGGTTGTAATCGGTTTTTCCATCCAGGGTGCGGGTGTTATCCACGACTTTGGTTGGCTTTTCATGATCCCCGCCAAGCCCCGTGGCAACAACCGTGACCTTCAACTCTTCGGTCATATCCGGATCTATAACAGTACCTACAACAACTGTCGCTGAATCGGAAGCAAACTCACGCACAATGTCACCCACCTCGGAGAATTCACCCAGGTTGAGATCCATGCCAGCGGTAATGTTAACCAGAATACCCTTGGCACCCTGCAGGTTAACGTCTTCCAGAAGCGGACTCTTGATAGCGGCTTCAGCTGCTTCCCGCGCACGGTTCTCGCCAGTGGCCCGTGCCGTACCCATCATGGCCATACCCATCTCGGACATCACTGTCTTCACGTCGGCAAAGTCAACGTTAATCATGCCGTTGCGAGTAATAAGATCTGCAATACCCTGAACCGCGCCAAGCAGCACATCGTTCGCCGCAGCAAATGCGTCTAGCAGGCTGGTTTTCTTGCCCAGCACTGCAAGCAGCTTTTCGTTAGGAATGGTGATCAACGAATCAACGCTGTCTTCCAGTTCCCTCAGCCCCTCATCTGCCAGGCTCATCCGCTTGCCGCCTTCAAAACTGAAAGGCTTGGTGACCACGGCGACTGTCAGAATGCCCATTTCCCGGGCAACCTCGGCAACTACAGGTGCAGCACCTGTGCCAGTACCGCCGCCCATGCCAGCGGTAATAAACACCATATCCGCGCCTTTGATGGCTTCGGCAATGCGATCACGATCTTCCAGGGCAGATTGACGACCGATTTCCGGATTCGCCCCTGCGCCCAGGCCCTTTGTAATATTACCGCCCAACTGGATAATTTGACGCGCATCCATATCAGTCAGCGCCTGGGCATCTGTGTTGGCGCAGATAAACTCTACACCCTCGACGTCACTATTGAGCATGTGTCGCACGGCGTTACCACCGCCACCACCGACACCCACTACTTTAATGACAGCGTTTTGTTGGACATTATCGACTAGTTCAAACATTCCCCTTCTCCTTCGTGCTGTGTCAGCCTTGTTCCAGGCTGTTTATTCGAGATTTTATTTTCGAGATATCGTCTTTTCTGCTTTCCCGGAACCGTCAGAAATGACCGGTAAACCAGGCTTTCATGCGCTCAATCAGCGAAGGTGCATCTTCACCTTTGAGCACAGGTGTCCGGCCAAGATCCATTTGCCGAAAACCATGAATCAATAACCCCACGCCTGTCGCGTATATCGGGTTATCAACAACTTCTGTCATACCGGATACCGCCTGCGGGCAGGCCAGCCTTACCGGCATGTGGAAGATTTCTTCAGCCAGCTCCACCACACCCTCCATGGTGGAGGAGCCGCCGGTAATCACGATGCCTGCAGGAATGAGATCCTCGAACCCTGAACGACGCAGTTCTGACTGCACCAGGGCAAACAGCTCTTCGTAGCGTGGCTCAACCACCTCTGCCAGGGCTTGCCGTGAGAGATCCCGGGGCGCACGATCACCAACGCTTGGTACCTTGATGGTTTCGTCGGCGCCGGCCAGTTGCGTCAGGGCGCAGGCGTATTTGATTTTGATCTCTTCCGCGTTCTGCGTGGGCGTGCGCAGTGCCATAGCGATGTCGTTAGTAACCTGGTCGCCGGCAATGGGTATAACGGCTGTGTGGCGGATAGCGCCGCCCGTAAATACCGCAATGTCCGTAGTGCCACCCCCCATATCAACAACGCAGACACCCAGCTCTTTTTCGTCTTCGGTGAGGATTGCGTGGCTGGAAGCCAGCTGCTCCAAAATGACATCGTCTGCCTCAAGGCCGCAGCGGCGAATGCACTTTTCGATGTTCTGGGCAGCGTTGACAGCACAGGTCACAAGATGGACCTTGGCTTCCAGACGTACACCAGACATCCCCATGGGCTCCTTAATGCCTTCCTGGTTATCGATGACAAATTCCTGGGGCAAAATGTGCAGGATTTTCTGATCGGCAGGAATGGCAACCGCCTGGGCCGCGTCTATCACGCGATCAATATCCGCCTGAGTCACTTCCCGGTCGCGAATGGCGACAATGCCGTGGGAGTTAAGGCTTTTTATATGGCTGCCTGCGATCCCGGCATACACAGAGTGGATACGGCAACCTGCCATCAGCTCGGCCTCTTCCACCGCGCGCTGGATCGCCTGAACCGTGGTTTCTATATTGACCACCACGCCCCGCTTCAGTCCCCGGGACGGGTGAGAACCAATACCCACCACCTCAATGGTTCCGTCCATTTTGCGTTTGCCGACGATCGCAACCACTTTCGAGGTTCCGATATCCAAGCCGACAATCATGTTTTCCGTTTCAACCGATGACATGTATTCCACCAAACCGTAGGTCTGAATTTACTGTTTCTATGTTTTCGGGCTGGAAGCGACCTGGGCCTGCTTCCATTGAACCGCTACACCATTGGTGTAGCGGGCATCTACCCGGCTAACTTCGTCCGACCTTGATATCAGCCGGTTTTCATACACTGTGATAAAGCGCTCAAAACGCTTCGCGACCTGGTCCCGGCCGAGCACTACTTCAATTCCGTTTGACAGGCGAAGAGTCCAGGCCCCCCGACGCTCCAAAGAAAGCGCAGAAAACCCCAGACCGTGCCCTACTAACTTGTCGCTCATGGTGCGCGCCATACTGATCACGTCGCGCACCCGCTCATCAGGGCCCGCAAGCTTTGGCAAACGCCCTGCCACCTCCGGATTGGGCGGCATAAACAACTCGCCTGTGCGGCTGACCAGGCGCCCGTCGTTCCAGTAGGCCAAAGGCTTTTTCTCCCGAATGTCTATTTCCAGCCGATCCGGCCATACCCGACGCACAGCGACCGTCTCAACCCAGGGACGCTTCTCAAGATCGGCCTTAATGTCCGAAAGATCCGTTGAGAAGTAGCTTTTGCCAATCCAGCTCCCTGCCTGGCGCTCAATCGCAACGCGGCTGTCGCCAATAAACTCGCCATTAACATCAATCGCCAAAATTTGCTGATCCATAGCGCCCAGCACTTTGCCTGTTGCCCAGGGCACCAAACCTGCCGCCAGCAAAATGGCGATCCCCATACCCGCTTGCAGCCAGGGCACCGCCGCCAATACAGCTTTCAACACACCAAACCGGTCCTTCTCCGGCCCAAGGGAGGTTGCTCCCCGGCGCCGGGGAGGGTCGGACGGTACCGCCCCACTCCGGATCAGCAGTGTTTCAAGCATCGGCGTCCTCCAATGTGTCTTGAAGTATGCGCACCACCAACTCTTCGAAACTGATGCCTGCGGCTTTCGCAGCCATGGGCACCAGGCTGTGATCAGTCATGCCAGGTACTGTGTTCACTTCCAGCAGCCAAAACTCGCCGACGGCATCCTGCATGATGTCTACCCGGCCCCAGGTACGACAGCCCACTACCCGAAAGGCTTCCAGTGCGAGGTTTTGCAACGTCACTTCATCCTGGGGCGCAAGCCCGCAAGGAATCCGGTAGCGGGTGTCGTCTGCCAGGTATTTCGCGTCATAGTCGTAGAACACATGATCTGTGCTCAATCCGATAGCCGGCAGAGCACTGTCTTGCAACACGCTAACGGTAAACTCCGGTCCTTCTACCCACTCTTCTATGAGTACCGAGGTATCCAGCGCAGCAGCCGCTTCGTAGGCTTCAACCAGCTCAGCGGCACTGTTTACCTTGCGAATCCCGATGCTGGAGCCTTCGCGGGATGGTTTAACACTCAGCGGCAGGCGCAGCGCCTGAACAATTTGTTCCGCTTCCGCAGCGGCCGACATGGTTCTGAATTTTGGTGTTGCCAGCCCACAACCCGCAAACACATATTTTGTGCGTAATTTGTCCATCGCCAGAGCCGACGCCATCACTTCACTACCGGTATAGGGAATACCCGCCTGGGAAAGAATGGCTTGCAGCGTTCCGTCTTCGCCGCCCCGACCGTGCAAGGCTATAAACACCCGATCAAACTGAGGATTTTCGACCGTTTTCAGGAGGCAGCCCTGAACATCCATAGCGAAGGCATCAACGCCGGCAGACACCAGCGCTGCCAGAACCGCCTTACCGCTGCTGAGAGAAACCTCACGCTCAGCAGAGTCTCCGCCCATAAACACAGCCACACGCCCTAGCGCCCGAACCAGTTCTGGCTCGGCTTGATACGCGGGAATCTGGGGATGCTGCATATCACTCACCTGCAATCACTCCTGCTGCTGCCAACCGGGTCACTACACCGGCAATGTCGCCTGCGCCCTGTGTCATCAGGAGGTCACCATCTTGCAGAACACCCTGCAGCAGGCTCTCGATTTCGCGATTATCTTCTATAAATATGGGTTCTATCTTGCCGCGCTGACGTATGCTGCGGCACAAAGCTCTGCCATCTGCGCCCGGGATGGCGGCTTCGCCGGCAGAGTAAACATCCATCAATAGCAAGCCATCGACTTCTGACAGTACCCGCACAAAATCTTCATACAAATCACGGGTTCTGGAGAATCTGTGAGGCTGGTACAACATCACCAGGCGCCTTCCGGGCCAGGCATCGTGAGCTGCGCGAATCACCGCTTCTACTTCAGTGGGGTGGTGACCATAATCATCAACCAGCGTGATCATGCCTTTCGGTGTCTGGTAGTCGCCATAAACCTGAAAACGACGACCAACACCCGCAAAAACTGCCAACCCCTTACAAATCGCCTCGTCCGCAACGCCGTCATCGGTTGCTACGGCAATAGCAGCCAGCGCATTGAGGACGTTGTGGCGTCCGGGCATTTTCAGTTCTACCGTCAGATCACTGCGGTCACCTGGACGCTTGACTAAAAAGTGAGTTCTCAGGCCGTCGGTGACTATGTTCTCGGCCCGATAATCAGCATCCGGGTTGTCGATGCCGTAGGTGATAATCGCCCGGGCAATCCGGGGGATAATCTCTTGCACATAACCATCATCCACACACATCACAGCCAGGCCGTAAAACGGTAGGTTATGGAGGAAATCCACAAACGTTTGCTTGAGTTTTTCAACGTCGCCGCCGTAGGTATCCATGTGGTCGGCTTCGATATTGGTTACCACCGAAATCGTTGGCGTGAGATGCAAGAAGGAGGCATCGCTCTCGTCCGCCTCAGCGACCAGATAGCGTGAGCCACCTAGCTTGGCATTGGTGCCTGCACTATTGAGCTTGCCGCCGATTACAAAAGTGGGATCAAGCCCTGCCTCACCCAGCACCGAAGCAATCAGGCTGGTGGTAGTGGTTTTGCCATGGGTGCCCGCTACCGCAATACCATGGCGGTAGCGCATGACCTCAGCCAGCATTTCTGCCCGGGGCACAATAGGCACTCTGCGGCTGCGAGCTGAAGCTACTTCCGGGTTATCAGAGCTTACAGCGGAAGAAATCACGACCACATCGGCTTGCGCGCTGTTCTCTTCCCGGTGTCCAATCTGAACCTCAATACCCATAGCCTTGAGACGACCTGTGACCACACCTTCTTTCAGGTCTGATCCAGATACGTCATAACCCTGGTTTTTAAGGACTTCTGCAATGCCGCTCATGCCGGCGCCACCGATACCCACAAAATGAATGTGGCGAATTCGGCGCATTTCCGGTACTTGAAAAACAAGTGGCGGATTGGTTGTATCAGCCATTAACGGCCTCCAGACAATAATTCACGACCCGCTCCGTTGCATCGGGGCGAGCCAACGTACGTGCAGCCTTGGCCATATCCATAACCCGGGCCCGATCCCTGGCGAGATCGCCCAGGGTTTCTGCCAGCACAGCTGGTGTCAGCTGCGACTGAGGTATAAGCACGGCAGCTTTGGCACTCACCATTTGCTGGCCGTTTTTCGTTTGGTGGTCATCTACAGCGTGAGGAAATGGCACCAAAATAGCCCCGATGCCCGCTGCACACAGCTCAGAAACCGTTAAAGCCCCGGCACGGCACAGCACAACGTCTGCCCAGCTGTATGCTTCTGCCATGTTTTTTATAAACGGCTCAACATCGGCTTTAATGCCGTTGCGCTGGTAAGATGCTTGCGCCTCTTCCACATGCTTTCTGCCACACTGGTGGCGAAGCAACGGCCGCTCCTGCTCCGGCAGCATTGCCAGGGCCTCTGGTAACTGCTGGTTAAACACTTGAGCGCCCAAACTGCCGCCGACAACCAACACCCGTAACGCAGGCTTTTTGGTATCTGGCCCACAGTTGCGTGTAGCCATTCTCTGCTCCGGTTCTGGCAGGGCTGCCAGATCTGCCCGTACCGGGTTGCCGGTACACCGGGTAATTACATCCGGGCCAAAGCTGCCAGGAAAGGCCTCCAATACAGCTTTTGCGAAGCGCACCAGAATACGGTTGGTCATGCCGGCAATGGCATTTTGTTCATGGATCACCAAAGGCGTTTTCGTAAGCCATGCCGCCACACCACCAGGGCCGGTTACAAACCCACCCATGCCAATCACGCAATCCGGGCGAATACGGCGCATAATGGTGAAAGCCTCGCCCAGCGCCCGCATCAGCCGGAACGGCGCCATAAGCAAGGCCAACTTACCCTTACCCCTAAGCCCCGAAATATGTATCAGTGACAGAGGAATGCCGGTGTCACCAATCAGTTGCTCCTCCATGCCTCCGGTAGCACCCAGCCAATGCACTTGATGCCCTTCGGCCTCAAGCGCCCGAGCGGTTGCCAGCGCCGGAAACACATGGCCTCCGGTACCTCCGGCCATCATCAAAAAACTGCGCGACTCACTCATGAGGCACCTCCCCGCTTACGAGGGGTGGCTTTATCCGTCGTTTGCTTTTCCTTATCCAGACGCTCCATCTCAACCCTGGCTAAAACCCCGATACATACACAGTTGACCATCAAACTGGAGCCGCCGTAGCTTACCAGTGGCAAGGTCAGACCTTTTGTGGGCAGCAAACCGGTGCTGACCGCCATGTTGATTCCCGCTTGCAGGCCAATCAGCAGCGTAATGCCATAGGCGAAACAGGCACCAAAAGGCATGCCCGCCTTCTCGGCCCGACGGGCAATGACAAAACCGGCAACAACAAGCGCTGTAAATAGCCCCAACACCAACAATGAACCCAACAACCCGAACTCTTCGGCAATAATTGCGAAAATAAAGTCTGTGTGAGCTTCTGGCAGAAAAAACAGCTTCTGTATTGAGTCGCCCAAGCCAACGCCGGTCCATTCGCCGCGCCCGAATGCAATCAACGACTGGGTTAGCTGATAGCCGCTGTCAAACTGATCTTTCCAGGGGTCCAGATAGCTCACGACGCGCTTCAGGCGATAAGGTTGAGTCAGTATCAGAATAACCCCGAGCACCACCAATGTTGCGATCAGCGGTACAAACCGGCTAAGGCGCACGCCACTCAGGAAAATCATGCCAGCGGCGGCTGAAACCAGAACCACGGTGGCGCCAAAATCCGGTTGAATCACCAACAGAGCAGACGCCAGGCCCAAAACTACCAAAGGCTTCAGAAAGCCCGGCCAGGTATTTAATAACTGGTCACGCCGGCGCACTACATAGCCGGCCAGATAAGCGATCAAACACAGCTTCGCAACTTCCGACACCTGCACATTGAACAGGCCAAACGGAATCCAGCGGGTTGAACCATTGACCGTGCGACCCAACGGTGTCAGAACCAGCATCAATACAAGCATGCCTATGCCCAGTAGCAGCCAGCCACTGCGCTCCCACCAGGCCACTGGCACATTAACTGACACCAAAGCGAGCATGCAGCCCATCACAGCGAACACAAGCTGACGAATGACATAGTGATAACCATTGCCCATGGTTTCTACAGCCACATCCATGGAGGCTGAAGAGATCATCACTACGCCGATAATCAGCAGCGCAACCGAGCTGAGTATGAGAACAGCCAAAGGCTGGAGGTTTCCCGGCCACTGCGTTCGTATGGGTGAGGTTGAGAGCCCTGCCTGTATCACAGCCCCTCCCCCAGAGAAAGAACCAGGCCCCGAAACTGATCGCCACGATCGCCATAGTCACGGAACATGTCGAAACTGGCACAAGCCGGGGAAAACAAAACCCGATCGCCTTCCAGCGCCAACCCAGCAGATTTTTCGACCGCCCCGGCCAGTGTTTCGGCTCGATAAACCGCGACGTCAGACCCTAAAGCTTCGCCAATGCGATTTGCATCACTACCGATCAGCACCACCGCCCGGCAATAAGTTGCGACCGGCGCCGCCAGATCAGAAAACTCCGCACCCTTACCCTCGCCGCCGGCGATCAGTACTATTTTTCCGCCTTCTGGCGCCAGACTTTTTATAGCGGCGACAGACGCCCCTACATTGGTGCCTTTTGAATCATTGATATAATCCACAGCGGCGAGCCTGCGCACGAACTCACACCTGTGCGGCAGGCCGCTGAATGTTCGCGCCGCTGCCAACATGGCATCCATCGGCAACCGGGCTGCGCACCCCAGTGCCAGTGCCGCCATTACATTACTGAGGTTGTGCCAACCCACCAGTTTCAGTTCGCTGGCATTCAATATGTCATCGGACCCGTAGGTTAACCAAAGGCCCTGGCCATCCTCCCGGGTGCTAAAAGTGTCCGGATTGACACAACCAAATCCGAAATAGCGAGACCATCCACTGCCCTGTTCCATGGGTGCGCTTTGGTGGTCGTCCAGGTTCACAATGGCGTTCTGGCAGCCCTGAAATATTCGCTGCTTGGCCTTAAAGTAATTCACCTTGTTCGGGTAGCGGTCCAAATGGTCGTCGCTAACATTAAGCACCGTGGCCGCCAGCGCATTCAGTCGGGAGGTGGTTTCCAGCTGAAAGCTGGAGAGCTCAAGCACATACAGCTCAGCACCCAGTCCCAACAAATCCAGTGCCGGAATGCCAATGTTTCCGCCAACCTCAACATGACGACCAGCCGCGCGAGCCATTTCGGCTACCAGTGTGGCGACCGTGGTTTTGCCATTGGAACCGGTTATTGCGATAACGGGCGCATCGGCAACCTCGGCAAATACATCAATATCACCACGGATGCGCGCGCCTGCTTCGGCCGCATAAGCAATTGCAGGCTCAGCAATGCTGACACCCGGGCTTACGATCAACTCGCCGAAGCCGGCAAACCGCTCAGGGTCAAACTGGCCAAGATACACAGGTATATCAGGCCACCCGGCACGCAGATCATTCAGGCACGGCGGCGATTCACGGTTATCAGCCACCGCGATTTCCCGACCTTGTGCAAACAGATAGCGCACGCAGGAGAGCCCGGTTTTACCGAGCCCCACTACCAGTGTGCGATTATCTGACATGATGACACTCATAATGCGTCCGGTTTCCTATCGTAACTTCAGACTGGCCAGGCCAATCAGAACAAGAACCACGGTAATCACCCAAAAACGAACAATTACCCGCGGCTCTGGCCAACCCTTGAGTTCAAAATGATGGTGCAGTGGTGCCATCCGGAATATCCGGCGACCCGTTAATCTGAATGAAGCCACCTGCAAAATCACCGAGACTGTTTCCATCACAAACACGCCGCCCATAATGAAAAGAACAATTTCCTGGCGCACGATTACCGCAACCACACCCAGGGCCGCACCCAGGGCCAAGGCACCCACATCGCCCATAAAAACCTGAGCGGGGTAGGTGTTAAACCACAAAAAGCCGAGTCCGGCGCCAACCAGGGCTCCACAAAAAACAATAAGCTCGCCGGTCCCGGGCAAGTGTGGGATCAACAGGTAGTTTGAAAACTGAACGTTGCCAGACACATACGCAAAGATGCCCAAGGCACCCGCAACCATAACGGTGGGCATGATCGCCAAGCCGTCCAGGCCATCCGTCAGGTTGACCGCATTGCTGCTGCCGACGATCACAAAATATGTCAGCAGAATGAAAAATACCGGCCCAAGGGTCAGTGAGACGTTTTTCACAAAAGGCAGGTACAGGGATGTCTCCTGGGGCAGCGCAGAACTGAAATACAACGCCACAGCTGCAGCGGCGCCGATCAACGATTGCCAGAAATATTTCCAACGCCCCGGCAACCCGCGAGGGTTACGCTCCACCACCTTGCGATAATCGTCTACCCAGCCAATGGCACCAAACAGCAGGGTCACCAGCAGGGTTACCCAGATATAGCGACTGGTAAGGTCCGCCCACAACAGAGTGCTGATGCCTATTGCCACCAGAATCAATGCGCCCCCCATGGTTGGCGTGCCTGCTTTGCTCAGGTGCGTTTGCGGCCCGTCATCCCGAACCGCCTGGCCAATCTGGTACTGGCCTAGCTTCCGGATCATCAGTGGGCCAATAAACAGAGAAATCAACAAAGCCGTGAGCACCCCCAAAATCCCGCGCAGGGTAAGGTACTGAAACACCGTCAGCGCTGAAAAATATTCCGATAAAACCCCTGTTAACCAGAGAAGCATGCGCTAGTCACCTTGTTTTTTATTTCTTCCACCACGAGATCCATGGCTGAGCTTCTGGACCCTTTCACCAGCACGGTCATCGGCGGCTCGTTAGTACGAACGATGGCCTCAGCAGCCTCGTCGTGTGTTTGATATCTCTCGGCTGCCGCTCCAAAACCATCGGCATAACCATCACAGCCAGCACCTACCGTTAACAGGCGGTCAATTCTGAGATCAGCGGCAAGGGCTCCAACTTCGCGATGCAGATCGTAGGCCGTCGGCCCCAGTTCTCCCATGGCCCCAAAGACAGCAATGCGCACGCCCTCGCGTTTTACGAGCACTCTCAAAGCGGCTTTCATGGAGGCAGGATTGGCGTTATAGCTGTCATCAATAACCGACAAATCACCTGGCAGATTAATTTCCTGCAAGCGGCCGGGCACCGATTCCAGACAGGCCAGCCCGTCGGTAATAGCACGATCAGTCGCGCCTAATTCCCGGGTTGCCGCAATCGCAAGAAGGGTATTGGTTATATTATGCTCCCCTTCCAGCAACAGCCTGATTGCGCATGACCAGCCATCAGGCCCGGTTACCGCGACTTCGCCCCCCTGAACGTGCTCTGGTTCCACCACAGCTTTATAGTCAGCGGCGGGGTGGCCACAAAGGCTTACACTCACAACGCGCCGGTCACCGGCACGGTGCATCCACTGCTCAAACGCCGGGTCGTCACGGTTCAAAACCACCAGCCCGCCTTCGACTACCCCTTCGATAATTTCACCTTTGGCCTGCACGATGTTTTCGTAGCTGCCAAACCCTTCAAGGTGCGCTTCGCCTGCATTTGTGAGAATCACAACCTGCGGCTTGGTAATGGCGACGGTGTGAGCAACTTCACCCATTCCACTGGCGCCAAGTTCAATAACGCCATACTGATGCGTGGGCTCTAAACCAAACAGCGTTAACGGCACACCAATATGGTTATTCAGATTGCCTTGCGTCGCCAGGGTATTGCCCATGCGAGCCAGAATGGTCGAGCTGATCTCTTTGACAGTGGTTTTACCACTGCTGCCGGTTATCGCAATCAGCTTTGCATCGCTTTGGGCCCGGTTACCTGCTGCCAGGCTCCCCAGCGCCTCAACGGTATCGGCTACCACCAACTGGGGCATGTCCAAGCCGTCGTCAAAGGTGTCCACGACCGCAGCACAGGCTCCAAGCTCCCGGGCAGCCTGCAAAAATTTGTGACCATCGAAATTTTCGCCACGCAGAGCAACAAACAAATCCCCCGGCCTCAGCGCGCGCGTATCGGTAGACACAGAGGCATATGGCGTAGTATCCAGCCCCTCAGACACACAAGACGCGCCGGTAAACTGCACAGCCTGGGCCAGTGAGAAAGTGCCTATCATGCCGAGCCCCCTTCAATCTTCAGCATCCGCCGAACCTGAGCGGCATCACTGAACGGTAATTTTTTGCCAGCAATTTCCTGCCAACACTCATGGCCTTTTCCAGCGATCAGAATCAGGTCATCTGCGTTGGCCATGCTGATCGCGGCACGTATGGCCTCGGCGCGATCGTGAATCACCGCTACAGAATCCCGGAATGAAAAGCCAGCAAGAATGCCCTCCACAATCTCTCCAGGACTTTCTGTGCGGGGGTTGTCATCGGTAACGATGATGAAATCCGCACTCTTCTGGGCTTCTTTTGCCATTTCCGGGCGTTTGCCGCTGTCGCGGTCACCGCCACAGCCAAATACACAAATCAACCGACCGGTTACGTGTGGCCGCAACGCAGCCAGTGCATTTGCCAGGGCATCTGGTGTGTGCGCATAGTCAACAACTGCGCGCACACCACTTGGGCCACAAAAGCGCTCAAGCCGGCCGGCGGGCGGAACCAGTTGCGCCGCTGCCCGCTGCAGCTGTTCAACCGTCATGCCCAACGTTAAAGCAGTGGCAGCAGCGGCTAGCAGGTTACTGGCGTTAAAACTGCCCATGAGAGGAACAGACAACTCAAAGCCGCCCCACTCACCATCAATGAAAGCTTTAAAACCATCATCGGTGGGCTGGAAGTCTTTCAGCCAAAGCTCTGTCTCGGATTCGTGGCGGCTGTATCGAACACGATCACATTTACCGTCCAGGTTTTCGTATAATTGTCGACCAAATGGGTCATCAAAATTAATCACCGAAAAATGCACATCTTCGCGCTCAAACAAGCGCGCTTTGGCAGCCCCGTAGGCCTCCATTGAGCCGTGATAGTCGAGGTGATCCCGTGTCAGATTGGTAAAAACTGCCCCGGTGATGGTCAAGCCATCCACACGCCCCTGGTCCAGCCCATGGGAGGATACTTCCATGGCAGCCGCCCGGCCGCCTTTAGCAAGAATGTCAGTCAGTACCTTGTTAATCTGAAGCACGTCAGGGGTGGTATGAGAAGCCTCCTGCAAAGCAGGCGGCATGCCATAGCCCAGCGTTCCCAGAACACCGCACGGCGTTCCAGCGTGGCCTAACAACTGAGCCACGTAATGGCTCACAGAGGTTTTACCATTGGTACCGGTAACGCCTACCAACCGCAGTCTGCGAGACGGATGCTCATAAAAACGCGCAGCAATTTTTCCGAGCAGTTGCCGCAGTCCCGCAACAGGTACAACGAGCGTTCCCTGATGTTCCCAGCACTCCAGCTGGTTTTCCGACTCCAGGAGCACCACAGTTGCGCCTGCGGCTATGGCCATATCCATATAATAGTCAGCCGGCGTTTTCGCACCGGCGAGCGCAACAAAAGCATCGCCAGAGCCAACATCACGACTGTCGGTTTGTAACCCATGAATGGTTACATCAAATACGGAAGGCACAGATACAATGCCCTGCAACAAGGTGCTAAGAGATGTTATGCACATAGGCTTATCCCCTTTCCCCTGTTCGTTCCGCGCGCAGGCCAGCGGTGCCAACTTCCAGTTCGGGCTTGACGTTCAGCAGGCGGAGGGCATCACTCATCACCCTTGAAAACACCGGTGCAGCCACTTCGCCACCGTAATACTCCCCTGACTGCGGCGCATCTACTGCTACAACCGTTACAATTTTCGGGTTATCAATGGGCGCCATTCCAGCAAAAATTGCCTTGTACTGGCTGTCCTCATAGCCTCGCGCTCCCACCAGGTGAACCGTTCCTGTTTTACCTCCAGCACTGTAAAAGCCAGGCTGAGCTCGCTTACCCGTTCCCCGGGCAACCGCCTCGCCCAACATAGTGCGAACATCTTGCGTAACCTTTTCAGACAGCACGCGTTGACCAACGGGTTTGCCATCAAGCTTCATCAGGCTAAGGGGATACCGCGTGCCGCCATTGGCGATAACCATGTAAGCCTGAGCTAGCTGAAGGGCATTCACACTCATGCCATAACCGTAGGAAAGCGTGGCTTCCTCGACAGGGCGCCATTTGGGCGGCGCTGGCAGTACGCCTACGGCCTCTCCCGGAAAGCCAACACCAGTGGGCTGCCCAAGCCCGAGCCGTGCATAAAGATTGCGGATAGTCTCGCCACCCAGGTCCGTGGCAATCTTGCTAATACCGACGTTGCTGGATTTAACAATAATGTCGGTCAGGCTCATAACCCCATAGTTGCGGTGATCACGAATCGTGAACCGACCGAAACGGCGATAGCCGGGCGATGTATCAATCGTTTGTTTTGCCGAGTACTGGCCAGATTCCAACGCGGCCGCCATGGTGATCGGCTTCATGGTGGAACCTGGCTCAAACAGGTCGGTAATCGCTTTGTTGCGGAGATTTTCCGGTGCCAACTGGCTGCGATCGTTCGGGTTATAAGAGCCTTGATTAACCATAGCTAACACCTCACCAGTGCCAACATCCAGCATAACAAGGGTTCCGCCACGGGCGTCGTGAGCGCCCACCACAGCCTTTAGCTCGCGATAAGCCAGGTACTGCAAACGTAAATCAATGCTCAACTCAAGGTTGTGCCCGGGGCTGGCATCGCGAATAAGTGTAAGGTCCTTGATCACACGCCCGCGATTGTCTTTCAAAACACGCTTGCGGCCCGACTCGCCAGACAACCACTCATTGTATGCCAGTTCCATGCCTTCCTGACCGCGCTCATCAATATTGGTGAACCCGACAACATGGGCCGTTACTTCGCCCGCCGGATAGTAACGGCGATACTCCTGGCGCGTATAAACACCGGAAATATCCAAATCCATCGCCTTTGAGGCCAGCCCGGGCTGAACCTTTCGGCGCAGATAAATAAACTCACGCCCAGCGTAAGTCGCCAGGCGCTCACGTAGCTTCGCCTCGCCGATATCCAGCAACCGGGCAAGATTTGCCAGGCGCGGCTCGCCAGGGTCCGTCTCTGAAGGGTTAGCCCAAAGGGTTTGTACCGGTGTGCTTACGGCTAGCGGCTCTCCATAACGATCGGTTACCACGCCGCGATGTGCATCAATTGTCTCGACGCGAATGGTGCGAACATCACCCTGTTTGCGCAGAAAATCATTATCGACAACATGCAGGTCTACCAGTCGCCAGCCAAGTGTCAGCACGACCACAAGGAAAACGCCCAACACAGAGTAAAAGCGCCAGGCACTCAAGCCTGCCAACACTTTTTGACCCAGTGTTCTTGCTGTTTCCTGAGTGGCCAATCAGATCACCCTACAGATTCGTGTCACCGTGAATTACCTGGCTGCCAAGGGCGTCATCAACGGCACCAGAACAATGTCCTGCCGCCCTGGAACCGCCATACCAAAACGCTCAGAAGCAAGCCTCTCTACCCGGCCATGGCCTCCTAGCGCACTTTGCTCTAAAAGCAATTGACTCCATTCAGCCTGAAAACTGTCACGCTCTGCCTGCAGTTGCGACAATGTGTTGAAAAGCTCACGGTTCTCATGGGCACTGACAACAACACCAATAGAGGAACCCACAAGCAGCACAGCCAGGGCCAACGTCACCAGAACTCTTTTCTGCCGCGTTGCCTCAAACACCCGCCGGGAAATGCGAACGGCCGCAACAACCCCCTCGCGAACCTTTTCTTTATTGAGCTTGGCCGGCTTCACTGCCGGCTCTATGGCTACTGCGCCCATAGTCACGCGCTCCCTTGGGGTTTCTGTTGTTTATCAATACGCTCAAGCACCCGCATAACCGCGCTGCGGGCGCGAACGTTCTCACCAACCTCGCCAGCTCCGGCTTTGTTAGCCTTGCCTATCAAGCGAAAATCCGATGCCTCCTGATCGGCCGTCACGGGTATGCCTTTGGGCAACCTGGGGCCACGGGCAAGGTCTCGCATAAAACGCTTTACCAGCCTGTCTTCCAGCGAGTGAAAACTGATCACAACCAGCCGGCCACCAGGTGCCAGCCGGTCAACTGCCTGCTTTAGCCCGACTTCCAAATCTTCCAGCTCGCGATTAATGAAAATGCGAACGGCTTGAAAGGTTCGGGTCGCTGGATGCTTGTGCTTTTCTTTTTTCGGCACCGCCGCGCTGACCAGCTCGGCAAGCTCGAGTGTGGTTTCAACAGGCGCCTCCTGGCGGCGCTCGACAATCGAGCGGGCAATACGGCGGGAAAACCGCTCCTCGCCGTAGCGAAAGATCACATCGGCAATATCGCGCTCTTCAGCGCTAGCCAGCCACTCGGCCGCACTTGGCGATTGCTGCGGATTCATTCGCATATCCAGTGGGCCCTCGCGCATAAAGCTGAACCCCCGCGCGGCGTCGTCAAGCTGCGGGGAAGAAACCCCGAGATCCATCAGCACACCATCTACGCCGTTCCAGCCAGCCTCGGACACTGCGCGGCCGAGCTCAGCAAATGAACCGTGAAAGTACCCGAAGCGGGGGTCGGCTGTTGCTAAATCCTTAGCTACACTGATGGCTTCAGGGTCTTTATCAATACCCAGTAACTGGCCTGACGAACCAAGGCGCCCAAGGATAAGCTGACTATGCCCACCACGGCCAAACGTGCCATCCACATAGCTTCCACCGGGGTCACTGACCATGTAGTCGACCGCCGAATCCAGAAGTACCGAGCGGTGGGAAAACGCCGCCCCGGCCTCCGGTTTGTGGTCAGAGGTCATAACGACAACGCCTCCATCTCGGGCGGCATGTCTTCGTCGCAGGAAGACTCGTCAAGCCAGGCAAACCAGCGTTCCTCACTCCATAACTCCAGCTTTTTGCCCTGTCCGATCAGCATCAGTTTTTTCTCAAGATGGGCATAACTACGCAACGTGGGCGGCACCAATATGCGCCCGGCAGAATCCATTTCCATGGGCGCGGCGTTACCAAGCAACAAACGCTGCAGGCGGCGCGCAGCCTTGTTCATGTTGGGAAGGGCTTCAATTTTAGGACGAAGAACCTCCCACTCGGGCTCCGGATACACCAGCAGACATCGTTCTTCATCGGCGTTTGCGGTCAATACAATGCGGCCACCACAGGCTTGCGCGAGACCCTCGCGTACCTTGGCGGGGATCGCCAGGCGACCCTTTGCATCCATATTGATGGCATGACTGCCGAGAAAATTACTCATTCAACTCGTCTCTGGAGACCTGAAAAACCACAAATAACCACTAGAAACCACTTTTTCCCACTTGTGCACACTATAGAAACACGCAATTCACAATGCAAGCGCCGCAAACAGCGGCTCTCTTGGAAAAGTTCCTTTTATGACAACAAGTTACGGCCCGAGACTTAAGAGAAGGGTGACATTACAAATAAGAAAAGAAGGAAAATCAACTACCTGCAAAACTGTCTGAAGAAGACAAGTGAGGTTTAAGATTTTTTGGCTATAAGCGGCGTACCTTGAGAATAAATACGCCTTACTGAAAGAAGGGAAAACGAGCTCGCCGATAAGCCGGGTTCTGTCTTGGACAGTCATTCATCTAGGGCCTGCGTCACCACAGGCCTCAAGCAACCTACCCGAGTCCAGCGCGGGCAACGCCAACGGACTCCTATTTGGTCTTGCTCCAGGTGGGGTTTACCATCGCCGTGAACTGTTGCCAGTCACGCGGTGCGCTCTTACCGCACCGTTTCACCCTTACCGGTGTTCGTGAACAGGTCACGAGCACTTAGGCGGTCTGCTTTCTGTTGCACTTTCCGTCGGCTCACGCCGCCCAGGCGTTACCTGGCACCTTGCCCTGTGGAGCCCGGACTTTCCTCCCCCGGTAAACCGGCGGCGACTGTCTGGCGAGCTCGGGCCAGACAATACTCCTGCGCCAGGCACCATGCAAGGAAAAGCGCACACCCTGGCCTCAGCCTTCCTTGAGGCCCAGAGCACGCTGGTACAACTCATTCTTGCTCATGCCTGTCAGCTCAGAGGCGATTTTGGCTGCTTTTTTTATCGGCAGCTCAGCCATCAGGAGGCTTAGCAATGTATCCACATTGAGCTCACCTGCCATTAAATCACTCGCGGCTTTCTCAGCCCCCCGCACCACAACAACAAACTCGCCCCGGTTACCGTGGGGATCTTCCATGAGCGCTGCGTGCACATCCGCAGCGCCGCCAGAGTAGAAGGTTTCAAAGGTTTTGGTGATTTCCCTGCCCAGCACAACCTCCCTTTGCGCCCCCATCACGTCCGCTATGTCCGCGACGGTGGCCTGTATTCGGTGCGGCGACTCATAAAAGACAAGCGTCGCAACCTCCTTACGGATTTCATCTAAAGCAGTACGCCGGCCTGTGCGCTTCGCTGGCAAAAAACCCACAAACAAAAAGCGGTCGGTAGGCAGACCTGCGGCGCTCAGGGCGGCAACCAGCGCACAAGGGCCTGGAATGGGGCTCACTCGCAACCCTTCAGCCCTGACCTCCCTTACCAACACATAGCCAGGATCTGAAATCAATGGCGTGCCGGCATCGGAAATCAGCGCCACATCCTCGCCGGCCAGCAACTGCTCCACAATACTTTGAACCCGGCCCCGCTCATTGTGGTCATGTAATGCGATCAACGGCTTGCTGATACCAAGATGTTGCAGCAATCGACCACTATGGCGAGTATCCTCTGCCGCAATAACCGCCACACTGGAGAGCACGCTAACGGCGCGCGAAGACATGTCTTCCAGGTTGCCAATAGGGGTGGCCACAATATAGAGCGTTCCCCGGCCATCACCGGGTTTCATTACCTGCATGACTGTCTGGTCCGATTCAGATTTCAAAATGTACGCCTCGCGTATGAAAACGGCGCCAGCATGACACCTGCGTCATGTGAATTGGCCCGGGAGCTGTTAAACTTGCCACCATCAGATCGGCGCCACAAGCCCAAAATCCCGGAATCTATAGAGCTTGCCATGACCAAGAACCTTAATAATCACCGCGCCCTGGCCGGTATATTCGCACTCGCCCTGCTATTTACCGGCTGCGCCAGTATCGACCTGGACGCACAGGTTGCCCAATCCCCATCCCAGGCATTGGAGCTTGCTGCAAGGGAAAGCAACACGGAAAAGGCTCAACACTACTTGTTAGAGGTCGCCAGCCGGTTCCAGGAACGCGACGAGCATCGGGCGGCCCGCACATTACTCCAGAGCTCTCAGCTCGCGCAACCTGCTCCGGCACTCCAGATGCAGAAGCAGTTACTCGCCATGACAAGCGCTGTGGCATTGGAAGATCAAAAGTGGGCAGGTAGCATCGCGACCACTCTCTCGCCGGAGAGCTTCAGGGACTACAGCCCCGGCGTGATTAGCCAGGCCGCCATACTTCAGGCTGAGACCTATGCCCTGACAGGCGACAATTTCTCCGCAGCCATCACCCTAATGCTGCTTTCCCAGACCGACAGCAAAGTAAATCCACAACAGGTTCACGATCAGATTTGGGAGTATCTGAAGACCACGCCGGATCAAAAGCTGGAATCCGCGAACGAGAGCATTATCGGGTTTGAAACCGAAGGCTGGCTGGAGCTTGCCGGAAGCATTCGCGCCCCGGAACTGAGCATTGATGACCAGGGCCGCATCATCCGGCGCTGGCAAAATAACTGGCCAGGCCACCCGGCTGCACAAGTGTTACCTTCCGAGCTTAAGCTCATGGCCAGCCTGTCCGAAAACCGACCCGAAAAAATCGCCCTGGCCTTGCCACTGCGGGGCGGACTTGCCAGCGCCGGCAAAGCTATTCGCGATGGGTTTCTGGCCGCCTACTACCAGGACAAAACAGCCGACCAGAGCAAAACCGACATCCGCATAGTGGATACTTCCGAGCAACCCTTTGATGCGCTTTATAAGGAACTGGCTAATCAGGACATAGATCTGATTATCGGCCCTCTTGAGAAAGAAGCCCTGACAAGCCTGACCAACATGAAAACACTGCCGGTTCCCGCGTTAGGGCTAAACTACCTGCCCGACGAACAAAAGGTGCCTGATGGCTTGTACCAGTTCGGCCTGTCGGCAGAAGACGAAGCCCGGCAGATTGCCGACAAACTCTCCGCACAAAGCCTTGATCAAGTGCTCGTACTGATTCCGGATGGGGAGTGGGGCGACCGGGTAGAGGCAGCCCTGCTAAACCGCATGCAGCAAAACGGTGCAGTAGCATTGGATGTTGAACGGTTCTTCCGCGAGGACAACCTGCGCGCCGTTACCGCAGACTTACTGGGCATAACAGCATCCCGGGACCGGGCCATCAAGGTAGAGCGCACCATTGGCCTGAACGTCGAATTCGAGCCGCGCCGCCGCCAGGATGCCGAAGCCATTGTCATGGTGGCCGCACCAGCCATAGCCCGCCAGTTCAAACCTCTGTTTGCGTACTACTTTGGCGGCAATTTACCCGTCTACTCACCTTCCATTATTTATGAGGGCACACCAGACGCTGGCCGGGATCGCGACCTTAACCAGGTAGTGTTCACAGACATCCCCTGGGTGCTAGACGACAAAAACCCACTGCGCAATGAAGCCAGCAAAGTGCTGCCTGGAACCCACGGACAACTGGGCAGGCTGTTCGCCATGGGCGCAGACGCATGGCAACTGAGCAAGCGCCTCCCCCTGCTTCGCCAAATTGAGACTGCAGCAATCGACGGTCAAACCGGACAACTGACCATGACCCGGCAGGGCAGCATTCACCGCAACCAACGCTGGGCACAGTTCAAGAACGGAACGCCTGAACTCCTGCCACAGCCAACTGCTACCAGCGACGAAGAAGGCACCAGACCAGAGGTGCTGAGCGACTAACATTGCCACATAATCAAGGGAAGGCAGAGCCATGGAAGGCCGCAAAGCTATCGGAACACACTTCGAGGGTGTTGCCGCCCGCTATCTTGCCTCTCGCGGTGTGAAGATCCGGGAGCGCAATGTTTATAATCGCGGCGGTGAAATCGACCTGATAGGACAAGACGAAGACACCCTCGTATTTTTTGAGGTGCGCTACCGGGGCAGCGGCAGCCTCGTTGACCCGGCAAGCTCCATCTCTTATTCCAAACAACAGCGGCTCCTGAAAGCTGTTTCATTTTACCTTCATCGGCACCATTTGCGGGACACTCTCTGCCGTATAGATGTGGTGGCAATCAGCCCGGGAACCCTTAAAAAATACCGGGTACAATGGATCAAAAATGCAATCCAGGCGGGCGTATAAACTCTGATGGACAATATGGAAAACCGGATCAACCAGTTATTTGCGAGCCACATGGAGCACACCGCTCAGGCAGCCAGCACCGTCGGGCCAGCCATAGAGGAAGCCGCAGACGCCTTTGTAAGTGCTCTTCTGAATGACGGGAAAATCGTTACCTGCGCCAACGGTAACGCTAACGTCGTCGCCCAGTATTTCTGTACGGCGTTCCTGAACCGCTTTGAGCAGGACCGACCTGCCCTGCCCGCCATTAACCTCGGCGCTGACGCGACCACTTATTCTGCCATTTGTCGTGACAACCGCTTTAACGATACCTTCTCACGCCAGGTTAAGGCCATAGGCAAACCGGGCGACCTGCTATTCGTCATTGTTGACGACGGCCACAAAGCCAACCTTATTCAGGCTATTCAGGCCGCCCACGACCGGGAGATGAATGTGGTTGTGCTGAGCGCCAAGGAGAAGTCTGATATAACCTCACTGATGCACACAGAAGATCATGAAATTGCCCTGAACGACCTTTCGCCAACGGAGGCCACGCCTCTGCTTTTGGTTGTGATTAACGCTCTGTGCTCACTTGTCGATGGGAAACTTTTCGGGGGCTGACAAAAAAGCCGACGAAAGGTCGGCTTTTTTGGTCAAACTGCTGTTCGCTGAACTCTACTTCACAACCTTTAGCGTGGGCCGACCAGAAGGTCTGTCTTCCTGACCAGACTGCCTGGCACTCTCACTGTCACCAGCGCCATCAGGGTCAGGCGAACCCGGCTCACTCCCAAACACCATACCTTCACCATTTTCTTTGGCGTAGATAGCCAGAACAGCCTGTAGCGGTATAAATACCTGCATCGGTACCCCACCAAAACGGGCACTAAACTCCAGCGCACCATTACCAACGACCAGGCCACGCACAGCACCAGGGCAAATGTTCAAAACAATTTGCCCGTTTGCTACGTGTTCCGTGGGTACCTGAACACCCTGAATGCTTGCGTCCACAACGATATAGGGCGTGCAGTCGTTATCCAGTATCCACTCATTAAAAGCACGAACCAGATATGGACGGCTGGATGTCGTGGTGATTTTGTTGTCAGGCACTTATAGCCTCCTGTTCCCTGTTGCGGAACCTTACCGAATCAATCAACTACGGATATCTTCTTCAAGATCGGAAAGACTTGCCTTAAAGCCTTCGCGCTCGAAAATACTATCCATATACTTCTGCAAGGGCTTTGCCTGCTTGTCATTAAGCTCAATGCCGAGCGCAGGCAAGCGCCAAAGAATGGGTGCGATGCAGCAGTCTACAATGGTGAACTCCTCAGAGAGGAAAAACGGCATTTCACCAAACAACGGCGCAGTTGCGAGAAGACTCTCACGCAGCTCCTTGCGCGCCACCTCAGAAGCCTTGGCGTTTGGCTGGCTCAGAATCTGATCGACAAAACCACACCAGTCTTTCTGGATCCGATGGATCATCAGCCGGCTATTCGCGCGGGCTACCGGATAAACTGGCAACAGTGGCGGATGCGGAAAGCGCTCATCGAGATATTCCATCATGATGTTGGGTTCATACAGAACCAAGTCACGATCCACCAGAGTTGGCAGGGCGTTATACGGATTCAGATCAGCCAGCTCTGCCGGTGGATTATCCGGGTCGACATCAACGATATCAACGGTAACACCCTTCTCTGCCAGCACAATGCGCACTCTGTGGCTGTAGTGGCTAGTGGGATCCGAGAAAAACGTCATCGATGACCGCTTGGTAACAACGCCCATAGTACTCCCTCACGAGTAAACAAATCGAAATGGCCCTGAAAAACGCAAAAATTCCAGCGGGCCGGTTAGCGCCCACTGGAACTCAGGGAACGGGATTATACCCTATTTCTCAGTGTACGTCTTTCCAGTACTCACGATTGAGCAGGTAGGCGAAGACAAAGAAAATAGCAACAAAGATCAACACAAAAATTCCCAGGCGCTCACGCTCAACCTTGATCGGATCTGCCATGTAGGACATGAAGTTGGTCAGATCGTACATGGCACTATCGAACTCCGCTCCAGTCATGCTGCCTTCTGTAGCGTACTCCGGGCAAACGCTCCCATTGTTGATATTGCCACTCAAGGGCTCAACACTGGATTTTTTGCCAATGTTCGGCTCAACCGCACACAAACCCTGAAGGTCGACCAATACGTGGGGCATGCCCACTTTGTCGAATACCACGTTATTTACACCCAACGGCCGTGACTCATCTTTATAAAAGCCACGCAAATAGGAGTAAACCCAGGATTCGCCGCGCAGACGACTCTCCAGTGTCAGGTCCGGTGGCGGTGCGCCAAACCAGTCCGCTGCCATGTCCTTATTCATGGAGTTTTTCATAAGCTCGCCAATCTGGGCGCCGGTGAAAATAAGATTCTCTTCGAATAACTTCGCAGGAATCTCAAGATCCTCAGCCACCCTCTTGTAGCGCGCATACTCCATGGAGTGACACCCCATGCAATAGTTGGTGAATGTCGCCGCACCACGCTGGAGAGACGCCTTATCCGTGTGATCCGTCTCGATAGGATCAAGGTGAACACCACCTGCCGCCAGGCCGAGCACCGGCAGGAATGCGATGAAAAGACCAAAAATCAGCTTTCTCATTATCCTGTCACCCTCTCTGGTACTGGCTTGGTTTTCTCCATGCGCGTATAGAACGGCATCAGAATGAAGTAGAGGAAGTACAACACTGTCAGTATCTGGGCAACAGTGGTACGACCCTCGGTGGTGGGTACAAGACCAAGATAACCAAGAATAACGAAACTCACTGCGAACAACGCCAGTGCAATCTTGCTCAGCCAGCCTTTGTAGCGGATAGAGCGCACAGGGCTTCTGTCCAACCACGGCAGAACAAACAGAATCGCAATGGCTCCGCCCATCACAACCACACCCCAAAACTTCGCTGGCAGACCGAACAGGTCAACCGTTACCGCTCGCAACATGGCGTAGAACGGCGTGAAGTACCAAACAGGCGCAATATGTTCTGGTGTTTTCAGAGCATTTGCAGGCTCGAAGTTCGGCCTCTCAATAAACATGCCACCCATTTCCGGGAAGAAAAACACCACAATAAAGAAGATGAAGAAGAATACCGCGACGCCCACAAGGTCGTGCACTGAGTAGTACGGGTGGAACGGAATACCGTCTTTTGGAATGCCGTTTTCGTCTTTGTTCTTCTTGATGTCGATGCCGTCCGGGTTGTTGGAACCCACTTCGTGCAATGCAAGAATATGAAGAACCACAAGACCCAACAGAACAATTGGCAAAGCAACGACGTGCAAGGCAAAGAAGCGGTTAAGGGTAATACCCGAGATGAGGTAATCGCCACGAATCCACAAAGACAGATCTTCACCGATGACAGGAATCGCGCCAAACAGGTTGACGATAACCTGCGCACCCCAGTAGGACATTTGCCCCCAAGGCAGCAGATAACCCATGAACGCTTCTGCCATCAACACCAGATAGATCAGCATGCCAAACAGCCAGATCAGCTCACGAGGCTTCTGGTAGGAGCCATACATCAGGCCTCGGAACATGTGAAGGTAAACCACAATGAAGAAAGCCGAGGCACCCGTGGAGTGCAAATAGCGCAAGAGCCAGCCCCACTGTACATCACGCATGATGTACTCAACGGAAGCGAACGCACCCTCACCCGTCGGGTTGTAACTCATGGTAAGCCAGATACCGGTCACCAGCTGGTTGACCAGTACAAGCATTGCCAAAGAGCCGAAGAAATACCAGAAGTTGAAGTTTTTCGGCGCGTAGTATTTTGCCAGGTGATTATTCCAGGCATCAACAACTGGCAGACGCTCGTCTACCCAATTAAGAAGCTTTCGCATTACGCTGCCTCCGGATCAAGACCAATGGTGAGAGTCTCATCATCGTCGTAACGATAAGGCGGAACCTGCAAATTCAGCGGAGCAGGCTGCGCGGTGTAGACTCGCCCGGCCATGTCGTAACGTGACCCGTGACAAGGACAGAACAGGCCACCCAGCCACTCGTCACCCAAGTCTGCCGGAGCTACTTCCGGCCGATAGGATGGCACGCAGCCAAGATGGGTGCACAGACCAACAAGAACAGCCATCTCTGGCTTGAGTGAACGCAAAGCACCCTCAATGTAAGGCGGCTGCTGCGGAGTTTCAGACTGGGGATCTTTCACCTTGTCGTTGAGCTTCTTTATGTTGCTCACCATCTCATCTGTACGGCGGATCAGCCACACTGGCATACCCCGCCACGCAACGGTGATCTGCTGACCCGGTTCAATCTTGCTGATATTGACGGTTACCGGCGCACCAGCCGCTTCCGCTTTGGCACTGGGATTCCAGGATGCCACGAAAGGAACTGCCGCACCGACGACGCCGACTCCACCGACCGCGGCCGTAGCACCGATCAGAAATCGGCGTCGACCTTGGCTCACGTCGCCATTATTCATTATGGTTTTCTCCCATCAGGCGATGTCACAGCCCGCAAGAAAGCCGGCAATGCGCATCAAAAAGAACTTCACAACCCAAAATTATAAGCGACCAAATAGTAATAAAATTACCTTGCCCTTACAAGTCGGAAAGCCGCAGCCAGCGCTCGCTCTCTGCCCCGGATCAATTCGAACAGTATTGACCCTGAAACAAAAAAACCCGACCAAAAGCCGGGTTTTTCTGAGACCTGCGCCAGCGTAACTTAACGCTTGGAGAACTGAGGACGCTTACGCGCTTTACGCAGACCCACTTTCTTACGCTCGACTGCACGAGCATCACGGGTCACGTAACCCGCTGCACGCATCGACGGACGCAAGGTCTCGTCGTAATCCATCAGCGCGCGAGTCAGACCGTGGCGAATTGCACCCGCCTGACCACTGCTGCCACCACCTTTTACGGTGATATTGATATCAAACCGATCCGCAGATTCTGAAACAACCAGAGGCTGGCGCACGATCATGCGAAGCGTCTCACGACCGAAAAATTCTTCGATTGTGCGACCGTTGATAGAAATGTTACCGCTTCCCGGCTTGATAAACACCCGAGCCGTGGACGTTTTGCGGCGACCAGTACCGTAATTTTGTGCTACAGACATATCCGCCTTCCGTTAAATGTCGAGTTCTTTGGGCTGCTGGGCTGTATGAGGATGCTCAGCGCCGGCATAGACTTTCATCTTTTTGAACATGGCGCGACCAAGCGGGCCCTTCGGAAGCATGCCTTTAACAGACTTCTGAATAACTTGCTCAGGCGCCTTATCTACCAGCTTCTCGAAGCTGATGGACTTGATCCCACCCGGAAAGCCGGTATGACTGTAGTACATCTTGTCAGATGACTTATTGCCCGTAACCCGCACTTGGCCCGCATTGATCACAACAATGTAATCGCCAGTGTCTACATGAGGGGTATACTCAGGCTTATGCTTGCCCCGCAGACGACGGGCGATTTCGGTTGACAGACGACCCAGCGTCTTGCCGGCTGCGTCTACAACGTACCAGTCACGTTTTACGGTTTCTGGTTTCGCACTCAGAGTCTTCATTGATTCCGCCTTGAACGCTATAAAAAGAAACGTTAAAAACCACCACCGAGAATTGTAATACACCCAGTGAGGTTATGTACCTGTAATTTGATCGGCAGTGACACTATTCGGGGCTGAGATAGCGGCATCGCCTTGAAAAGCCAGGGCGCGAAGTATACTCGAACGATTCCTGAAAGCCAACCCTGCTGCGCATTGTTTTATGCCCACTTAACGCCACAGCGGCCGATCGTATAGTAAATGCGTATTAGCCAGTAACGCCGAGGCCAGGTCTTCCGGGTGCTCATCGCGTATCTCAGCCAGGCATTCAAAGATTCGGCGCAGATAAAACGGGGAGTTGGCACCCGCCTCTACGCCCTCAGGGGCCATATCAGGGGCGTCTGTTTCAAGCACCAGGGATTCCAGCGGCAAACGTGCAACTGCATCCCGGGTTTTGCTTGCCCGGCGGTGCGTAATAACACCCCCGACCCCTATGAAACACCCTCTGTCTACCAGCTTGGCAGCTTGCTGATAGCTACCTGAAAACCCATGCACCAGCGCCCTTCCGTGCCAGCCCTTGCGCTTCAATCTGACATAAACGTCGTCGTGGGCTTTCACCGAATGAATAATCAAGGGCAAACCAAGGCTGGACGCCAACTCAATCTGAGCATCAAACCAGGGAGCCTGAACACTCATATCGCCATGTAAACGATCCAGGCCGCACTCCCCTAGCGCAACACAACGCTCTGGCCTCTGGCTCAAGATCTGTTCCAGACTCTCCAGATCCGTGCTGGAATGTTCTTCAACAAACCACGGGTGGATGCCGAGGCAGTAATACAGCCCTGAGTGAGCCAATGCTGTTACTCGCACCCTGTTCCAATCCGCACGACGCACACCGGGAATGACCAAGCCAACAACACACTGGCTATGGGCGGCTTCAAGCTCATCGAACCGGCGGCCATCAAACTGTTGAAAATCAAAATGGCAATGTGCATCAACCAGTTTCAACTCAACCTCCACCGGTTATAGTGTCAATGCTCCCGGGTTTTATGGAACTCAACGTCCGGATAACGCTCTTGAGACAAGTTGAGGTTTACCATGGTTGGCGCGATATAGGCCAGGCGATCGCCGCCATCCAGCGCCAGATTATCGTTGTTCTTGCGCTGAAACTCGTCCAGCTTACGATCATCAGAACAGGTTACCCAGCGGGCGGTGGCAACGTTGATCGGCTCGTAAATGGCCTCTACCTTGTATTCGGTCCTAAGACGGCTGACCACCACATCAAACTGCAGAACACCAACCGCACCCACAATCAGATCATTATTTCGTAGCGGCCGGAAGACCTGAACTGCACCCTCTTCTGAAAGCTGAATCAGGCCTTTCTGAAGCTGCTTCGCTTTCAGGGGGTCTTTCAGACGAATACGGCGGAACAGTTCTGGCGCAAAATTGGGAATGCCGGTGAATTTCATGCCTTCACCAGCGGTGAACGTGTCACCCAGCTGAATAGTACCGTGGTTGTGAAGGCCAATAATGTCGCCGGCAAAGGCCTCCTCGGCATGCTCGCGATCTCCGGCCATAAACGTCAGCGCATCTGAAAACCGTACATCTTTACCGATTCTTACGTGGCGAGCCTTCATACCCTGCTTGTACTTGCCAGAGACAAGGCGCATAAAAGCGACCCTGTCCCGATGCTGCGGATCCATATTCGCCTGGATTTTGAATACAAACCCCGAAAAGCCTTCATCATCCGGCTGTACCAGCCGCTGATCAGTTTCTCTGGGCTGAGGCTCAGGTGCCCAATCCACCAAGCCATCCAGCATGTGGTCAACACCAAAATTACCCAGGGCGGTCCCAAAAAACACCGGGGTCAGCTTGCCTGCCAAAAAGGCGTCCCGATCAAACTCGTGAGAGGCGCCTTTAACCAATTCTACCTCATCACGCAATTCGTTCGCGTATTCGCCAAGAACTGCATCAAGTTCAGTATTATCCAGCCCACTGATTACCCGCTCATCTTGAATGGTGTGACCATGGCCACTCTGATAAAGAATAACTTCGTCCCGAAGCAGGTGATAAACGCCCTTGAAACTTTTACCCATGCCAATGGGCCAGGTAATTGGCGCACAGGCAATTTTAAGAACATCTTCCACTTCGTCCATGAGCTCAACCGGATCACGGGTATCGCGGTCAAGTTTGTTCATAAAGGTTAGAATCGGTGTATCCCTGAGGCGTGTAACCTCCATGAGTTTGATGGTGCGATCCTCAACACCCTTGGCGCTGTCAATCACCATCAAGCACGAATCCACGGCCGTCAGAGTGCGGTAAGTATCTTCCGAGAAGTCTTCGTGGCCCGGCGTATCCAGCAGGTTTACCAGCTTTTGGCTATAGGGAAACTGCATCACCGACGTGGTTACAGAGATGCCCCGCTCCTTCTCCATTTGCATCCAGTCAGATTTGGCATGCTGACCGGACTTCTTTCCCTTCACTGTCCCTGCTTTTTGCAAGGCGTGCCCGAACAAAAGCACTTTTTCGGTAATCGTGGTTTTACCGGCGTCTGGGTGAGAAATGATTGCAAAGGTGCGGCGCTTGGCCACTTCCTGGGAAAGGTGAGACATAGTCGAAAAAAAACCTGCGTCAGATGTTCTGAGAAAGGCAAACATTATAGGGACAATAAGGGTATTACGCGAACAGAAGCCGTAATCTTCAGGCGTGCAAGAGCAAAGACATTACTCTCGCATCTTCTCGCCCTGAAGGAGCGGGGTAATAGCCAGGCCGACGGCCGATTTCTTCAAAGCCCTCGTGCCGATAAAGCTTGCACGCAACGGTATTAGTCAGCCGAACCTCAAGCACAACCTGATTCATGCTTTCACGGATTGCTTCTGCAATCAGATGGCGCAGCAACAGCTTGCCTACGCCATCACCACGAGCCCCGGGCTGAACACAAAGATTCAAAAGCTGAACTTCATCAAGTACATAAACGACCACCGCATAACCTACCAGGGAACCGCCCAAACAAGCGCCCCAAAGACGATAACCGGACTTAAAACAATCCCGGAATACCCCCTCGGTCCAGGGATGAGAATAACCCTGGCGCTCTATATCAAGCATCTTTGGCAAATCTTCGGCCTGCAAAGGCCGGATTGTCAGCTCGAGTCCCTGGGTTGGGCTGTACACCTTGTCTGTTTTCTGCATCAGGTTGCGGCCAGCGGTTTGAGGTGCTGCCAGAGAGCGCGCTTCAACCGGGGATTACTAGCGAGTTCCGCCAAAGCGTATTCGAATTCAACTTCGGGAGTTCGTTGCAGAACATCGGCCAACCAGCCTCTGCTCTCTGCACCTTCACCGAATGAACCCAGAACGATCACTTTTTTGTTACCGGAGCCCGCCAAAACCTGCTCCATTACAGTCATCAAATCACTCAAGGCAGAACCTGGCACAAGGCGATTATTGAACACTGGCCAACGAACCCATTCAGGCTGTTGCAGCGACTTATCGCCCAGGCTCTTTAATATATTAGTGGCAAGTGTTTCTTGCAGCTGCAAACTCGCCTCTTTGGATATATGTGCAAGAAGAATATGCCGATTACCGGAAAACACCCCCATACTCACATTCAGAGCGCGGATAACGCCCCTCTGTGATTGCGGGGCTAACGCAACGGCATCTTCAGAGTCTTCGACAGCCTGGCCTGGAGGCTCAGGAGAGTGCGATCCCCGCTCTGCTTTGGTCGGCGCCGGCTCCTTTTTGCTCTCCATCATAGCCTGAAGGTTGGCAATTTGCTGGATACCCTGCTGACCGGTTTCAGAGGGTGATGCAGTGGCCTTGGCTGAGTCAGAAACCGCTGCCACGGGAAGCTCGCCCAGCACAGGTTGGCGCTCCAGCCCCTCAGGCTCCGGAAACTGGAACTCCGGGCTGGGAGCGGCGCCAGGGAGAGGCTCACGGGCGTACCATAAACGGATGCCCGCAACCCCCAGGTAAAACTGTCGCTGGGCTTCAGTCTGGTTCATTCAAACATCCGCAACCTGTGGGTGTTGCCGGATACCACCGCGACTGATCAGGTTTAGCGCCTCGATGTAGGCCTTGGCAGACGCGATGATAATATCTGTATCCGAGCCTACGCCGTTTACAATACGCCCACCCCGCTCTAGCCGGACTGTCACTTCGCCCTGAGCGTCTGTGCCGCTGGTAATGTTATTCACTGAGTACAGTTGCAGGTTGCAGCCAGAATCAACCAGAGACTCAATCGCCTTGAACGTGGCATCTACCGGGCCACTCCCTTCTGCTTCAACCTTGTGCTCTTTTCCGTCCATGGTCAGGGTCAGAACGGCTTTCGGCATTACGCCGGTTTCAGAACATACCTGGAGGCACACAAGGCCATAACGCTCATCTTCATCTTTCTGCCGAGTATCACTGGCAATAGCTTGCAGGTCTTCGTCAAAGATCTCATGTTTGAGATCAGCCAGAGCCTTGAACCGGGTGAACGCTTCATTCAATTCGGTTTCTGTTTCAAACTGTATACCTAGCTCTAGCAATCTGGTGCGAAAAGCATTTCGCCCGGAATGCTTGCCCAGCACCAAGCTGTTGGTGTGCCAGCCAACATCTTCAGCTCGCATAATTTCGTAGGTTTCACGATGCTTAAGCACACCGTCTTGATGAATGCCGGATTCATGGGCAAATGCGTTCGCCCCAACAATGGCTTTATTGGGCTGCACAGGGAAACCGGTTATCGTTGAAACTAACCGCGACGCTGGAACGATATGGCTGCTATCAATCCGGGTGTCTATGTTGAACAGATCCTGGCGGGTGCGCACGGCCATCACGACTTCTTCCAGAGAAGCATTACCTGCTCGCTCGCCCAAACCATTAATGGTGCATTCCACCTGCCTCGCACCACTGGTTACTGCAGCCAGCGAGTTGGCCACGGCAAGTCCTAAATCGTTATGACAATGTACCGAAAAAATGGCCTTGTCGGCGTTAGGAATACGATTCATCAACTGGTGGATGGTTTCAGCGAACTGTTCTGGAATGGCGTAACCAACGGTATCCGGAATATTAATGGTACTGGCACCGGCATCAATGGCCGCCTCAATAATCCGGCAAAGGAAATCCAGCTCCGAGCGCCCAGCATCTTCACAGGAGAACTCAACGTCGGCAACGTGGCCTCGTGCCCGCTTAACGGACCGAACCGCCTGTTCAATTACCTCGTCCGGCTGCATTTGCAGCTTATGCTTCATGTGGATAGGCGAGGTGGCGATAAATGTATGAATGCGCCCACGCTCAGCTGGGCGGATGGCCTCAGCGGCACGATCGATATCTTTGTCCAGCGCGCGAGCGAGACTGCAAATGGTTGATTCCTTGATGGTTTCCGCAATGGATTTAACGGCATCAAAATCACCCTGGCTTGCAATAGCAAAACCCGCCTCGATCACATCCACCCGGAGTTTCTCAAGAGCCTTGGCGATCCGAAGCTTCTCTGCCTTATTCATGGTGGCACCGGGGCTTTGTTCACCATCCCGGAGAGTCGTATCAAAGATGACCAAATGATCGTTGCCAGACATTGAGGTGCTCCATATCGCGTTTGGTTTTGTCAGCAGAGTATATCACCGGGAAGTAGAGCGAGCAGTCTTCCCCGGAATGATTAGACAAATAGCAGGCAAAAAAAACCCCCACCGGCGCGCCGAT
>NZ_JBQDCO010000015.1:0-67129 GCF_052091845.1 Marinobacter sp. | reverse complement strand
TGGTATCAGATTGATGGGGTGAAGGTGCCCCATCAACCATTAAATCCGTATACCCTTCAATTTTTAACATCCAGAAGATACTTTATTTCACTTCCACGGCGCTGCTTTATTTGGCTCTCAGAGTCAACCACCCAAGAAACATCCATTTGACAACCAGGACCGTTATCAGTGGCAAGAAAACCCATTGTGCAAGAGGAAGTACCCCTGTGCCTGTCCATGTGACTACCGACGATAACTCGCTATAATTCCATCTTAAACCTGCCGAACCATCCAGGCCTCCAGGTCCAGAATTCGGTTTCGATACGCATGGTGAAACGGCCGTGGTTGCTGTCCGACCACAGGGTGGCCTCCATCCCCTCAATCAATGATTCCGCCGAGGGCGCACCACCCAGCGCACTGCCCGGAAAAACACTTAGAAAAGCCACCACCCATAAGCATTTCATACACTGCCTCCTTGAGTTAATCGTCTGATTACCCAGAGAAATCAGAGCCCACTCCTTTCAGACCATGCCTCATAGATCCGCTTGTCCCATTTGCTCTGGAAATAGGCGATAGCGGCTTTTTGATCGTCCCTGGAGAGCTCGTCTGCGAAGGCCGGCATTTTCCCACCCATGGGGGCGCCACCTTGACTAATTGTACCCATCAGCGTGTCGAAGGAATGGTGCCAGGCATGGCCTGTTCCGTTGAGCGGTGGCGGCGGGTAAGAGCCATCCTTCAGAGTCTTTTTCCAATTGAAAGCGCCTTGGGCATTGCCGCCATGGCAGCTTGCGCAGTTGTCGTCGAACACCACTGCGCCGCGCTCGACCTCAGCCTGTGTGTACCAGCGGTCATCCACCGCCTGTTTACCGCAGCCGCTGATTAGTGCGACTGCAAGAACGCCTACTGAGATAGTTGCCCCATGCATCATTCTTGTTCCTCGATTTCCTTGCGCCTCAAATTCCTCAATTGCGGAATAAAACGGGGAGTTCTGGCTGCATAGGCCCGCCAATCGGAGCCGAACGCTTTTTCTGTTTCACGCTCCTCGTGAATAGACAGGCGCGAGTACATCCACACCAGCACCGGGAACATGGCCAGCGTCAGCAGCGTTGGCCACTGCAGCAGAAAACCAAACATGATGAGCACGAAGCCGGAATACTGGGGGTGGCGAACGTGGGCATACAGGCCGGTTGTGGCCAACTGCCCTGCCTTTTGCGCGGCATACAGGGTACGCCAGCCAGCCGCAATCAGATAAAACCCGAGGCCAATAAACACTGTGCTCAAGAGATGAAACGGCCCAAAGTGTGGGGAACCCTTCCAACCAAACAGCATTTCCAGCAAGTGGCCACTGTCGTGAGCCAACCAGTTCACGTCGGGATACTGGCTCTGCAGCCAGCCGGAGAGGAAGTAGAGCGTCAGCGGGAACCCGTACATCTCGGTGAACAGTGCCACCAGAAACGCGCTGAAGGCACCAAACGAACGCCAGTCCCGGCGGGTCTGCGGTTTGAAAAAACTGAAGGCGAAGAATATGAAAATCGCCGAATTCAGCACCACTAGGCTCCAAAGGCCATAATCCGATGCACCATCAGTCATCACGCTGCTCTCCACTCTTTCCCGGTTGCTCTGCCTGGTGGTTATGTCCTCCATGTCCTCCATGCCCTCCGTGCCCTCCGTGCATAAAAATATGGATCAGCGGACAAGCAAGCAGTATCAGCCAGGGCAAGGCGCCAAGCAGATGAACCTTGTGTTCTCCCCAGAGTAAAACCAGTGCGATAACGGCAAACATTGCCAAGGTAATTTTAAAGCGTCGATCCATGAGCGGTTCCTTTGCGAAAAAACCAGTGTCAGAACAGGGTACTAATGGGCCTCAAGGGATATCTGATGGCCTATGCCGCTCAGCGCGATCTCATCAACCACATCGAGGGATTCCGGGTCGAGCACCCAAAGCTTGTTCTCTGCCCGACTGGTCACCAGTAGCTGGCCATCGTAGGGAGAGACCGCAAGATGATAGGGCGCAGGAGCCAGCGGCCTGGTGTGGCGGGCGCCGCTGGCTAGCTCAATCCGGACCACTTGGTTGCCGCCCTGGCTGGTGGCATAGAGGGTCTGGCCATCTGCGCTCAAGCCAACGCCATGGGGCGCCTCCCCAACCTCGTACCGGTTCGCCACCGCGCCTTTGGCAAGCTCAAGGACAAGAACCTGGCCGGATGCAGCATCATTCACGTAGAGCCGCTGGTTGCCGGGGGCAAGCACCATATGCTCTGGGTTGCCGCCAACTCGCAAATTGCGCTCGACGAACCAGTGCTCGGTATCCACTTCGCTGACCGTGCCATTACCGGTATTGCTGACCAGAAGGGATTGGCCGTCGTCGGTTTGCACCAGATAGTTGGGGGCCGGCCCCGTCGCCACAGTTTTGACCAACTGACCGGAATCCAGATCCACAACGCTGATACTGCCACTGGCAGGATGCGTGGAAACGGCATAGCGACCGTTGGAAGTCACCAGCACATGGTGCACCGGCCCCGGCACTTCCAGTTTGCGGTCAATCGTCTTTGTGGCCGTGTTCACCAAATAGAGCAGCCCGGTACTCCCTGCTTCCAATTCAGTAGACTGCCCGCCCCCATGATGAGCGGCGTGTTCATCTTCTGAAACGCCTTCGGGGCGACTAACCGGCTCCTGACGATCATGCGCCGACAAACTACCCACCACCAGATGCCGGCCATCCGGGGTCAGTGCCGAACCGTGGGTATTCAGGGTGCCGCCAATGGACGACGTCACCTTGCGGTTTTCCAGATCAATAACGCCGACGGCATCCGCTGTGCCCATGGGAACAAATGCCCGGTTCGTGTCTGCGGCCACCATCAGCGAAAAACTCATAGCGACACTGGCCGTAATACCAGCAATACACTGCTTGCGCAACGAATGGTTCATAGCGTGCCCTTTTTGGTCAGAGGGTTTCAGTAAGATCTCCTCGCCCGGTAAGCAAGATCCCGAACAGGCATGGTCATTACTTGGCAGTCCATCACACCAAGCTGAAACAGGCCTGAAAACAGTTGCGAAACATGCATTCGTTTGACCAGAATCAAGGTGGAACGATTCACAATGACCATGGACGACCAATGCAAGACGTGCCCCAGGAAAACCAGCGAACAACCAAAACCCACGCCGACCAGCTCAACCGGCAGTGTTACTGCATCACCCTTGACCGAAAAGCGCTCACTGACAGCCTCCAGAAGCAGTTTTCAGACACTGGGAACGAGGCGCCGGCCACTCCCGAGATCCATCATTTCTTTTCAAACACGCCGGTTTTTGTTCCCCAGGCTGACATCGCGACGATGGAGCGGATTGTTCAGGCGATCGAATCCGCAGCCGAGCTTCCGCCCTATAAGGAAAAAGCTCTGTCCTGGGCGCCGGACATCGCCGGTTTTGATCCAGGCCCCATCGGGGCGTTCATGGGCTACGACTTTCACCTGGGCGAGAACGGGCCTCGGCTGATCGAAATCAACACCAACGCCGGCGGCGCATTTCTGAACACGGTATTGGCCCGGGCTCAACACCGATGCTGTGACCCGTCCCAGCAGACCGCTGGCACCAACCGTGCACTGGATGGGTTCGAGGACGCGGTGTTTGCCATGTTCCAGCAGGAGTGGCAACGGCAAGGTGGCGACTCGACGCCCGGTTGCCTGGCCATTGTGGATGATGCCCCTGAATCCCAGTTTATGTTCCCGGAATTCCAACTGGCCCAGCAGTTATTCCAGGCCAGAGGCATTGAGACCTTGATCCTCGACCCATCGGAGCTTGAGTATGTTGATGGCGCTCTGAGCGCCCACGGCAAGCCTATCGGCATGGTGTACAACCGCCTGGTGGATTTTGCCTTGGAGGCCCCGGCTCTTGGGGCGCTGAGGCGCGCCTACCTCGACGGCGCGGCGGTCGTCACGCCCAATCCACGCGCCCATGCGCTGATGGCCGACAAACGGAACCTGATCCTGCTATCTGATGCCCAAACCCTGCGCGACTGGGGCCTGAGTGAAACCGAGGCAGGATTTCTGGATAGAGCTGTACCGAAGACCCGGCTGGTTTCAGCAAGTGATGAGGCGGAGTTGTGGAGCAACCGGCGTAAACTGTTTTTCAAACCGGTAGCGGGCCATGGCAGCAAGGGCGTCTATCGGGGCGAAAAACTAACCCGCCGCGTTTTCGAAGAGATCCTGAAGGGTGATTACATCGCGCAGAACTTCGTTCCCGCCGGAGAACGCACCCTGAGAGTGGATGGCACGGTCACCACCAGAAAGGTCGATATCCGTTTGTACACCTATGCCGGGCAACATCTGCTTGCCGCTGCCCGTGTGTACCAGGGCCAGGCCACCAACTTTCGAACGCCGGGAGGTGGCTTTGCGCCCGTCTTTGAGGTGTGAAGGTGAGCCTCAATTGGAAACATTCAAAGGGATTAAGCCGTCAGCAAAAGTGCTCGGATCTCATAGATCCTGCATTCGGCCAACCTGACGAGCCAGTCTCATCGACTCATTTTCCTCCATCGCCAAAAGAGATTCGAACAGCTCTTTTGCTTCTGGAATTTCGGCTTTTCCAATCAGCGTTTTGTAGAGATCAATAATCTGATCATGAAAGTCGAACACTTCCCGGCAGATACCATCAAAATCAAGCTTCGCGTAAGGCTCGTCGCAGGTTCGATGAGTTTTGATCGGATTATGGGACAGGTAGTCGTACACCCGAGTTTCCAGTGCCTTCTTATCCCCTTGGTGCTCAAACTCGTTCACGATCCGCTCTATTTCCGATTCATGAGCTGCCAGATAATCCAAAAGCGCACGGGCCCGTTCTTCCTCGTGCTTTGTTGCGCAATGGGACAGACAGCTCGCCAGATGTGAGTGCAGATCGCGCGTCCAGTCGATCAGTTGTCCAAAAGTCTTTATATCCATATCTTTTTTCCTTTTTTCTTCTCCATAATATGACTGACATCAAATAGGTATCCCGTCGTCAAATGAGGAGTCCTATTTGCATTTCCAGTGTTCAGTTGGGCTATGCGCTCGCCTGGCTAATTCGCTAATCCATTGCAAACCGCAGGCACTGCAGCAAATCGACGCCTCTACCGGCTTCAGATCGATTCCACAACCTCAGAGAGCATATCCCTGACCTTCCCGGCAACCTGCTTGAGCTCGTCATTATCGATGGCGCTCATGGAAGCCAATGGATCCACTGCACTTACCTCAATGCCCTCCGAAACCTCACGAAGAATAACGTTGCAAGGCAGCATGGCACCCACGCGAGGCTCCACACCGATGGCTTCCCAGGCCATGCCAGGATTGCAGGCCCCGAGAATCCGATAGGCCAACATATCCTTGTCAAGCTTTTTCTTCATGGTGGCTTTGACATCAATTTCTGTCAGCACACCGAACCCGTGATCAGTGAGGGCCTGACGCGCTCTTCTGTCCACGTCCTCGAAATCGACATCTTTGATAACTTGATCGATCGTGTATGACATAGCTACCTCCAATGATTCAGAAGTTCATTGCTTTGACCCGAGTTTCACCACCCTCAAACGCAGCGCATTCACGATCACGCTGACCGAGGACAGCGACATGGCGGCCGCTGCAAAAATGGGCGACAGCAGTATCCCGAAAAACGGGTACAAAACCCCTGCCGCTATCGGAACACCGGCGGAGTTGTAAACGAAGGCGAAAAACAGGTTCTGACGGATATTGCGCATGGTCGCCAGAGACAAACGGCGCGCCTCGACAATGCCCATCAGGTCGCCGCGTAGCAGCGTAATGCCGGCGCTTTCGATGGCGACATCGGTCCCGGTGCCCATGGCCACACCGACATCCGCCGTTGCCAGTGCAGGCGCATCGTTTACGCCGTCACCCGCCATCACGACAACACGGCCTTCGTCTTTCAGGCGCTGGACGATCTTGCCCTTATCTTCCGGCAGGACTTCCGCTTCCACTTCGTCGATATGCAGTTTTCGGGCAACTGCTTCAGCTGAAGTGCGGTTATCGCCGGTCAGCATGACCACCCGGATGCCGTCTTTTTGCAGCGCGGAAATAGCGGCTTCGGTGGTTTCCTTGACCGGATCGGCAATCGCCAGCAACCCTGCGACGTTTCCGTCGACAGCAGCAAAAATCACGGTAGCACCATCTTTTCGGAGCTGGTCGGCGTCGCCGTCAAATCGCGTGGTGTCGACATTTTCCGACTCCATGAGAAGGCGGTTACCAAGTAGCACCCGCTTGCCGTCTATTCGACCGGTAACCCCTTTACCATTCGGAGAGTCAAAGTCTTCCGCATCCGGAAGCTTCAGGTCCATGCCCTTGGCTTTATCGAGTATGGCGTGAGCCAGTGGGTGCTCACTGCCTTTCTCCAGGCCGCCTGCATAACGCATGAGACTACTGTCATCGAACCCGTTGGCCGCGACAAGCCGGGTGACTTGCGGCTTGCCCTCTGTCAGCGTGCCGGTTTTATCCACCACCACGGTGTCCACCTTCTCCATACGCTCCAAGGCTTCCGCATCGCGAATCAGAACGCCACTTTGAGCACCGCGTCCGACACCCACCATGATGGACATGGGCGTCGCCAAGCCAAGTGCGCAAGGGCAGGCAATGATCAGAACACTGACCGCTGCAATCAGCCCGAACGCCATAGGCGGCGTGGGCCCGAAGAATGACCAGGCTATAAAGGCGATAATGGCGATCACGATCACCGCAGGCACAAAATAACCCGCCACCTTGTCGGCCAGGCCCTGAATGGGCGCGCGGCTGCGCTGGGCGCTCGCCACCATCTGCACAATCTGGGACAGCATGGTGTCACGGCCAACCTTGTCGGCCCGCATGATAAAGCTGCCCTGCTGGTTGATACTGCCGCCGATCACCTGGTCGCCGGATTTTTTGCTGACTGCCAAAGGCTCACCGGTCACCATGGATTCATCCACGTTGGAGCTGCCTTCAAGCACCTCGCCGTCCAGCGGCACCTTGTCACCGGGGCGCACCCGCAGGCGGTCGCCCACCTTGACCTGATCAAGCGACACATCGGATTCGCTGCCATCGTCGTCCAGTTTTCTGGCCGTCGCCGGTGCCAGATCCAGCAGGGCCTTGATGGCACCAGAGGTTTTCTCTCTGGCGCGCAATTCCAGCACCTGCCCCAGCAGCACCAGCACCACGATGACAGCAGCCGCCTCGAAGTAGACGGCGACCGACCCGTCTTCCTGCCGGAAGGCGCCTGGGAAGATCTGCGGCGCCAGGGTCGCCACCAGACTGTAGATCAGCGCGACGCCGGTACCAATGGCAATGAGCGTAAACATGTTCAAGTTACGGCTAACCACGGATTTCCAACCCCGGACGAAGAAGGGCCAACCGCACCAGAGCACCACAGGCGTTGCCAGCACCAGTTGAATCCAGTTGGACATCTGCGGGGCTATAATGTGATCGAGTCCGGTGAGGTGCCCACCCATCTCCAGTACCAGTACAGGCAGGGCCAGCACCAGGCCGATCCAGAATCGGCGGGTCATGTCTTTGAGTTCTTCCGAAGGCCCGTCGTCCAGGCTTACCTGCTCGGGCTCTAGGGCCATGCCGCAGATTGGGCAGTCCCCTGGCCCTTGCTGCCGAATCTCGGGGTGCATGGGACAGGTATACATAGTGCCCGGCGCTACCGGCTCTTGCTGTTTCTTTTCCCAATCGAGGTACTGCTCAGGGTCCTCGTCGAATTTGGACTGGCAACGCGACGAGCAGAAGTACCAGGTTTTACCGCCATGCTGGCTGCGGTGTTCCGCGGTATGCGGATCGACTGCCATGCCGCAAACCGGATCCTTGGCGGTGTGCCCGCCAGGTTCTTTATCGGCGTGGTGATCGTGGTCATGGGCGTGATGGTGCTCAGCCATTCTGATCTCCTGTTTTATCGGCGGGCCAGTCTGCAAATGCAATGAAATACAGCAGAACCAGATTGACGATAGGGATCAGTATCAGTACACCCATCCACCCCGGATACCCCGTGCGCTGGCAAATACGCCAGGCCGGAATGACGACCACAATGGCAATCACCAGCATCCACAGCCAGTGGCCTGCCCACATGGTGTTCCCGAACATGTTATCTCCCATCATGGCAATAGCCTCTCTTCCTGATTCAGATTAATGATGATGCGCATGACTCTCTTCCTGTTTCGCTTGCGCCGATTCCGGTGATCTTTTAAGGAAAATCTGCTCGGATACTGCAATCACGATCATGGTCACGACTGCCACGCTGATGACGAACGGGTCCGTATTAAGCTTTACCCAGACGAAGCCGCCCAGCGCCAAAAGATCCAACAAGATGGCTGTTGCTGGCACCCAGGTGTTGGCCTTAATGTCTTTGCGTAGATAACGGAGCACACCCCAGTGAATGGCAATGTCCATAATCAGATAAAACACGATACCCAACGCAGCAATGCGTGACAGGTCAAAGAAGGCGGTCAGAATCAGACCCAGGACAACGGTATACACCAGTGTGTGCTTCTGAATGCTGCCGGGCATCCCGAAATGCCGATGAGGAACCAGTTTCATCTCCGTCAGCATGGCCAACATGCGGGACACAGCAAATACACTGGCCAGAATTCCTCCCGCCGTGGCCATCATGGCAATCGCAACAGTAAACCAGACGCCGTATTCGCCGAGAGCGGGGCGTGCAGCAGCGGCGAGAGAGTAATCCTGCGTTTCGATAATTTCAGCCAGAGATAGATTGCTGGCGACCGCAAATCCCACCAGCGTGTAGATCACCACACAGGCGGCAATGGAAATCACGATGGCGCGCCCAACATTTCGCTTTGGGTCTATTACTTCCGAACCACTGTTGGTGATGGTCGTAAAGCCTTTGAACGCCAGAATCCCCAGTGCGGTTGCGCCCAGGAAGTTGCCCAGCGCTCCGGCTTCACCGGGCTCCGAAAAATCAACCGAGACTGAGTCGGCAATCCAGATCCCGACCAGACCGAAAATCAGTATGCCGCCGATTTTCAGGATCCCGATAAAGGAAGCCACCCCTTGAATCATCCGATTGCCCAGCAGGTTGATCAGAAAGGCCGCAAGAATGAGCGCCACGCCGAGAATGGGCACCATGCGGCCACTGTCATCCCCGCCGAAAAGTTGCATGGTGTAAGAGCCAAAGGTCCGGGCCAGGAAGCTCTGAGCGATGACCATGGAAAAATACATCAACAGGGCGTTGAAAGCCGTTGGCAGCCGGTTTCCGTAAGCCTTGTGCAGGTACATGCCGATACCGCCGGCGGACGGGTAGGCATTGGAGATCTTGATGTAGGAATAGGCGCTGAAGCTGACAATCACCGCCGCCGCGAGAAAGGCCAGCGGGAAAAGGACACCGGTCATCTGGGCCATCTGCCCGGTAAGTGCAAAAATACCGGCGCCAATCATGACGCCGGTACCCAGCATGACTGTCCCTGGTAAAGTGAGACTGCCCTCCTGGTAGCGGGTAGTTCGATCTTCCTCCCTGTTCATTCAACCTCCTGTTATTTTTTCATGGGTGGAATCTTGGAACAGCAGAACGGCTCATGCTTGGCATTTGCCCGGACGTTGTCGTCGGTAACCCGGTACCAAGCCAATTTGCGCCGGGTCCACCATCCGGTTTTCAATTGGCCACCGTAAGCCTTGATCAGTTCCAGTAATTCATCGACGGACCAGTGGGTTCCGTCGTACGTCACCTGCAATGTGCCATTTGGCTTACGCTCGGCGAAATCAACGCAGGGGTGGCGATTAAGATCGTGGATGAGCTCATCCCACTGATCCTCTCCAAGCCCCTCGACGGCCATTTTTCGGCGCAACAAAAACTGCTCCTGATTGGTTGCTTTGTGTGCTTTGGTCATGGGGTGACACCTCTCTTCCTGATGACTTCTCCCTGTATCAAAACACTTCAATCTGAACTGCGTCTGAAAATGGACACAGACTTTCGGTGGATTTGAGTTACATCAAATCATAGACGAAAAAGGGCCGTGGGTTTCCCCATGGCCCATCAGCATCAGAATGCGATTCGAGCGCCGATCACGGCAAACCAGTCTTCTGTGCCACCGCCGTCCGCCTCGGCCAGGTCGGCGCTATCGCCATACTTACGCTCGTGCACCACACCCACGTAGGGTGAGAACGCACGGTCGATCAGGTCGTAGCTGAGCCGGAGGCCGGTTTCGGTGGAAACCAATCCCTTGCCGACGCCGATCTCTTCATCCTCACTGAACGCTACTGAGGCATCCAGCGTTGCCGCCAGAATCCAGTAGTTGGTGAACAGCAATTCGTACTCAGCGTCCAGTTCAGCTGACGTATCGCCATCCTTGCTGACATACAGATTTGCATCGATCTCAAACCATTGGGGCGCCAGCCCGGCCACACCGAGAACCGCATACGTACGGTCCGGCCCCTCGGGCGTATCGAAACGCACGCCCGCTTTGGCGTCGAAGAACTTGGAGATAGGGATCTGGCCGACCAGCTGGTTTTCCAGCGTTTCGTAGGCCTGCTCCTCTATCTCGTACTCCCCGGTTGTGAGCAGCCGGACTTTAAAGTCGTCGGTGCCATAGAAGGCATCCGCATTCCAGACGCCCAGCTCCTCGTCATCGTCGCTGTAGCGGTACTCAAATTCCTCGAATTGAACGCCCCAGGTTGTGAGCGGCTGTTTTCGAGCGGTCGTGTCGGAGATCATTTCCTGAGCTGTCACCGCCGTTGAGACACCAATAGAGGCAAGGAAGCTGACTGCGACAATTGATCGAATACAGCTCATACCTCACCTCCATCTTTGGCAATCACGTCTGTTTTGGCCTGCGTCGACTCTGGCCCACCTTCAACAATGACCTTGCGGAACATACCAGCGGCCGCGTGATAGGACAGGTGACAGTGGAACGCCCACTGACCGGGCCCGTCGACCTCGGTTTCCATGTAAACCGTGGTGCCTGGCTGCACACTGACCGTGTGCTTGATCGGGTTCCATTGGTCTGCACCAACATCGAGAATGGACCACATACCGTGCAGGTGCATAGGGTGAGTCATCATGGTCTCGTTCACGAATTTGAAGCGAACTCGCTCACCGTATTTGAGACGAATTGGGTCTGCGTCTTCGTACTTGACGCCATTAATGCTCCAGGTATAACGCTCCATATTGCCGGTCAAACGAAGCTCAATTTCCCGGGTCGGTTCGCGGTCTTCATACAGTGGATCTTGGGCCTTCAGGTCAGCATAGGACAGGAACTTGCCGCCATTGGCTGCCGTGGGTACAAGGCCACTTCCCTTGGCGTAAAAGGGGTCGCTTTGGCCGCCTTTTCCCATCGCCATGGAACCATGATCCATGCCTTCCATGTTGGAATGATCCATTCCGGACATCCCTTCTGAGCTATTCATATCCATGTCGCCATGATCCATACCGGCCATGTTGCCATGGTCCATGCCGGGCATACCGCTCATGTCTGCCATAGTCAGGCGCGCCGGATCACGCAGTTGCGGAACAGCCGCTTCCATACCTTCTTCGGGGGCCAACGTTGCCCTGGCATAGCCGGACCGCCCCATGGATTCAGCAAAAATGGTGTAGGCCTGCTTGTCTCTCGGGCGAACGATCACATCGTAGGTTTCCGCCACACCAATCCGGAATTCGTCCACATTGACCGGCTGAACGTTGTTGCCATCAGCCTGGACAACCGTCATGTCCAGACCAGGAATCCGGATGTCGAAGTAGGTCATCGCAGAAGAGTTGATGAATCGCAGCCGAATGCGTTCGCCCGGCTCAAAGAGTCCCGTCCAGTTCTGGTCCGGGCCTTTGCCGTTGATCAGGCCCGTAAAGCCCTGCACGTCTTCAACGTCCGCCTTCATCATCCGCATACCACCCCAGGCAATACGGTCACTGACGGTGTTCATCAGGCCATTCTTTGACACGTCCGAGAAAAACTCGCCGACAGTTTGCTGCTCGCGGTTGTAGTAATCCGGCATCATTTTCAGGTTGCGCATGATGCGGTCACCGGAATGGGGGTGCTTGTCAGTCAGCTGCACCACGTATTCACGATCGTAGCGGAATGGCTCACGGCCCTCGGGCTCGATGACAATGGCACCATAGGCGCCGTCCGGCTCCTGAAAACCAGAGTGGCTGTGGAACCAGTAGGTGCCTGCCTGCTGGATAGAAAACTCATAGGTAAAGGTTTCACCCGGCTTGATGCCCGGGAAACTGATACCAGGCACACCGTCCTGGTTAAAAGGAAGGATCAGGCCGTGCCAGTGAATGGACGTCATCTCATCCAGGTTGTTGGTCACGTTGATCCGGACGTTCTCGCCTTCCTTGAAACGCATTACCGGTCCCGGAGATGCGCCGTTGTATCCAATGCCTTCCTTCACAAAATCGCCGGTATCAATTTTCACCCGGTCGACCGTAAGGTCGTATTCGCCGGCCAGAACCATGGCTGGCATCAGCAGGCTCAAAAGCCCTGTCAAAAAGCGCGGTTTCATCTGTGTTGCTCCGAACTACACGTCATTGAAGCCGGGCCGAGAAACGTGTCTCAGCCCCGCGCTCGCGGACCTCAGTTAAGCGAGTTACTCGAAATTGACCTCACCGTACATCCCGGCCTGATAGTGGCCCGGCACGTTGCAGGCAAATTCGATATTGCCTTTATCAGAGAACTTCCATACCACTTCTTTACTTTGGCCCGGTTCCAGCAACACGCTGTTCGGGTCGTCATGCTTCATGGAATGGCCATTCCCCATATCCATATTCATCATGTCGTGGTTCAGCTTGCCGCCCTGGATGACGCCATGCTCAACCATCATCATCATTTCCTCTTGATGAGCTTCGTGCATGTCGGGAGTGCCAACACTGAACTCATGGACGAGGTTTCCCTTGTTCTCCACCACGAAGCGAACGGTTTCACCCGGCTTTACACTGATTTCTTCGGGTTCGTAGTAGTTGTCGTACATCTCGACAGTTACGGTTCGGCTGGCCTCCGACGCTTTGCCAGGTTCACCGCTTGTAGCGCCGTGCCCGTGGCCACCATCATGGGCGCCAGCCGCAAACGCTGTTGCCGACATTGAAAGCGCCATACCCGCTACGAATAGTTTTGATGCATTCATCTTTTTATCCTCTGTAAAATATTGCTCGAAAAACACTGCAGGATTGAGCCCCAATCTTGAGCAATGTCCAGAATCGGTTGTTACCTTCTCTCACTAACCTGAATTCTTTCTGAAAAACTCGAACTATTTTCCGTTCAGGCTGAATTCAGGTTAATCAGTCACACTTTCGACCGCGGACCATACATAGAAGGAAAAACTCATGCGTTTACTGCTCGTCGAAGATGACCGCTTGCTTGCTGAGGGTCTGGTCAGGCAGTTGGGAAAAGCAGGTTTCAGCGTTGATACAACTCCCAGTGCCCGAGAAGCCGTCGTTCTGGGTGAGCAAGAGGATTACCGTGCTGTTGTTCTGGACCTGGGTCTACCTGATGGCAACGGGCTGGACGTATTGAGAAAGTGGCGAACGAATCACGTCAGCTGTCCGGTCTTGATTCTGACCGCGAGAGGCGATTGGCAGGATAAGGTTAACGGCTTAAAAGCCGGGGCAGACGATTACCTGGCAAAACCTTTTCAGACAGAAGAGCTAATCGCACGCCTCAACGCACTCGTGCGTCGAAGTGAAGGAAGGGTCCATGCTCAGGTTAAAGCCGGCCGCTTTGAACTGGACGAAAACCGCCAGAGTCTCAAGATGGACGACGGCGTGGAACATACACTTACCGGCACCGAATTCCGGCTGCTACGTTGTTTGATGAGCCGCCCTGGCCACGTCTTTTCCAAAGAACAACTAATGGAACAGCTTTACAACTTGAATGATAGCCCGAGTGAAAACGTCATTGAGGCGTATATTCGGAGGTTAAGGAAGCTAGTGGGCAGCGAAACCATCTCAACACGACGCGGCCAGGGGTACATTTTTAATGCGATTCCTTAAAAAGCCTGCGTCCGTAAAAGGAACCTTGCTTGCGCTGTTACTGCCCGCCGGAATTGGTCTAATGGGGGTAGCGTGGTTGGTCCATGGCTTGCTGCTCGACCGAATGTCTCGGGAATTCGTTGAAAGCCGACTGAAAGATGAAGTCGTTTTCCTTGAGCACCAGATTCGCGACGCGAATGGTGAAGTTGACACTCTCCAGACGGGCGATTATTTCCAGGATGTTTTTCATCATGCCTTTGCCATACATACACCCGAACAGACCATCATTTCACCCGATACTTGGGAGCCCTTGTTAACGCCTCTGATTGAAAACGAAGAAGACGGAACCGTTCGCGTAGAAGATGCCGAAACCACTGATACTCCCTTAGACATCCTCGCCTACCGAAAGTCTTTTCAGGTCGGTGAAACACCCATCGTCGTAATCGTTTCTGAAGATCTGGGTGCGCTGAAACGCAGCCAAGCTGCACTTCATGCCTGGACCGCCGTAGTATCAGTTCTGTTGATTATGCTCTTGGTCGCCGTGCTCTGGTTCGGAATCACGATGTCCATGCGACCGGTTGTCACACTCAAAGCCGCATTAAAAAGACTCCAGGACGGAGAGATCTCCCGAATCAACGTTCAGTCGCCAGAGGAGTTCCACCCGCTGGTTCTTCAACTAAATCAGTTGCTGGACTCCTTAGATCAGCGACTGGAGCGCTCCAGGGACGCTCTCGCAAACCTGTCTCATAGCGTCAAAACCCCCATCGCAGCCGTCCGGCAGATACTGGAAGACGACACACGTCCCCTCAACACTACTCTTAGGCACCAGATGGTGGAACGACTAAGCGATATCGATAGGCAATTAGAGGCTGAAATGCGCCGAAGCCGTTTTGCCGGGCCCCAGATTGGGAAAAGCGCCTACCCCATAAAACAGGCACGGGATCTTTTGTGGATGCTCGGTCGTTTATATCCGGAAAAGTCGTTTGAACTATCGAGTTCTCTGCCTGAAGACAGCCGATGGCCGATAGAAGAACATGATCTTAATGAAGTATTGGGCAACTTACTGGACAATGCTGGCAAATGGTCTTCGAGATGCGTAGAGCTCTCTGTGGAACAAGGCAGCGGCTTCAAGCGAATAGTTGTTGCTGATGATGGCCCAGGGGTTAATCACGAGGATTTAGCCAGTTTGGGCCAAAGGGGTCTGCGGCTAGATGAGCAAACACCTGGGCACGGTCTCGGCCTTGCTATCGTTCGAGATATAGTGACTCGCTATGAAGGTAAAATCAGCTTTTCGACTAAGTCCTGTAGCGGTTTACGCGTTTCTATCGAATTATTAAGATAAACTCGAATGTTCGCTTTTGTTTAGCAGCAACAAAAGCTCAGCGGGCCGAGGAGGTTCATGAGAAGCACGATTTTCATGCTGTATGAAGTATCTGGTGAACCAGGCCAAACCGCTGGCCAACCAGGCCACTGTTTCAGAAAGAGTTATTGAGGCTGGCTAGTTCGATGAACAACAACACTGCGCATAAGTTAAATGACGTATTAAAAGCCACCTATATTTTTCGAGGCCGGCGCCCTCAAAGATTACCCGTCACTATCCACCCGCCGACGGCGATCAGGGTCAAGCCGCCAATAACTTCAGCCCTTTGGCCAAACAACGAACCCAGGACCCGGCCCAGCATGACGCCTACCGTAACCATTGCAGTTGTAGCCAAACCGATTAACCCTGCTGCTAAAAATATATTCACTTCTACAAATGCCAGGCTTACACCCACCGCCATTGCATCAATGCTGGTGCCAAATGCCGCTAAAGCTATTTTTAGAAACGAATGTCTGGTTGGAGTCTGTGTCTGCTTCTTGTCTGGACTCAGGCCCTCACTAATCATATGTGCCCCCAGACCAACTAATACTGCAAAGGCTATCCAATGGCCCCAGGCGCTCACATAAGAAGCAGCCACTCTGCCAATTAACCAGCCGATAAGAGGCGTGGCAGCCTCAATTGATCCAAAAATGAGACCCATTCTTAAGGCTTCGGGGAAACGGGGTTTTTTCAGGCTGGCGCCCTTCCCTATGGCTACAGCAAACGCGTCGGTAGACATTGAAAGAGCAAGCAACAGAAGGGCTATGGGGTTCATTCGATATTCTCCGGTCAGGCACTGAGTCCACGACACATCCACACGCCCGACCATCAGGCATGGATATATCGATGGTCTCGCCAACCGAGAGGTGTCCGCACCATGGCATGTGGCCAAGTATGTTGATACGGACTCTTCCGAATCACGGAAGCAGGCTACTCCCCAAAGAACCCCAAACTTAGCATAGTGGTCTTGAAAATCAAACCGAACGGCACCGTATGTGCCTGACCTCATTAGCCCTCGGGCTGAGTTATCCCTAAAAGCTTGTTGGCTGCATCGCGAACTTCTCGATAGCGCTCCGGGTCATTGATTAATGTATCCAGATCATCCTCGGGGAAAATCTCGTTCTTTTTGTTTCTGGCTTCTTCTTTGGTAAAAATGGACGGTATTAATTTTTCCAGACAGCGCAACATAACCTCAGGTGAAACCGACGCTCCGGGCGATGCCCCCAGCAAAGTGCCGTAGGTTTTGTCTTTGGAGACAACGATTTCTGTTCCCATCTGCAAGCCCCGGTCTTTGATGATCTGTACTCGCTGGCCGGCTTGAATGGGTTTCCAGTCAAACTTTTTACTCAAGCCCGGGGCAAAGCTGTCGAGTTCATCGAACATGGTTTTTTCACCCTTAAAGGTCTCTGAAATCAGGTATTTAACCAGAGAAAAATTCTCTAAGGCGACATTAAGCAAGCCCGGAATATCATGAAGGCGAATGGATTTGAGATAGTCGAAAAATCCGCGGCCCTTCTCAAGACGTGGCTGGAATGAAGCGAAAGGCCCGAATAATAAGTAATGCTGACCGTCCACCACGCGCAAATCAAGATGCGGCACGGACATGGGAGGCGCGCCCACTTTGGCTTTGCCGTAGGTTTTAGCACTGTAGTAACCAGCTTGCTCCTTAGTGATCGAGGCCTGAAGAAAACGCCCGCCAACCGGAAAGCCTGTAAACCGGTTCCGAAATGGCAAGTGGCTTTTTTTCAGAAGGGGGAACGCACCCCCGCCGGCACCTACAAAAAGTACATCAGCTTTATGCTGAACCGGCTTCCCATTATTCTCTGCCTCGATAACCCAGCGGCCGGCCGGGCTCCGGTGCACGCGCTTTACGTGAGTGCCGTATTCGAATTTCACACCCAGGTTCTGCTCTGCGTGGCCTGCCATTTTTTCCGTTAACGCCCCAAAATTTACATCTGTACCTGTTTCAATGACGGTAGCGGCCATTTTTTCATCTCGTGGGCGCTCGTCCATGGTATAGGGAATCCAGCTTTTTATTTCATCAAAGTCTTCCGAGTAATGCATGTGCTCAAAAAAGTGATGAGCCGACATTTCCTTGAACCGTAATTTCAGCTTTTCAATGGCAGGCTCGGAAACAATCGTGCAGTGCTTGGTTTGATTAATAAACGTTTTAGGGTCTTCGATGACACCCTTTTGCATCAAATAAGCCCAAAACTGTTTGGCAACATTGAACTGGGCATGAATCTTAAACGCTTTTTCAATTGAAATGGTCTCTCCATCAACTGGAGTATAATTCAACTCACAGTTTGCTTCGTGTCCTGTGCCGGCATTCCAGAATGGCGAAGAGTTGCCCGCGCCGGCACTGTCCAGTCGTTCTAAAATAGTGATATCCAGGTCTGGTGCCATTTCTTTTGCCAGCGTGGCAAAAGTGGTTCCCATAATCCCCGCACCTATGATGACTACGTTCATAAAGTCTACTCGCCAGCTTTAAAGTTCAGACATTTGTTACAACGCTACTCAAAATTTACTCATCTATAGACCCAAAACACTCTCCGCTCGCCAATTCTTTCCAAAAACCGCCATGGCGACTTATCAACATATTTTCACCCATACATTACGCTCACATAGGGTGAGAAGGAACGGTCAGTCAGATTGTAATTAAATCTGACCCGGTTTTGGGAGCCCCACCCAGATTGTCTATTCACGGTTAAAGCCACATTGGAGCAGTTAAGGAGAGCCTGTTACCAGGCTTTTTTGAGGGTGCAGGGGCCCGAGTTCTTTCCTGGTATTTTCTCGTACCTGGTTGATATAGTCTGCGCTAGTTTTACATTACCTCTTGTGAGCAAAAACCTATGTCTCGCCTATCAAAATGGATCATGCTGAATATCGAGGATCTTCTTCAGCCTTGGGAGGATAACGCTGAAGAACTCTTGCCTGATAAGTCTGCGACCAAACAAGACCGCCGTGATCACGCTAGAACCATGCTGGCCTCAATCTGTCAAGAATTGGAACAGGCCAAAGCCGGGCAGCAAAGCGATAACCATGTAGCGAAAGCGATGCCCCCGGTTCAGGTCGAAAAACCTGCTCGCGAGCACGGTCAGGAACGCCGTAAACTGGGTCTTAATTTGCCCGAACTCGCAACAGAATTCCTTGATCTGCGCCGTAACGTAGTTCAACTGTGGACCAGAGATGTTCAAGGGCTAACGCTGTCAGATTTAGATGAGCTACTCCTGTTTGACCGGGCTATTGAACAGGCATTCCTTGATTCGATTGAAAGCTATACCAACGAAAAGGAAAAACAGGAGCGGAGTTTCGTTTCCATGTTGTCCGGGTCTCCCGATCCCACCTATCTTGTAGATATCAGCGGCCGTATCGTCTTTGCCAATCCGGCTACCACCGCTCTGCTGGGCGCACCCGTGGATCGACTGAGGGGTGTTGCCGTGTTTGATTTATGGCCGGAAAAAAATCATGACCTTCGCCGTCAATTTAAAACCGTTATAGAAATGAAGGAGACGTTTCGTGGGGAGGTAACTGTTAGCGAAGAATCAGAAAAACGATGGTATGAATATACCTATTCGCCAGTATTGGATGCCAATGGTCAAGTTGAAGCCATTGCCGGCGTGGCCCGGGATATCACTGAAAGACGAATCTTTGAGGCTGAAATACTGCGTCATGCTAACTATGACCTTCTGACCGACTTGCCAAACAGGCGACTGTTCCACGACAGATTCGATCAGCAAATCAGGCGTTCCGAGCGGACGGGCGCGCCTTTCGCATTGCTCTTCATCGATCTTGACAATTTTAAGGCGGTAAACGACGTGCAGGGACACGACGCAGGTGATCAGGTTTTGAAGCAGGCTGCCAAGCGCATTGTTGCCAGCGTTCGCAGCGAGGACACGGTTGCCCGGCTGAGTGGCGACGAGTTCACAGTAATTTTGCTGGACATAGCTGACATCGAACCGATAAAGCTAATTGCTCAAAATATTATCAATGAGTTGGAGGAACCTTACGATATCGGAGTCGGCGCTCCCCGGGTCTCGGGCAGTATCGGAGTCGCGCGCTACCCTCAAGACGGTAATAGCCCTAATCAACTCCTTCGCCATGCCGACCAGGCCATGTACCACGCAAAAAAAAAGTGACCGGAGTCGGGTTCATTGCTTTCGCGCCGACCCTTCCTGATATGAAGGCTAAGCCTCCTTCCCGAGTGGCCCCCAAAGGAGGCTTGCAGGTACTGACCGAAATCTCTATTCAATGCTTATCTTGTTTGGTCTTTTTGACTTCCCGGTTGCTGTAATTGACTGGCACCCAATCATAGCCCTTCTGGGCCTCGCGGATATGGCCAACGCCCGGGAAAGGCATATGTGGAACGGCGACCAGGTCACGATGATTGGCGAAGCCCGAGAAAGCCTCTGATCGTACTTTGGCGGCCATCTTTGAATCCACATCATAAACGATGGTTACCGAAGGATCCGAAAACTGGACAGCTTGCGCGTGGACGATGTCGCCGACGAAGGTGAGCGTTTGGCCCTGACTCTCTAATCTGTAGAAAGCACTGCCAGGCGTGTGACCTGGGTGAAGGCTGGCTGTTATTCCAGAAAGGATCTCCGTGGTTTCATCAAATGCCTTGATTTTCCCGGCATCGGTATAAGGTGTAAAAATCTGTATAGCCTGATCAAAGAAGAGCATTTTATAACCAGACTTCGCTGCATTCTCACGATCCAGAAAGAAGTCGATATCAGGCTTGCCGACATGAACTGTGGCATTATCGAATACGGTCTGACCACTCCGGGTGAGCCCGCCTATATGATCCGAGTGGGCGTGAGTGATCAGAACGTCGGTCACGTCTTCTGCACTGAACCCGGCAGCATTCAGACTATCAAGCAATTTACCACCGAAACCCGAGCCGAACAGAGTACCGGCGCCCGTATCCACGAGAACGAGACTGTCGTTCATCTCAAGAAGAAACGCACCGACTGATGTCTCAACGGGGTTGGACTGATAAGCGTGCGCAAGTTGTGCGTCAATCTTCTCGGTGGTAACTCCCTGCAAAAGTTTGTGCAGATCCTGTGGCACAGTGCCGTCTGAAAGCGCCGTCGCCAATCTTGAACGCATACGCATCGGCGCCCTGCTCCGTGATTCCAGGCGATTCCTCAGAAGCAGGTTGTTCGGTCGCAAAAACGAATGCTGGTATTGATAAACCCAACAAGGCAGTGGAAAACACCAAAGGACGTATAGTCATTTTTATACCTCTATGTTTTTATTAAAAAAAGCCAGGTCGAGCCAGCCCTAAATGATCCCGCAAAGTGTTACCTTGGTAGTCGCTGCGAAACAGGCCGCGACGCTGAAGCTCTGGTACCACCTGTTCGATAAAATCCTCGATGCCTTCAGGTAAAGATGGCGGCATCAGATTAAAACCGTCGGCGCCCTGATTATTAAACCAGTGCTCCATCTTGTCGGCAATCTGTTCCGGAGTGCCTACCATGGTGCAGTGGCCACCGCCCGCCGCCAATCGGCCCAGTAGTTGGCGCAGCGTGGGCTGCTCGGTTTCAATAATACGCAATATAGTACTATAGCGCCCCTGGGGCCCGCGGAATTCTTCCAGCGGCGGCAATGCTGGTACCGGAGCATCGAGTGCCCAATCTGAACAATCCTGGTCAATAAACATGGCTAACTGCCGTAACGAGGCATCGACAGGCAATAATTCATCCAGTTCACGCTGTTTAGCAAGCGCTTCGGCTTCGGTGGGCGCTACGTAAGTGACCAGGCCAGGCATAACAGGCACGGTGACATCGCGACCGGCCGCTTTGACCCGTTTTTTTATGTCGCGGTAATAGTTCTGCGCCGCCGGTAAATCGTAGGCTACTGCGTAAATGGCTTCGGCACACTTTGCTGCCAAGGCTCTGCCCTGCTCTGAGGCGCCTGCCTGAAACAGCACCGGGTTGCCCTGCACCGGGCGCGGTACGTTCAGCGGGCCATCCACTCGAAAAAACTCCCCGTGGTGATTAATCGGCTGCACCTTATCCGGATCGGCGTAGTGCCCATGGCGATCAAACACCAGTGCATCGTCAGCCCAGGAGTCCCATAGCCCAAGCACGGTTTGCACAAACTCATCGGCGCGGCGGTAGCGCTCGGCATGGCTCGGCATCGCGTCATAACCGTGGTTTCTGGCCTCTACATCAAACATTGAGGTAACCACGTTCCAGCCAATACGACCCCCGGATATATGATCCAGTGAGGCCACCAGGCGTGCAGCGTGGTAGGGCGTATAAAAGGTGCTGGAGACGGTACTGATAAAGCCAATATTCTCGGTAGCCCGACTCATGGCGGCGATGGCTGTCAGCGGCTCCAAATACCACCAACTGCCATCGGAGACATTACCCACAGAATTGCTGTCGGCGAAAAACACCGCATCCAGCTTGCCCCATTCAGCGATTTGCGCCAAGCGCTCGTAGTAACGAATATCCCCCAGTTGTTCCACCGCGGAATGCGGGTGGCGCCAAGCTGCCCTGTGATGGCCGCACCCCATCAGAAACAGGTTTATATGCATCATGCGTTTAGTGATCTGTGAGGTGCTCATCAGTTCTTCACCAAGCCGCCATCAACCAGCAGATTCTGCCCGGTGACTGAGCGTGCCCAGGGTGAGGCAAAAAACAGGGTGGCATCGGCAAATTCGGCGGGTGTGGTCACCCGACGTAAGGGTGTACTGGCTGCGATGAAATCGAACACCTCCTCGGGCGTAGCAGCGGAGGCATCGGTGGTGCGCAGCAAGCCGCCGGAGACCATATTCACGGTGATATTATCTGGCCCCAAATCCTGGGACAGGGTGCGAGTGAGCGACAGCAAGGCGGCTTTGCCGGCAGTATAATCGTGGTAAGGCACCACGGGGTTCTGGAACAGGTTGGTTCCCACATTAACAATACGACCAAAGCCGATCTCACGCATGCCTTCAAGCGCTGCCTGGGTAGTATTAAGGGCGCCACCTACCACACCCGCAAACTGCTGATGCAGATTATCCCAGCTTAGCTGTTCCGCGTTGGGACGGGCATCGCCATTGAATGAAAAATCCGGCAGGGCGTTGTTGATTACGGTGGTCACCGGTGTACCGAAATGCTGGCGGGCGCGGCTAAATAAGGCATTTACCGCATCGCGGTCAGTGACATCGGCCTGTACAGCCAGTGCCTGATCTGGTGCCTCACCGGCCAGCTTTTGCGCGGCCTCGGCACTGGTGTGGTAGTTGATAACGACTTTGGCGCCCTCACGCAGAAACGCGCGCACCAAGTGCTCGCCCAAACCCCGGGCCCCACCGGTTACCAGCACTAGCTGTTGACCAAGACGGAAAGATTGTTGCATAGACACCTCAATGTGAGGCGAAGGCATGATGAGACAGGCGCGGAACCCTATGTTGTCTGCGCCTGTGGCTGACATCCCTTCGCCAGTATGAACTGGATCAGGTTCAACGGGTTTTATCTCAGTCCTGTTAGCAGGACACCCCGTGTCGAAACAAAACCATAGCATACCGGGCACGTTCTTGTAGGCCCCACACACACCAACTCATCAAAGATACTTGCAATTGACAAGCACTGGCAGACTTCATACGCTGATAACGCTCCTGGGGGGGCCGGTTAACGGCTGAGACTCCGCATTTTGTGCGGTAACCCTTTGAACCTGATCCGGGTAATACCGGCGAAGGGAAGGAAAACGCCTGCTAATTGCATTCCCGTGCGCCTTTCTTCCTTCGCGGATGTCCTGGTGAAGCCATTTTGGTGATCGCTACTCGCGCCCTACCGGGCAAGGAAGAAAACCGATGCTAAGCTCCTCTACCGCACTTGTGTGGCTGGTTTTATTTGCGGCGTTTTTCGCCATACCCGGCCTGATTTACGCCCGCCGTAAGCAGGATAACCTGGATGATTTTCTGGTTGCTCGCAACAGTCAAACCAGCTCCGCCACTCTGCTGACATTGCTGGCCACGACCATGGGCACCTGGATTTTATTTGGCCCAGCACAGGCCGCGACCTGGGGCGGCATAGGTGCTGTCACCGGTTATGCCCTGGGGTCACTGGTGCCCCGCTTGATCATGATTCCTCTGGGCAGCCGTATCCGTGCGCTGATGCCCCAAGGCCACACCCTGACCGAATTTGTGCTCTGCCGTTACGGTCGTGTGATGTACGGTTTTGTGCTGGCGATCATGATTTTCTACTTGTTTATCGGTCTGACCGCCGGGCTGACTGCTATCGCACAAATGGTCGCCTTGCTGGCGCCGGTACCTCTTTGGCTTACCGCGACCATCGTAATGGTAGCCACCCTGCTCTACACCCTGTATGGAGGACTGCGGGTAACCATTTTTACTGACCGGGTACAAATGTTGGTTATTCTGCCATTTCTGGCCGTGTTGATTGGTTTTGGCTGGCAGGCGGTCGGTGGGCTGGCCCCCGCACTTGAGGGCTTACAGAAAAAAGCACCACACTTGCTAAACCCGCTAGACATCAACGGCCTGAAGTCCGGCCTAACGTTCTTTATTGCCGTGGTATTGACCGGTTTGTTCTACCAGGGAACCTGGCAGCGAATTTTCGCCGCCCGGGATAACAAAGTAATCCGTAACGGCTTTATCATCAGTGGGTTACTGAGCTTTCCCATTATATTTGTTATGGGACTGTTTGGGTTGGCTTTTGTGGGGCTGGGGTTGCCCGGAGACGGTTCAGTAGCGCTTTTCAGTGTGCTGCTGGCAGACGTGCCGCTGTGGTTTGCCATAGGTCTGCTGCCGTTCGGGTTGGCACTGATTATGAGCAGCGCCGACTCCACGATCAGCGGCCTTTCGAGCATTATGGTGGTGGATCTGCGGCGGCTACTACCCAAGCTTGGCAATCACAATTTACTGTCACTTTCGCGCTGGTTGATTGTGTTGCTCTCGGTGCCGGTGTTGCTTGTGGCCGCCCAGGGCTACAGCGTTCTTTATTTGTTCCTGCTGGCTGATCTGCTGTGTTGCGCGGCGGCGTTTCCGGTGTTTTTTGGTTTCTACAACGCCCGTTACCAAAGCTATAATGCAGTAATAAGCACCCTGGGTGGTCTGGCCGCCGGGCTGCTGGTGTTTCCCGCCCCGGGCGCTCCCACCACCTACCTGCTGGAATCTTTCCTGCTGGCATCCCTGGTACCGGTTGCGGTGTCTCTCCTACTATTACGGGTGCGCAAAGGCACATTCTTCGATTTCGCCGTATTGGCGCAGCGGGTACGGAATCTGGAGGGATAAATACGTTTTGGGAAGCTGCCGTTTGATATTCAAGGCAACTTTGTACAGAGTTGCTGCTATAAAAAGGCTCGTGGCAGCCGCACTTATAATCACAATACAGCCGAGGAACTTTCATGTCTTCGTTAACGCTTGCTCTCGCCGATAAACTGCCCAAGGCGGAACTTCACCTGCACCTGGAAGGCAGCCTTGAGCCAGAACTGATGTTTGCGCTGGCACGCCGTAACAGTGTATCTCTGCCTTACGAAAATGAAGATGCCCTGCGTCTGGCGTATCAGTTCAATAATCTTCAGGAATTTCTGGACCTCTACTACAGTGGCATGTCGGTTTTGTTAACCGAACAGGACTTTTATGATTTGACCTGGGCCTACCTTGAGCGCAGCCACCAGGACAACGTGGTCCATACCGAGGTTTTCTTCGACCCCCAAGCTCATTTGGAGCGAGGTGTGGCCTTCGAAACCCAAATTGACGGTATTTTCCGGGCACTGACCGATGCTCAAGAGAGGTTGGGAATGAGCTTCCGGCTCATTATGTCGTTTTTGCGGCATTTATCAGAGAACAGTGCCTTTGAAACCCTGGAGCTCGCGCTGCCTCATCTTGACCGTATTGATGGCATCGGGTTGGACTCCGCCGAAATGGGGCATCCTCCCGAAAAGTTTGAACGCGTGTTTAAGCGCTGTCGTGAGCTTGGGCTGCGGGTTACTGCACATGCGGGAGAGGAAGGTCCACCGGATTATGTCTGGCAAGCGCTGAATCGGCTTGAAATTCAGCGCATTGATCATGGTAACCGTGCATTGGAAGATGCTGAATTGACGGCGTTGATAGCAGCTAAAGAGCTGACTTTAACCGTTTGTCCTCTTTCCAACAAACGCTTGCGGGTTGTAGACGATATGAAACAGCACCCCTTCCCTGAAATGATGGCCAAGGGCCTCAAAGTAACCATCAACTCTGATGATCCTGCTTACTTTGGCGGCTATGTGAACGACAATTTCCACGCGCTGATCAATAACCTGGATGTATCGCCGGAGCAAGTCCTGCAGTTGGTAAAAAACAGCATTACCGGTAGTTGGTTAAGTGATGTTGAAAAAGCCCATGTTCTGGGCCGGATTGATTTTGTTTGGCAACAGGAGCGCCACACTGCCGGTTAAAGAGCGTGGCATGGCCTTTCGGAACGCACAGGCTGAGTTGCGCGGGCTGTACCTTTAACCGAATGCCAGCCAGGCACCGACAAGAACCATCAGGCTGCCGGAAAACCGGTTAGCCAGGCGCACGCTTCCGCCTTTGCTGAGTGCTTTGCGAAGCTTACGCCCACCTTGGGCGTATAATTGCAGGCAGAAAAACTCCAGGGTAAGGATGATCAACACCAGGGCAGCCAACTGCGGCGGCAGAGGTAGCGCGCTGTCGATAAAAGGAGGCAGCAAGGCAATAAAAAACGCCCAGCCTTTCGGGTTAGCGATTGCCGTGACAAACCCTTGAATAGCCAGCTCCCACCGTGAGGTAACGATGGGTTCTGCATCCTGATCAGGCATGGCCATCCGGCCACGAGAGCGCCACATCTGAATACCCAGCCAGGCCAGGTAAGCGCCCCCGGCATACTTGAACACCTCGAACGCCGCTGGGTATTGCAGCATAAACGTGGCAACGCCCACCGCCGATGTAGCCGCCACAAGCCCAACGCCCAGCAGTTCTCCGGCCATCATCCACATGGCACGTTTTACGCCAACAGTGATACCAAGCGACAGTGCCAGAGTCATACACATGCCGGGAGTGATTGACACCACAAAGAAGGTCGGAATAAACGCTGACAATAAAGAAAAATTCAAAAACGACACGTAATAATGCCCATTAATATAGTGCGATAGAGTTCTGGTTTTTAAACATTACGTGGCGTTATCCGCTTTGATAATTCTCGCCTGCTGCTTGTCCAAAAGCTCTTCCAGACTCATGTAATCACACTCTTGGCTCGCGAGAAAGCTGTCAGCAGAATCAATCAGTATGTTGTCATCTCTCATAAAACGACGACCTAAAAGCACCGGATAGGTGAAGTTGCCGCGGTCGGTCAGTGAGAACTGGGTTTCGTGGCTGGTGCCTGCGATACAGAAATCCATCATCACAACGTACCGTCTTTGAGACTCCGCACCTTTGCGCTTAATCAGAACGGTGCGTTCTACTGGTCGCTGGAGTTCCAGAATAATCTCATCGTGGTCTATAGTGCTGCTCTCATCGGCGGATTGAACGGTATGGTCTGCCAAGGGTATCTGAAACTTTACCCATTTCTCATCATCCTGTTCAAATTCTTCTACGTTCACGGCGTGCAGCGATGACGTTTTTGCACCTGTGTCCAGCCGGGCTTTAAGCCTGAGGCCGGTATCATCCATCACTACCCATTCTACAAATCCGAGGGTATCGGGAACCGCTGCCTCTTCTTTTTCCGGTGTGTCGGCCAGCGCTGTTGTAGGAATAACAAGCGCTGCCGCAAGTGAGAACGGGATAAAAAACTTCATTCAATTTCTCCTGCAAAGGTTTGTAAATCCGGGAAAAAGGATAAAAAATGTTCTTCAAGCTCGGAATGTAACGGCCGTATTTCGTTGATAATTCCGGCGAAGGAATTTTCGAATCGAATGCGCGAAGCAACGCGGTCCAGAGCATAACCAATATTTTCGAGATCACGGTAAGACCCAAACCAATCGTGAGACACCATGTGACGGACTGCCCTGCTCATGCCGGACGACATGAGGCTTTCGTTATCTTGTAACTCTGCATACACGCTTTGAATAAACCCGTTCTGGTCAACATCCGTAAATTTGCCCCAGTGGCATAAAAGAAAGTGATCATATAAAACATCCAATGCCACGCCGGCAAACTTACGGCGCTGAGAAGAAAAAAGCCGTTTACTGGCCAGAACGTCGGGGTGCTTATCGGTAAAACTGTCCACGGCCAAATGATGACGCACTCCAGATTTTACGGAGTTGGGGAGTGCTGCCATATCCACCCCGCGGGTGAAATCCCCAAGTACGCTACCCACGCGTGCCTCTGGTGAATCCGGGGCAAGAAAGAGATGCGCAAGGTGGTTCATGTAGAGGCCCTGGGTTGGATAGATGGCTGTCAGTTGTTGAGGTTGCATTAATCCGGCCTGCTTTTCCATATCCAGGAGGGCAATGATCAACTTACTGACGGTGTTTTAATGCCCAGGTAATCAAGCTACAGGCCGCGGGCTACCTTGCGGATGAGTTCCCCCGCAGGTATTCTGTCGCCCTCTCTAGGTTCAGCTGGCTCGGGCATCCATTGAGAAACCTCTACCCTGTTATTTTTATTGTAAGTCTCATGTTTGTGCTGCTAAGCATATTCATGACGCTACCGGTATTTTTAATGATTGGCACAGATGCGCCGAATGCGGTGACATTTGTAGAATCTGCTGCCATTGTGTTTGGTATCGGCGTGCTGGGTATTGCCTCCACGTACCGACAGCCCCGGGACCTCAAGCCACGGTATATGTTTGTGCTTACCGTGTCGTCGTGGTTCATCATCGCCCTGCTTTCCTCTCTTCCTTTTTATCTCAGTGACGATGGCATTTCTGCAGCGGACGCTTTTTTTGAGGGCGCCTCAGGCATCACGACCACAGGCGCCACTGTATTCAGTGGTCTGGACACTATGGATAAAGACCTCCTGCTCTGGCGCTCTATTCTCCAGTGGATAGGTGGCATCGGGATAATTGGCATGTTCGTGGCCGTGCTTCCCTTTCTTCGCGTTGGCGGTATGCGGTTATTTGCCACAGAGTCCTCGGAGTGGACAGATAAGGCGCTTCCACGGATGAAAACACTGAGTCGTGGTCTGCTAATTGTTTACGTTGCTTTTTCTACCACCGCCGTTATCACATACTGGCTATCTGGCATGACACTGTTTGATGCCTTCAATCACGGCTTGACCAGTATAGCAACAGGTGGGTTCTCCACGTCGGATTTAAGCATGGGGCAATTCAACGATCTGATTCTGGTAGAGGCGTCGTTTTTCATGATGCTTGGCAGCTTGCCGTTCTTTCTCTTTGTAAGGGAGCTTCACGGCCAGCGCGGTGTGCTATTCAAGGATCAGCAGGTTCGATTATTTCTGACCATACTGCTTGTTGTGCCAGCGCTTCTCACACTATACCGGTGGGTCGTTTCTCCGGTGCCATTCGAGCCGATTCATAATTACATAGCCACACTGTTTAACGTGACATCGGTTGTGACAACAACCGGTTATGCCTCAGAGGATTACTCGGCCTGGGGTCCCTTGGCGTTTGTATTGTTTTTCTTCTTGATGTTTATAGGCGGGTGTTCCGGCTCGACATCTGGCGGCATGAAGATATTCCGGTTTCAGCTTTCGTTGATTGTGCTACGCGAGCAAATGATCCGGTTATTGCACCCACGCGCAGTACTGACTCGTAACTACAATGGTCGAGCTGTCAGCGACGATATTATTGCATCTATGATCGCCTATACCTTTATCTTCCTGCTTTGTTTACTGCTGATTACAGTATCGCTGGCCGCCATGCAGCTGGATTTTATAACATCTTTGTCTGGCGCGCTTACAGCCCTTACTAACGTAGGGCCAGGGCTGGGCGACATTATTGGCCCGGCGGGTAACTTTGGCCCCCTGCCTGATCCTGCCAAATGGATTTTGGCTGTCGGTATGTTGATGGGGCGCCTGGAAATCTTGAGCGTGGTAATTGTGCTTTCACCGGCATTCTGGCGTAGCTGAATGCCGGTGCATGTTCATCTGCTTTATAGTGCGTGCTTACAAATAAAGCGCCCAATGTCCTGAACTTCCTCAAGGCATACACTGTGCTCCATCGGGAAGGTCATATAAGCCGGTTCGTACCCCATTCCCTTGAGTGTTTCCACGCTGTGAACGCCAAGCGCCTGGGGAACCATCGGGTCGGCGGTTCCGTGGTATACGTTGATAGGAATGCCTGCGTTGGCCTCTGAGGGCTGTACGGTTTTCGCGGTGGCAAAGTAGGTCGAGAGCGCGAGAATACCGGCCAGCCTCTGTGGATAGGTTAAACCAAGCTCGTAGGCAACAGCCCCGCCCTGTGAAAAGCCTGCGATTATGATGTTCCCGGCGGAAATGCCACGCTCAATTTGCTGATCAACGAGTTTGCCCACCGCACGGGTAGAATCCATTAGCTGGTCCGTATCCACAACCCGATCAATATCCATGGCTTTAATGTCATACCAGGCAGGCATTCTCATGCCACCGTTGATGGTTACGGGCAGATTAGGTGCGTGCGGGAATATAAAGCGTACAGCGGCGTCATCCGGTAAGCCCAACTCTGGCACTACGGGTTCAAAATCGTGGCCACTGGCACCCAGCCCGTGTAGCCAGATTACAGCGGCTGTCGGGTTTGGTCGGGTTTCTATCTCAATATACTGAAGATCCTGCACGCAGTACCTCATGTTTTAAAGGGTTATTGTCTGGATTAATCCGGTGTATTTTGACTGGCATTTGCATCCAGCGCGGTCTGAACCGGGTTGGCATACATGTCCATTAGATAGGGGCGGATAGCGGGATCACAAGCCTCCAGCCTTTTTTCCATTTCTGATCGAGCGGTTTGCATCTCTGCTTCAGTCCAGTTGTCTGAAGTGACAACCGAGTCGCGAATCGCACTGATATCCGTGGCATCCTGAGACGAAAGCCCGCGGGTTTCGTAAGCCACAAGATTGGATGCATGCAAATGGTAATTGGCATGTATCTCCCGGTTGATCCGCGAAGCAAGCTCTTTGGCGTTTTCTGGTGCATCGATAATGGGCGCGCCAAAATGTACGTGTACGTGGCCCTTGAACTCAGTCAGGCCTTTCATGATTTGCTCAGTGTCTTCACCTTCGGTTTTCCTGTAGCTGCCAGCCCGGGCCTTGGTCTCCAGTTCACGGGCCTTGTCGCCATCACATGGGTCATATTCGTAGGATATAGACACAGGTACAATGCGAAGCTTGTTCATGGCTTCAGCAAAGCTCAAGCCGGTTTTTTTGCAGCTCATGTAAAACATTTTGATGATAGCCGGGTCGGTAAAATCCAGACCGTCTTTGGCGCGCCCTTCACGCTGTGCGATCCAAATGTTTTCGTTGTTCGCAATACTGTGGTTAATAAAACCGGAAAGCGTGATGTAGGCGTCTCGCATTTCACGGGGGCTGGTCATGTCACGGCGTACAATAAAACTTTTATTTAACCGCATCATTTCAGCAAATACGCGGTTTGCCAGCAGGTTGTCACCAATGGCGATCCGGGTGGTGCGCAAGTCGTTGCGAAATAACAGATAGTTGATCACCATGGGATCGAACACAATATCCCGATGGTTGGATATAAACAGATAAGCGCCCTGCTTGCTGAGATTGCCCAGGCCACTGGTTGTCACGCGGGTTGTGGTGCCCTCTATCAGATCACCTATATAGCCTGAAAGCCCGGCTTGCAGGTCGTCTACTTGTGTAAAATGGCTAAACCGGGACACCAGCCAGCGCCTTGTGAAAAAACGCAACAGTGCCGGCGCCCAGCGAGCCAGTGAGGGTGACTTGAAGCGCCCGACCATATCCAGAAATTCCCGGTCATTGACCAACCTTTGAATGGCCGGGCCGGTTTCTTCGTCTGAGTAAGGACGGATGGCGTCAAATTCCTGCATGAATGCCCTGTTCTTGTTTGTACCAATGATGATGAGCCGTGAAACGGTAGTTTGAAGCGGCGGTATTGTATCGTTTCTTCTCTGGTTTTGCCTCCCAAAAAAAGATCTGTCACGCCATTCCGTGCACTGAATCTGGTATGATCCGCTACCAGTTCTTACCTCCGCTTAGCGACTTACCGGTTAACCTATGTATTCCGATCAGGACTTTGAGCAGCTCTCAACAGAGCGACCTACTACCAGCGGCAAAAGCCCCGAGCAGGTTTTGCACGAGGTTTTCGGTTATGAATCCTTCCGTCCGCTGCAAGGCGAAATTATTCACGAAGTCTCGTCTGGCGGCAATGCGCTGGTTCTGATGCCTACTGGCGGGGGTAAGTCGCTGTGTTATCAGGTGCCCGCTCTGGTTCGCCCGGGCACCGCTATTATCATCTCGCCGCTGATCGCTTTGATGCAAGACCAGGTTGCGGCCCTGCGTGAGCTGGGTGTCCGGGCCGCCTTTCTTAATTCCAGCATGGATTTTGAACAGGCGCGTGCCACGGAATATGCGCTGACCACCGGCGAGCTGGATCTTTTATATTGCGCGCCAGAGCGGCTGATTCAGCCTCGCACCCTCGAATTACTCCATGATGCGTCTATCTCATTGTTTGCAATCGACGAAGCCCACTGCGTATCGCAATGGGGGCATGATTTCCGCTCTGATTACCTGCAACTTGCGGTGCTGGCTAACGAATTTCCGGCGATTCCGCGAATAGCCCTTACGGCGACTGCCGACGAGCGCACTCGTAAAGAAATTGCTGAGCGGCTTTCGCTTACCGATGCAAGGCACTTTATAAGCGGTTTTGATCGCCCCAACATTCAATATCGAATAGCTCCTAAAACGAACGCTAACAAACAACTACTAGAGTTTGTTAAAGCAGAGCATGAAGTAGATTGCGGTATCGTTTATTGCTTGTCCCGCAATAAAGTCGATGCCACCGCAAAAATGCTGGCGCAAAAAGGCTACACAGCGCTCCCCTACCACGCTGGCCTACCTGCCAGCGAGCGCGCGAATAATCAGGAACGGTTTCTGCGTGAAGACGGGGTGATTATTGTGGCTACCATCGCATTTGGCATGGGTATCGATAAACCCGATGTGCGATTTGTTGCGCATCTTGATTTGCCGAAAAGCCTGGAGGCCTATTATCAGGAAACCGGTCGTGCAGGTCGCGACGGCAAACCCTCGACTGCCTGGATGGTTTACGGACTGCAAGATGTGATCAAACTTCGGCAGATGCTGGAGGGCTCTCAAGGCAACGATCACTTCAAGCGGGTAGAAAGACAGAAGCTGGATGCCATGCTGGGGCTTTGCGAAGTCACAAAGTGTCGTCGGCAGGTTTTATTGAATTATTTCGGCGATCAGCTTGGAGCCCCCTGCGGTAATTGCGATACCTGCCTGAATCCGCCCGAAACCTGGGATGGCACGGTTGCCGTTCAAAAAGCGCTGTCCTGTGTGTATCGCACCGGGCAGAGGTTCGGCGTTACTTACCTGATAGACGTGTTACGGGGCTCTGACAATGCCCGGATTCAACAGGCGGGGCATCATCAGGTGTCAACCTACGGCATTGGCACCGAGTTAACAGCCAACGAATGGAAGTCTGTTTTCCGGCAGTTGGTGGCTAATGGTTACTTGCGGGCAGATCCTGAAGGCTACGGCGCTTTGCAGCTGACCGACGAATGCCGACCACTTCTGAAGGGCGAAAATAAGCTGGAGCTGCGCAAAGACCCAGTGGCTAAAAAATCAGCAGGCCGAAGTTCTGGCAGTAAATCAGGCAGTGCGGTTAAAGACCAGGTTACAGATCACGTGGGCTGGGACGCGCTCCGTGCCTGCCGTAAAGAGCTTGCCGAAAAACAGGGCGTGCCGCCTTACGTTATCTTTCACGACACCACCTTGTTCGACATGCTCGAGCGCAAGCCGCAAAGCCTTGATGAGCTTGCCAGCGTAAGCGGCGTAGGAGCCGCCAAACTGGAAAAGTACGGCGAGATTTTCCTCGCCGCTATTGCGGAGCTGGATCCAGCCTGATGCGGATTTCCAGCTAACTCTCAGGCAGCTGGCTTGAAGCCTTTCTTTCTGATTCGATACTGTGCGATCGAGGTTGGGCCAGGGACGCTTTGGGGTCCGATGTGGCCACCCACTGACCAGTCGCACCAATAATGCTGTCAATCAAGGCCATAGCTTCGCTCCTGAATGTTTATAAAGGAATAACCGACCTCAGACCTAAACCCGGAAGCGGGAAACGTTACCTTCCAAAGTCTGGCCAATCCGCTCGATATGACCGCTATACACGTCGTTTTCGCTTGCCGCTGCAGCTGCATCCTGGCCTTGATCAGCAATGCGGGTAATCGATGCATTCAGCTCTTCTGTGACTGATGTCTGTTCTTCCGATGCTGTTGCAATCTGAGACGTCATTTGGCTGATGGATGTGATAGATTCAGCAATTCTATTCAAGGAATCCATGGCATCCTGCGCTTTTTCCATGCTGACGTTGGAAACAGCTGTTGAAGCTTTCATCACCTCCACTGCGTCATGAGCGCCTTTTTGCAGTCGTTCGATCATATTATTGATTTCTTCGGTACTGCTCTGGGTACGTTGAGCAAGGTTTCTTACCTCATCCGCAACCACGGCAAAGCCACGGCCGGCATCACCTGCACGGGCCGCTTCAATAGCCGCGTTCAAGGCCAACAGGTTTGTTTGTTCCGCAATCCCCTGAATTACCTCCAGAACAGAGGTAATAGAGGTAACATCCCTGCCCAGCGCGTCGATAACTTCAGCGGCCGCACTGACTTCATGAGACAGTTTTTGTACTGCATCGCGGGAGGCCGATACGGTTTCCAATGAAGCTCGACTGTCTTCGTCGGCGGTATTGGCAGCATCTGCCGTTTGCAGCGCGTTTTGTGCAATTTCCCCGGCGGCTGCAGACATTTCATTGATCGCCGTCGCAACCATATCAACTTCCGTTTGCTGACCTTCAACGCTGGTTCGACTGGTTTTGGCTGTGTCTCTCAGGGCGATCACGTTGGTGGCCAACTCGGTACTGCCCTGTTGCACTTCCCGAACTACCTCGTGGATTTTCGCAACAAACTGGTTAAAGCTGGCAGCCAGCTGGCCAAACTCATCGCGGGCAGTGTCATCAAGGCGCTGGGTAAGATCCGCATCGTTTGAACCAATATCCGCCATGGCCGCATTCAGCTTGCGAACCGGTGCCATCAATGTGCGAATGCCGAAGTGAAGAATAACCAGCGAAGCCAGAAGCCCTATGATGGCAATAACAAGGCCGGAAATCATGGCACTTCGAACCGGTGCGTGTATTTTCTCTTCGTTAACAAACGTGCCCAGATACCAATCAACACCGCGGGCCTGGCTTATATGGTGAAAACTGGCGACCCAGGAAACATCATCACTTTCATAGCTTTGTTCGTCTCCCCTTAAATTCGGAGCCTTACCAAGCAATTTGCTGATATTTTTACCAATCAGGGCTTCGTCCGGGTGATAAAGAACCTTGCCTTCCTGGCTAATCAGGGCTGCGTAGCCAGTGTCGGCCAGATTAATAACAGAGAGCTTGTCGTTTATGGTTTTTAAGGTTATATCCGCAGCGGCCACGCCGGCGTTGAAGCCGCTTTTTACGGGCGCTAGAGAAGAGATGACAAACTCGCCGGTGTTGGCATCGTAGTAAGGCTCAGTGAACGATGACCTGCCTAACTTCATGGCCTTTTTATACCAGGGGCGTGTACGAGGGTCGTAATCGGTTGGCAAAGAGGTCTCGTCTGCCTTCGTTTTCATACGCATATTGCCGTCGTCCCGGCCGACATACACGTCCTTGAAGTTACCGCCGGTAGACATCGCCTGCAGCACAGTACGAGTCTGCTCATCGCTTCTGGTTGCCATGAGCGCTTTGGCTGTTGCTTCGGTCATCGTCAAACGGGTATTGAGCCAATCGGCGATGCTGGCCGTATTCTGTTCTGCAGTGTTTTCAATTAACGCATCCACGTAGGTCTCAGTGGTGTTCTGCAAACGTAAATTGCCAGAAATGGTGAAGGCTGCCATAACCAGAATGAGCAGGACACTGAAGGCAACCAAAAGCTTTTGGCCGAATGAAAGATGCACGATGTACTCCCGAATGTGATTTACAAGGTTTTCGGCCGCATGTGCGAAGTCTTTAATGCCTTCTGATAAACTTGACGCGTAAATCCATATTGCTGCCATACAGGAGCCAACTGAATGGCCCATGAAGAACTGTATCTTAACCTTCGCAATCTAACGCTTGATGACTACGACCAGCTTCAAGTACTTATGGACCGGGTGTATCACGATATTGGGGGTGCCTGGCCAAAAGATACGATCAAGGCGTTGGTTGAGCAGTTCCCGGATGGTCAGATTTGCATTGAAGACAACGACCAGTTAGTGGCAGTAGCTCTGACCGTATCGGTCAAATATGAGCGGTTCAGCAATCCTCACACCTATGACGATCTGATTCTGCGCAATGAACAGATTTGGCATAATCCCAACGGCGATTCGCTGTATGGGTTGGATGTGTTCATTCATCCCGATTATCGTGGCTACAGGCTTGGCCGGCGCCTGTACGAAGCCCGAAGGGAGCTTTGTCGCTCGATGAACTTGCGGGCCATTCTTGCGGGTGGCCGCATGCCTGGCTACTTCAAGTATTCAGACCAGTGCTCCCCTGCCGAGTACATTGATCGTGTGGATCGCCGGGACATTTACGACCCTATTCTCAGCTTTCAGCTCTCTAACGACTTCAAGGTAACCCGGCTGATGCACAAATACCTGCCGGAGGATGAGAAGTCCCTGGGGTACGCAACCCTGTTGGAATGGCAGAATATTCTATACACCCCGCCCTCCTCCGTTCTTAACGTGAAAAAAACCCAGGTTCGCATGGGAGCCGTTCAGTGGCAGATGCGCGAATTTTCGTCGGTGGAAGAGGTACTTGAACAGGTTGAGTACTTTGTAGACGCACTGTCAGATTACAAAAGCGATTTCGCGTTGTTTCCCGAATTTTTTAACGCGCCGCTGATGGGGCTCACAGATCAGGTGGATCAAACCCGGGCCATTCGCTTTCTTGCCGGATTTACCCAGCAGTTCCGCGACCGTATGTCCGATATGGCCGTCAGCTATAACATCAACATTATTACCGGCTCCATGCCGCTGCTTGAAAACGATCGGGTTTATAACGTGTCGTATTTATGCCACCGGGACGGCCGTGTAGACGAGCAGCGTAAGATCCACATTACGCCTCACGAACGTCGCGACTGGGTTGTAGAGGGTGGCGATCAGTTTGAAGTGTTTGAGACAGATGCAGGTCGCGTGGCCATTCTTATCTGCTATGACATCGAATTTCCAGAGCTTGGCCGGATTGCAGCAAGCAAAGAAGTGGATATTATCTGCGTGCCTTTTTGGACAGACACCAAGAACAGCTATTTACGGGTTCGCCACTGCGCACAGGCCCGGGCGATTGAAAACGAATGTTATGTGGCGATCACAGGGAGCGTTGGCAACTTGCCGAAAGTCGAAAATCTGGACGTGCAATACGCCCAGTCATCGGTGTTCTCGCCTTCGGACTTCTCTTTCCCTCATGATGCAGTGATGGCTGAAACAACACCGAATACAGAGATGATCATGTTCTCGGATATGGACCTGGAAAAGCTCACACTGGTTCGTAACGAAGGGTCTGTAACCAATCTGAAAGACCGTCGCGTTGACATGTACCAGATTAACACCAGGTAGGCGGTGAACAAGTGTCTGAAAAGCTTATTGTATCGCGCTGATGGCGTTGCGAAACGTTCAACCAGCGTCTATTCTTTAACCAACATCAAGCCAGCCTCTGCAGAGAAGTTGTATTCATGAATGAAGCGTTGCCAGATCTTGTAGCCCAATTCAGAGTTCGGCAAGGCCTGTTCCGCAAGGAACAGGTTGAGGCTGAGCTTTTTGAGCTGGACTCCTACGGTTGCGTTTTGAAGACTGACAAAATGTTCGAGCCGGGTGATTCCATTGTGCTAGACCTGATCATGCGCATGCCGTTTGATAACATTTGCGCGAAAAACCTGACAGGGCTGGTCACCGAGCGTAGAAAGCACTGTAGCAACTTCTTTTACTCTATTGATTTTTCAGATTTTAAAACTAATGGAGAGGCTGCGCTGGAAGAAACCCTTCGCCGCATCCGAGAGGTGCTTGCCAAAAAGCAGTCGTTAAGGTCGCGTCGTTCTTCAGGCTCCATGTCGGGTTTCCGGCAGATGGCCTGACCATTGGCATCCGTTCTATTTGCCCGCAAGGAGACATTTCTATGGCAAAGAAAGCCAAATCGAGCGTTGAAAAGATCGTAAAGAAGGTAAACAAGGAATTTGAGAAAACCTCATCTCAGATCGAAAACCTCATCAGCGATGCAATGAAACAGCTGGATACCCTGCAGCATCAGGTTCAAGACCCTGTTCGCAAGCTTTTGAAAGAAGTTGATGAACTTCGTGAACGGGAAACCAGGCGTTTTAACGATGAGCTTGAACGCCGTTTGAACGAGTTTCACGAACTGCAATCCGGCATACTTGAACGCCTGGGTGTCGCATCGAAAGAAGATATCCTGAAAGCTGAAAAAGAGAGCAAAAAAGAACTTGAGAAATCGCCTGCAGCTGCCAAAAAGTCTACAGCAAAGAAAGCGCCCTCAGCCAAAGCAAAAAAGCCCATAGACAAAAGTGATCTTACCCTTGTGAAAGGGATCGGGCCGGCCACTGCGAAGAAAATGAAGGACGCCGGGATTACCTCGGTTGACCAGATCGCCAACCCTTCTGCCGCTGATCAGGAAAAGCTGAATGCTTTCTCCAGCATCAAGGGATTCGCCCAACTTACCGATGAAGCCAAGAAAATTAACTAATGCAAACGCCTGACCAACCTGTTTTACGGGATATTGTTCTGATTGGTGGCGGGCACAGCCACGTAGGGGTTCTCAAACGGTTTGCAATGAAACCGGTACCCGGAGTGCGGCTGACCCTTATCTGCCGCGATACACACACACCCTACTCGGGAATGCTACCCGGCTATGTGGCAGGGCACTACAGCTATGACGATGTGCACATAGACCTGAGCCGCCTGGCTGAGTTCGCAGGGGCACGCTTTTATCGGGCCGAAGCCGTGGGCATTGACCGCAATAACAAGCGTGTGATTTGCCGGGATCGCCCAGACGTGCCCTATGACATACTGTCGATCAATATAGGCTCATCCCCAAGATTAAATGACGTGGAAGGTGCCTCTCAGTATGCGGTGCCAGTCAAACCCATTACCGGGTTCAACAATCGGTGGCTTGCCCTGCTATCCCGCATTGAAAATCACGAGGGGCCGCTCACGGTGGGGATTGTCGGTGCAGGCGCAGGGGGTGTAGAGCTTACACTCGCCATGCAGTACCGCCTTAAAAATGAGCTGGAACAGCGGGGCAAGGATTCCGGTCAGTTACACTTTCACTTGTTTGATGCTGCCGACGAGATTCTTCCTACTCATAACGCCAAAGTGCGAGAGATTTTTCGCAAGACTCTCTCCGAGCGTGGCATAAAACTCCATCTTGGCTCACCGGTAGAGAAGGTCAGTGAAGGGTTATTACGCGCAGCCTCCGGGGAAACCCTGCAAACAGACGAAGTGCTTTGGGTAACCAGGGCTGGAGGCCCTGCCTGGCTTAAAGAAACTGGCTTGGCGGTGGACGACGGTCTTTTTTTGAGAGTGCGCGACACGCTGCAGGTTGAAAACGACGACAGTATCTTTGCTGCGGGCGACATTGCCAACATGATAAACCATCCCCGGGAAAAGGCAGGTGTGTTTGCGGTACGCCAGGGACCGCCTTTAGCGAAGAACCTGAAACGCATGGCTTTGGGTAAAACACCCAGGGATTTTCACCCACAGAAAAACTGGCTGGCATTGATTAGCACCGGCGATAAATACGCCGTGGCCTCCCGCGGTGATACACAGTTTGATGGCGCCCTGGTGTGGCGCTGGAAGGACTGGATCGACCGTCGCTTTATGGATAAGTTTTCCAACCTTCCAGCTATGGAAGAGGCCTCTGCCCTGCCAGATACAACCGCGGCACAGAACCCTGAAGAAGCCTCCCAGGCTATTTCAGCCGTTGCCATGCGCTGCGGCGGGTGCGGCGCCAAAGTGGGCAGCACTGTGCTTTCAAGAGCGCTGGGAGAACTCAGGCCGATTGACCGGGACGATATTCTTGTGGGCCTGCACGCGCCAGACGATGCCGCCGTTTTGCAGGTGCCACCCGGAAAAGCCGTAGTACATACGGTCGATTTCTTCCGGGCCTTCATCGATGACCCTTACACATTTGGCCGCGTTGCCGCCAATCACAGCCTGGGTGATGTGTTTGCCATGGGCGCCGAAGCCCAGAGCGCTACCGCGGTGGCAACAGTGCCCTACGGTATCGAATCCAAAGTGGAAGATGTGGTTTACCAGATGATGTCTGGCGCTGTGGATGTACTCAATGAAGCAGGATGCGCCCTGGTTGGCGGCCATACCGGCGAAGGCCGTGAACTTGCCCTTGGCTTTGCCGTGAATGGTTTGATTGATCCTGACGAGGTTATGAGCAAAGGTGGCTTGCGAGCCGGTGATGCGCTGATTCTTACCAAGCCCATTGGTACCGGTACACTGTTCGCGGCTCACGCTCGTTTAGCTGCAAAAGGCCGCTGGATCGATTCCGCTCTGGCCTCCATGGTTCAGTCCAACAAGGCTGCAGCCGACTGTCTCCGCAGCTTTGGATCGAAAGCCTGTACAGACGTAACGGGCTTCGGGCTGCTTGGTCATCTGGTTGAGATGACCCGTCCTTCTGGCGTGGATGCAGAATTGGACCTCTCTGCAATTCCTGTTCTACCAGGTGCCGAAGAAACCGCAGCGGCCGGCATTCTCAGCTCTTTGCAACCGGCTAATATACGTTTGCGCCGTGGCATACGGGATCAGGAGCGATGGGTGGAGCACCCTCGCTATGCTCTGATTTTTGATCCACAAACCGCTGGCGGCTTGCTGGCCAGTGTCTCGGCAGATAAGGCTGAGGCGTGTGTAAGAGAGCTTAAAGCCCTTGGGTATCCGCATACTGCCGTTATAGGCCGGATAACGCCCCAGGACGAAAGCGGGCCAATTGAGCCGATCACGCTAAAGGAATGAAATTAAAAGGTGTTTCCCGAGCAGCGCTGAACCGCAAGTGATAGCGCTTGCTCGAGGGCTTTTTGTTCCTGTTCTGGCCTGAACTGATTGGCCAGACGCCTAACCTGCTCGTGCAGCAGTGCCAGAAATTTCGAATCACCTTCAGCGCGTAAGAGTTGATCGGTAAGTGCTTGGGTATCACCTACCGGGTAATAGCCCGCGTAATCCGAGCCAAGTAAACCGATATTTCCGGGTATATCGGAGGCGATAACCGGCAGGCCTGCAAGGCAAGCTTCCGATACTACATTCGCCCCACCCTCCATGACCGAGCTCATTACAAGCACCTGGCTGCTTGCCATGAGCCTGGCGGTCTCTTTTTTCTCCAACTCGCCAAGCCATCTGAAGCGCGGGTTTTCGCGCAACTCCTGTGTTGCAAGATTTTGCCAGTGCTCATTATGGGGCTTGCCGGCACAGGACACTCGAATACAGGAGTTGGCCGGCAAAAACCTGGCAGCCTTTGCGGCCCGCAAAGAATCTTTTTCATCGCGCAGGTGCCCAATAACACACACGTCAAAAAACCCTGCTTCATAAACCGCCTTGGTGCGGTGCTCTGCAGGCAGCTCGGAAGACTGAAAAAGCGTTACTAGCTTGTCTCGAAACGGTTCAGGAATATCGTCACCCACTAGTGAGTGCAGGCCAATCAGTACATCGGCCGCTTGCATCGAATAAAGCGTCTGCTCAGGGTATTCGTATTGGTGACGGTAAATATCTGTTCCCGTTAATGTAACAACCAAAGGCCTGCCCGGGAATGTGTTCCGAAAAGTCCGTATGGCCTCATGGCTGCGCCAGGCATGAAGCGCAAGCAGCAGATCGCAGGGCTGCCCCCCATACGCTGTAACAATTGACACCTTATTCCCGGAGCGTTCCAGTAACATTTTCCAGCGCTCTGCCGTTGCCCTGTTACCGGCCTTCGAGCCAGGGGCTGCCGGCGTAATCAGTATGATATTCATAGAGTTCTTCAATATAAGCAGCCGCTTTTAGGAATTGGCCGGAATTTTGATAGACTTGCACAGCCATTAAGGGGAATAGTGCCCTGATACCTGACCTATTTAAACCCATCGTCCGTATAGCTGTTCAGGGTTAAGAGGAATCAGGCTATCCTCACCTCGCAGATACAGGAGTTCTGCTCCATTAACCAGATAACCGATCAAGGATTTCAAATGGCTTTGAATCTTATACGGAAGTTGATGCTTTCTAGCTTGTTTTGCTTCACCACTGCTGCGGCATCCGCAGAAACATTTGTATTTACAGCAATTCCGGATGAAGACGAAACCAAACTTGTGGAGCGTTTTCGAGGTGTTGCCGATTATTTGTCGGAACAGCTGGATGTAGAAGTACGCTATATACCGGTGAAGTCGTACGCGGCTGCCATTTCAGCCTTTCGCAACAATCAGGTTCAACTAGCGTGGTTCGGCGGCCTTTCCGGCGTTCAAGCCCGCCGGTTGGTGTCTGGTTCTGAAGCAATTGCACAGGGTGTTGAAGACAAAGCCTTTCAGACTTATTTCATTGCAAACGCCAACACCAACATTGAACCTGCCGATGAGCTTTCCGATTTGAAAGACCAGTTGCAGGGTAAAACATTCACTTTCGGTTCCAAAGGCTCAACCTCTGGCCGCCTTATGCCCGAGTTCTATGTGCGCGACACATTCGATGCCAAACCCGAAGATGTTTTCTCACGAGTTGGTTTTAGCGGCAACCACACCCGCACGCTTCGCCTGGTAGAGGCCGGCACTTACGATGTAGGCGCGCTCAACTTCAAGGTTTGGGAAAAAGAGCTGGGTGACGAAAACATTGATACCGATGCGGTGCAGGTTATCTGGAAGACCCCTACTTACCCGGATTATCAGTGGACTATCCGTGGCGATGTCGACGAGCGGTTCGGTGAAGGCTTTAAGGAGCGTGTGACCGAAGCGCTATTGAACCTCGACAATCCCGAGCTTTTGGAGAGTTTTCCACGTTCCGGCTTTATTCCTGCGTCCAACGACGACTATGAGCCCATCCGTAAAACAGCAGAAGAGATCGGAATACTCGATTAATGGCAGACCTCGATCTTTCTGGCCTCACGGCTTCATTCAGTGGCAAGCGGGTTATTGGCCCGCTGTCGCTGCGTGTTAACGCGGGCGACAAAGTGGCCCTCGTGGGCAAAAGTGGAGCAGGCAAATCCACGCTTATTCGCTTGATTCATGAGCGGGTAAACCGGGATTCATCCCTGATACCTCAGGATTTAGGGTTGGTTAACGCCCTGTCTGTTTTCCACAATGTGTTCATGGGCCAACTGGACAAACACCCCACCTGGTACAATACGGTAACGCTCGCCCGCCCGTTCTCGAAAGACCGAAGTGAAGTGCATTCGCTTTTGAATTCACTCGGTATGACCGAAAAACTCTGGACACCTGCGGCGTCGCTTTCTGGTGGGCAGCGGCAGCGAGTCGCTATTGCTCGGGCGCTATACCGAAGCGCGACTGTACTGCTAGCCGACGAACCGGTTTCTGCGCTCGACGGACCAATGGCTAACTCAGTGATGACACACCTTCGGGACCGTTTTTCAACCAGCATTATTGCACTGCACGATGTGGACCTGGCCCTGCGCTATTGCACCAGAATCGTTGGCATACAAGATGGCCAGGTTGCCCTGGACCAGCTCAGCGAGAACCTTACAGCTTCAGACATCATGTCTCTTTACTAGTTAACGGGGCTGGCTTGATGTTCTCTTCTCCTATGGTTCGTACCAGTCTTATTTTCTTTGCCATCGCCTTGGCAGGGTTACTGTTTGCGGATATTGCGATCACCGCATCCAACCCCTGGCAGGATTTGGGCAATTTTTTCCTCGGCATCGTTACTCCAGATTTTTTCAGTAGCGAAGGGCTGATGACTGCACTGCTAAGAACCGTCGCCTTCGCGTTTGTTGGTGTGGCACTTGGCAGTATTGCAGGCTTCCTGCTGGCTTTGGTTTACCGGTCACTGCCGGTGCGGATTTTTTGTGCGTTTATCCGCGCCATTCACGAGCTTTTCTGGGCGTTGATCTTTTTGCAGTTTTTCGGCTTCCACCCGCTCACAGGGGTGCTGGCCATCGCCATACCCTATGCCGGGATTTTCGCCAAGGTATACTCAGAAATACTGGAGGAAGCAGACCCGGAGCCAGGCAGGGTTTTGCCACCAGGAACCGGAAATATCACCGCCTTTCTCTATGCCCGCATTCCGGATTGTTGGGTGAAAATACGCACCTACACAGCGTATCGACTGGAATGCGGCCTCCGTTCCAGTGCAATTTTAGGCTTCGTAGGTCTGCCTACGCTTGGTTTTTATCTGGAGGCTTCATTTTCTCAAGGCCTGTATTCCGACGCCGGCGCAATGCTGATTCTGTTTTACGTACTGATTGCCACCATGCCTCTATGGGTAAGGCCAAAGCTTCTACCCGTGTATGTGCTTGGAGCGCCCTTCTTTCTCGGGGAAGGCCTGCCGATTGTGTGGGGGAATGTGCAACGGTTCTTTACAGAAGACATAGTGCCAGCGCCACTGCGCAACGGGGAGGGTTTGGCCGGGCTTACCCCCTGGCTGAATGACCTTATGATCAACCAGGCCGTGCCCGGCATCTGGAACACCATTGTGCTAACCCAAATCGCCCTCGTAGCCTCCGGTATTCTGTCGTTATTGGCATTTCCGTTGATATCAAACCACTTTGGTGGGCCTTTGCGACGCAATGCGGGCCATGTGGTTCTGGTTATCGCCCGCTCTACACCAGAGTACATTCTGGCCTATATTCTGCTTCAACTCTGGGGGCCTTCAATGTTGCCAGCCGTTGTTGCACTGGCGCTGCACAACGGCGGCATTATAGGGCACCTTATAGGGCGGCAAACCAACTCTATCAACCTCCGTGCCGACGCCCCATCCGGGTTTAACCGGTACAGCTGGGAATTGGTGCCCCGGGTGTACCGTTCCTTTTTGGCCTTTTTGTTTTACCGCTGGGAAATCATTATGCGGGAGACTGCTATTTTGGGGATTCTGGGTATTTACACGCTCGGGTTCTATGTCGACAGCGCCATTCAGAACATACGGTTTGACCGTGCCATGATACTGATACTGATAACCGCCCTACTCAATATAGGAGTGGACACTCTCGGGCGCTATATCCGTCGTAAACTCGCTCTGCAAACCATGCCAACCTGCTGAAGGCTGGCGGCTGGCCTTTTTCTGCCAGCTATCGTTTGCACTCCAGGTGCCCGGTGACCATATCAGAGCCGCCTGACACATTACTCAAAATGTCCGATTTGGCAAAAATACCCGAACGGTGTAGTAATGAGATGCCCACATAGCAGTTTTGAACCGCCTTGTTATCCGTCATCAGCCGAAGTGGCACATCAAATTGCCCCTCAAGGTAGTTAAGAAAATGTGAGGTGTTCTCCTCTCGCTTTGCCTGCTTAGCCTGCTCCACATAGGGTATCTTTGTTGCGTATGAAAAGCCGAACCCGATACCTGCACGAATCCATTCTTCCCGGGTCCAGGGCGAGTGGCCCGTGGTCATGGCCATCACATAGGCATTATACTCGCCAAAATCGCTCTGATTTCCATTCTCCAGGCGCCGGTTAAATGACACCCTGCCCCAGTAGTCGACGTATTTACCGTCGGAAATCAACTTGCCAAGGGTTAAACCGGCCATATAGGCATGCACATCTTTGCTGCGCGTCAGGGTACCTGTAAGCGTTCTCGTGAAAGGGCCTTCGGCCTGATAACCTGTGTTCACGCGCCAGGACCACTCGCCAGACCGTTCTGAATCCGCTTGTTTAGTCGAATCATCCAGAGCATTGCCAAAAAAGTACGCAAACCCCAGGGATGCAGCGCTCTGCTGGGAATCGCTCACCAACGGGCTGTTAAAAATGCCACTGTCTACATGTTGGGAAGCTATGTTCGAAAAAACCATCAAGCGTGACGTTACCTGATAGGAGGCGTTTACACCGCCACGCCAGAAACTGGCAGAGCCGGGCTGGTAAAATGGGCGGTTCGGCAATGCCTCGTTCGCCCTGACACCGTAATAGTAGTTTGTCAGGTCTTGATCCTGGTATACGTAGCTGATGAATGGCGATACAAACCACCGGCCCGACTCCCAGGCGTACTTGTAGGTAAAATCCCACTCGTAGCCATTGTGGTGCCCCAGGATGTCATTCACCCAGGTGGTCGAAAAAGCGCCCCAGTCACCGTCTATAGTGAAAGAAAGACCACCATCCACTGTCTGGTTACGGTCACGCATACCGTCGAAATAGTCGTTCGCCTCGGGTTCAAGCCGGTTGAACCGGTACTTGGCGAGAACATCTACCTTCAGCCAGTCATTTTTAACCACATGAACGCCTGCCGATGTGCCGTGTGCAAACAGCCACTCGCCTTCATACAAGTACAGAGGTAGCAGATCCACGGTATTGCCAGCACCTTGGCTGGCCAGATTGCTCACACCAACATAAGGACTGGTGCCCCCGCGTACTGAGGCCCCAAGACCAACGGTTCCGGCCGGCATATCTTTTACCGACATACGGCTTTCCGGAAGGCTGGCAAAGCTGTTGCCCGCCATGAGGTACAGGCCTAAAACAGCACTGGCCCTGAAGAATCCTTTATGCATAGTTTATTTCCAATCTACTGAACGCACCATTTGTTTATAAAACAGGGCCAATGGTTGCGATAACGTTGTGCCAGATTCGTTTGTGGTAGTACCAGGCGAGAACCGCTGGTAATGCGACCACTTCAGAGCGGTTAATGTAGCTCTGTTGTCGTTCCGAGACGGCTTTAGTGGTGGCTTCATCTTGCAGAAGAATGTTGTTTTCGTAGTTCAGGTCAAAGCTGCGTAAATCCAGATTTGAAGAACCAACCAGGCTGATTTTGCCATCAATGGTGAGGGTCTTAGCATGAAGGAGCCCACCTTTGAATTCATAAATAATGCAGCCAGCATCGAGCAACCGATGATAATAGCTACGACTCGCAGCCGCGACAATCCAGCTATCATTCACTTTTGGAAAAATCAGCGACACCGACACGCCTCTATGAGCAGCCGCGCACAGGGCTTCGAGAACCGTCGCGTCGGGAACAAAATAAGGTGTAGATAGCGTGAGCTCGGTTTGCGCACAAGCCAAGAGATTGGCAAATAGCTGAGGCGTGGCTCCGTGGCGCTCAGTTGGCCCAACACCCATCACCTGCGCCGGGAAGCCCCCGTCTGCTGGCTGTGAAGCCAGAGCGATACAGTCAAGGGTTTGATTCGTGGCGTGCATCCAGTCGCTGGCAAACAGTAGTTGGTTTTGAACCACAACCGGCCCGGTAAACCGGAGCATAATATCCACCCAGGGCCCGTACTTGGCTTTCACAAGAAACTCCGGGTCTGCCGAATTACGGCTGCCGCAATAGGTGATCCGTGAATCAATCACGGTAATTTTGCGATGGTTCCGAAGATCCAGTCGGCTGGTGAGCAGCGTGTGAATGGGGTGTTTCAGTGATAATGCCACAGCAAGCTGCACCCCCGCGGTTTTCATCCGTTGCCAAAGCGCGGAGTTAATCATTGCTCGGGAGCCAAGCCCGTCGGCCATGGCCCGGCAGGTAACGCCTCTTTGAGCTGCGCGTATTAATGCCTCGGCAATCGCGTGGCCAGTATGGTCTTCCAGCCAGATGTAATACAGCACATGCACGTGGTCTGCGGCCGCGTCTATGTCTGCCACCATACGATCCAGGGTTTCGTCGCCATCGGCCATTAATTCGGCCCTGTTGCCCTCTGAAGGGTGAAACCCATTAATAGATCCGGCATAACGAAACCCGGGACGGTACACCGGAGCTATGAGCTCCTCGGTGCTGGCCGCCTCCCCCATAAACCAGGATGCTTTGGCGCGAATTTCCTCAAATATTTCTTTGTGGCGCTTGTCTGCACGGTTGCCCAAGTCTATTTCACCGAACAGGAAGTAAATGGCGCTACCAAAGTAAGGTAAAAGATTCAGAACAATAAACCAGGCCAGCCGCCCTGGGGGCGACAGGTCATCGCGGAGCAAAATCCGAATGGTGAAAGTAATAACCAATAGCGTATGAAGTACCAGAATAATGGTCATCGGGTTCCTTTTAAGGACATTAAATCCATCACGCGCTCATTATCCTCTGCGATGTTGATCACAGATTCTACCATTAGGGTGAGTTTAGAGGCGTTTTAGCGAAGAGCTTGCGGCAATCGGGAGATACAATCCGTTACACTGTTGACATATTTTGTAATGTTAAGGCGGCTTTACTCATGGTCAATGGATTTGTTGCGTTCACCCAAGCCGGGCTGCTGGTTTTGCTTGCGGCCCTGGCGTGGCGAATGTTGATGCTGTCGCGCTCCGAGCCTTTACTGGCCGACAGCAGACACCAATCAGGGCTGGAAACACATACGGAGAAACCGGCACTGAGAAAGCAGAAAGGCCCAACTTCCACGGATCGTACAGAGTTGTTGTCTCACCTGCACATTCTCGCGGGGCTTCAGGAGCGGGATTGTCGAATCAGCGGGTTAGAGCTTAGCCAGGCACCGGGACCAGTTCGGGCTTACGCTGCAGCTTGGTTGTACGGGGCAGCTTGCGCTTTATGCTGGCAATCAGAGCGGCACAGCGATGCACTTGCAGGCTTGGTAGCACAAATTGCTAATCGAAAAACGGGAATTCCACAGGTTGAAGCCGTGCAGACCATCGCAACGCTCACCTCGTGTGGAGTATTGTTAGCCTGCTTTCGCGCTGGGCTAGAAGGCGCAGAGCATTGGTACAGCCATCAATATGTGCAGCCAGCAAGCAGCCTTTATGGCGCCATTACCGCAAATGCCCTGATTTAACAGGTCTTAATTTTTTCCAGGTTGCGCCAATACCCAATTTTTCCCCAGCTGAACCGGTTCTGTCTGGTCTGGCTTGTTTGTCGGCACTCCAGAAATCGCCGGGCGGGTGAACGCGTCATTGTCTGTAGGCTCCATGGAATCAACATCCACCGAGAGAACCAAATAGCTGGCACCATCCCGCTCCACCCTGGTCCGAGGAGCAAGACCGAAAACAAAACGACAATAGTCTAGCTTCAGCTGCGTTAAATCCTGCTCCGCTTTGCGAATCTTCCGCACCAGTACTTTTTGAACACTTTCACCGTATTCCATCACGATTTTCTCTGCAGTTAACCCGGATTCAGGCGCAATTTTACACTTTTTTGCGATTTTGTCAGCAGGGATGCTGATGGCAAAAACCCCTCCTGTCAGGTTTTAATGCATCTCAGCCTGAAACACCAACTTCAACGGGGCTGGTTCAGCAAGCGGCTGCTGCCCTTCTTGCAGATCTACGCGCCAAACCATCTCCGAGCCAGTGGTGCAAAGAGGCGCGTTGAAAAAGGCAGAGTATTTTCCCTCCCCATCTTGCCGGAGTGGTATTGGGTATTCCCCCATATACATGGATTCGCCCCGCAAAACGCCCAGGAAGCGCTCTGGTTGTATGGGCGAGTGAACCGTAAGCTGGTACTCGGCATCAAGTTCATGGTTGTCCAGAACGGTCAGGTCTACCTGCCAATGCCCGGCTTTGGTGTCCCACTCACACGGCCCTGCCAACAGATCGCAATCAGGCTTGTCTGTACCTGCAAGGTGATCGTCGCCAAGTTGCAGCCAGCGGAAGCCAAGCATGGCCGCAGTTATCAGGGCCAAAATGAAACCCACCACCACAATTATTCGTACCATACCCAATCCCGATTGAAACCCTTATTGAAACCAGGGAAACATTATGAACACTAATGACTTTCAGGCAAGGATTTCTAAACCGGCGCCAGACATGAGAAAATGCTGCGCTTTCAATTCTGATCCATCTTCAGTTACAGGACACACCCGTGCAGCCGGATATTTCCGTTAAAAACCTCAACAAGGTATATGAGGGCGGTTTTCAGGCCCTGAAAGACATTAACCTGGACATAAACAAGGGCGAAATTTTTGCCCTGCTTGGCCCCAATGGGGCAGGTAAAACCACAATGATCAGCATCATTTGCGGGCTTGCCAACATGTCTTCCGGCGAGGTTAAAGCCGGCGGCTACGACATTGTGAAAGATTACCGGAAAGCCCGGCAATCCATTGGCCTGGTACCGCAAGAGCTGAGTACTGACTCCTTCGAAACTGTGTGGGATGCAGTGTCTTTCAGCCGTGGTTTGTTCGGTAAAGCCCCCAACCCTGCACACATAGAAAGAGTACTGAAAGACTTGTCGCTATGGGATAAACGCAATAATCGCATTATGACTCTTTCCGGCGGCATGAAGCGGCGATTGATGATTGCCAAGGCATTGTCTCACGAGCCAAGGATATTGTTTCTCGATGAGCCCACCGCTGGTGTAGACGTGGAGCTACGCAGAGACATGTGGGAGATGGTTCGTAAACTTCGGCAAAACGAAGTGACCATTATTCTGACGACCCATTACATCGAAGAAGCTGAGGAGATGGCCGATCGCATCGGGGTTATCCGCCAGGGCGAGATAATTCTGGTGGAAGAAAAAAGCCGGCTAATGAGCAAGTTGGGCAAAAAAGAACTCCGCCTTCAACTTCAGAACCCGCTCGAAACGGTACCCGGTGAACTGACTCTGGAGCCGGTAGAGCTTTCAGAAGATGGCTATGAGCTGATATACACCTTCGATTCCAAGCAGGAGCAAAAGGGTGTGGCGAGATTGCTGCGAATCCTCGGCGATATCGGGATTGATTACCGCGATCTACGCACCCGGGAAAGCTCTCTGGAAGAAATTTTTGTTGGCCTGGTGCATGAATAAGCCTGCGGGCTAACTGGAGAAAGGCATGAATTTTTACGGCGTTAAAGCCATCTATAACTTTGAAATGTCCCGCATGAGGCGCACCTTGATGCAAAGTGTGCTCTCCCCGGTGATTTCTACCTGTCTGTATTTCGTTGTTTTCGGATCGGCTATTGGCTCCCGCATGGGGAATATTGACAACATTGAGTATGGTGCTTACATCATTCCCGGGCTGGTAATGCTGTCATTACTTATGCAGAGCATATCCAATGCCTCATTTGGTATTTACATGCCAAAATTCTCAGGCACGATCTACGAGGTGCTGTCTGCGCCCGTTTCCTATGTTGAGGTAGTGCTGGGTTATGTAGGGGCTGCGGCCACCAAATCGACAATACTCGGCCTGATTATACTGGCCACCGCCAGACTGTTTGTAGACTACAGCGTGCTGCACCCACTGTGGATGCTCTCTTTCCTCGTGCTAACAGCCGTTACCTTCAGCCTGTTCGGGTTTATTATCGGAATATGGGCCGATGGCTTCGAAAAACTTCAAATTGTACCCTTGATGATCGTAACCCCCCTGACCTTTCTTGGTGGCACCTTCTACTCCATCGATATGCTCCCGGAAATCTGGCAGACCATCAGTCTATTCAACCCGGTGGTGTACCTGATCAGCGGCTTTCGATGGGCATTCTATGGCGTCTCCGACGTGCATATAGGAGTCAGCGTGGGCATGACCCTGCTCTTCCTCACGGCTTGCATGGCGGGGATCTGGTGGATATTTCGCACTGGCTACCGGCTACGCCCCTGATGCGAAACCAATGCGCCCTGCTCTGCTTTGTTGGCATGTTGGCAAGCTGCTCGTCCGGTTCAGGGGCGGTAGAGCCTTCTGCCGGCTTGCCGGTTATTGCGGGTTGTTTCGTAACAGACGCCAGCACAATCAATATCAGCCTTGAACTGGCGCAAGCACCGCATGAGCGCCGAAAAGGCTTAATGGGTAGAGAGTTCCTGGCCGCCACCTCGGGCATGCTGTTTCAGTACCAAAAACAGCAACGCCCGAGCCATGGTTTTTGGATGTACCAAACCTTCATTCCTTTGGATATTGCGTATCTGGATGGTAATGGCGTAATCGGAAATATTCGCCAGATGGCGCCATGCGAATCATCCAGTGGTGCAAACTGCCCCAGCTACCCAGCCGGGGTTGAGTTTATAACCGCCGTAGAAATGAACACCGGTTTTTTTGAGGCGAATGGTATCAGTGTGGGAGACCGCCTCAACCTGGGCAAGACGAACTGCCAAGGCTCTTAGCTGTCTTTCCACTGTGGCTGGCGCTTATCCAGAAACGCACAGATACCCTCCCGCGCGTCGTCTGATTGCAGGTTGCTTGCCATAACCTCAGCAGTATAGTCATAAGCCTGCGCAAGAGGCATCTCCGCCTGCCGGTAAAAAGCGCCCTTGCCTATCTTCAGGGTGTGCCCGGATTTACCGGCAATCGTACCAGCCATGGTGTATACGGCTTCATCCAGAAACGACTCATCCACTACCCGATTAACCAGACCAAGTTGCTCTGCCCGAGCTGCGCTGATCATCTCGCCCGTGAGCAGCATTTCCATCGCATGCTTGCGAGACAGGTTACGGGACAACGCCACCATGGGCGTTGAACAAAACAACCCAATATTTACGCCGGGCGTGGCAAAACGCGCGGAATCTGCAGCCACTGCCAAATCACAACTGGCCACTAATTGGCACCCCGCCGCTGTCGCTACACCAGCCACTCGCGCAATCACTGGCTTTGGCAGGTTCACAACCTGCTGCATAACCTCACTGCACCGCTGAAACAAGGCCAGCTGAAATTCATGGCTGTCGAGCTGATCGCGTATCTCCCTGAGATCGTGTCCGGCACAAAAAACCTTGCCGGCGGCGGCAATAACCACAACGCGAGTCGCCTCGTGATCTGCAAGATCATGAAGAGCTTCGGAAAGGGCTTCCAGCATGCCCATGGAAAGGCTGTTGCGTCGCTCGGGCTGGTTCAGGGTGAGTGTGGTAATGCCGTCTTCGTTGGTTTCTCGTGTCAGCAAGCTGGCCATGATTAACTACCTCATTCGGGGAATGCCATGTAACTGTACGCAGTCAGTATCGAACAGGAAACCTGAGCTGTCGAAGCGACCTTTGTAGAACTCAGCCAGCCGGGTTGTTATAACCGTGCCGTACCCATAGGCTCTGTACTGGAACAGATACACTCAAATGCAGGAGAAACCAATGTTCAAGTCGAATATACTCAAAGCACTGGTTGCCATCGCCATTATTGCAGGTGGGGTTTATGTGATCATGATCGACGAGCCTGCCGTGCCTACAGGGGATATTAATCGGATTCAGCCGTGATCGGATCAGGGTTGTGCGAAAAATGTGAAGGTGAACAGCTATCTAAGAAAATATTTTGATAGCTGGAGAGAAGATTTGTATTGCTCGGAGAGGCTTGTCAGGCCTCTCTTTTCTGAAGTTACGAGCAACTGAAAAATACAACCCCCCAGTTACAGAAAGCGCTGGAGATTATGACTTCTTACTTTCGAACCGCCAGGCCACCGTGCCATTCTGGCTGTAAAACAGCATTTTCTTGCCATCTTCAGTCGGAATATATGCCCCCAGACCGGAATAGTCACCATTCCTTTCTTTAGCAGAAGTGTCCATGGAGGAAACTTCGTCACACGTCTCGGCTTTGTAGGTTATTTCAAAAACATTGACGGTTTTATCGGGTATGGTGACATTGCCATTGAAAACACAGCCTCTGTCGCCGCCAGTGACTTCGCCTGCTGGATCTATGTTAATCCATAATGTTTTATCTGAATCGTCGGCGCCATTGTAAGTTCCTGATAATTCGTTAAGAGTTAACCCCAAGTCGCTAACTTTATCTTTTCGCCCAAGAGCGCCACTTACTCTCAAATCAGATTTTGATGCCGTCAACTCCGCTTTTCTCGAAGACTTAACAACTCCGGACACTGTCCCGCGGAGCGGTTCTGAAGAGTTGTTCAATGTGTACTCTACGATTGGCCCTGAAAATTTGCCTGAGCCCGAGTACTCCAGAGGGCCAAACGCAGCACGACCTAGAGCAGAGACGAATTGACCTGACGGACTAATGAGACTGATGCCTTCCTTAGTCTTTCCGTTCGAAAATTTCCGGCCAATATCATAAACGCCTGGCTTTAGCTTGGTGACGGTACTACCCCCATCACTTGAACCGCCAGAGCCACCGCCGCCGCCACACGCACCAAGTGCAAGCGCAGAAAATACCACTAAAAACCCAGCTTGGGTTTTATTTACTACCTTTAGCATTACAACACCTCTTTGAAATCGTCTATGCGCATAAAGTATATCATATCGGCCCTTTTTCCACGTTACAAAACTTAACTTTTTTGTAACTAAAAAATACATATCGCGTAAATCGCCACAAGTAGCGAGAAAGAAAATGTCCAGGCGGAGTGTATCAGTGAGTTCAGGAGAGTTTGGCTCATGACGGGTGTAAAGCTTTGTGTAAGCGGATTTTCTTCTAGTCGGGTCACTTAGACCCGATAAAAAAAGCGCCAACCTCACCGTTCGCGCCGGCGAACTGAATTTCTGACAATTCTGGATCGTAAGCACCCAAGCCCGAGTACTGTCCGTTACGTTGGGCGTCAGAGCAATTGGCCGCACTGTATGAAACTTCGTAAACATTAAAACGAGCGTCAGGGATGGCCACGCTTCCGTTAAATACGCAGCCTGTCTCGTCACTTCCAGTAATCGTACCATCAACTGAAATTGTTACTGATGTCGTATACACGCCGGGGACCGTCATTGTATAAATTCCCGACAACTCGGATAGTGCAATGCCAAGGTCGCTGTACTGGTCATCTCTTTCTAACGTCGAATTTGATTCGTACCCTGGTGCGCTAGCTTTGATGGTCGCCTTACTTGTTGACAGCGCCTCACCCGTTATAGTCCCTCTCTGCGTTTGCCATAGGCCATCAAAGTAGAAATCTGTACCACTTCCTGAGATCGAACCGTTGCTTTGAGATTTAAGATTACCAATGGTTATATCATCGAAATCAACCATAACCACGAAGTCGCCTGATGGGGCAAGCAACGTAGCAGCCTCTGCTGAGCTTCCATCCGCGAAAGAAATCTCAGTGGCGTAGCCACCTGGTAGCAATTCAGCCGACGTTTCATCAGAGGATGAACTCCCTCCTCCACCGCCACACGCAGCCAATAAAAACGATCCAATAAAAATGGGGGCGGATTTAAGCGAGCCAAGCCGTGTCCATGTATACATCTACTACTCCTGCTGTGTGTTTTAGCTTCCCGCTAAAAGATCGAGGGCGCTGCATATTCGGAATACAGTCCATGAACCGCAATCGAGTGCGAATCATAGACTGTACTTAATATTTTGCATGCATTGAATCAGGAGGGTGTTACGACTTGTGAGGAAACAAAAAAACATTGTTAAACAGGACGCTAAATAGTCATCGCTCGACTAAAGAGACTTTATGTCAAATTGAAAGGTTGCACGGAATTGAGAGCGTTTTGAACTTCTACATAGCGCAATAGCTTTTGCCATTATATGGAAAAGTTACGAGTCAGAGAGTCTACATACCTGCGGCTACAGCGAAGATTGTAGTCAGTCCACTGAACGAACAAAGTATCTTACCAGACGGCACAACACTCGAACTTGAACCTCCACATTAGGTCTACGCGAATTTTCGGGCGTGGGCGAGTAAATTTAAAAATACTGACTTTAATGGTGCTCCGGGCCGGAATCGAACCGGCACGATCCTACGGATCGAGAGATTTTAAGTCTCTTGTGTCTACCTATTCCACCACCGGAGCATTCGGGGGAGGTTTGAAGGCCGAAGATTGTATAAGGCCTTAAAGCATAACGCAATTCAAAACGCTGCGAGTTTCGAGATTGGCAGGGTTTCGCCGAATCGGCCGGTGGGCTCCGCCTGGCTACCTCTTCCGGGCGATCCCTTTGTATATGTAGCCGGCTATTTTCGGTGCCTTCGGGATGTGGAAATTCTCCAGTTCCTCAATCTCAAATCCGGCATAGCGGATCATGTCTGCAATGTGCCGGTTAAGGTTGCAGCCACCCGCAATTTTTTTCCAGCCGGGGTTCACCCGGTGCTGCCACTTGCGTGTGTTTTCTTGCGCTGACTCGCCGTGCTCCAGGAACAGCAGTTTACCCCCGGGCTTCAGTACACGCTTCATTTGCAGGAGCGCGGCGTGCCCGTCGGAAATGGTGCACAGAGTAAATGTGAGCAGCACAGTATCGACACTGCTATCTGCAAGTGGGATTTTCTCCCCCGGCATCCCCAACCATTCAACTCGAACCGGTGAACGTTTCAGGTTAGGCTGTGCCTTACGGCGCATACCTTCAGAAGGCTCCAGACCATAAACCACCTCGACGGTCTGTGGGTTATAGAATTCCAGATTAATAGCCGATCCCATGCCTACTTCCAACACCTTGCCTTCAGCGAGCGGAACAACCTGGTTGCGTAATGTCATAACCTGGCCTAGTGAGCAGGCACGGTCTATGATGTGGGGCAATATTCGTTCATCGTAAAAGCTCATACTTTTTACCATAATTGTTTTTTATCAATGGGTGTGGCGTTCCACTCTATTGGATTTGCTACCATGCTCAGTAGTATTCTCCATTTGCCGGTAATAACAATGAAACAACACAGGCTATGGCAGTGGCTGAGCGGGCGCCCAAGGCGTCGGTTTATTGTGACGTTAACATTACCGGGAGCTTCCCATGGATCTAGACCCTCTTATCCTGTCGCGAATGCAGTTCGCTTTTGTCGTGTCATTTCACGCCATCTTTCCGGTGTTCACCATCGGCCTTGCCTCATTTATAGCGCTCCTCGAAGGGCTTTCGTACAAAACCAAAAATCCGGTATGGATCAAACTTTCGGCATTCTGGACTAAGGTTTTCGCGGTCGTTTTCGGGATGGGTGTGGTCTCCGGTATTGTGATGTCGTTTCAGTTCGGAACCAACTGGAGCAACTTCGCCCAGGCCTCTGCCAACTTTTTGGGCCCCATGCTTAGCTACGAGGTTATCACGGCATTCTTCCTCGAGGCGGCGTTCCTCGGGGTGCTGCTGTTTGGGCGGGATCGCGTGCCTACAGGTGTTCATCTGTTTGCAGCGATCATGGTCGCAACCGGCACCCTTATATCTTCGTTCTGGATTCTCTCTGCGAATAGCTGGATGCACACGCCTGCGGGTACCGAATTGCGGGATGGCGTGTTCTATGTAACCTCCTGGAGCGAGGCTATTTTCAATCCGTCATTCCAGTACCGCTTTGCCCATATGGTTATTGCGTCTTTTCTTACCGGTGGCTTCGTAGTGGCCGGCGTCAGTGCGTGGTATCTGCTGAAAGGCCGCGAGGTTGAAGTCAACCGCAAGGCGCTTTCCATGTGTCTTTGGATGCTGCTTATTATTGCCCCTACACAAGCGGTTGTTGGTGATTTTCACGGGCTCAATACCCTTGAGCACCAGCCCATGAAGGTGGCCGCAATGGAGGGCCATTGGGAAACCTCCAAAAGCGTACCGCTGTTGCTGTTCGCCATTCCGGATCAGGAAAACCAGACTAACCGTTTTGAACTGGGTATACCCAGCCTGGCCAGCCTGATTCTGACCCACGATATGGACGGTGAAATTCTCGGCTTGAACGAAGTCGCACCGGAGGAGCAGCCACCAGTGGCCATTGTATTCTGGTCGTTCCGTATTATGGTCGGCCTTGGCTTTTTGATGATTCTGTTTGCGGTTACCGGGCTTATTCTTCGTAGAGGTAATCGCTTCTGGCGCACAGGCTGGTTTCTTCAGGGCCTGCGCTTTATGAGTGTTACTCCTTTTATTGCGGTAACCGCTGGCTGGTTTGTCACAGAAGTGGGCCGCGCGCCCTGGCTGGTGTACGGCATGATGACTCAATCAGAAGCTGTAACGCCCTCACTGACAGGCGGCATGGCACTGTTCACGCTGATTGGCTATGTGGTGGTCTACTCACTGGTGTTCTCTGCAGGGGTGTATTACCTCTTGCGTGTTCTGTATGAAGGTATGGAAAGCAGTGATAACGAACCCGAAGGTCAAGCGGATCGTCCCAAACGGCCCATGTCTGCCGCGCATACCTCCTTTGAGTTCCACGATCCCGATAAGAAGCCAGCCAACCAGGGAGGCCACTGATTATGGAATTGGTTGATCTTACGTTAATTTGGGCATTTATCATCGGTTTTGGCGTCATCATGTATGTACTGATGGACGGTTTCGATCTGGGGGTGGGCATTCTGTTCCCGTTTGCCCCTTCGGAGGAAGATCGCGATACCATGATGAACTCGGTTGCCCCGGTGTGGGATGGCAACGAAACCTGGCTGGTGCTGGGTGGTGCGGGGCTTTTGGGTGCTTTCCCGCTGGTTTACAGCATTCTGCTGCCGGCGTTGTATATTGGCGTATTCCTGATGTTGTCTGGCCTGATATTTCGGGGTATCGCGTTCGAGTTTCGGTTTAAGGCACGAACCTCCCGCTACCTTTGGAACTGGGCCTTTGCCGGGGGGTCTACCCTGGCCGCATTCGCTCAGGGCATTGTGGTTGGCACCTACATTCAGGGGTACGAAACCGCAAATGGTGTGTTTGTAGGCGGTGCACTGGATTGGCTTACGCCCTTTACCGTGTTGACTGGTCTGGGGCTGCTTGCCGGCTACGCACTACTTGGCTCTACCTGGTTGATCATGAAAACCGAAGGTCGCCTGCAAGAGTGGGCTTACAGGATTTCCCTGCCCCTGCTAGCTACGGTGCTGGTGGTGTTCGGTATTATCAGCGTTTGGACTCCGTTCATTGACGATATGGTTCGCGACCGCTGGTTCAGCAACTTGAGTATTATCTGGGTGCTGCCTGCGCTGACTCTATTGTGTGCGTTCCAGATTTTCCGCTCTGTTCGTCATCGCTTTGAGGGTATGCCTTTCGTGGCGACGATGGGACTGTTTATAACGGCCTATCTGGGATTGATCGTGAGCCGTTGGCCATACCTGGTGCCACCTGATTACACCCTTTGGGATGCAGCATCAGCCTACAACTCACAGCTGTTCCTGTTGCTAGGCCTGCTGGTAGTGATTCCGTTTGTGTTGGTATACACAGCCTGGACCTATTGGGTATTCCGCGGCAAGGTGCGAGCCGGCGAGGGTTATCATTAAGTGAGAGCGCCTGCACCTGACTCACGCGCCGTCAGGCGCTGGCTTTCAGGGCTTACCAGCAGCAACCGTAGCTGGCTCCACGGCACCGTTGCTGCTGGAACCCTGGCTGGCGTTGCGACCATTGTTCAGATGGTTTTTCTGGCGCGCATTGTTCACCTTGGTGTGATTGAGCAAGCACCCGCCCGGATGCTTGCGCCGCTATTTTTGGGGCTTATTCTGGCTATGGTCTTCCGGGCCATGGCTCAGGGAGTTCAATCTCACCTGGCAGCAAAGTGCAGCGAACAAGTGCGCCGTAAGGTCCGGCGGCAAATTCATCAGCACTGGCGCCACAGCGGCCCTCTGGTCTTGAGGCAAAGCTCTGCGGGCAGTCTGGCGCGGGAATGGATTGACCACGTAGACGCGCTGCACGGGTACTTCGCCCGCTTCGTTCCCCAGATAACCCTGTCGCTTTTGGTTCCATTGATTATTCTGGTGTTTGTGCTCTACCTGGACTGGCTTGCGGGCATATTCCTGGTTCTTTCGGCGCCATTAATCCCACTTTTTATGGCCCTTGTGGGTATGGGTGCGGAGAAACTGAACCAGCAACACTTTGAAATAATCAGCCGCTTGTCAGGCCAGTTCCTCGATAAGGTTCGAGGATTAACGACGCTACAACTGTTCGGTCAGACCAGCAGTGCGGCTGATTTACTACAGCAACGATCGGATCAGTATCGCAGGATTACCCTGAAGACTCTCCGCGTTGCATTTTTATCATCGGCGGTGCTGGAGTTTTTCGCATCCGTGGCAATAGCCGTGATCGCCATATATATCGGTTTCGGACTTCTGGGCTACATAAGTTACGGGCCATCTTCCGAGCTAACGCTTTTTTCGGGCTTGTTGATCCTGCTGCTTGCGCCTGAGTTCTTTCAGCCCCTGCGCACGCTTTCCCAACACTACCATGATCGCGCAGCGGCACTGGGTGCAGGCGCAGAGATTCTGGCCCGGCTTGAAAGTACTGATTCGGCCAGCGTTGTGGTGGAACATTGTTCTGATGAGGCGCAAATACGTGGGTCAGTCGCAAACAATGATGCCATTGAGCTGAGAGACGTATCGCTGGCATTCCGGCAAGGCCACCAGATACTCAATAATGTTTCTCTTACCTTAAATAGGGGTGATGCTATTGCCCTGACCGGCCCTACTGGTGGCGGGAAATCTACGTTATTGCACCTTCTGGCGGGCTTTTTAGCGCCAGACAGTGGCGACATAAACCTGTTTGGCGAGCCTGCCGGCAGCTTTGCTTTCGGCTGGCTGGGCCAAAGCGGATTTCTTGTGCAGGGCACCTGGGCAGACAATCTACGGCTGACCAGCCCGGAAGCCTCCGATATTGCAATCGACACCGCGTTGCGGAATGTTGGCCTTGGGCCACTGCTGGATAGCCGGGAAAGCGGCATTTTCAGCAAGGTTTCCGAGGATGGCCAGGGATTGTCCGGCGGTCAGGCCAGGCGACTGAGTTTAGCCAGAACTTTCGTTGCAGATTACGACCTGATCCTGCTGGACGAGCCCACGGCCGGCCTGGACACTGACAGCGAAATCTTTGTTCTGGAAGCCATGCACAAGCTTTCTTTGGCGGGCAAGACACTGGTCTTTTCCACTCATCATCAGGCTCTTCTGGCTCTTGCGAACCGGGTATTGCGGGTTTCGGATGGGGAGGTGAAGGATGTCTGAGCTGACACCCTGGCTAAAGCTTATCTGCGCCCGCCCGGGGCGGCTTTTGATTGGTGCCTTGCTGATGCTGGCAGCCCTGTTGTCCGGGCTTGGCTTGCTTGCACTCTCTGGCTGGTTTATTACCGAGACAGCACTGGTGGGTGTGCTTCTGGCAGCCAGCTTACCGGCCACTATTAATCTGTATGTGCCCGGCGGCGGCATCCGTTTTTTTGCGGTGTCGCGTACTGTTTCCCGTTATGTCGAGCGGCTGTACAACCACGATACAGTATTGCGGTTGCTCACAGATATTCGCGTGGCGCTGTTTCGCAGCCTGGCGTCTGCCGGCCGGGGTCAAAGACATGAACTGACGGGCGCTCAGTGGCTTTCACGGCTGACCAGTGATGTGGATGCGCTGGATACTTTGTATCTTCGCCTGATTGCACCGGCTGCACTGGCGGCTTTCGTGACGTTACTGGTGTGTGTGCTTACGGCATTGATTTTCAACCTACAGATCGCAGCCGGCTTAGCGGTGATACTCGGGGCTGCCTTTTTGCTCGCAACCCTCGCGACCTATGCACGCACGGTGAAAATCGCATTCCGGCAAAACGATCGGCAGGAATCCCTGCGTACGTTGGTGATCGAACACCTGGAAGGCTTTGCGGAGCTCACCGCAGCCGATCGCGCGGGCAAACACGGCGCATGGCTAATGCGCCAGGCACAGCAGATATCATCGAAACACGTACAAACGGATTCTCGTATTGGCTGGCACCAAGCCATCTCTCACCTATTGATCAACCTGTCTGCCGTATTTGCGCTCTGGGCCGGCTTTGAGTTGTTCCGAAGTGAAGCTATTTCCGGACCCATTCTGGTTCTACTGCCAATAGCCCTGCTTGGGCTGGCAGAAGCATACAGCGTGCTAGCCGATGCTTTCGGCAAGCTGGGGGCGACTCAGGCCTCTGCAACACGCCTTAACCGTGACTGCCAGGGCAGCGCCCCTGAAGTGGGTTCACGGGTGGCCAACCTACCAGCAAACACTGCCCTGGTAGCTGAGAACTTAACCGTAAAATACCCCCTGCACGCACCGCTGTTGATGCACTTTAGTTTGCAGGTAAACACCGGTGAGCGAGTGGGTATTCTGGGCCGGTCCGGAAGTGGAAAATCGTCTCTGGCAGATGCATTTTCAGGGCTGCTGGAGCCTGCGAGTGGCACCTGCACAAGCCTTTCATGTGCTTACCTTACCCAGTCCACAGTATTGTTTGAAGATACTCTGAGAGCAAACCTGTTGCTGGGATCCCCCGGTGCTAAAGAGGCCGAGCTATGGCGTGTTTTGGAGCTGGTAGAACTGGCTGACCGATTCGATTCAGAGCCGGATCCGCTAAATACCTGGCTGGGAAGCTCAGGTAGCCGACTATCCGGTGGCGAAGCTCGGCGTGTTGCCCTTGCCCGGGTACTTTTAAGCCCCGCGCCTTTAATAATACTGGATGAACCCTTTACCGGCGTGGATGCCGATACACGACAGAGGATTAGCCATCGGCTGGATACCTGGCTGGAGGGCAAAACGGTGATTAGCCTGGCACACGGGCCAGATGCCCTTACGAGCACCGACCGTGTGATTCAACTTGAAACCTGAATAACGTTTTAGCGGGTTTCGACCACCTCGAACGTCAGGCCGGCTTTGCTGGTCAGGCGCTCCAGCAGTTTGCCGTTAAGCACAGACGCCGGCGTCCAGAAGCCGCCCGGGTGATTTGTTGGCACATCAAATGCCAGGCACATGCCTGCTTCACCCAACATTTTGCTGGTCGACCCGTAGCCTGGATCGGCATCGCCAGTCACTTTTGTGATCATGGTTTTGCCGTTTTGTGTACGCCCCACAAAGCGCAGATCATAGAACCCTGCCTTTTGAGCGTCTGGCGCTGGGCCCTCTCCTGGCTGAGGTACAAACTTTTCAACCAGCCAACGCGTCGGCTTGATGGCAGATGCGGTAAAGAAACCAGCCAGGGCTGCCGTAATACCATAGGCTGTGAGGCGCCCTTTGGTACCACTACCGGCCATCATCGCTTCATCGTATGTGAATTCCTGGCCATAACGAGCGTCTTGCATCGCGTTGGAGCGGTGCACCACCCGAGTGTTAATGGCGCCCATCACAAACGGTGCTAACCACACGTTGAATGTTCTGTCGAATTCCGCGCCCTTCAGGCTAGGCTGGCGCACTTTTGAACGGTGTTCCGGCGGGCAGATCGAGAAGGGATTGGCCATGGATTTTCGCAGCTTGGGGTCGGCTGCTGCCTCTTTGGCTATGTTAATCATTGAGGCAACTGTGCCACCAGAAAGACCGCCTTTGGCAACCTTCACACGCATGCGCACGTCTTGGCAAACCTCACCGAAGGTTTTTTCTGCCTGTTGCTGCAGGTACCAAACGCCCATGTCTGATGGAATAGAATCGAATCCGCAGCAATGCACAATGCGCGCACCAGAGGCTTTGGCCTGCTCTTCATACCGCTCCACCATACGCCCGATCCACTGAACTTCACCGGTCAAATCACAGTAGTCGGTGCCGGTTGTAACACAGGCTTTTACAAGTGGCTCACCATACAACGCGTAAGGGCCCACCGTAGAAATAACGGTACCGGTTTGTTCGCACATTGCTGTTAAGGCCTGATCATCTGTGGCATCCGCAATGATTACCGGCAATTCACTTGCGGTAGACCCCAGGTCAGACTTCAGCGAATTGAGTTTGGATTCTGAGCGACCGGCAATCGCCCACTTTACCTCACCCGTCAAACCGTAGGATTCAAACACATAACGTGTGAGTATCTGGCCAACGAAGCTCGTGGCCCCGAAAATAATCAGGTCATATGCAGTTTCTGTTGAGTTAGTCATTGTTATCCTTTAGTCAAAAAACTTATGTTAGCAGTTTTAAGCCTGTGCTCTAACCTCACAGTGACACCAGCCTGCCCGTCGTCTGGGCCAATCGCACAACCTGCGCGGTAAGGCACACTGCTGAATACTGATTAGATGAATTTCGGAGATATCCATTGATCATTTTCCTGCTGTTTTTTAGCCTGCTTCTGGCTATTTTTAGCGTTTTTTTGTGCTGGCAAGTGTTGGAGCAGCGTAAGATCATTGCGCAAATGATGGCCCAGGTCGTGGAACAGGACACCACAGCCAGCCTCGAGAAGGAACCGGACATGCTTCTTACGCTGAAGATCCTTCATCCAATTGCTGTCGCAAAACGGGAATCCCGCTCTGCCAGAGTGATGGCAGACAAACTCCCGGTGATGGTGCGTAAAATGGTCTACCAGAGCGTCATGAAAGAGTTAAAAGAAGAGCTTGCAGAACGGGAAATTGATGTAGAGATGCACATTGAGTATCGCTAAAAGGGTCGCACCGTGATTATTCAAACTGTCCTGACAACTCTCTTGCTAGTCATTGCATTCGGCAGCCTGCTATACGCATTTGGCCAGTTGCAGCGCTGTAGAAGGCTCATGCGAATGCTGAATTCGCACCATATTATCGCCAACAGTGCTGTTCAGGCGCGCCGCATGGATCTTTATGAGGTGCGAAACCGCGCCAAGCTACTTGAAGACACTGTCTCTGGCAGCGCCAGTGCGGTGGAGAAAATGCACAGGGCTATTTCTGATACTACGTTTAGTCTTGTTGATCGTTTTTCGAAGGATGATGAATTCCGGCAAAGCGCCCGCAACGCTCGAAAATCCCACGATAAAGCCAGCAAACAGGTCTATCACACTGTACGCACTACCAATAAAGCGATTCACATATTGGCAGACACATTGTTTATCACCAAGGCAGAAAAAAAGGTGATATTGAGAAAAGACACGCCTGAACACCCGCCGAAAAAGGATCTGTAGCCAGGAGGGCCAACTAGTCTTTTTTGATACGCTTAATAGTTGCTTCTACCGTCACGCTAAGGGATTCAAGCGCCGCTACGCGGGCCAAGCCTTCTGAGCTGGCCCTGTATAGGTGCGGGGTCATGGCCAGTAAATTATCGATGGCGCCTTTATCAGGCAGGTTCAGGGTATAGCAAACAGCAGACGTTTCCAGGTTTGTGAATCCTTTGGGCGCGACGTCCTGCCCTTGTTTAGGTTCTTTTAATTCCGGATAGATAATTTCGCGCAATTCTTTCAGGTGGTTTTTTCCGGCATCTATCTGGACAACCTCGCCACCAGGCTTTAGCACCCGAGCAAATTCCGGGTACACGGGAAAACCAAACAGACACAGTATTCGATCCAGTGTTCCCGGCAGTATGGGCAGGTTGGCATTACTTCCTACAATCCAGGATGGTTTTTTATCCTGTTTGGCGGCAGATAATACCGCCCACTTGGATATATCCAGCCCCACCAGGGCAAGGTTAGTCGCTTTTGGCGCACGATCAGCGAGATGGCGCAGGTAATAGCCATCTCCACATCCCGCATCCAGACAATTCATGGCCGACTCATTAAAACCCTCAGGGAATACAGCCTGGCTGAGTGCGTCTGCAATAGGCTGGTAGAATCCGCCGCATAGAAAGTCACGGCGTGCTGCGACCATCTCTTTATTATCGCCCGGATCCCTGGAGCGCTTGTTCTGCACGGGCAACAGGTGAATATAGCCTTGGCGGGCAATATCAAAACTATGACCAGCACTGCATTGCCAGCTATTGCCATTTTTTTGTAGCGCGGAACTGTCGAGTGGACAAGCAAGAGCTTCAAACGGGCTGATCGTCATGGAGGTATGTCCGCAGTAGGAGGCTGGTTACGATTATAGATTCATAGTTTATGACCCTGAAACAAAAAAGACACCCGAAGGTGTCTTTTTTGAAGTCTGAGAGAAAGTTACAGAACCTTCTTCAGCTCTTCCTCAAGTTGCGGCACTGCTTCAAACAGATCCGCTACCAGGCCGTAATCGGCAACCTGGAAAATCGGCGCTTCTTCATCCTTGTTGATCGCAACGATCACTTTGGAATCAGACATACCGGCCAGGTGCTGAATGGCACCGGAAATACCAACCGCTACGTAAAGCTGCGGAGCAACAATTTTACCGGTTTGACCTACCTGCATGTCGTTCGGCACAAAACCGGCGTCGACAGCTGCACGGGAAGCACCCATACCGGCGCCAAGTAGGTCAGCAACCTGCTCAAGCATTTTGAAGTTTTCGCCATTCTGCATGCCACGGCCACCGGAAATAACAATACCGGCACTGGCCAGATCAGGACGATCAGATTCAGCTTTCTTCTCACTAACAAACGCAGAAAGACCCGCGTCTTTTACCAGATCGAGCTGTTCAACCGAGGCAGAGCCACCTTCCGCAGCAACCGGGTCAAAACCTGTTGGACGAACGGTTATAACTTTGATGCTGTCGCTGGATTTTACCGTTGCAATAGCGTTACCGGCGTAAATCGGACGAACAAAGGTGTCTTCAGACTCAACGCGCACGATGTCAGATACCTGAGCAACGTCCAGAAGTGCTGCGACGCGCGGCATGAAGTCTTTACCTGTTGTGCCGGCAGCAGCCACGATGTGGCTATAGTCCTTACCTAGCTCGGCAACCAGATTACCGAGGTTTTCGCCCAGGAAATGGCCATAAATCGCGTTGTCGGCAACCAGTACTTTTGCAACACCGTCAGCCTTTGCTGCAGCTTCTGCAACGGCACCACAGTTTTCACCGGCAACCAACACATCAATATCGCTACCCATGGCCTTGGCAGCGGCTACAACGCTGAGAGTAGCCTGCTTAAGGCTGCTGTTGTCGTGTTCAGCAATAACAAGGATGCTCATTTAGATCACCTTCGCTTCGTTCTTCAGTTTATCGACCAGCTCGGCAACGTCTTCCACTTTAACACCTGCCTGACGACCAGCCGGTGCTTCAACCTTCAAGGTTGACAGGCGTGGCGCAAGATCAACACCAAGATCAGCTGGGCTCATAGCATCGAGCGGCTTCTTTTTGGCTTTCATGATATTTGGCAGAGACGCATAGCGCGGCTCGTTCAGGCGTAAATCTGTGGTTACTACCGCTGGCAAGTTCAGGGAAACGGTCATAAGACCACCGTCTACTTCACGGGTAACGTTCACTTTATCGCCTTCAACAACCACTTCAGAAGCAAAGGTGCCTTGCCCCATGCCAGTCAGTGCAGCAAGCATCTGGCCGGTCTGGTTGTTATCAGTATCAATGGACTGTTTACCAAGAACGACAAGCTTCGGCTCTTCTTTTTCAACAACGGCTTTAAGCAACTTGGCCGCTTCAAGAGACTGAACTTCCTCATCAGTTTCAACGTGGATACCACGGTCAGCACCCAGCGCCAGAGCAGTACGAATTTGCTCCTGGCAGGCCTTTGGACCAATGGAAACCACTACGATTTCGCTCGCAACACCCTTTTCTTTAAGACGAACCGCCTCTTCAACAGCGATTTCGCAAAACGGGTTCATTGCCATTTTAACGTTAGCAAGGTCAACACCAGTGTTGTCCGGCTTAACGCGTACCTTTACGTTGTAGTCGATTACTCGTTTTACAGCGACCAGAACCTTCATAGATTCCTCGTTCTTCTACGATGGGTTAATGACTCTCAATCAAAAACACTCTAAGACAGGCCCGGGCTGGGCGGGTTACAGAGCATTCTTGATTGCTTCGTGTCGGCGCAGGAACCCGGTTACGGGTATACGGACCGAACGTTACAAACAGCGGCCTCTACAAGGGGCCGTCCGTCACGGCGAACTAATACTGAAGGCAAAGATAAAATGGGTCAATAGTCCAATAAGACGCCACACACCTGCTCTCCGGGCCAATCAGCATGCACTGCACTGACTGTCAGCAACGATTATACGCCGAAAAAACCGGCTTGGCCCAACCAATCACAGTACAAATCTACCATGCCAAAGCTCTGGGCGAAATTCAAACAATCGTTTGTTTGATTCTTCAAATGCGCTATCCTCCGAATATATAAAATCAGAGTATTAGGCTATGAGTAGTCGTCTGGTAGCCGTTTAAAAGGTATGATGGCGCTCAAGAAATTAAAGCTTTCGGGCATATAATATTCATCAAGATGTGTGAGGAGACCAACGTGGAACGCGAATCGATGGAATTTGATGTTCTTATCGTCGGCGGCGGCCCTGCTGGCCTGTCGGCAGCTTGCCGTGT
>NZ_JBQDCO010000014.1:0-75593 GCF_052091845.1 Marinobacter sp. | reverse complement strand
GGTCGTTTGCTATTCACAGCGCTCTCACACTCTCTTTTGGTACCGCAGAACCGGCAAGCCGGTGGCGGTTAGTTGGTATGTAAGGATCGGAGGTACGACTCAAAGCCATAAACCGATTAGTTCAGGAGGGCGGATACCAACCAGGTAGCTTGCTACAAACAAACACCCAAGAAGATAAATACCCGGTTCCGGGCTACGGATTATAAGGAGACGCCCATATAATTACAAACGCGCAACTCATACACACACCTCGTAAAAACCATAACAGAGACAAACTTAGAGCTTATTGACACGCTTTTTTTGGACTCAGGCACGCATTATTTGCAACGCCTGTGACTTGCAACAAGGCACGATTACGGGGTTTCCCGACTCTTTCATTGACAAAAAAAGCCAACACCCTATATTTTGCCGCCAGTTTTGCGATAATACGCGCCTTCTTCGCGCAACTATAAAGACAGCTAGCGCTGTTAAAGCTGATAAACAGGAGAGCACTATGACCGACAGGAAAGCCACGCTCTCGGTGGGTGACAAGTCCATTGAGCTACCGGTTTACTCCGGTACCGCTGGCCCTGACGTCATCGACGTACGAGGCCTAGTCCAGCAAGGCGTTTTCACTTACGACCCGGGGTTTGTATCAACCGCCGCCTGCGAGTCGGCCATCACCTATATTGATGGTGAGAACGGCGTCCTCCTGCATCGAGGCTACCCCATTGAACAGCTTGCAGAAGATTCAGACTACCTCGAAGTCTGCTACCTCCTGCTGAAAGGCGAACTGCCTACCACTGCAGAAAACAAGAAATTTCACCAAACAATCAAAAACCACACCATGCTGCACGATCAGATGCGCAACTTCTTCCACGGCTTCCGCCGGGACGCGCATCCTATGGCCATTATGTGCGGCGTGGTAGGAGCACTTTCTGCGTTTTATCACGACCAGATGGATGTAACCAACGAGCATCAGCGCGAAATCACGGCACACCGCCTGATCGCGAAGATGCCGACGATAGCGGCATGGTGCTACAAATACAGCATTGGCCAGCCATTTGTATACCCAAGGAACGACCTCTCCTATTCTGAAAACTTTCTGCAGATGATGTTTGGCGTTCCCAGCGAAAAGTATGAGCCAAATCCGATCCTGGCCAAGGCTATGGACAAGATTTTCATTCTGCACGCTGATCACGAGCAGAACGCGTCCACCTCCACAGTCAGGCTTGCTGGCTCCTCTGGCGCCAACCCCTACGCCTGTATCGCCTCTGGCATCGCCGCACTATGGGGCCCGGCTCACGGCGGCGCAAACGAAGCCGTTCTGGATATGCTCGCGGAAATTGGCGACGAGTCCAATATTGACACCTACATTGCCAAAGCCAAAGACAAGGACGATCCGTTCCGCTTAATGGGCTTTGGCCACCGGGTATACAAGAACTTCGACCCACGCGCCAAAGTAATGGCTGAAACCGCACACGAAGTGCTGGGCGAACTCGGGCTGGAAGACGATCCTCTGCTGAGAATCGCCCAACGCCTTGAGCAAATTGCTCTGGAAGACGAGTACTTTGTAAAGCGCAAACTTTACCCGAACGTAGATTTCTATTCCGGCCTGATTCTCAAGGCGATGGGGATTCCAACATCCATGTTCACAGTTATTTTTGCCATGTCACGTAACATTGGCTGGTTCTCTCACTGGAATGAAATGGTCAGTGGCGAATACCGCATTGGTCGCCCACGCCAGCTTTACACTGGCTCTACGGCGCGGGACTACCCTGAAAAGTAACCCTTCGACCATTACGAAAATAAAAAGGCCGCTGATTCAGCGGCCTTTTTTTTGAAAAATTTGACGAACACAACTGCGACTCGGGCAATCTGTCGGCTCTGTGCTACGTTAAGCCGCATAACTCCCAAGGAGAACACAATGACAACAGCAACTTTTATCGGACTCGGCGTGATGGGGTACCCTATGGCAGGCCACTTAGCCAAGGCAGGGCTTACTTTGCGGGTCTGGAACCGTTCCACTGAAAAAGCCCAACAATGGGCCATGGAATACCCGGGAACCGCTTGCCAGAGCATTAAGGACGCGGTGAAAGGCGCGGATTTTGTAATCACCTGCGTCGGCGCTGATAAAGACCTTGTTGAAATTTATGAAGGCAACGATGGCATTCTTGCACATGCTAAACCTGGCGCCATTCTGGTTGATCACACCACGGCATCCGCTACTGTAGCCGAGCGACTATCCGAAGCTTCGCAGAAAGCCGGCATGGGCTTTATCGATGCCCCCGTCTCCGGTGGCCAGCAAGGTGCTCGGAATGGCCAATTAACCATCATGTGCGGTGGCATTGAGTCTGAGTACGCCAAAGCCGCACCCTTCTTACAATACTATGCTAAAGCCCTTAATCTGATGGGCCCCGCAGGTAGCGGCCAGAAAACGAAAATGGTGAACCAGATTGCTATTGCCGGACTGGTACAGGGGCTTTCTGAAGCATTGCACTTCGCCGAGCAGGCTGATCTGGATGTGCAGAGAGTTGTGGACGTAATCTCCAAAGGCGCCGCGCAATCATGGCAGATGGAAAACCGGTCCGGAACCATGATTGATGGCGAGTTTGATCACGGGTTTGCCGTGGACTGGATGCGAAAAGACCTCGGTATTTGCCTGGATGAAGCGCGCAACGTCAGTGCGTCGTTACCAATAACAGCATTAGTAGACCAGTTCTATGGAGACATTCAGGCAATGGGTGGAAAGCGCTGGGATACATCGTCACTGATTCAGCGGTTGCGGAAATTCAAATAAGCTAACAACGGATCAGTCATATGAAAAAAGAGGTCAGCGCAATGCTACTGACCTCTTTTTTTGGACCGGTGCCGAGCAGGTGTCGCCACGATTACTTTTGGCGCGGCTGCCATTTGCCGTCCACATACCACGCAGACCAGCCTGTCGCCTTGCCGTCTTTTTCCGACATCACATACTGCTCTTTCGTTTTGCGACTGTAACGAATAACCGTAGGATTGCCCTCCGGATCACGCTCTGGTGCCTCCATGAGATAGCTGTGCTTCGGGTCAATTTCCTTTTGATGCGGCTTGATTTCCATAACCAATGGCGGCCGGGTCTCGCGATTTTTAGGGAACTTGCTCGCAGCCAAAAACATGCCGGATGCACCGTCACGCAGTACATAGGTATCGTCTACTTTCTGGCATTGCAGTTCCGGCATGGGTACCGGGTCCATTTTTGGGGGCGCTGGCTCGCCGCTCTTGAGAAGTTTACGAGTGTTTTTGCAGGTGTCGCTCATGCAGCCAAAGTACTTGCCAAAGCGGCCAGTTTTCAGTTGCATCTCAGAACCACACTTATCACATTCAAGCGTGGGGCCATCGTAGCCCTTAATCCGGAACGTGCCCTCCTCTACTTCATAGCCGGAACAGTCTGGATTGTTACCGCATATATGCAGTTTGCGGGTTTCATCCACCAGGTAACTGTCCATAGCGGTAGAGCATTTCGGGCAGCGGCGTTTTTTGCGCAGCAGCCGGGTTTCGCCCTCACCTTCCACATCGTCATCAGCACTGACAACCTCATCACCTGACGTCAGATTGATGGTGGTTTTACAGCGCTCTTTAGGTGGCAGGGAGTAGCCTGAACAACCGAGGAACACGCCAGTACTGGCCACCCGAATCTGCATATTACGACCGCAGGAGGGGCAGGGAATATTGGTTTCAGTGGGATCATTCGGGCGCATGCCGCCGTCGCCATCGGCTACCTCAGCTAACTCCAATTGCTTACGGAACCGGGCGTAAAAGTCGTTAAGTACCTTTTTCCAGTCGACGTCGCCTTCGGCAATATGGTCCAGATCGCCTTCCATTTTTGCGGTAAAGTCGAAGTCCATCAGGTTGGAAAACGATTCGCACAGACGATCAGTGACTATCTCGCCCATTTTTTCAGCATAAAAGCGTCGATTCTGCAGACGCACATATCCCCGATCCTGAATAGTCGAGATAATGGAAGCGTAAGTAGAGGGGCGGCCAATACCCTGTTTTTCCAGCTCTTTTACCAAGCTGGCTTCCGTAAAGCGCGGTGCCGGTTTGGTGAAATGCTGCGTTGGCTCAAGTTTCTCGAGATTCAAAGACTCCCCAACCTTGATGTCCGGCAGAGAAATATCTTCTTCTTTTTTTGCTGACTGAGGTGCGACCCTGAGAAAACCATCAAACTTGATAATACGACCGCGGGTACGCAGTTCGTAGTCGCCATTGGCAACAACAATCGAAGTGCTGAGAAACTCGGCTTCCGACATCTGACATGCCACAAACTGGCGCCAGATCAGTTCGTAGAGCTTCTCCGCGTCTTTTTCCAAACCACTGATCGCAGCAGACTGTCGCGTGACCTCTGTTGGGCGAATAGCTTCGTGAGCTTCCTGGGCACCCTCTTTACTGCCATAAACCCTGGGCTTCTCTGGCAGGTACTTTTTACCCAGCTCATCCTGAATATAATCGCGACAGCTGCTGATAGCGTCCTGACTCAAGTTGGTCGAATCGGTACGCATATAGGTAATATAGCCGGCCTCGTAGAGACGCTGTGCCAGCATCATGGTTTTCTTGACGCTGAAGCCCATCCGGTTACTGGCCGCCTGCTGCAGGGTCGATGTTATAAACGGAGCCCCCGGGCGGGATCTGGTAGGCTTGTCTTCCCGCTTCGATACCTCAAAACTGCCTGCTTCAAGGCGCTTTACATGCTCCGTACTCTGCTTTTCGCTAACCGGACGATAAGGCTTATTGTTGTAGCGCGTTACCTCAAAACGCACGGATTGAGCGCTGCCTTTGGCGCCCAGCCCGGCAAACAACTGCCAGTATTCCTCTGGCACAAATACCCGGATATCCCGCTCGCGATCTGCAATCAACCGCACAGCAACCGATTGCACCCGGCCGGCAGAGAGCCCGCGGGCAAGCTTTGCCCACAGTAGTGGTGAAACCATGTACCCCACAACACGATCAAGAAAGCGCCGCGCTTGCTGGGCGCTTACCTGGTTATTATCAAGACTGCCCGGATTATCAAATGCTTCTTGAATCGCGCGCTTGGTAATCTCGTTGAACACCACGCGGCGGTACTTTTCCGGTTCGCCGCCAATGGTTTCCTGGAGGTGCCAGGCAATGGCCTCCCCCTCGCGGTCGAGATCCGTTGCGAGATAGATATGGTCAGCCGACTTGGCCAGCCGCTTGAGCTCACTCACCACCTTTTCCTTGCCAGGCAGGACTTCGTAGCGCGCGCTCCAGTCCTGATCAGGGTCTACCCCCATTCTGGCAACCAGTTGCTCCCTGGCCTTGCGCTTTTTGTGCGCCGCCTTGTCTTCAGGGCTGAGTTTTCGGGTGATTGCTGCCTGTCTGGCACGTTCCTTGGGATCAGACTGGGATCCACTGCCACTGACGGGAAGATCACGAATATGCCCAACGCTAGACTTAACGATGAAGTCAGAGCCCAGGTACTTGTTGATGGTCTTCGCTTTCGCTGGTGACTCGACAATTACGAGACTTTTACCCATATCGGAGATCTATATCCTTGGCGATATACCGGTCAATGCACAATAAGACCGTAAACTCGCTGTAAATCAATCGGCTGGAAAAAACTAAAAAAGCCGCCATAGTATATAAGGAGTCTGTTTTACAGTGTCAGGAATAGCAAGACAACCCATTCTTTGTTATCAGCCATGCTTTCCCGCCTTTCGCAACGTTGCTTTTAACGATCCCTGAAAGCAGGAAGGCCCGGCGCGTGCCGGGCCTTCCATGAAAGCGTAACCATGACCGCTTAACGGATCACAAACGCTCCCAAACCGTCGCAATGCCCTGCCCCATGCCGATACACATGGTAGAAACACCAAGCTTACCGCCTTTGGACTGCATTACGTTCAACAGAGTGGTGGAGATACGCGCACCAGAACAACCCAGTGGATGGCCAAGGGCAATCGCACCGCCGTTCAGGTTCACTTTCTCTTCCATTACACCCTGTAGCTTCAGGTCTTTCAGCACTGGCAGCGACTGACCAGCAAACGCTTCGTTCAGCTCCCAAAAATCGATATCTTCGACTTTCAGACCTGCACGCTTCAACGCCTTTTTAGTCGCTGGTACAGGGCCGTAACCCATGATCGCGGGATCACAGCCGGCTACTGCCATGCTGCGAATCTTGGCGATAGGCGTCAAGCCCAACGCGTCTGCGCGCTCTGCAGACATAAGCACCATAGCTGAAGCGCCATCAGTCAACTGCGAAGAAGTACCGGCTGTGACAGTGCCATTCTTGGGATCAAAAGCAGGTTTCAGGTTGCTCAAGGATTCCACAGTGGTTTCCGGGCGAATGGTTTCATCGTGCTCGATCAGCGTTTTAAAGCCATTCTCATCATGCCCTTCAACCGGCACGATTTCATTCTTGAACCGGCCCTCCAACGTCGCTTCCTGCGCTAAGCGATGTGAACGCGCAGCAAACTCATCCTGCTGCTCACGAGTAATACCGTGCATCTTGGCCAGCATCTCTGCAGTCAGGCCCATCATGTTTGATGCCTTGGCAGTGTATTTGGAAGCAGCCGGGTTATGGTCGAAACCTTCCGTCATGGATACGTGACCCATGTGCTCTACACCACCAACCACAAACACATCACCATTACCGGTCATGATGGCCTGGGCCGCTGTATGGATTGCGCTCATAGCGGAACCACACAAACGGTTTACTGTTTGAGCTGCAGACTCGTGCGGGATGTGAGTCAGCAAGGAAATCTGCCGCGCCACGTTAAAACCCTGCTCTTTAGTCTGGTTTACACAGCCCCAGATCACATCTTCAACTTCTTTCGGGTCGAGCTTCGGGTTGCGATCGAACAGTGCGTCGATCAGCGTAGCCGACAGGGTCTCCGCACGTACGTTACGGAAGCAACCGTTTTTGGCACGGCCCATCGGAGTCCGCACGCAATCGACGACGACAACGTCTCTCGGATTAAGGCTCATAGATCTTTCTCCGTTCGGAAATCTCGTTCAGGGTTAACCAAAGAACTTTTCGCCAGTTTTGGCCATTTCGCGCAGCTTCTCGGTTGGGTGGTACAAAGCACCAAGATCTGCAAACTTGTCTGCCAGTTCTACGAACCTGTCTACGCCCATATCATCGATATAACGCAGAGCACCACCACGGAATAGCGGGAAGCCGATACCGAAGATCAGGCCCATATCGGCGTCAGCCGGGTCCTCAACAATACCGTCTTCCAGGCAGCGAACCGTTTCCATGCACAAAGGAATCATCATGCGAGCAATGATATCTTCGTCACTGAAATCGTTCTTACCCTGAACAACCGGCTCAAGCAGCTTGTAGGTGTCTTCATCAACCACCTTCTTCTGCTTACCCTTGCGGTCCAATTCGTACTTGTAGAAGCCTTTCTCTGTCTTCTGGCCGTAACGATCGTTATCAAACATAACGTCGATGGCCGTGGTACCTTCGTGCTTCATACGATCCGGGAAGCCGTCAGCCATTACCTCACCAGCGTGCTTGCCGGTGTCCATGCCAACAACGTCCAGCAAGTACGCAGGCCCCATAGGCCAACCGAACTTTTCCATAACCTTGTCTACGTGCTGGAAATCCGCACCGTCGCGCACCAGACCAATAAAACCACCAAAGTATGGGAACAGCACGCGGTTAACCAGAAAGCCCGGGCAGTCTTTGACAACAATCGGTGTCTTGCCCATGGACTTGGCGTAAGCAACGGTGGTTGCAATTGCGCGATCACTGCTCTTCTCGCCGCGAATTACCTCAACCAGCGGCATCATGTGTACCGGGTTAAAGAAATGCATGCCGCAGAAGTTTTCCGGACGCTTCAGGTTTTTGGCCAGAAGGTCGATGGAAATAGTTGAGGTGTTGGACGTCAGGATGGCGTCATCGCGAACCATTTGTTCGGTTTCACACAACACGGCATCTTTCACCTTCGGGTTCTCAACAACTGCTTCAACAACCAGGTCTACGTTCTTGAAATCACCGTAGTTCAGGGCTGGGGTAATGTTGTTCAGAACATCAGCCATCTGGTCTGCCTTCATGCGGCCTTTATCGACACGCTTAACCAGCAGGTTTTTGGCTTCTTTCAAACCCAGGTTGATACCGTCCTGGTTGATGTCCTTCATGATGATCGGCGTGCCTTTCAGTGACGACTGATACGCAACACCACCACCCATGATACCGGCACCCAATACAGCCGCCAGTTTCACTTCAGACGCTTCTTTTTCCCAGGCCTTGGCTTTTTTCTTCAGCTCCTGATCATTCAGGAAAAGGCCAACAAGGCAACCAGCAACATTGGTCTTCGCCATTTTGGCAAAGCCTTTGGCTTCTACTTCAACGGCCTTGTCGCGAGTCAGACCAGCGTGCTTCTGCATCACCTTGATAGCTTCCACTGGTGCCGGGTAATTTTTACCCGCTTTGCCAGCGACAACCGCCTTGGAGATTTCGAAAGCCATCATGCTTTCCATGGCGTTCAGCTTGATCTTGCCTTTTTTCTCTTCACGGCGCGCTTCGTAGTCGAGCTTACCTTCATTACACTGGTTTATGATTGAAATCGCAGCCTCAACCAGCTTTGCCGGCTCTACAACTGCGTCTACAGCACCGATTTTCAGGGCTGCATCGGCACGGTTTTCTGTGCCACCGCTGATCCACTCAACGGCGTTATCCACACCCACCAGGCGAGACAAGCGAACGGTACCGCCAAATCCCGGGAAAATACCCAGTTTAACTTCCGGCAGGCCAACTTTAGCCTTGGGAGCCATCACCCGGTAGTCGGTCGCCAGGCACATCTCGAAACCGCCACCTAGCGCAATGCCGTTGATGGTCGTAACGGTTGGAAATGGAAGGTCCTCTACCGCACTGAAAATGGCATTGGCCTTCAGATTGTTGGCTACCAGGTCTTCTTCGGAACCGGCAAACAGCTCAGTAAACTCTGTAATGTCGGCACCAACGATGAAACTGTCCTTGGAGCTGGTAACTACCAGGCCCTTGAGTTTCGTCTGTGCTTTAAGTGCATCAGTCGCGGCGCTGAGCTCTTCAATAGTAAGACGGTTGAACTTGTTTACCGACTCGCCTTGCAAGTCGAAGTCCAACTGAGCGATCCCGCCTTCGATCTCTTTAACCGTGATGGCTTTACCTTCGTAAATCATCAACTGATCTCCAGTCTGTGTTTGGAACTGCGGCAAGCACCAGCTTCACTCGTTAACCTAATGAGTTGCCAGCACTGTTTATGCAGCCAGATTTCGGTCACTGCCCGATTAATCGACTCAAAATTCATACAGTCGTTTGAATCGTCAGGGCACACGATGTGAAAAAACGACACGTTTGTCAATTTGTTTCTTTCCGAATAACTCCACGTTCCACTGAATTTCTTATTCTTCTTGGAGTAAAATTCTTTTTATTCAAACGATTACAAAATGCATATAAGAACAAACGTGAACTTATCTTCGCAAATTTCAAAGATATTTGCATTTACTCGAACCAGGTCCCGCAAAACCGCTTGATTGGCTGGGGAAGTTACTTTACCTTCAATCTACGACTTTGGTACACAATAATAAACGTATTACGGAGACCCAATCCGATGAAAACCAACCACCTAAGGGCCCGCACCCTACTGGCTGCGCTGTGTCTAGTTGCGCTCACGTCCATGGGTGTGCGAGCCCAGGAAGCTGACAATGTTCTTTCCCAGCTTCACACTTTCCGAGTTAGCAATTACACCTCTCTGGATGCCTATTACCGATACATCGGAGGCGGTAGCACCGATACGCTCAATGAGATCGTATCGGGCATCAACTCCGCGAATGACTCAATGAACTTTCTCGCGGCAAGTGACAGTGGCGCTCTCACAAACCAGCAGATCGAAGAGCTAAACGGAGAGTTCGACAAATTCAAAAGTCTGATGCGTGACAACATTAACGAAGTTCGAAACACCGGATACCCGGATTTACGTCTGGCTTCAGATATGGCCAACCAGGCGCTTACAATGAATGGTCTGGCAACGGAGTTTTACCAGGTTGCACAAGAGAACTCTCAAGCAAAAACGAGTACCAGGGTTGAAGCAGCCAGGATGGGCGCCGTGAAAATCGCGCAAATGAGGGCAAAGTACTCGGTTCGAACCAACTCTTCTGTATCGCAAACATTTCAAGGGTCCTCCACTGAAACCTCGCTCGACGAACAGGCCAAGGAATTTGATCAACTGCTAAACACCTTCTCTAATGGTAAAAGCGACGGTGAACTGAAAGCACTCTTAAACGATATTTCGTCCAAATGGCAATTCATCCGCGGCTCTTATATCAACTACAATGAGGACAACGTGGGTTTCGTAATTGACAGGTATTCAAAGCGGATTCTGGAAAACCTTACAATAGCCATCGAACTGCTACTCCAGCAGAACAGCTGAGCAATACGCAAGTCCTTCCCCCGGACGGACTTGCGTATTATGCTGGATGAAAGCCGATACACTAAGGAGCTAGGTATGTCTGCCTACAAGAATATGCTTGTTGCAATAGATCTGACCGAAGAGGCACCCCAAGTTCTGGATAAAGCCAGAGCCATGAGCGAGGCCCACGGTGCAAACCTTATTCTGGTGCATATTGTAGAACCTGTGGGTTACGCCTATGGCGGCGATATTCCCATGGATTTGACAGAGTTGCAGGATCAACTCGACAAGGCGGCTCGCGAGCAACTTGCGGCTTATGGCAACACTTATAGCGTTGACGGGTCCAACCAGATTGTGACCGTAGGTCGGCCGGAATCTGAAATTCACCGCTTGGTGAAAGAGCATTCAGCAGACCTGGTTATTGTGGGAAGCCACGGCAGAAAAGGCTTCCAATTGCTTCTGGGTTCCACCGCCAACGGTGTTCTGCACGGAACGGAATGTGACGTACTGGCTATCAGGATCCGCTAAACGCAACTACACGAAAGCGTTATCTAAAATGCCCGGAGTCATGTAATCTGGCACCGGGCATTTCAGAGACTGCAAAGCTGTCAGAGCCTACCCCTCAAGCTCCATCCATCGTTCAATTACCTTCTCAAGGTGCTCTTCCTTTTGCTCCATCTCTGCCAGTGTTGCCGCAATATCTTCAGGCGACCCGGAATAGAAACTGGCAGACGCAACGCGCTCCTTAATTTCGGCGACATCTTTCTCCAGCTCTTCAATTTGTTTGGGCAGTTGCTCAAGTTCCAGCTTCAACTTGTAACTAAGCTTGGCTGGCTTTGGCTTACTGGCAGCGGCGGCTTGAGGCTCAGGCTGCGTCTTTTCAGGCTTGGACGAGCTAACCTGCTTTCCCTTGCCAGACTTTACTGCCTTATCATGCCGATCAGGGCGCGCACCACTAGCCTCAGCCGGAAAACAACCACCCTGCCGACGCCAATCGCTATAGCCGCCCACATATTCAAGAACGCTGCCCGTGCCATCCAAAAAGACAGTGTCCGTGACCACATTATCCAAAAATTCGCGATCGTGGCTGATCACAATGACGGTGCCGGCAAATTCAGAAAGCTGCTCCTCCAGTAATTCAAGAGTTTCAACATCCAGATCGTTGGTCGGCTCATCCAGCACTAAAATGTTGGCAGGCTTGCTGAACAACTTCGCCAGTAGAAGTCGCGCACGTTCGCCCCCTGAAAACACACTAACGGGCGATCTGGCACGCTCTGGCGTGAAAAGGAACTCCTGTAGATAACCAAGCACGTGCTTGCTTTGCCCGTTGATCTCGATAAACTCCCGGCCTTCCGACAGGTTATCCAAGGCATTCCGCTCCAGGTCCAACTCGCCACGAAGCTGGTCAAAATAGGCAACTTGCAGATTGGTGCCCAGGCGGATATTGCCTTCTGTTGGCTCAAGGTCGCCCAACAGCAATCGCACCAGGGTTGTTTTGCCCGTCCCGTTTTCGCCCACAAGACCTATCTTGTCGCCCCGCAGAACGGTGATGTTCATATCACGGATAATCGGCGCTCCACCCGGGTAAGCAAAGCCGGCATCCACCGTTTCAGCCACCAACTTGCCAGACCTGGCAGCATCCTCCACCGCAAACGTCGCGGTGCCGCCACGGACACGCCGCTGCCGATGCTCTTCACGCATGGCCCTAAGCGCTCTCACCCTCCCCATGTTACGGGTACGGCGAGCCTTGATACCCTGGCGGATCCAGGCTTCTTCTTGTTTCAGGCGCTTGTCGAAAAGAGCATTCTCCCGATCTTCTTCTTCAAGCGCCTTTTCCTTCAGGTCCAGATAACGATCGTAAGACGCCGCGAAACTTACCAGTTTGCCACGATCCAGCTCCACCACCCGCGTAGACATGCGCCTGATGAAGGCACGGTCGTGACTCACGAACAGCATGGCCCCACGGAAGGCTCCGAGGGCCTCTTCAAGCCATGCGATAGCCGGCACATCCAGATGGTTTGTAGGCTCATCCAACAACAGGATATCTGGCTCCACAACCAGAGCCCGAGCCAGCAGTACCCGGCGCTGCCAACCGCCTGAGAGTCTGTTCAGAGGTTGTTCCGGGTCTATGCCATACTGCGCCAGAATGGCACCCACCTTCTGATCAAGTCGCCACCCATCCAGCGCTTCAATACGCTCCTGAACCTTCATCATGCGATTGAGGCTGGCCTCATCTGCCTGCTGGGTCAGCGTGTGAAACTCGGCCAAAAGCTGGCCTGTCTCAGGAAATGCGCCAGACACAACTTCGTAGGCCGTTCTCGTATCGTTGGTCGGGAGATTCTGTGGCAGCACCGCCAGCACGGCGCCGTCTTCCAGCCGAACATGCCCGCCATCGGGAATTACGTCTCCGCTGACAATTTTAAGCAGGGTTGATTTACCCTCTCCGTTTCTTCCCAAAAGACACACCCGCTCGTCGGCATCAATAATAAGAGACGCCTGGTCCAGTAGCGGTTGCATGCCGAAGGCGAGAGATATCGAGTCCAGCGTTAACAGTGGCACGTTGCTTTTCACTCCGATTCAATAACAGTGACAGAGTCATCCACGTGAATGACTCCGGATGTTTCATGGATTGCGTTCTGGCCAAAAATCACACCTTCCGGTGTTCTTCGATAAGACGAAAGCGTCCTTAAGGGTTGCAGGCCAGAATCTTTTACCCCGGTATCCGGATCAACGGTCGTCAACACGCAGCGGGAGCTGGGTTTTACAATGTCAAAGCTGTGGCTGCCCAGCTTGAGCTTACGCCATCCATCTTCTTGCCAGGCGGTGGCGCCCCCGATAACGATATTGGGCCGGAATCGACGCATATCTACGGGCGCATCCAATCGGCCATTCAGCTCATCCAGCGATGCCAGGCTGGTAATCAGAAATGGAAATCCGTCGGCAAACCCAACGCGACGGTATTCGGTTACTCGCCCAACATCAACACGTCGAAACGAGGAGTCAGGCATGTAAACAAAACGCAACTCTTTGCCGCAAAAGCGACTCAGTGCTTCGCAAACAGAAGACTCAGCCTCCAGAGCTTTTACCCAATCGCGCCAAACCAGCGCCCGCAGCGCCTTATCAGTGACCTGTAACTTGAACTCACCCTCCCCCGGAATATGAACACTCACCTCGCGATCAACCAACACAGTGGTAATCCTGGCGAGCTCAGGCAGCGCCCTCTGGGTAACAAAGCTGCGATCGGAATCAACAATCATCCAGCGCCGATCACCTTTGGGACCGAAATCGTCCATCTCAAATGCAGAAACCTGGATACCGGCGAGAGACTTAACCGGATAGATGTGGAGTGAGTGAACTTTCAAAAGGCATGCCTCCAAAGCAATACGTTCGTGTTGGCGAGGCGATTCAGTATAGCCAAAAAAAAACCCGGCCTCACACGAGACCGGGTTTTTAAAATCTGGAGCGGGAAACGAGATTCGAACTCGCGACCCCAACCTTGGCAAGGTTGTGCTCTACCACTGAGCTATTCCCGCAGTGCTGAGGGCTTACGCCAACAACGGAAGCGCATTTTACGCATCCTGTCTGTTTCGTCAACCTCCTTTGGTAATTTTATTGTCCAAAACGACGTGCGGAGCCCAGATATTCCTTTTCAGCATCGGTAGACGTCCGCCCGAGGGCCTTATTCCTATGGGGAAAGCGCCCAAAGCGTTCGATAATCTCTTTATGGTCACGAGCCGACTGCAAAAAGCTCTTCATGAAGCCTTGAAGCATTCCCGACGTTGAAGCAACGAGTTGCTCATAACACTCAACAGCCAAAGCCTGATCTTCCGGGCGCTCAGCGTGCTCAAGTGGCATATAGAGAAATGCCCGTTGCACCGGAGGCAGCGTCATATCATGGCCCTTTCTCATGGCCTCTTTGCACAGCTTGCTCGCCAGCTTATCCTGCTCAAAGGCCAGAGCTCCGCCACGAAATATATTCCGGGAGAATTGATCAAGCAACAAGATTTCGGCCAACCGCCCGCCGGCCGTGCTACGCCAGTGATCAAGCCCTTGCTCGGATGCAAACAGAACCATTGAGAGAAACCTGCGACGCACCTCCTGATCAAACTTTCTGCTTGAACGAAACCAGCGATTGCGATGAAAGCTGTCAGGCAGGCCATTTTCATCAAGATCTCCAAACCAGAAATCCAGAATCTCTTTCCAATCGAACATTAGATGACACCCTGTTATCTTGATAGACGGGACTGGCAGAGAATACCGGCCCTTGCATAAAATTACGACAGGCACTTTTGAAACCCGATAGCCCGGAGCCTTGATGAACAGCCGCCGCATCATTCTGTTAGCACATGGCAGCAGCGACAAACGCTGGTGCGCCACCTTCGAAGCCCTCGCCAAACCAACATTGAAGGCCATTAACGGCTCTCGAATTGCCTACATGGAGCTGTCTGAACCCTCTCTGGAATCAGTCATTCATGAAGGCGTAAGTGCGGGTAATCGTGAGTTTACGATTGTGCCCCTGTTTCTCGCTGCCGGACGCCACCTCCGTAAAGATGTACCGGCCAAAATAAAGGCGCTCGAGAGATCCACTGGGGCCAGCATCGAGCTTTCGCCTCCCATTGGAGAAAACCCTCTTCTGGGACATGCAATTAAGGATGTTGTGGCACTCCAGCTTGACCAGGGCACCAGCAAATAAGGAGTACAACATGAGCAAGCGCGTACTGATAACCGGCGGTACTGGATTTATCGGCAGCAAGCTATGCCCCGAGATGCAGGCTCAAGGCTATAAACTGACTGTTCTCAGCCGGCAGTCCTCAAGCACAGTGCGTGCGCTGTGCGGCCTGGTTGAGGTTATTAACGACCTTGAGAGCCTGAGAGCCGATACAGGCTACGATGCTGTGATCAACCTCGCAGGAGAAGGTATAGCTGAAAAGCGATGGACCAACGAGCGAAAACAGGCCCTGCGAAATAGCCGTATAACATTAACCAACAAACTGACAGAGATAATCAAAAGCTGGGACCATACGCCTGGGGTCTTGGTTTCAGGGTCTGCAGTGGGGTTTTATGGTAACCAGCAAGACAGCCTGGTTACGGAAGATACCATCCCGCACGATGAGTTTTCCCACCAACTATGTAAAGACTGGGAAGATGCTGCGCTCGACCTGCGCTCTCTGAATGTACGCGTATGCTTATCGAGGACAGGCGTCGTGGCAGGCTCAGGGGGCGGTTTCCTGCAGCGCATGGTTCCACCATTCAAACTCGGGCTGGGCGGTCGTATGGGCAGCGGAAATCAATACATGCCCTGGGTCCATCGTGATGACGTTGTGGCGGCACTTATCTGGATGCTGGAAACACCTCAGGCGTCAGGTGCCTACAACGTGGTCAGCCCCAACCCGGTCACAAACCGTGAGTTCACCCGCTGCCTGGCCAAGGTGTTAAATCGGCCCGCAATATTTCCAGTGCCTGCACCGGTTTTGAAAGTGGCGCTTGGGGAAATGTCACGCCTTTTACTAACCGGCCAGCGAGCGGTTCCTGCCAAGCTGCTCGAATCCGGATTTGAGTTCCGTTACCCGGCGCTTGAGGAGGCGCTTAAGAGCGCCACTGGTTAAAACACATTTTTAAATAAAATCGTTGACAGGCGGAGGAGGCTTACCTAATATACGCGCCACCTCGACGAGGCAAGGTTTAAAGCGATGCGTCCCCTTCGTCTAGTGGCCTAGGACTCCGCCCTTTCACGGCGGCAACAGGGGTTCGAACCCCCTAGGGGACGCCATTTTTACTTCACATAGTGTTATGCCAGAAGTAAAAAACCAATTAACCTGACACTATCAAGGTTACCCTGGTCAAGCTGCTTTATCCTCCATACTCAGGTTCCTCCTGATCTGCCTTTCCTCGTAGTTCTTCTGGTCGCGCACAACAAACACTCCCACAGCAACGAAGAACACCAGTACCAACAGCACAACTGCAATGCCAGCGAAAACGACCGCATCCATATACATAGCTTTTTCTCCTCACCCGTATCAAACTTGATTAAGCTCAGGTTACGTCACCCGAAGATACAGATATTGACCTGCGTCAATAGAGTACATCACTGTTATAATTGAGGATCAAACAAACACCAAAACGGACACACTTTCGAGGATTTTCAAGGAATTTGCTCAGCAGTGCTGCTATAGTCACAGAACTATTTACTATTAATTTATACCAACTGTTCCGGGCGACTGAAGTACTACATGCCGAAACTGCCAACACGCTTCCAACGTTTTCGCTCGGGCTCTCCCCTGTCTTTCAGGTTGCTTGCCTGGATACTCCTGTTCAGTTCAGCGTTCACCCTGATCGCTTCGGCTATCCAGATCTATTCTGACTATCGCAAAGAACTTTCCCAGATTGATAGCCGCATGCAACTGGTTGAATCCGGGTATGCCTCCAGTCTTGCCAGAAGCCTCTGGGCCCTTGATCAAAAATTACTTCAAACCCAAATGGAAGGCATACTCAGCCTGCCAGACGTCGTTCACCTGCGGCTGGGCATTGAACCAGACTCTGAATTGATCATGGGCGAAATCCCTCGTGGCTCTGATACCAAGTCTCACCAGTTCGATGTTATTTATGAAGACGGTGATGAAATCAAGCTAGGCGAGCTGACAGTCACAGCCGATCTAAACCGTGTATACCAGGATTTGAAAAGAAAAATTGGCATCATTATGGCCACCCAATTCCTGAAGACATTTTTGGTATCCATACTTATTATTCTGATTTTCCAGCGCTTTGTGACACGCCATCTGACAACGATGGCAAACTACGCAAAGGATTTTTCCCTGAAAAACCTCAACACGCCACTCACCCTGGATCGTCTGGATACGCCGTCACACCGCAACGACGAAATAGGCCGCGTAAGCGAAGCAATCAACCAGATGCGTGAGCGCTTAAACGCCGACATGGTTCGTCAGGAAAAAGACGCTGCGGAGATTTACAAGTTCTCCAAAGCGATCGAGCAAAGCCCGTCATCGGTTGTGATGTGTGATCGGCAATGGCGGGTTGAGTTTGCCAATCAAAAATTCACCCAACTCACTGGTTTTGATGCAAAATCGATTATTGGTCGCCACCCGGGCGCCTTGAGCGATAACAATACAGAAAATCGTGACAACCGCCACCTCTGGCAATCCATCCGTTTACAGGTTCAACGGGTTGGTGTTTGGCAGGGCGAGATAAACAGTGTGCGCAGGAACGGTGAGCGGTTCTGGGAACAGCTGATCGTAACGCCCATTAAAGACGCCGCCGGCAACGCCACAGGCTATCTTATACTTGGCGAAGACATCAGTATTCGAAAGCGCTACGAACAGCAGTTATTGCGCCAGGCAAACTACGACATTTTAACTGGCCTGCCCAACCGCATGCTTGCACTGGACCGGTTGAAATTGGCGCTGGCACAGGCCAGGCGTGAAAACTCCATGGTTGGCGTAATGTTTTTGGATCTTGACAACTTCAAACACATTAACGACACCCTGGGCCACGACGCAGGTGATAACCTGCTGATCGAAGCCGCCCGCCGTATTTCCAGCTGCCTGCGAGGAACCAGCACGGTCGCTCGGCTCGGTGGTGACGAATTTCTTGTTATCCTGCCGGGGCTTGCGGGGCCAGAATCCTCTTCTCAGGTGGCAGAGCGTATTCTCGCTAACTTTACTCCCGCCTATACCCTGAATGGCCAGGAGATATTTGTTACCACCAGTATAGGTATTGCCATTTTCCCTAACGACTCCGATAACAGTGGCACCCTGCTTCAGCATGCAGACGCAGCCATGTACCAGGCCAAGCATCAGGGTAAGAGCTCCTATGCCCACTTTACGCCCGAGATGACCGCGGCGTCTCATGAACGCCTGCAAATGGAGTCACGCATGCGCCGGGCTCTGGAGTTGCAGGAGTTCGAACTCTACTTCCAACCTATCGTCGATGCAGTGTCAGGCGAGCTGCGGGCGGCAGAGGCCCTGTTGCGCTGGAACAATCCGGCAATGGGTGTGGTTATGCCAGATAACTTTATTCCACTCGCTGAAGAAACAGGTTTAATCATCCCCATTGGCGAATGGGTACTTGAGCAGGCTTGCCGTTCAGCACGAGAATGGAAAGATACCATTGGCCAGGATATTGGCATATCCGTGAACGTATCCCCACGACAATTCCGCGACCCGGGTTTTACCAACGCAGTGATGAGCGCCCTTGCCAATAATAACCTGGCCCCTGAAAGGCTAGAACTGGAAATCACCGAGAGCTTACTGCTCGACAACTCTATTGAAACAGCAGACATTCTCAAACAGTTAGACCGAGCAGGGGTACGCCTATCAGTCGATGACTTTGGCACGGGTTACTCCGCCCTCAGCTACCTTAAGAGCTACCCGTTTGACACCCTTAAAATCGACAAATCGTTTGTCCAGGATGTGCTGAAAGAGCCGGAGGACGCCTCTCTGGTGCGTGCGATCATCAACATGGCTCACAGCCTGGGACTGACCATCATTGCAGAGGGCGTTGAGGAAGAATCGCAAACCTACTTCCTGAAACAGGAAGGCTGCGATTTCGCCCAGGGCTATTTCTACAGCCGTCCACTCTCCGCCGGGGCGTTTTCCGAGTGGCTGAAAACCAACCACCGTACACCAACCTGACACCCAGGGAACTGTGGGAACATGAAACAATCCATTCTTGTTGTTAACTGTGGCAGCTCTTCTTTAAAGCTCGCCCTCTTCGACGAAAATGAAAACAAAATCGCCTCAGCAATGGCTGAGCGCCTGAACCAGGCGGATGCGTTTGCACGAATTGATGGCGACAACCAATCCGTGACTCTTCCGGCCAACACCAATCACAAACAGGCTCTGCAGGCGTTGGTGTCAGCTTTCAGAGAACGCCAGCTTATGTCCGAGACGCCCTCTTCTATTGGTCACCGTGTTGTCCACGGCGGAGAGACTTTTCGCGAAGCTGTTCTGATTGACGACGATGTTGTTACAGCCATCAACCATTGCGCCGGGCTTGCACCTCTTCATAACCCGGTCAACCTCGCCGGGATCGAAGCGACGAGGGGGCAGTTTCCGGAAACGCCACAGATCGCCGTGTTTGATACCGCCTACCATCAGACCCTCGCGCCCCGCGCATTCCTTTATGCATTACCAGAAGCCTATTATCGTGATTGGGCTGTGCGGCGCTATGGGTTCCACGGCATAAGCCACTTCTTCATGGCCAACGAAGCCGCCCGCCGGCTTGGCAAAACGCCCGAAACCACCTCAATTATTGCAGCCCACCTGGGCAACGGCTGCAGCATAACGGCGATTAAAAATGGCCTGAGCGTAGATACAAGTATGGGGCTAACGCCCCTCGAAGGGCTGGTTATGGGTACTCGCAGCGGCGATATCGACCCTGGGCTTTTCGAATATCTGCGCACCCGTGGTGTCGCCCTGAAAGACGTTCACAAGGTACTTAACCATGAAAGTGGGCTGCTTGGAATCTCAGGGCAAACCAACGATATGCGCACACTCTGCAAACTGGCTGATAGCGGCCACGAACCTTCCACTCTCGCCATTGAGATTTTCTGCTTCCGACTGGCAAAATACGTGGGCGCCATGATGGCCTCGCTGAGCCAGCTGGATGCGCTGGTATTCACAGGTGGTATAGGGGAAAACAGTGTGCAAGTGCGTGAAAAAACCCTGAGCCATTTAAAGCTTCTGGGGTTTGCTATGGATACCGGGAGCAATGAGTGCCATGGCCACCACACCGAAGGCCGAATAGAGCACGCCGGTTCACGCTTCCCGGTTTTGGTTATCCCGACCAACGAAGAGCTGGTTATTGCCCGCGAGGCCGCGCGCCTGTCTCAGGCATCATGACCAACACCCGGAACCAAACCACTTAAACCAACCTTTTACTGAACCATCGGAAACCCTATATGGCAAAAAGTCTGTTTATTGCGCCAACATCCATGGGCTCAGGGCTCACATCCGTTTGTTTGGGCCTACTGCGCGCCATGGAGCGCGTTGGCATTAGCGTTGGCTTCTACAAGCCCTTCTGCCAGTCTGTTAACCAGGGTGAATCCCAGCACAACAACGGCAAAGACTCATCCGTAACCTTTGTTCGCTCTCGCAGCCACCTGCAGCCACCAGAGCCATACCCGCTGAAAAAAGCCCAGCACCTACTGAACCGGGGGAAATCGGATTTTCTGATGGAAACCGTTGTGGGTGAGTATCAGAAAGTTGCCAAGGATGTTGACGTTGTAATCATCGAAGGGTTGGTGCCCGATCGCACTGAAGCCTACATAGCACGACTTAACGTTGAAGTGGCTCGCAACCTGGGGTCCGAGGTTGTGCTGGTCAGCACGCCAGGAAAATGCAGTGCCGCCGAACTGGATGAAGATCTGGACTTTGCCGCTCGCTTGTTCTCGGATATGTCCACACAGGATGTGATTGCGGTAATCCTGAACAAGCTTGGCGAACCAGAAAGATCGGGGCTTGAACCCTATAGCAACATCAGCCAGACACCCAGCGAAACCATTGACTACGAGAATGCTTGTAGCGTGTTTCGGGATGGGCGTTTCCGGCTATTGGCCGAAATCCCCTGGCAGCCTGATCTGATGGCACCCCGGGTATCCGATATCGCCCGTGAGCTGGATATTCCGGTACTGCACGAGGGCCAAATGCACAGTCGCAGAGTCCAGAAAGTGTCTGTGTGCGCGCGATCAATCCGCAATATGACTCAAACCCTGGGCCCAGGCACTCTGATGGTCACACCCGGTGATCGTGAAGATATTATTGTGGCCACTGCAGTGGCAGCGCTTAATGGTGTCCCTCTTGCCGGTTTAATGCTGACCGGCGGCCTTATACCCGACCAGCGGGTAATCGATCTGTGCTCCCGGGCCATGAACACCGGGCTACCGGTATTGAGCTCTCACACCAATACCTATGAGACCGCACACATGCTGGCGAATTTGTCTGTGGCGATTCCAACCGACGATCCGGACAGAATCGAAAAGGCCATGGAAACCGTCGCCACAAAAATTGATACCGACTGGCTTCAGGAACACCTGCGGGTAGCCATTCAGAGCCGTTTATCGCCACCGGCGTTCCGTTACCAGTTGTCTGAGCGTGCCCGGGCCGCCAACAAGCGCATCGTACTTCCAGAAGGTTGTGAACCACGTACAGTGCAAGCCGCCATTATTTGCCACCAGCGAAAGCTTGCTCGCTGTGCACTGATCGGCGACGAAGCGGAGATTCAGAACATCGCCGCGTCACAGGGCCTGGAATTGCCGGCCGACATTGAAATCATCAACCCTGGAAAAGTACGTAAAAGCTATATTGCTCCCATGGTTGAATTGCGCCAACACAAAGGGTTAGCGCCAGATATGGCCGAGGCATTGCTGGAAGACAACGTCGTTATGGGCACCATGATGGTCGCGCTGGATGAGGCCGACGGCCTGGTTTCCGGTGCAATCCACACCACTGCCAACACCGTGCGCCCTGCCCTGCAGTTGATCAAAACCCACGACCAGGCCAAGGTTGTCTCCTCCGTTTTTTTCATGTTGCTGCCACAGCAGGTTGTGGTCTACGGCGACTGCGCTATTAACCCAGATCCGAATGCTGAGGAACTTGCGGATATTGCGATACAGAGCGCGGAATCAGCGGAAGCCTTTGGCGTTGAACCTGTCGTCGCTATGCTTAGCTACAGCACCGGCGAATCAGGCACTGGCCACGACGTGGAGAAGGTGCGCGAAGCAACCAGAATAGCCCGCGAGCGTCGGCCAGACTTACTTATCGACGGCCCGTTGCAATACGATGCTGCCGCCATAGAAAGCGTTGCCCGAAGTAAAGCGCCTAAAAGCAACGTGGCAGGTAAAGCAACCGTGTTCATCTTCCCGGACCTCAATACTGGCAATACCACTTACAAGGCGGTTCAGCGTAGTGCCAATGTTGTGAGTATTGGCCCCATGCTTCAGGGGTTAAGAAAGCCGGTTAATGATTTATCGCGGGGCGCGCTGGTAGAAGATATCGTGTTTACTATTGCACTCACTGCGGTGCAGGCAAAGCAGGTGGAGGATGCGGGGCTGGCTTAAGCCAGCCCACTCAGCAACTGAACTTCTCAGCGCTTGGTACTTTTCTGGCGGGTTCTTTTCACACGGCGCCCTGCTTTCAAGTCGTTATCCTGCTTAACCTTCTGGCGAGGCGTTTTCCGATCCACCTTACCGGCAAACGGGTTCTCACTGGATCGGAACTCAAACCGAATGGGCGAACCCGTTACCCGCAGCACTTTGCGGAAGGTATTTTCAAGGTAACGCTTATAAGACCCAGGCAGCGCAGCTGTCTGGTTGCCGTGAACCACCACGACGGGAGGGTTAGAGCCGCCCTGGTGGGCATAGCGCAACTTAATCCTGCGCCCGCGAACCATAGGTGGCTGATGCTGAGAAATTGCGTCTTCCAGGATGGTTGTCAGGTAGTTGGTTGGCCACTTTGCCATGGCCGATTCGTAGCAGGCCTGCACCGAATCATACATAACACCCACACCCGACCCATGAAGCGCAGAAATATAGTGTTTGTCGGCATAATCAAGAAAATCCAGACGACGCTTTATCTGCTCTTTTACCTTGGCGCGGTCGTCAGGGTCCATTCCGTCCCATTTGTTCACGGCAACTACCAGTGAACGGCCGGCATCCAGGACAAACCCGATCAAATGCAAATCCTGATCCACGAGCCCCTGGCGGGCATCAATGACCAGTATCACCACATGGGCGTCATCGATCGCCTTCAACGTCTTGATAATAGAAAACTTTTCTACAGCCTCATTCACATTCTTGCGGCGCCGGACACCCGCAGTATCAATAAGAGTGTATTGTTTCTCGTGGCGCTCGTAGGGGATATACACACTGTCCCGGGTTGTACCGGGCATGTCGTAGACAATCACCCGCTCTTCGCCCAGCATCCTGTTAACCAGTGTTGATTTGCCTACGTTGGGGCGGCCCACAATACCTATGCGAACCCCCGGGTAACGGGCAGCCTGGTCGGCTTCAACCTGGTCTTCCGCGGAGGGTAGCAGCAACTCAAGCATCGAACGGATGCCACGGTTGTGAGACGCCGCTATCATAAACGTTGACTCAAACCCCAAGCTATAAAAATCAGCTGCTGCGATATCCGGGTCTTGCCCGTCGGTTTTGTTAACCACCAAATGAGCGGATTTTCCCGATCGCCGCAGATGATCAGCTATCAATTCATCACCCGCTGTCAGTCCCGCGCGGCCATCCACCAGAAACAGAACGGTATCAGCTTCCTCTACCGCTTGCATGGAGTGTCGAGCCATCTCGGCATCGAGCCCTTCTTCAGTACCTGTAAGGCCGCCGGTATCAATAACGATAAAGCGCTGCTCTTCGTATGTGCCCTCACCGTACTTGCGATCCCGGGTCAGACCGGGAAAGTCCGCCACCAGCGCATCCCGGGAGCGTGTCATCTGGTTGAATAATGTCGATTTGCCAACATTGGGGCGGCCGACAAGGGCAATTACTGGGGTCATAATGGTTCGCTATACAGATATTATAGGCTCAGCGTGCGGCAGAGCGTTGAGGGAGTGCGGATTAATTCCGCTCCCTCAGTTTGAATACAGACAGTTTACCGCCATTTCCGAAAACCATCAGGTTTCCGTCGGCCATGCGCTGTAATGGAACCCGCAGGCCATCGCTGTCGTAATGTTGTTGGCCCATCAGGCTTCCATCGTCTGCAGACAGTACGTGCAGGTAGCCCTCATAATCACCAACAACCACATAGTTTTCGTAAACCGCCGGCTGAGTCAGCTGGCGCCAGGACAACTTGTCCTGGCGCCAAAGCTCTCTGCGATCAGAACCTCGGTAAGCGATCACATCGCCGTTCGCAGAAGACAAATAAATATTATTACCGCCAATCATCGGAGCGTGCAGGCTAGAGGCCTTGCGACTCCAGATTTCCTGACCAGTACGAATATCAACCAACGCTAGCTTGCCCTGGTATCCAGATACCATCACAGCACTATCCAGAACCAGAGGTTGACCAGCGATATCCACCAGCCTCTCGAGCTCTGTACGACCTTGGGGTTGACCTACTTCGTATTGCCAAAGAGGTTGGCCTGCATCGGCTGACAACGCAATGAGCTTGCCGTTAGAGAACGAAGCAAGTACCACATCGCCACCGACCAACGGGGCCGCTGCTGCCCGCAAGGAAAGTGCCGGCACTACGCCATCATACTGCCAACGCTTGTCACCCGTGGCGGTATCAAAAGCCAGGACCCGGCCATCAGTAGTCTGGGTGATCACTAGCGCCCCATTTGACTGGGGAGCGGCCAACGCCTCCGTGGGCAATGCACTGCGCCATAACTCTTCACCGTCTTCACTGGAAAAAGCGACCAGGTCAGCTTCTCGGGTAACCAGGTAAAGCTGGCTCCGATCTCCGCCAACACCGGCAAAGATACGATCTTCCAGATTCCGCTTCCAGTTCAACTCTCCCGTTTCGGCATCGAGGGAAACCAGTTCACCATCGGCCGAGGCTGCGTATACAGTATCGCGGGCATTCAGTGGTGAAAGGTATATAAAGTCACCATCGTGGCCGTTGCCAACCGACCTGCTCCAAACTGTTTCGAACTGCACGGTGCTGTCTACATCGGGCACGTCCACCGGTTGTTCAAAGGTATCTGTGGTGCTACACCCGGACACGCCCAAAGCGACCGCCAAGACTGCAAAAAACCCGGCCTGAATCAGCCTGTTGCCAGTCAACCGCATCAAGCCTCCTCTCCAACACCAAGGTCAGACAATTTTAGCTCCAGAATGCCGCTACGGCCTTGCTGGCCTTGTTCGCGAGCGGCCAGGTAGGCTTCACGCGCAGCTTTTTTATTGCCCTTGGCCAGCAGAATATCGCCGCGCAGCTCAGAGAACATGGCCGCGAACGCATGGGCGTTATCCTGGCCTCCGGCACCGTCAATTGTCGCTAAGGCCTCATCGTACCGCTCAGCAGAAAACTGGGCCCGAGCAAGACGGTTACGTACAACAAGCGCAACCGCTTCGTGCCCATCAGTTTTATCAAGAGCCCACTGAAGTGACTCAATAGCCGCTTCTGCATTACTGTCTTCCAGCAGTTGTTGACGAGCAAGAACCAGGTTGCCGTATACCGCATAGGCACTGTCGGTATATTCCTCACGCAACGTTTTGGCAACAAAGGCTACGGTCTCACCGGCGGTGTCATCTGCGTCATTGCCAAACGCACCCAGCAGAGTCGCAAACTGGTTTGCGGCCTCAGTACGCTGTTGATGCTGGTAGTTCTGCCAAGCCTGCCAACCAAATACAATTGCCAGGGCTGCACCGATGCCGATCAGAAGAGAACTGCCGTTACGCTTCCACCAGTCCTTAATCGCTTGTACCTGTTCCTCTTCGGTGTTCAATTCCGCCATGTTGACTCCGGTAATGTATTTTTAATTTTGTATTGCTGCGACTCAGCTCGCCAGGGCTTTGGCCAGCGCTGCAGCCAGCTCACTCTGAGCCACACTGCTCTGTTCTTCATCTGAACGCAGCGGCTTCACACCCGCCGTTGCATTCTCCAACTCATTGTCGCCCAGGATCACGGCGTAGCGCGCCCCACTTCTATCGGCTTTTTTCATCTGGCTCTTGAAGCTGCCACCGCCACAGTGGCTGACAATCACCCGGTCCGGCAGCTGATCACGCAAGGTTTCCGCGAGGGCCAGAGCCGGGGCAACAGCAGTTTCACCCATGGCCGTTACATAGATATCCGCATTACTGTTCGCTTCCTTGGGCACCAGCCCAAGGGTTTCCAGCAACAGAATGAGACGCTCCAACCCCATAGCAAACCCTACTGCCGTGGTCGGCTTGCCCCCCAGTTGCTCCACCAGGCCATCGTATCGGCCGCCGGCACATATAGTTCCCTGGGCGCCAAGGCTATCAGTTACCCACTCGAACACGGTTTTGCCGTAATAATCGAGCCCGCGAACCAAAGCCGGGTTCACTGTGTAAGCGATGCCGGCCGTATCCAGCAACTCTTTAAGCCGGGCAAAGTGTGTTTTGGACTCTTCGTCCAGATAATGTTCAAGACGTGGCGCATCCACAAGCAGTTTGCGCGTCCCTTCGTCTTTGCTGTCCAGAATACGAAGCGGGTTAGTCTCAAGGCGACGCTTGCTGTCCTCATCAAGCTGCTCTTTGTACTGCCCCAGATAGTTAACCAAGGCGCCACGAAACTCGTTTCGGGCCTTTGCCGAACCGATAGAATTAATTTCAAGGCGCGCGTGGCTACCCAGCCCCAGCTCATGCCAAAGCCTGGCAGTGAGAATCAGCAGTTCCGCGTCAATATCAGGCCCCTGAATCCCAAAGCACTCAACACCAATTTGATGAAACTGACGGTAACGGCCTTTTTGCGGGCGCTCGTGTCGGAACATAGGCCCGGTGTACCAAAGCCTGCGGGTTTGGTTGAAGAGCAAACCGTGCTCCTCGGCTGCACGAACACAACCAGCAGTCCCCTCGGGCCGAAGGGTCAGGCTGTCACCGTTACGATCCGAAAAGGTATACATCTCTTTTTCGACGATGTCCGTTACTTCACCAATAGAGCGCTTGAAAAGATCGGTTTGCTCCACCACTGGCATACGGATTTCCTGATAACCATACTGCCGCAATACTTTGCGGGCCGTGGACTCAACAAACTGCCAAACCGGTGTTTGCTCTGGCAGGATATCGTTCATCCCGCGTATTGCCTGAATCTTAGCCAATGTAAACCCTTAGTTTTCTTTGGATAGTCGTGCCTGACTGCGTTAACCGATCATTTGTCTGAGCGTGTAATAATAGCGTCTTCGCGTTCTTTGCGGCGCTTGATCTCTTCCCGAACAAGGCGTTCGAGGTCATCGGTAAGAGTGGCATTATCTAGTTTCTGGTTCGGTTTGCCATCTTTGTAAAACAGATTTTTCGGGCTACCACCGGTAAGCCCCAGATCAGCCACCTTGGCCTCGCCTGGGCCATTAACAATGCAACCAATAATGGCAACATCCATGGACTCATTGACATCTTCAAGCCGCACTTCAAGGTCATTCATCGTTTGTATGACATCAAAGTTCTGACGTGAACAGCTGGGGCAGGCAATAAAGTTGATGCCCCGGCTACGCAACCTCAGGCTTTTCAGAATATCAAAGCCTACTTTGATTTCCTGAACAGGGTCTGCCGCCAAAGACACACGAATGGTATCGCCAATGCCATCCATTAACAGCATACCAAGGCCGATGGATGACTTTACCGTACCCGAGCGAAGCCCGCCGGCCTCGGTAATACCCAAGTGCAAAGGCTGGTCAATTTGCGTGGCAATTTTGCGATAGGCATCCACTGTCATGAAAACTTCTGAAGCTTTCAGGCTGACCTTGAAGCTCTGAAAATCATGCCGATCCAGAATATCGATATGGCGCATGGCCGACTCAACCAGCGCATCGGCGGTTGGCTCCCCATATTTACGCTGAAGATCCTTCTCCAGTGAGCCGGCATTCACACCAATACGCATTGGAATATCGCGATCGCGGCATGCGCTGATCACCGCGCTCACACGGTCTTCACGCCCGATATTGCCCGGATTGATCCGCAGGCAATCGACACCCAGCTCGGCGACACGCAACGCTATCTTGTGATCGAAATGTATATCTGCAACCAAAGGCAAAGACACTCGCTCGCGTATCTTTCCGAAAGCGTCAGCGGCCTCCATCGAAGGCACTGACACCCGAACTATGTCTGCGCCAGCGTCTTGCAGCGCCGTGATCTGACCGACCGTAGCGTCTACATCGCACGTATTGGTGTTTGTCATACTCTGCACCGCGATGGGTGCGTCGCCGCCAACGGGTACATTCCCGACCATAATTTGCCGGGACTCTCGCCTTTTGATCGGGGATTCCTGTTTCATTTGTTTATGACCAAAATAGATAAATACAAAATGGGTTCAGATTGCTAGCGTAAACTCAGCGCGATTGTTCACCACCGGAAATTTATCAATATCCACGGCCTCGCCCTGAAAACGAATCGATTTAACTGTGTCTACCGCGCCTATAACCACTTTCAAAGGCGCTTCACCTGACACCGCAAGCCGTTCACCTGCCCTCTTCATAGAGCTCGCCAGGCGGTTTCCAGATGCATCTCTAACCTGCACCCAGCAATTGCCGGTAAACACAATTTCCAGCTGACCGGTTGCAGAACCGGGCTCGTCGCTCACCGGTGGTTGAGCCAGAGCTGGCTCGGTGGTTTGAGAAACAATGGGTATCTGGTCTTCCACTTCGGGTTCTGTAACTTGTTCCGCCTGCGACTCCAAACGCGACTCTTGAGCAGAAGGAGCTGCCGTAGTATCGGCTACGGGCTCACTACTCGATACGGCGGGCGCATCTACTTCTACATTCGACGCTGATGCCTCATTCACCTGTTTGCTGGTTTCGGTGGGTACCGGTCCTTCAGCACCAGCCCCGAAAAAGCCGAATTTTGGCATAACAAACATGACAACAAATGCACCAACAATCACAGCCGCCGAAACCAGCAGAAACAATTTGGCAACCCGGCGTTTTCTCCGTCTACGGCGTTCAATGTCGACCAGCGGATTCGCTTCAAGCTCTCGTGCTTTTTGTATCCGCCCTGGTTCAAGTTCCCGATCCAGATCCGCAATGATCACGTTGCCGTCCAGACCCACCTGTTTTGCATAAGCGCGCACGTAACCCTTAAGAAACAGCTCGCTGCCGATCTGGCTGTAGTCACCGTTCTCGATAGCCTGAATAATGCCGTTTCTCAAATGTTGCGCATCTGCAATCTGAGAAATGCTCAGTCCATGCTTTTCTCTTGCCTGCTTCAGCTGCTGGCCAACGCCTTCATTGTTCGCGGTTTGCTGGATGTCATCAGTTGTCATTAGAAATCAGCGCCTTGTATTGTTGGTACTCTACTGACTCCGGGAAGTTATTTCTCAATTGCAGCGCCAGGCTCGCTTCCTGATCCCTGTCTCCAAAATAACGCGCAATACGAATTCCGATAAACAGACTCTCGGGCGAATGCTGCAAACGTTTGTTTCTCGCCATCATCTTCGTTAGCCGATCATAATGACGCGCAGCGCCAGCAATATCGCCGGAATCCACCATAACCCGGGTAAGTGAAAGCAACGAACGAGCGTCTCCACGGGTCAGCTCAGACGCACGACGATACGAGGCAACGGCTTCTTCTTGCAGGCCCAGACGCTCTTGTGTCATGCCAAGGTTGTAGAAAACAGATCCCCTGTCTTTATAGTCAGTGTCCTTGGACGCAACCAGGAACTGATCGCGCGATTCCTCCACCCGCCCCTGAGAATAGAGAAAAGCACCGTAATACACCCTTGCACGCGTGTAGCTGGAATCACTGGAAATAGCCTTTCTGAAGCTCTTTTCAGCAAGCTCTGCATCACCATCACTATTGTGTATCAAGCCCAGGGCCGCAAGCGCCTCCGGACTGTCTGGCTCAATTTCGAGTGCGCGATCCAGGTGATGGCGCGCCCGCTCGGTATTACCCTGACCAATGTAGGCGGTTGCTAATTGAACGTAATTCTCAACCGCTTTGTGCTGGTCGGCCTCACGGGTAAACCGACTATCCGTTGTAGTGACACACCCGGTAACGAGGAAAGCAAGCAGCAACGTTGCTACCGTAACAAGACGCCTACGTACCGATTTGATAGTCACAGATTACATTCCTCGCGGGTTAAGCAGTGCAAGCGTCCGCTCAGGGATTCACCTGCTGAACATTAATGTAACGCTGGCTTCTACGAGTACGATCTTCTACCTGGCCAACCAACTGACCGCAAGCAGCATCGATATCATCACCACGGGGCGTTCTGATTGTCGCGATATAACCGGCATCGTTCAGCACAGCTTGGAATCGACGGGTAGCATTCATGCTAGGCCGACGGAAATCACTTTCGGGGAAAGGATTAAAGGGAATAAGGTTAATCTTGCATGGAAGATCCCGTAGCAACACAGCAAGCTCCTTCGCATGCTCTGGCTTGTCGTTCATTCCCTCAATAACCGTGTATTCAATCGTTGCTTTGCGCTTTTCCGGCAAACGGCTGAAATAACGCTTTGTTGCCGCGAGAAGTTCCACTATAGGATACTTCTTGTTGAGCGGTACCAGTTTGTTTCTCAACTCATCATTGGGGGCATGCAGTGAAATGGCCAGTGAAACATCGGTAACTTCGGCAAGCTTGTCAATAGCCGGCACTACACCCGATGTGCTGAGCGTAACCCGCCGCTTGGAGATGCCGTAAGCGAGATCCTCCATCATCAGATTCATCGCATCTACAACGTTATCAAAATTCATCAGGGGCTCTCCCATCCCCATCATGACAACGTTGGTTATGGGCCGGTCCGGGCCTGGCTCAAAGGGCATAAACGCTTTGCGAGCGACCCACACCTGCCCGATGACCTCTGCGGCTGTCAGGTTGCGGTTAAAGCCCCGCTTACCCGTGGAGCAGAATGTGCAATCAAGGGTGCAGCCAATCTGCGAGGAAACGCACAAAGTGCCCCTCTCGCCGTCCGGGATCAACACGGTTTCAACGCTGTTGCCGTTATCCATGCGCATAACCCATTTACGAGTGCCGTCTTTTGACGTTTCGTCATACACGACTTCCGGGCCACGGATAACCGCCACCTTTTTGAGCTTTTCCCGCAGGGATTTGCTCACATTGGTCATTTGATCGAAGTCATCCACACCACGCTGATGCATCCACTGCAGCAACTGAGTAGCGCGAAAACGCTTTTCTCCCAAGGTATCAAAGAAAGCCTCAAGCTTAGCTCTCGGCATCCCCAGAAGATTGGTTTTTTCAGCGGCCGCTGTCATTTCATAACCTCGATCAGATAACCAATGCGGGGACTACCAACGGCAGCCCCCGACCAACAGAATCAGCCGCGTGGGCAGATTTCGCTGTCATTGAAAAAATAGGCGATTTCACGTTCTGCAGATTCTGCAGAATCGGAACCATGAGCCGCGTTGGCATCGATTGATGTCGCGAAGTCAGCGCGGATTGTGCCAGCTTCAGCTTCTTTCGGGTTAGTAGCACCCATCAGGTCGCGATTTTTCAGGATGGCACCCTCACCTTCCAGAACCTGGACAACAACCGGGCCGGATGTCATGAATGCAACCAGATCATTGAAAAACGGCCGCTCTTTATGCTCGGCGTAAAAACCTTCAGCCTGTTCCTGGGTAAGGTGCATCATGCGTGCCGCAACGATGCTCAAGCCAGCCTTCTCAAAACGGCTGTCGATCTCACCAATTACATTCTTTGCAACGGCATCGGGCTTGATAATGGAAAGTGTGCGTTCGTTAGCCATGGTATTTCTCCAGTAGGGATTGGGTTAAATGAGTACAGGTAAATTTCAGGACTGGCATTATACGCAGTCACAGACCCACTGCCTACCGCACAGCACGAAGACGAGTAACAACATCAACAATTTGCGCGCTGGCAAACACCATTTCTTCAGCGGTCGTGTAGCGTCCTATTGAAAAACGCAACGCCCGGTGCGCAACTTCGTCGCTCAACCCGATCCCACGAAGTACATACGACGGCTCAACGGCGGCGGATGCACAGGCAGAGCCTGAAGATACAGCCAGGCTCCTAAGGCCCAACATCAACGACTCAGCATCAACGCCATCAAAGGAAAGATTGATAATCCCTGGCACGCGGTGGGTTTCAGAACCGTTCAGGATGACCCCGGACAACTCACTCAAACCTTCCATGAAAGAGGCTCGCAAGTCCTCCAGCTGCCTCATTTCGTCCTCAAGAGAAGCCTCGGCAATGGCCAGCGCCTTGCCCATACCGGCAATCTGGTGAGTTGGCAGCGTGCCTGAGCGCATTCCCCGCTCGTGACCACCCCCATGAATTTGTGCGGCTATACGTACATCTGCAGAGCGCCGCACATAAAGTGCCCCGACGCCTTTGGGGCCATAAACCTTATGCCCCGAGAGCGACATTAAATCCACTGGCATAGCTGTGACATCAATAGCCAGCTTGCCGGCAGCCTGGGCTGCGTCCACGTGAAACAGAACACCACGACTACGCAGCTCTGCGCCAATGGTCGCTATATCGGTTACGCACCCCAGCTCATTGTTCACGAGCATCAGGCTGACCAACACAGTGTCTGTTTTAAGCGCATTGAACACCTGATCCGGCTGTATACGTCCGTCGCTGCCCGGCTCTAACCAAGTAACCTCAACGCCCTGCTGTTCCAGCCATTTGCAGGTATCCACAACCGCTTTATGCTCAATCGTCGACGTTACAAGATGCGCATTTTCACGGCCTGCAACCGCCCCTTTAATGGCCAGGTTATCGGATTCGGTAGCGCCAGAGGTCCAGACAATTTCACGGGGATCGGCGTGGATCAGGCTTGCCACTTGGCTGCGAGCTGTTTCCACGGCCGCTTCTGCCTGCCAGCCAAAACCGTGGGAGCGAGAGGCCGGATTGCCGAAAAAACCATCCGGGGTCAGGTATTTGATCATTTCGTCAGCAACGGCGGGATCAACTGGCGTCGTTGCCGCGTAGTCGAGGTATACGGGCTTTTTCATAAAATACAGAGACTTGAATCAGGCGGGCGCCTGATCAATCAGACGCTCGGTATTAATCGTGTCAGAACCGGCTTCAGATTGACGCCGGTTCTGCCGGTCCGCCACCTGGCGGATTTCATGTCTTTCCATCAGGTCTCCGAGACTGATCTCGCTGAGAAACTGATGAATCTGATCACTCAGATCAGACCACAGGTGATGAGTCAGACATTTCTCCCCGTTCTGACAATCACCCTTATTGCCGCACCGCGTTGTGTCGAGGGATTCATTAACCGCATCGACAACATCTGCGATGTATATATCGGCAGCGCCACGGCTTAAGTGATATCCACCACCTGGCCCACGGATGCTAGCCACCAGTTCCCGGCGCCTAAGGCGTGAGAAAAGCTGCTCCAGATAGGAAAGCGATATTTCCTGACGGGCTGAAATATCCGCAAGCGTCACCGGCCCAGCTCCCCCGTGGAGAGCAAGATCAAGCATTGCCGTAACGGCGTAGCGGCCTTTAGTCGTCAACTTCATGGCATCAGCCCCGTGATGGGATTGAATCTCAGTATTGAGAACCGAGTATGAATTGACCAAGTAATTCAGTCAAGTATTCAGCCGCGCTCTTCACTATCGTCACGCACGCAATCGAAATCGTCTTCATCCAGAACAGGCAAGTCGCCGTTCTGGTATTCGCTATTTACCTTACGCAGTGCCTGACACATGTTTTCGAGGCGTTCGTCTACCGCATGCATATGATCAAGCAGCGCACGCACAGATCGTGCAACCGGGTCTGGCATCTCCTCTGTCACACCATAAGCGTCGAAACCCATACGTTCTTCCATCAGCTTGCGGCGCGCATTGTCTTCCGTTTTTTGCTTTACTATGACCCGGCCCGGGATTCCCACTACAGTAGCTCCCGCGGGAACCGATTTGGTAACCACAGAATTGGAGCCGACTTTAGCGCCTTCTCCAACCTCAAAAGGCCCCAGTATTTTTGCGCCTGCCCCCACTACCACGCCGTCGCCGATCGTGGGATGACGCTTGCCTTTGTCCCAACTGGTACCGCCAAGCGTCACACCCTGGTACAGGGTAACGTCGTCACCTATCACCGCTGTTTCGCCGACCACGACACCCATGCCGTGATCAATAAAAAACCGCCGACCGATAGTGGCTCCCGGGTGTATTTCTATACCGGTAAACCACCGCGCGAGCGTGGAGATAGTACGGGCCAGCCACTTAAGCCCGGCATTCCAAAGCCAATGGGAGAATCGGTGAATAAGCAGCGCATGAAGCCCCGGGTAGTTGGTCAGAACCTCAAAGGTGTTCCTGGCCGCAGGGTCTCGATGAAAAACGCTTTTAATATCCTCACGCAAATGCCTAAACATGGCCCTTTTCCTGTCCGATTTCGGTGCCAGCTTCTGACTCAGCTGACCTGGAGTTTGCCGATGCCCCTGACGCTTTCTGCACAGCACTCAACACGCCACGCAGAATATTGATCTCCATCTGATCAAGCCTGGCCCGCTGGAACAGCCGACGCAATCGAGACATCAACTGTCTTGGGTTGTCCCGACGATGAAAATCCACATCGTGCAGGGTTTGCTCAAGGTGTCCAAAAAAACCCTCAACATCTCCTACTTTGGCAGGAGGCACATCCCAGCCAGCGTCGCCGGGCGCCATCATTGGCTCCAGATATGGACTGCCTTCGCCCTCTTCAAGGTTGCGCAAGTACAACATGCGCAACTCATAACACATAATCTGAACCGCCATAGCCAAATTCAGTGAACTATAGTCAGGGTTGGACGGAATATGAATATGGTAGTGGCAACGGTGGAGCTCATCATTACTTAACCCGTGGTTCTCACGGCCAAAAACCAGCGCAACCTGGCCCGCCTGGCTATTTTCTGCCGCAATTGTGGCAGCCTCCGGCGGGGGTACGACTGGCCAGGGTATTTTTCGCCCCCGGGCGCTGGTGCCCAACACCATTACACAGTCTTCCAGCGCTTGGTCCAGTGTTTGTACAACCTGGGCCCGGTCGAGTATATCGGAGGCGCCAGCGGCCCGGGCATAAGAGGCCTCATCCGGGAAGGAGTTCGGATTAACCAGCCACAGATTGGCGAGCTTCATGTTTTTCATGGCTCGAGCGACGGCTCCAATATTCCCGGAATGAGAGGTCTCAACCAGGACTATCCGGATTTTATCTTGAAACGCGTCCGGCCCTTCCAGTGGTGGGGATGGCTTATGCATTGGCGGCTGGCCCAGGGTTATAAATTTAAGGGTACTAATGATACCAGAAAGGGGCCACTTTCTGCGCCCCCGAAAACCGATGATATGAGGTTGTCTGCGTTTTTCCTGAGTCAAAAAACATACAAGCGCGGGTGATCTTTGCTATCATGCCCGCCCTTAACACTTCCGGATAACGATCACTCAGATGCAACCAGCTATTAAAATGGCCCTGCGCGTCGCGCGCCAGGGGTCGGACTATCTTAAAGCCCACTTTGAGCGCCAGGAGCCCATCGGAAAAGACGATGAAGAACGTCGCCTCCAGTTGGACCGGGTTGAGCAATCCATTTATGACAACTTTGTCGAGCAACTCGAAAAAGCTTACAAGGATCATAGCATCGCACCGCTAAACGAGGCGGATGCCGGAACCAGCGAGAGAAGCTGGCATATTTTTCCGGTGATGGGTCGCGAAAACTTCCTCAGAGGCATCCCTGAGTTTGCGCTGGCGTTGGCGCAAAAGAAGAATAATCGCACCGAAAACCTTCTTCTGGTCAACCCGGTTACCGGTGAAGAGTATTCAGCCAGCCGTGGTCGCGGTGCCGCATTGAACAGCCGCAGAGTAAGGGCGTCTGACATCAGACACGCTGATAAAGCAGCATTTTCAACCAACCTGCTAGACCAGGCACGCAAGAGCGACAATCCGCTTCTTTGGGGTGAAATGGCCGCAGTGCTGGCCCGGAATTCTTCTGTGTTCCGCGCGTCTGGTTGCGTGGTGCTGGATATTGCACGGGTGTCGGCGGGCCTGATGGATGCTGCCGTTATATTCCGTCCGGAACCAGCAGACCTGGAGCTAGGTGTAACTCTGGCAATGGAATCTGGTGCACTCACTGCCGATTTCTCAGGCAACCCGTCTACAAACAAGGCTCGCCAACTGGTGGTTGCCAACCCGAAGTTACTCCGGGAAGTTCTGAAAATTCTGCACCCGTTCCGGGGCCGCATACCCACTTGAGGCCAGGGTTCAGACACAAAAAAACCGCCTACTGAGAAGTGGCGGTTTTTTTGTGTCCGCGGATTACCCCGGCTCTGCCTTACATGCGATTAAGCCATTCCGGGGGAGCTTCATCCTCTTCTTCAGAGCCTGCTGCACCCTCTTTCGCTGGAACCATGAGATCCTCGCGGGAAACACCCATCACCATCAACAGGTTAGCGGATACATAAATAGATGAATAAGTACCCACGACGACACCGATAATCAGCGCCAGCGCAAAGTTGTTAATAGCTTCGCCACCCAGGAAATAAAGGGCTAACAAAACCACCAAGGTGGTACCAGAGGTATTTATGGTACGTGCAATGGTCTGATGGATAGATTCATTGATAATCTCCCAGGAATCACCCACCCGCATTTTTCGGAAATTCTCACGAATGCGGTCCGCCACAACAATGGTGTCGTTCAACGAGTAGCCGATAATCGCCAGCGAAGCGGCAAGAACGGTAAGATCAAACGTCCACTGAAACAGTGCGAAAATTCCGAGAACAATAATAACGTCATGGGCCAAAGGCACCACCGACGCAATACCAAACTTGAACTGGAACCGCATGCCCACATAAATGAGCACAACCGCAAGCGCGATCAAAAGCCCCAGACCACTATCCTCTTTAAGCTCGTCGCCCACCTGTGACCCGACAAACTCGGAACTTATCAGTTTCAGATCATCGCCGTCGGCTTTCAAAACACCGGTAATTTCCTGCGCCAGTTTGTCATTACCCGCTTCCGACAAACGCACAAGCACAATCGTGTCGGCACCGAAATTCTGAACGACAAACTGTTCGTACCCTGCCCCGGTAAGAGCGGAACGAACCTGATCCAGTTCCGGCGCCTGCGCATATTCCAGCTCTACCGATGTACCGCCGGTAAAGTCCATGCCGAAGTTAAGACCACGAATACCCAGAAGTGCGATAGACGCCACGACCAGAGCGATGGAGATTGCAGAAGCGATTTTCCGGAACCCCATAAAATCAAACGATTGTTTCTGATCATCAGACATTGGCGAGCTTTCCTCCGATCGACAGTTTCTCGACCCTGCGGCCGCCATAAACCATATTGACGATACTCCGGCTAACCATCAGACCGGAGAACATTGAGGTCAAAATCCCGATACACAGCGTTACCGCGAAGCCTTTTACCGGGCCGGAGCCCATTGCAAACAGGATGACAGCCACAAGCAGGGTCGTAATATTGGCATCAAAGATGGATACAAACGCACGGGAGTAGCCGGAATTAATGGCAAGCTGTGGTGAAACACCCCCTCTGATTTCCTCTTTAATACGCTCAAATATCAATACATTGGCATCCACTGCCATACCTACCGTTAACACGATACCGGCGATACCGGGCAGCGTAAGCGTGGCTGAGAGAATGGACATGCAGGCAATAAGAAGCATCATGTTGACGGCGAGAGCGATATTCGCCACTAGCCCGAATCCGCGGTAATAAACCAACATGTATAGCAGCACGAGAATAAAGCCGAGCCCTACGGACATCATGCCAGCATCGATATTTTTCTGCCCCAGGCTTGGCCCGATGGTGCGCTCTTGCACAAAGTACATGGGCGCTGCCAAAGCGCCCGCACGCAATAGCAAGGCAAGTTCCGACGCCTCTGGAATGGAATCCAGACCGGTGATACGAAAGCTGCTACCCAACGCAGATTGAACAGTTGCCAGGCTGATAATACCCTTCTCTACCACCCGTTTTTCTGTTTCTACCGGCTCACCGTTTACCATTTTCGTTTCTGTTTCGGTCCGGAACTCAATAAACAGAACGCCCATGCGCCGACCAATGGCGTTGCGCGTAGCCCGGTTCATCAAGTCGCCACCCACAGAATCCATGGTAATACTGACCTGTGGCTGACCATTCTCATCGAAAGCCTGCTGTGCGTTGGCTACATTGTTACCAGTGGCAATCGTGTCGCGCTCAAGCCGGGCAGTGCGTTGGGGCTCATCGCGAAAGCTGAACTGCTCTGTTTCGCTTGCCGGGTCATCCGGGCGGGCTTCCATACGGAATTCCAGGTTCGCCGTGGCACCAAGAACACGCTTTGCCTGGGCGGTATCCTGAACACCCGGGAGTTCGACAATAATCCGATTAGCGCCCTGCTGCTGAACCAGCGGCTCTGCAACCCCTAACTCGTTAACACGGTTACGGATGGTCGTCAGGTTTTGCTCCAGAGCGTACTTGCGAATAGCAGTGACCTCTCCTTCAGACAAGGTAAGAACAATCCGGAACTCGTCCTCAACAATGGTCTGATCCAGTAGAAACTCGCTGTACTGACGCTTGATAAGCGTAAAGGCTTCTGAGCGCGAGGCTTCATCACGAAAACTCAGCACTATGTCTCTGTCGCCTTCAACGTCCCCGCCCCGGTAACGAATGCGCTCTTCACGCAGTTCCCGCTTAATCTGGCCAGATACGGCATCAAGCCGCTGCCCGACGGCGGTATCCATGTCCACTTCCAGCAGGAAGTGCACACCACCTCGCAGGTCGAGACCCAGTTTCATGGGTCCGGCACCCAGCTTTTTCAGCCAGGCCGGTGTGGATGGCGCCATATTCAACGCAACCAGATAGTCTCTACCCAAAACGGCCTGGACGGTTGGGCGGGCACGCAACTGATCATCGGAATTGGTTAACCGGATAAGGGCATCCCGATCCTCAAGCGTACTGCTTTTAACCTCAATGCCCTCCGAGTCCAACGCATCAAGAGCCCTTTCGAGCACCGCAGAGTCCACTTCGGTGCTGCTGCGAGCGCCAGTGATCTGCACAGCGTAATCATCGGGAAACAGGTTGGGTAAAGCGTAGATAAACCCGATCACGATCGCGACCAGGATAACCAGGTTTTTCCAAAGCGGGTACTTGTTCAGCATGGGATCCCTTGTAGCCGGCCCGAAAGCCGGCTTTGGTGTTTCATCCAGAAAGGTTCAGGCCGACGGGTATCAGGGCCGGCCGTATTGTCCTTGCTCAGATGTCTTTGAGCGTACCTTTCGGCAGTGCGGCAGCAACGGCTACTTTCTGTATTTTAACTTCAACGTTCTCGGCAATTTCAACAACGATGAAATCATCAGTGACTTTGGTAATCTTTCCAACGATACCGCCAGAGGTAACCACTTCGTCACCCTTGTTCAGGCCAGACATCAAAGACTTATGCTCTTTGGCACGCTTGGACTGCGGACGCCAGATCAGGAAATAGAAAATCAGAATAAAGCCAGCGAAGAAAATCACCTGGCCCATAACGCCCATTCCGCCAGCAGCACCGTCCTGAGCCATGGCCAGAGCGGGTACCATTGCCAGAAGGCCGGCCAACAACAACTTGATTGATTTCATCAAAACTCTCCGTTGATTAAGCAAAAGGATTTACTCATTACCCATGGCTGGCACTGTCTGGCCGCGTAGAGCATAGAAGTCAGTTATAAAGTCCGACAATGTACCTGCTTCAATGGCCCCGCGCAATCCAGCCATGAGGTTCTGGTAGTAGCGTAAGTTGTGGATAGTGTTCAGCTGAGAGCCAAGCATTTCTCCACACTTATCCAGATGATGCAGGTAACTTCTCGAAAAGTTCTCACAGGTATAACAGTCGCACTGATCATCCAGGGGCGAGGGATCGTGGCGGTGCCGTGCATTGCGGATCTTTACGATTCCGGTCGATGTGAACAGATAGCCATTGCGGGCATTTCTGGTGGGCATCACACAGTCAAACATGTCAACGCCACGACGCACCCCTTCCACCAGATCTTCAGGTCGACCCACACCCATAAGGTAGCGCGGCTTATCCTGGGGCATCCTGGGCGTCAAGTGGTTCAGAATGCGAATCATATCCTCTTTTGGCTCGCCGACAGACAGCCCGCCAATGGCGTAGCCATTGAAACCAATGTCGGTAAGCCCCTCAAGAGAACGGTCTCGAAGCGCTTCGTACATGCCACCCTGAACAATACCAAACAACGCAGACGGGCTGCCTTCATGGGCATTTTTGCTGCGCTTTGCCCAGCGCAACGAGAGCTCCATGGAGTCCTTCGCCTGTTTTTCCGTGGCCGGGTACGGCGTGCACTCGTCAAAGATCATCACAATATCTGACCCAAGGTCGCGCTGAACCTGAATCGCAATTTCTGGCGACAGCTTAACCGGCGAGCCGTCTATCGGGGAGCGGAAGGTCACTTCCTGCTCAGTGATCTTGCGCATTTCGCCGAGGCTGAACACCTGAAAGCCGCCCGAGTCGGTAAGGATCGGGCCTTTCCACTGGGTAAAATCGTGCAGGTCACCGTGGGCTTTTATAACTTCTGTGCCTGGGCGTAACATCAGATGGAAGGTATTACCCAGAATGATTTCTGCACCGGTTTCATGAATGTCGCGGGGCAGCATTCCTTTAACTGTTCCATAGGTGCCTACCGGCATAAAAGCCGGTGTTTCAACGGTTCCACGGGGAAATGTAAGCCGGCCACGCCGGGCAAGACCATCTTCTCCGAGTTTTTCAAAGGACATGAAACAGGACTCGCTCACGACTTGTCTCCGATGTTTAATGATGTTGAGCCGTCAGCTTCGACAGGCTTTTCCGGTGCGCCAAGCAACATACCGCGGCTCAGTTCTTGCCCGGTGATAAACATGGCATCGCCATAACTGAAAAAGCGGTATCTTTCGGCAATCGCACTTTGATAAGCGCGCCTTACATGTTCAAAGCCTGCAAATGCACTAACCAGCATAATCAATGTCGATTCGGGCAAATGAAAGTTGGTGACCAAAGCATCAACAGTCTGAAACCTGTAACCTGGAGAGATAAAAATATCGGTTTCGCCCTGAAACGGCCGCAAACAACCACCACGACTTGCCGATTCAAGAGACCTCACAGACGTGGTGCCAACGGCAACTACACGACCACCCCTGGCACGGGCGCGGTTAACCGCTTCAACAGTCTCCTCAGACACATGCACAACTTCGCTATGCATAACATGGTCATCCAGATTTTCGACCCGCACTGGCTGAAACGTACCCGCACCCACATGCAATGTGACAAACGTGCTCTCAACGCCCCGTGCTTTCAGTGCCTCAAGCACTGCTTCGTCGAAATGCAAACCGGCTGTCGGAGCTGCGACTGCACCGGCCTCCCTGGCGTAAACGGTCTGGTAGCGCTCACGATCGGTTGATTCGTCGGGCCTGTCCATGTAGGGCGGCAGAGGCATGTGCCCTATGCGTTCCAGCAGATCCAGAACCGGCTCTTCAGCCTCGCTCTCAAAATGGAACAGGGCCTCGCTACGACTGGTCATACGGAGCGCGGAGCCATCCTCAAGCACTACCCTTTGCCCCACTTTCAGTGCCTTAGAGGCGCGCACATGGGCCACCAGATCGCATTCACCGGTTACGCGCTCTACCAGCACTTCAACCTGGCCGCCGGTTTCCTTCTTTCCAAACAGGCGGGCGGGAATCACACGGGTGTCGTTAAAAACGAGAAGGTCGCCGGGCTGGAGTAAGTCCGGGAGATCCGTAAAAAAACGATGTGCGGTATCGCCTGTAATGCCATCTAGTGATAACAGGCGGGAAGCGCTGCGCTCCCTGAGGGGGTACCGGGCGATGAGTTCGTCCGGGAGTTCAAAATGAAAATCGGAGACGTTCATGGACCGGGCTGTTCACGACGCCGCATTACGCGACTTGAATATGGTAGCGGCGGGCGGACTCGAACCGCCACACTATTTCTAGTAACGGATTTTGAATCCGTCGTGTCTACCAATTTCACCACGCCGCCAACGAAGAGGGGGAATTATACTGAGCCTGAACGTGAAAGCAACACCAGAAGCCGCTAGTTTTTTATCAAACCCAAAAAATTATAATCGATCGAATAAAGACAGCTGGGACACCTGTGCAAATGACTGCTGAGCCGCCTGCAACACAAAGCTCTGGAAGCTTAGATTGCTGATGGCCTCTGCGTAATCCACATCTTGTAACTGGGAGCGGATTTCGTTTGTGTATACAGAAGAATCTGCCAGAAATTCCTTGGTGGATTCAACAGCATTCATGCGGCCGCCAAGTTCGGTTTGCTTGAGAACAATGCTCTCTTGAGCGTTATCAAGATTGGTCAGGGATTGGGCGACCATGTCTTCGTAGGCTGCCTGGCCTTGGGGCGTCCCCTTCTCCATAGAATCCAGCCCCGCAATCAGGTTTTCTATGGTGCCAAACACTGACTGTTTTTTGTTTATATTCAACGTAAACGTATCGCCGTCACCTTCGGTCACGTCGGATATCGTCGCCTCAACACCAGCCACTACAAAGGGCTCGCCGCTTTCATAAACGGGGGGAGCTACAGGCAGGGTATTTCCATTCATATCCTGTGCTTGAATATTACCGGCGGCGTCTACTTCAATGGTGATATCGCCAGGGGGAGAGCCGTTAAAACCGGCGTTCAAATCCGCTTCATTCACTACCTTCACACCAGAAAGGAATCCCCCGGAGGCATCATTAGTGTAGCTCCCGGTAACGGCCGCAGGTATATCCACAAAGATGCCCTTACCGTGGTCACTGATGGGCACGGTTACACCATCGTCAATTTCCAGAACCCGCTGACCTTCGTCTCCCTGATAAACGTACTGGCCTTCTTCATTTTGCTGAAACGCCTGAACCGACCCCTGAAAACCGCTGAAAATATACTCACCCGAAGCATCACGAGTATTCGCAAGATTTGCTAGCTGCCCCAACCGCTCTTTCATTTCTGAAGAAATAGACTGGCGATCGTTGGGGGATAGCGACCCATTGCCTGCCTGCACTGTTAGCTCGCGAATACGTTGAATGACATCAATGGCACTTGCCAGCGAATTCTCCTCCTGTTTCAGCCGGTTATCTGCGAGGCTAACGTTACGCTCATAGGTGCTTACCCGAGATAATTCCTGATCAAGCTTCAGTATGCGAGCCGCAGCCACAGGATCGTCTGACGGTTTATTCACACGCTTGCCTGAAGATATCTGCTGTTGCGTACTGTTAAGGCTGCTGTTCAGCTCTTGCAGCCGGTTGATACCGCTTGCGAATACCTGTTGTGATGAAATTCTAATCATGCCAAATCACCTCATCTGTTACCGGAACGTCTGCAACAGTGTGTTGAACAAATCCTGAGCTACCGAAATTACCTGGGCAGAGGCGTTATAACCGGCCTGGAACTGAATCAGCTTGCCGGCTTCCTCATCAAGGTTCACACCCGACACCGACTCGCGCTGAGCGGACGACTGTTCCAGCAAGGTTTTTCCCGCCTCCAGATCAAACTGGCTCTGGCGGGTTTTAACGCCAACAGCTTCTACCACACCGGCATAGCCTTCTGTGAAGCTCTGGGTTCCGCCATTCATGGTGTTAGCAGTGCCCAGCGCAGCCAACAGCTCTGCATTGCGGTTGTCTGAAATGCCATTATCGTTGTAACCGATTTCAAAGGAATCACCTACCGCCGGCTTACCTTTGATCTTGAACTGAAACCCTTGGTAGTCATCGCCATCCGCCGGGTCGCCACTGAACACCGTGTTGGTTTTGCCCGGGTCATAGGGCTGATTCGGCGTGCCCACAACTGTGCCACCCGGCCCGGTTACTGTGTAGGTTAAAGCGGAAGGGTCATTAGGGTCTGTATCGAACTTGATGGTCAGAGGGCCATTCGCCAACTCTCCCGAGCTCTGAAAACCAGGCAATAAAGAACCGGTAAACGGGTTACGCACGTTCAGCATAGCGCCCTGATCGATTTCTCCGGTGCCGGTATTCTGTTCACCCGTGGTGGCTCGTATCGGGCTGGCAAACGCCAGATCTTCTTCCCGGCTAACCTCCAGGTTAATCGACTCTGCTGCATTTCGGCTGGGCTGAATCAGGTACTTATCGCCAGCATTGAAGGTGCCGCCTTCAATACGGATATTAAAACCGGGCATGGATATTTCCGATTCCACCGGATCGGGCAACCGGCCCTGATTGACAACTTTTCCGGAGGCCTTGTCGATTAACTCAAAGCTACGCCCATCGCCGCCAAATTGCAGCGTCCAGCTTCCGGCCGGCAGTTTGCTGCTGTCGGTAATTTCCACCGCCAGCTGTCCGTCTCTTGGCAGCTGATTGTTGGCGTTGGCCACTACCCGGCTTCTCTGAACCGCCAGATCGTTTACATCGGAAAAAAACAGCCCCCCCAGCTCGCCCGCAAGATCCATACCGATTTCGTGCTGGTGATTCATGGCGGAAGAAATGCTGATAGCAATTCGTCCCAGCTCATCAAATGCAGGCTTGAGTGCCTCGTTATCAAAACGCTTTAGACCACCCAGCCCGCCGCCGGTGATTTGCTCGTCAATATTGAGGGTGCGACCACCATTGGTTAGCGTGAACTCAAGGCGGGTAGGGTCTTCTGCGCTATTCTGGGTGCCAAGCTGCGCCGCATTACGCCCAACAACCAATGACAACCCGTTGGAAAGCGATACGTTTACCTGACTTCCCTCGGTTTCCGTGACCCGAATATTGACCAGCTCAGACAGCTTTCGTAAGGATTCGTCCCGCTGATCCAGCAACTCGTTGGGCATTTTCCCTTGGGCCAGGCCAGGGGATTCAGAAATAGCCAGGTTAAGCTCCGCAATATTTTTCATCAGGGTGTTGGCATCTTTCACGCCCTGCTGCATTTGCGTTTTTATAGATTCGCGCTGTTGGATGAACTCCTGGTTCAGTGCCTGAAAGCGATTAACCACCTGCTGGGCCTCACTCAACACTAGCTGACGCTGAGGCAAAGAGGCCGGATCTTCTGCAGCATTTTGCAAGCTTGCAAAGAAATTATTCAGGGCACCGTTAAGGCCCGTAGTCTCCCCGCCCAACAGATTGTCCAGCCGACTGAGTTCAGTGTTGAGTGTCTGCTGCTCGCCAGTTAACGTGGAGTCTTCACGAACCTGCTGCACAAGATACTCGTTTGCCAGCCTGCGAATCTCCGAAATACTGACACCCGTACCGACGCTCCCGGCGCCGGTGCGCTGGCCCTGCTGGGTTTCGAAAACCACTTCCTGCCGGCTGTAGCCGGGGGTATTCGCGTTGGTAATGTTGTTGCCTGTGGTATTCAGGGCACCCTGGTGGCCAAGGATACCTGTGAGGCCAATACCAATCAGTCCCGCCATAATGCTTACTCCCCGGCCCCGTTAGTCATTGATAGTGTCGTTAGAGATTCGCGGTTCATAATTCGATTGATCTTGTCACCATACTGTGGATCGGTGGCGTAGCCAGCTTGCTGAAGCTTTTCAGCAAACACCTTTGGCTGATCCGCACTGGCAAGCACGTCGCGGTACCGGGGGTTGGATTCTAAAAACGAGACATAATCCCGGAAGCTGGATTCGTAATCCGGGTAAGCACGGAAGTCTGCGCGTTCTTTCATAGGCACTCCTTCACGAAACTCTGTGGTAGTGATGGACACAGAATCGCCCTGCCAGCGATTATCCGCTTTAATGCCGAAAAGATTGTAGCTGGGCTGGTTACCGTCGCCCTTTATCATGTGGCGCCCCCAACCGGTTTCCAGGGCAGCCTGTGCAACCATAAGCTTCGGGTTAATTCCGGTGTCTGCCGCAATCTTCTCTGCAAGTGGCAAAAGCGTGCTTACAAAATGCTCCGGAGAGTCGAACTCGCCAGGCGCAGGGCCAACGCCTTCTACCGCAGGCATCTCATTTTTAGCCTCGGCAACGCCACTAACCTCTTCCACGCGCTCAGGCAGCCGGGGAGACAGCCTTGGCAAACTGCGCTCATAATCGGACAGCGTTGTTTTGTGCGAAGCCAAAGTGCCACCCTGTTTATCGACTCCGGGAACATCTTTGCCCAACTGCCGAACCAGGGCTTCCGCAAGGCCGGTGCCCTGCCCGCCAGACATGGTTAAACTCAACTGGCTGTCGAACATGTCGCGGTACATTTCAGACTGATTGGTATTCAGGTAATTACCCTCCGCAAACACATCGCCGGCTTTGCGCATGGACTTCAGCATTTCCGACACAAAAATACTCTCAAACTGGCGCGCAACTTCCTCAAGTGCGCCCTGCTTATCATCCCGAGCGCCATTTTTCAGTGCATTCAGTCCACTGAAGTCTGTATATACCCGCGCTTGCTGAAGCTGGTAGTCCTGCATCATGCCACCTAAATAACAATGAGCTCGGCGCGCAGCGCACCAGCTTGTTTCAGTGCTTCCAGTACCGCCATTACATCCCCGGGGGCTGCGCCTACCTGGTTTACGGCCTGCACGATTTCATTCAATGTGATTGTCGGCCCGAACTTGAACATGCGGGCCGGTTCCTCAGTAATAGCAATCTGCGTGTCCTGCTCAATTTCGGTAGTGCCATTCGCAAACGGGTTAGGCTGCTGCACTTCGGGGTTTTCCTGAATCGTTACGGTAAGGTTGCCGTGGGTCACAGCCGCAGGGCTAACCTTCACGTTCTGCCCCACAACAATGGTGCCGGTGCGGCTGTTAATCACCACTTTTGCAGCGTCGTCTGCCGGGTCTACCTCAAGGTTTTCCAGAATAGAAAGAAAGCTCACACGTTGAGACGGGTCACGAGGGGCACGTACCGATATCGACGTTGCATCATGGGCATAGGCCATGTCTGGCCCCAGGTGCTGATTGACCACCTCGACCACACGGCGTGCGGTTGTAAAGTCCGGGCGCATCAGATTGAAGGTAATCGTGTCACCGCGAGTAAAAGGAGATTTTATTTCCCTCTCAATAGTGGCGCCGTTCGGAATGCGGCCAACACTGGGAACGTTCACCGTAATGCGCGAACCGTCCTGCCCTTGAGCTCCAAACCCGCCAACCACAAGACTGCCCTGGGCCATGGCATAAACGTTATTATCGGCACCTTTCAGGGGAGCCATCAGCAGCGTTCCGCCGCGCAAGCTGTCTGCGTTACCAATAGAAGACACAGTAATATCTATTTCCTGGCCCGCTTTAGCAAAGGGCGGCAAGGTCGCACTCACGGTAACGGCTGCCACGTTGGCAAGCTTCGGGTTTACACCGGCAGGCAAAGTAATGCCAAATTGATTCATCATGTTGCGGAAAGTCTGATTGGTAAACGGCGCTTTATCGCCGGTTCCGTCAAGACCAACCACCAGGCCGTACCCCACAAGCTGGTTGTTACGGACCCCCTTTATCCGCGCCAGATCTTTCAGACGGTCAGCCATAACCGGTGACGCCAAAACAGCCAGCAGCAACGAGAACACCACGCCTCGACGTAACATCATAGGGGCCACCACTCACTGTTAAAGAACCGTGCAAGCCAGCCCATCTGGTTCGCCTGATCAAAATCGCCTGTGCCGCCATACGCAATGCGGGCATTTGCTATGCGGCTGGAAGCCACCATGTTACCCGGGTCGATATCCTGTGGGCGCACCAAACCAGTTAACCGTACATACTCATCACCATTGGTGAGTGACAACCACTTTTCACCTCGAATCTTCAGTACGCCATTCGGTAGCACCTCAACAACTGTAACGGTGATATTGCCCGCAAGGCTGTTGCTCTGATCTGCCTCAGCTTTACCTTGGAAGTCCCGATCGTTCTGGATAGACGTTGCAATGCCTATATTATCCTTGCCAAGAATATTGGGCTCCGGCAGAGATATGTCGTTTTCTTTCTTGATTTTGGTTTCGGCATTCTTGCTCGCACGGGTTGATTCGTTAAGAGTCACCGTGAGTACGTCACCAATATTCAGGGCAACGGTATCGCCGTAAAAATTGTAATTACGAGAGTTTTGATAGATAGCTCCCGACTCGGGATCGCGCTGCATCATGGCTTGGGCGCGCACAGGTGCGTAGGCGGGGTCATCCGGTTCAGCACGGGGCCGGCTCATGGCGGTACATCCCTGCAATAGTACAAGCATCCATACCAGCAAGCAGGTACTGGCTGATCTGGCAAACCAGGTTGATGTCGTCAGTTTCATGAGTTACTCCCCACGCTTAGCCTCTCACTTTGTGTCACAAAGCCAGACATTTCATAGCCTTAGCCGATGTTGTTAGTAATGAACTGGAGCATTTGGTCGGTTGTAGAAACCACTTTTGAGTTCATTTCATAAGCTCGCTGTGTGGTGATCATGTTCACCAGTTCTTCCACAACTTCCACGTTTGAAGACTCCACCATGCCCTGCTCCAGTGAACCTAGCCCGGCCAGCCCTGGCTCGCCTTCAGCAGGGTCGCCACTGGCATTGGTTTCTTTGAACAGGTTGTTGCCAATCGCCTGCAACCCCTGCGGGTTGATGAAATCAACCAACGTAATCTGGCCAAGATCTACGGGCGCGGCCTGGTCATCCGTAATAGCGGAAACAGTACCGTCTTTACCAATAGTGACGCTGGTGGCGTTGTCCGGTATGTTGATATTGGGCTCCAGCGGGTAACCTTCAGGAGTGACCACATCGCCATCAGCGTTAAGCTGGAACTGGCCGTCCCGTGTGTAAGCTGTCTGGCCATCCGGCATTGCGATCTGCAAAAAACCACGGCCGTCTACCGCCAGATCCAAAGGTTGCTCGGTAACCTCAAGATTGCCTTGCGAGAACTGTTTGGCTGTACCAACTACTCGCACACCCGTGCCCAGCTGCAACCCTGAAGGCAGCTCCGAGTTCTGTGTATTCATACCACCGGGTTGCCTGTTAACCTGATACAACAAATCCTGAAACACCGCCCGATCACGCTTGAACCCCGTGGTGTTCACGTTTGCCAGGTTGTTAGAGATGGTCGACATGTTGGTGTCCTGGGCGCTTAGCCCGGTCTTACTAACCCAAAGAGCCGGATGCATAGTCATTACTCCTTGCCGGTGTCTGGCAGGCGGCTAAAATTTGCCGCTTCTGGCCTGGCCAGCCTTGTTTTTACGTTGTTTTCAAAAAACTATCAGAGGTTTTGCAACAGTCGTGCCGCTGCTTCGGAATTCTCGTTTGCGGTGCGCATAACCTTCACCTGCATCTCGTACTGGCGGGACAACTGAAGGTTGGAGATCATTTCTTCCACCGCATTCACGTTAGAGCTTTCCAGAAAACCGGAAGCCACACGGAGCGCACCGTCTGCCGGCTCGCCACCCTCAACAGCCTGACCGGGCTTGGGGTGAATAAACCCATCCAGACCTTTCTCGAGCGATTCCCGGGCCGGATTGACCAGTTTTAACCGATCCACTTCAACCAGTTGATCCGGTGGGCCACCAACAGGAACGATGGACACAGTGCCATCGGCGCCAATCTGGACATTATCGAAAGGAGGGAGTGCAACCGGGCCACCATTGCCCAGAACCATTTCGCCACCGGCAAGCCGCACTAGACCGTTTACATCGACTTGCAGGCTTCCGGAGCGGGTGAAAACTTCTTCGCCAAGGTCGTTTTGAATCGCCAGCCAGCCCTCACCTTCCAGAGCAACGTCCATTTTGCGGCCGGTTTGCATCAGAGCCCCGGCAGAAAGATCAGTTCCTGGCCGCTCCGCCATGGCATAGGCACGGGTAGGATGGTGTTCTCCGAACACTGGCATGCTGCGCGCCTGGGCGAAGTCTTTCTTAAAGCCGGTGGTGTTTACGTTGGCTAAATTATTGGCATGGGCACGCTGGGACAGCATATTCTGCTTGGCGCCAGACATACCGATATAAAGTGCTTTGTCCATGGGACAACTCCTGCCGGAATTTTGACTGTTTCCAGTACTCTTTCAGACGTTATTGCAGGAGTCATGCCATATTTACTTCAAAGCCGGTTAGCGAAGGTTGATGATGGTCTGAGTGACGGCATCGGAGGTTTCAATTGTCTTGGCGTTGGCCTGATAGTTACGCTGCGCAATGATCAGGTTCACCAACTCACCGGAAAGATCAACGTTGGATTCCTCAACCGAGCTGGCCTTTATGCCACCTAACGTTCCGGTATCAGGCTTACCAATAACTGGCTGGCCAGACTCGAAGGTTTCAACCCAGCTGGTATCCCCCACCGGTGATAGCCCGTCGGTATTGCTGAAAGAAGCCAGTGCAACCTGCCCAAGAGCGGTGGATTGGCCATTGGTGTAACGGGCAAACAGAACGCCCTGCCTGGACACATCCAGACCAGACAAGCGGCCGGTGGTGTAACCATTCTGACTCTGATCATCAACGCCAAACGTGGCACCATACTGGGTAGTGTCACCCAAACTAAGCACAAAAGCTGAGGTAGTGGGTGGGTCTGGAATTGGAGTAGTAACTGCGGCACCTGCAGCTGGCGGGCCGTCGGCACCGTTAGGCTGGCCGTCTTTATCCTTGGGAACCCAATCAGTGATTACAATTTCGCCACTGGCATCACCGTTAATCGACTGCAGGGTACCGTCCTGATCAAACCTTGCGGTATAAGGTGTTGAATCAGTACCGGCAACCATCTCACCGTCGATTTGCAGGTAAACCGACCACTCGCTCACCCCCACACCGCTTCCCGGCGAGGGCTCTTTCACGAAAAACTGAGTGAGTTCATGGGAATTACCCAGGCTATCGAAAATTGACGTTGAGGTAGCGTGGTTATAAGTACGCTGATCCTGCGGGTTAAATTCGTTGGTTATTCGAATGGGAGACTGGCCATACTCGGTCGCAAAATTATTGCCAGAGCCTCCAGTCGCCGCAACACCTGCAATTGTGCGGTCGCCAGTTACATTAATATCGCCGGTTTCCGAGACCGCGCCACCAGTGTACGTGATATCAAGGTTCTCACCCTGGTTATGGCTAACACGCAGCACATTGGTGTTAGTGCCAGTACCATCATCCACAATAGCGGCAGAGATAGCGGTATCGTTTGAGTCATTGATCGCAGCCTTGAGATCTTCAAGGCTGTTCACGTTACTGGTATCCAGCTGAAGCGATGCCCCATTAATTTTAAGGTCGAACGTGAACGCCGTGCCTGCCGTTGTAATATCCGCGTCGGTAAGCGCCACGTTCGCGGCTGTAGTCGCTGAAGCACTCAACCCAGGTGCATCTGTTAACTTACCGGCAATCTCGCGGGCAGTAGTCGCACCCGTTAAGTCCACCGAATAGGCGGGGGTTCCGTCGGTGTATGTCACCTTAAATTGCTCGCCGTTAACATCACCAAATGCCAACGGCCCCACATCACGCACCCGAGACTCAAGTACCGACTCCCGGGAATCCAGGTTCAGCTCAGAGCGCAGGTTGGTGGTGCGACGTGGTGCCAGATTATCAGTCGTAATTTCCAGATCACCACGAATTCCCGAAAGATTACCATCGCCATCGGCAGTGTAACCTTGAACCCGCATGGACTGGTTATTCACCACAAAGCCATCTTTATCAATGGTGAACTGGCCAGCTCGTGAGTATCGAGTTTCGCCCCCATTATTCAGAACAAAGAAGCCATCGCCCTCAATGGCCATATCCAGGCCATTATCTGTAAAGCTGATATTACCCTGACCAAATGATTGCTTTACGTCCTGAACATTCACGCCGTCACCAACCGGGTTGCTGCCAGAGCTCAGAAAGCCACTGGCGTACAAATCGCCGAATTGCACACGGCTACTCTTAAACCCAACGGTGCTGGCGTTGGCAATATTATTGCCAGTTACGTCCAGATCTACCGCTGCCGCCCTAAGGCCACTGAGCCCTGTATTAAAAGCCATAACTTACCCCTGATCTGACACCGGTATTATTTAATTTGTTTAACATCTGAAAGTGCAATAGAACCCATGCCCGCCAGGTTAAGGGTAACGGACCCACCCTGGCCTAAGGACACACTGTCTACATTGGCACTGACAAGCGCGGGGAGCTGCACACTACCCTGAGGGTAAGACCCCTCAGCCACAATCTTGTAGGGGCCAGGCGGCAAGCTGTTGCCGTCGCCATCCTTGCCATCCCAGCTGAACGATTTCACACCCGCCGAGCTGCTGCCAAGATCAATTTGGCGCACCAATTCGCCCTCTGGATTCTGGATAGACAACCGCACACCGCCCGTAGAAGCGGGGACCTGGATGTTGCCGGAAATCTCGCCTTCGGCCCCCAAAATGCCCACTTCAGAGGGTGCCAGAACGGTTTTGCCAACCATCGCCGATGCCTGAAGCGCTTGAGTAGAGCGGAACTGCCCAACAACATCATCTACCCTGCCCGACAGCGCCTGCATTTCTTCCAGCGAACTGAACTGTGCAAGCTGGGAAATAAACTCGCCGTTATCCTGGGGCTCCAACGGGTTCTGGTGTTTAAGCTGCGCCAGCATTAATTCCATGAACTCGTTCTTGCCAAGCTCGCCATTGCCCCCGGCAGCACCCTGCGTCTGGGATCTGTAATTACCCAGCACATCAGTGGCTTGTGTTGCGTTAACTGCACTCATGATTCGGCCCTCGCCCCGTTACTGCTGACCAAGTGTCAGGATGCGCTGCATCATGGATTTGGCCGTGTTCATAATATCCACGTTCATCTGAAAGCTTCTTGAGGAAGACATCATGTCTGCCATTTCTTCCACCACATTCACATTGGGGTAAAATACATAGCCGTCTTCGTTAGCTGCCGGATGTTGAGGCTCATAGCGCATCTGCAACTCGGCGTCACTTTCAATAATGCCGTCTACGCGAACCCCCGCCCCTGCCCCTTCTTCTGTCCGGGCACCCAGCGGGCCCTGTTGGTCCGGGTTCAGCAGTGACTGCTGAACAGCCGAGAAAACCGGTTTGCGTGCGCGGTAAGTGGTATCTGTGCTCGAACTTGCGGTCTCTGCGTTGGCAATGTTTGAGGCGGTAGTGTTCAGCCGCAACGATTGCGCTGTCATGCCGGAACCGGCGATGTCAAAGATGCTGCCCAGTGACATGATGTCTCTCCTTCGCTAATCGTGAAACGGCGTTTACTCGCCTTTGATGGCTTTCGTCAGGCCGGTAAACTTGCTGTTCAGAAACTGAAAACTGGCTTGATAATCCATGGCGTTACGCATGAAGCGAGACTGTTCTGCCTGAGCGTCAACCGTATTACCATCCACTGAAGGCTGGTTTGGCACCCGGTAAAGCAAATCTGAATCTCCGGCGCCTGCCGACGTATCCATATGGGCTGCATGGGTTTTTTCCATGCCAAAGCCGCTCATGTTGTCCTGGGCCTTTTGCATCATTGCCTGAAAATCCACACCCCTCGCCTTGAAGCCAGGCGTATCGGCGTTTGCCATATTGTTGGCCAAAACCTCAGCCCGCTTTACTCTGGCTTCCAGCGCGTGTTGATGAATGCCGAGAGCCTTGTCAAAAGTGATCGCCATGTAACCTCCGAATGCTTGTCGCCGGCGACTTGGGCCTTGCCGGTTTTGTTCTATGCCATGATTAAAGCAATGCTAATGCCAGTTTTTTCGGGGCCGTTGAATTCGGGCGTTTACAGCAGGGTGCGGGGCAAAAGAGGTATAAAGAAGGGAAAGAAAACGGCAAACAACAATGAAAGCGGCAAGCTGCTTCCCCCACCATCGGCAGTGGGGGCATGGGCCTGATTTACACTGGCCAGCGTGCGACAAACTCGGCTAATGCCGGCCGGGGCACCGCAGGCTTGGAGGAAGAAACAGTGCCGGTATAAAGAAACCCGATAATCGACTCTTCTTTATCAAGGCCAAGCCCTTCACGCACTACAGGATGATAAGCCATTTTACCGGTACGCCACATGACGCCATAGCCCGCATCTTGCAGGGCCAGACCCAGGAAACTCATGCTTGCGCCTGCAGACAGTATTTGCTCTACCTCCGGCACCTTGTGATGTTTTTTTGGCGAGGCAATGCCGACTACAATCATAGGCGCACGAAGTACTTTCTTGCGTACTTTTTCCAGTTTCTTTTCCTCACCGCTATCACAATGCGCCGCTACAAATAACTCTCCAAGAGCCTTCAGCCCCTCGCCTTCAACCACCAGATAACGCCAGGGGCGAAGTAACGCATGGTCAGGCGCGCGCGCCGCGCATTCAAAGGCCTGATCAAGTGTGGAAACATCCGGAGCCGGCACTTCCAGCCGTGGCTCAGATGCCCGATTGAGCAAAAAGTCAGTGACTGAACTCATATTTTAAATTTCCGGTAGCTGAATTCTGATCGGGTACTACTCAAGCGTGTCCCGCGAATTGTGGGTTATAAGTAATACTGTTAACCTTTAGTCGTACTCCGCATACCATAACTAAAATTATACGGTTCCAGCGCCATGAGTGATCCGCGTACATGATGAGTGCTTCCGCAGATCTACGCAATGCCAGCAATAGCGTAGAAAAATCCTTGTCATCCGAAGCCCTGAACAGCCCAGTGGCGATTCCTCCCATGCCCGATTACAACGGGCGTCTACTGGCGTATACAGCCACAACTGCCATTATTATTGCGGGCGTTTTGCAGGGCGCGTTTCAGCAATGGCACCTGTGGCTAATTGCCGGCGCGCTTGGCTGGCCTCACATAGCCTATTTACTTACCCGGCGAACCTTCCTGAGACACTCCCCCCGCATTCGCCAGAAAATGCTCATCGCAGATTGTGTTATCGGGGGCGGTTTCATCGGCTGCATTGGCCTGGTTGCTATTCCCTCTGCATCCGTCGCCCTGATGCTTATATTCAGCGCGCTGATCATTGGCGGTATTCGGCAGTTTCTGATCGGCTGCGGCTTTATGATAGCGTCTATCGTCGCGTTATTCGCCCTCTTCGGTCCGGCTGAATCGTTTCAATCGCCGCTACTCACCAGCATACTGTCGATACTATCCACTGGCCTGTACATCTGCGTGACAGCGTTTTATTCACACCAACAAGCCCGTGCCCTGATGCTGGCAAAAACCCAGATACAAAACCAGCGCGAACAATCCATTGCGCTCTCACACAAGCTATCAAAGTACCTTTCCCCTCAGGTATGGCAGTCCATTTTTACAGGGGAGCGAGACGTTCGCCTTGAAACCCAACGCAAAAAACTCGCCGTTTTCTTCTCGGACATAAAAGGCTTTACCGAGCTTTCGGAAGAAATGGAGCCAGAGGCACTCACTGAATTGCTGAACCACTACTTTAACGGCATGTCTGAAGTGGCTCTCAGGTATGGCGGCACTATCGACAAGTTTGTGGGCGACTCTATTATGGTGTTCTTTGGCGACCCCACAAGTCGGGGCCAGAGGGAAGATGCCTTTGCGTGCGTGTCCATGGCCATTGATATGCGCAAACACATGAAAATAATGCGCCAGAAGTGGCGCAGCCAGGGCATTAAAACGCCACTGGAAATTCGCATGGGCATCAGCACCGGTTACACAACCGTAGGCAACTTTGGCGCTGAAAACCGTATGGATTACACCATTATCGGCAAGGAAGTAAATCTTGCCAGCAGGTTGGAATCGCTTGCCGAACCAGGGGAAATTCTTGTCTCCTACGAGACCTTCTCATTAATCAAAGACCGGATTATGTGCCGCGACAAAGGCGAGATCACCGTAAAAGGTTTCGGCAGACCCGTACCTATTTACGAAGTGGTAGACTTCCGCAGAGACATGGGCCCAAACCGGAGCTTTATGGAGCATGAACGCAGCGGTTTTGCCATGTATCTGGATTCCGATAAAATCTCAGAGAAGGAACGCAGGAGCATACTCAGTGCCCTGGAAGATGCCGCAGAACGCCTGCGGCATGAAGAAGACAGCGTTCGGGACTGATTTACTGCCGCATTAACCTTGGACCGACCTGCTCTTCGGGTTCTGTGCTGCGCCACGGGTTGATGTCCAGGCCGCCACGACGAGTATAGCGGGCACAAACCGTTAAACTTTGAGGCTTGCACCGCTCAAGAATGTCCGTAAACAACGTTTCCACGCAATGCTCGTGAAAATCCTGCTTCTGCCGAAAACTCACTATGTACCGCAACAACCCGGCACGATCGATAGCTGAGCCAGTATAGCTGATCAGCACTGTGCCCCAATCAGGCTGACCGGTCACCGGGCAGTTACTTTTCAGCAGGTGTGAACAAAGCTTTTCTGTAACCTCTGGCCCGTGGGCAGAAAGCGACTCGGGCGCATAGTCGTACACCACCTCGCTGACTGTCTCGTTATCAATCAGCTCGTAGCCTGATGGGCGCCCGATCGCTGTGCCTGAGTCGTCCACGCTCAGGAGCCGAACATTCACGGCCGCACCGCAAACGCTGGATAGATCTCCTGTTACGGCCTCCACAACCTGATCAGCAGAAGAAAACACTGTCTGGTTTAAAGAGTTCAAATACAATTTAAGCGACTTGGATTCCACAAGCGACGGCGAAGCCGCGGGAAACCGGATTTCGGCCCAAGCCAGATCCGGAATGCCATTTGGGCGCAGCCAGGATAGCTCCCAGGCTTGCCAAAGATCTCCCCCGAACCATGGCCACCGACCGTCTTCAAGGCCAATGCGGCGGCGATTTTCCTCCCTGGCTACCGGGAAAAGTAAGGCAGGATCGTAGCGATCCGGGTAATCACTGCTTTTGCCAAGCGGCGCGTTATCAAGGGCCATAGGATTTCCTGAAAATCAATATATCTGAAAACACACGTAACATCAGTGCCGTATACCCTTTCCCCGGGCCAGCAACTTAAGAGCGATAAACGAAAACACCGCTATAAACACCAAAATCATGCCAAGGGACACAAACGGGTTTACATCCGAAACGCCGAGTATGCCAAACCGGAAACCATTCACCATGTACAGGATCGGGTTAACCATTGACACGCCCTGCCAGAAGTCCGGCAACAGATCGATACTGTAAAACACCCCACCGAGGTACGTCAGAGGGGTAAGAACGAACGTTGGCACTATGGAAACATCGTCAAACTTGGTGGCCAACAGCGCATTAATGAAACCACCTACGGCAAACAACGCAGAGGTTAAAAACACCGTTACCACAACCATTGGCAAATTATGAATTTGCAACCGGGTAAATGCTAACGACAAAAATGTCACAATAACGCCAATACCCAGACCCCGAGCCATGCCGCCGGTTACGTAGCCAGCCAGTATAATCCAGTTCGGCACCGGCGACACCAGCAGCTCTTCCACGCTGCGTTGCCATTTCATGGAAAAAAACGAAGACACCACGTTGGCGTATGAACTGGTAATAACCGCCATCATTATCAGCCCGGGCACAATAAACGACATATAGTCGAAGCCGCCCATATCGCCAATTCTGGAACCAATCAGATTGCCAAAAATAATAAAATAGAGAGTCATGGTCACAGCGGGTGGCAGCAATGTCTGTGGCCATATGCGAGTGAACCGTCGGATTTCGCGCAACACAATCGTTCTATAAGCCGTCAACAGCGCCTGAGCATTCATGATACGGCCTCCGTGTTCAACCCCGCATCGGTGGCATTATGCTCCACCATACGGATAAACAACTCCTCCAACCGATTTGCTTTCGTACGCATACTGACGACGTTAACCCCCTGCCGTTCCAGTTGAATAAATACTTCATTCAATGACTGGCCTTTTTGAACATCTACTTCAAGCACGCCTTCGCCTCCCAATCTGGTGGCAAAACCGTCGAGTTCAGGGGCTTTATCCGGCGCCACCTCGGCATCCAGCAGAAATGTCTCCAGGCTGAGTTGCTGCAGCAATTCTCGCTTGCTGGTGTTCCGGATAATACGACCGTGATCAATAATGGCAATATTCCGGCACAGGGCTTCCGCCTCTTCCAGATAGTGGGTCGTCAGAATAATGGTGGTGCCCTGTCGGTTCATTTCCTCAAGAAACGACCACATTGAGCGCCGTAGCTCTATATCCACGCCCGCCGTGGGCTCATCCAGAATGAGCAACCTGGGCTCATGTACCAGGGCGCGAGCAATCATCAGCCTGCGTTTCATACCACCAGACAACATGCGCGCTGGCGTATTACGCTTATCCCAAAGCCCGAGTTTTTTCAGGTACTTCTCAGCCGCCACTGCCGCTTTTTTCAGGGGAATCCCGTAATAGCCGGCTTGAATGGTGACGATATCAAACACTTTCTCAAACTGATTAAAGTTAAACTCCTGCGGCACAACACCCAAGTGACGCTTGGCATCAGAAAGATGGGTATCTATGTCGTAACCAAACACCTTCACCCGGCCAGCAGATTTGGTCACCAAAGAACTTACAATACCCAGTGTGGTCGATTTTCCCGCGCCGTTCGGGCCCAACAGGGCAAAGAAGTCCCCCTGTTCCACATGAAGGTCGATTCCCTTAAGAGCTTCAAAACCACTGGCATAGATTTTGGTGAGTCCTTCAATTTCCAAAGCATGGGTCATAACAGGTTCCGGTTCTCAAAGCGGCGTTCACAGAACACTAATAAGTTGAGGCATGTTCGCCTTTTTCAAGGTTGAAAGCGCGGCAGTTCGCTATCTGCGAAATAGGTAAACTGCGACAGGTATCCCGATATAGCTTTAAGCAACTGCTTATAATGCAGTTACAACAATTTACAAATGACCGCCCACGATGGTTTCAGTGGCACGGTCGAGACCCAGGGAATGAAAGACGAACCATGGCTGCCATTCACCTCACTCGCCCATCACTTACCTTGCCCCGCGCGCTTCTTGCCTCGCTTTTTATCAGCCCGCTTCTCGCGGGATGTTTTAGCGGCGACGGTGACAGTGATGGCAATGATACAAATACCGGAACAGTTAACGCTCTGGGGATCAGCGGCTTAACTTACCAGACCGCCAGCCAATCCGGTAAAACGAATGCCTACGGTCAGTTTCAGTACTACCCTGGTGAAACTCTGAGCCTTTGGGTGGGCGACCTGCTTATTGCCGAAGATGTACCCACGCAAGAGTGGGTTACACTGCTGGAGTTCTTTCCGGATATCCGGGCGCAGCTACCAACCCCAACCGTCGATAGTGAAGGCCTGCCTGGCCACACAGGAACGGAAGCCGAAGCTATCTCCAACGTACCACTGAACAACCTCACTCGATTTCTCATCAACCTGAACTGGTCTGAGGGCGTGCGGGAGGGCAAAGGCATTGACATTCGGGACCGCGTAATACAGCAATTGAATGCAGCTCTGCCCAACCTGACCAGCCCCATTGATTTCAACGTAAGTGCACGCAAATTTGACGCAACCGGCGACACCCCTTCGCCCGCCAACCAATTGCTTGCCCAGATCTGCTTTTATCCGGCTGGGGATGAGCTGTGCGAAGCTCCCCCAACCGAAGACTATATAAAGAACGCGCCCGAGCGCCCGAAAGATGATGAAGAATGGAACCCAAACGTTGAATATAAACAAGACTTACGGGCAAAAAAACAGCGCATTATTCAGGCAGCTCGATCCATGGATGAGGTGGATGCCGAAGATGCTGAGGATTATCAGAAGCGTGAACTGAAAAAGATTACAACCCTTATTGGAAACCGCTTCTACCTGGATAATCATATTGCCAGACACCCGGCAAGCGACAGCAGCAATAAACAGATAAAGATAAATCGCATAGGTGGTAACGCTGAGCTTTCTGACCTGCAGGTCATTACCACCAGGCCACAGGATGTGGTGGTGCATTCCTATAGCGCACAAATGGCAGAAGTGGACTACTACGCAGATGGCCCGGCGGGCGGCGAGTCTGAGATCGTTATAAGTTTTTCACCTGAAAACACTTACCGGTGGATAAGGAAAACCCTTCGGGTTGTTATTACCGACTGACCAGCCGACTAAGACTCCAGCGAGATTCCGCGCCGGTTACATCGTAACCGACCGGGTCCAACCCCCCTGTGCCATGTGCCAGGCATTCCTTGATGGCGATTATGTCTGCTGCCGTTCGGCTCTCGTTGTATTTTGCCAAATCCACAACCCTCGCAGTTTTTAAGGGTTCGTGATGACGGTCTGTCATAACCATCACACGCGGCCACAACCGACGTTCAGGGGAGTGAGAAATGACAATACCACGCTGGCCGTCTGTTAATTCGACAAGACTGCCCGTGGGGTAAATACCAATCGCGCGAATAAAGCTTTCAACCAAATCGTCCTGAAACTCAATGTTTCGCATGTCGTAGAGCAAAGCCACCGCTTTTGCTGGTGTCATAGGCTCTGCCAGGCTTTCTCTTGGTTCGATAAGTGATTCAAAGAACTCTGCAAGCCCGGCAATTTTAGCCAGCACAGGGATTCTGTCGCCGCGAACACCTACAGGAAAACCAGAACCGTTATGGCGCTCACGATGGCCTTGCACAACACTCAGCACCGCTCTTGAAAGCCCGCTCTTTTCCAGCATCGCCATACCTTTATCAACATAGGTACGATAAAGCGCATACTCTTCCGGGCCAAGCTGCCCTTCCTGGCTGAGCAATTCTTCAGGCAGTTGTGTTTTGCCAACCTGAGAAAGCAAACAGCCAAGACCAAGGTGGTTCAGCAAACCTTCATTGAGCCCCAGCTGTCGACCGCACACAATGGCCCAAACGGATGTATTCAAAGCATGCTGGTATATATGGTTATCATGCTGCTGAATGCGGCTAAGCCATAGCAATGCATCTGGCTGGCGAACAACACTGCGTACCATTTTGCTGACAACCGCAGCCACCGGGCGCAAATCCCGAGCCTCTTGACCGGATACCGCGGCGTACAGTTGCTCAAGTGCAACCCCCGCATCCTCAAGCAGGCGCCTTGATAACTTCATCTCCCGCTTCAGGGTGGTAACGTCGGTGTACTTTACGGGTTCGCGTATGCTCAACGGCGGAAGATGAAGCTCTTCCCGGCCCTCTCGCTTGTATTGCCCCCTAGCTCCAAAAGCCGGTCGGACCACCCTGGAAAGCTCAACGGTATCCCGGGATTCTGCAACATCAACAGACACCCACTTGCAGTATGAAACAAGCGCGCGTAAATCGTTCTGGGAACGAATATGGAAGCCTTGAATAGGGAATGGCGTTTGATGCCACGGTCGATCCAGGTCTGACACAAACATGCCAACCTCCAGATCGTGTACCGCTATTTTTTTCTGACCAACGCCCACTATTCGCTCCTGAACAGGTGTTTTTTAACAGGTACTATTCTTGAATGGTATCCGGAAATAGTCCATTACAATTTGGTAGCTCAAAGTAACCGCAGAAAGACAAACCGTAACCATGTCACTCAAAAGGAAACAACTTGTAGCAATGTGATCGCCATCACAACTCATTAATCTGAGTTACATACCGCACGATCAAACCTGGGCGGGCGAGCACTCAGGGTGCCGCGCTCTGTTTTACGGCTGTATACCGTGTAAGGCACCGTTGATGCGCGGATATAATCAACATTAACTTCGTCTTCATCCGTACCCTTGACTGCAGAAACGGGCCGGCAGGCTACCAACAACTCCAGCCGGCCTGATATATCTGCGATCCGCGCCTCAGGGTTCGAAGGGTTAATCGTTATGCAGGCATCACCGGCATTGACCGACTCCCCTCCATGAACGCGCCGATCAACCCCGCTTTCTCCACACGCGCGAATACCCTTGCCACATTCGCCCGCCTGGGCATGAGTACTGTCATATAACCGCCAGGAACGATCACTGCACTGAGTTTCCAGGGTTACAGGTGTGGCACGATCCGATAAAAACCACCAGGAAGGGTATTCAGCACTATGCCAGGACAACCGAATGGTCCTCGGCTCCTTTTGGGAGTTTTCGGCAGGGAACATAGCGTAGTGAGCGTAGTAGGTCGCGCAGCCAGACTGAGCTACCAGAACACCGGCTAGAACCAACAAGCGTATAGCGCTCTTAACTGGACTATGGAATCTGAAATAAATCACGAGTCTCTCGTTAATCCTTAACGACAATCTCACTGGAGAGAGGTATTACCCACGGGAAGGCGCTGCAAAAATGCGTGTCAGTTATCACTCTCTTCACATTCTTCAAATTGCAGGCCATAACCATCATTGGTTATACGAACAACGGCCATATCCAGCACGGGTGCCGGTAGGGGCAAACCTTGCACCTGTACCTTTACTTTATCCCCCATTCCCGGCGTGAACGGCTCATCATCTACCACAACGAACACGCCGCCATCAGATATATCCCGGGTAGAGAACACAAATTCTCCCAGTTGTTCGTGATTCACCTTCACCTTGGCACACATCGCTGTACGAAAGTGCTCCCTGCGATCATCTACACTCATCTGCGACGTCCACTGCTTTACTAAGGTACATAGTAGATTAACGTGTGTGCATGCGAATTATATCGTATGAATCACAATAAACAGAGTAACACTATTTTAAACGAAGTACGCCAAAGGGAATATTGACTTCGCGCGTAACACAAATGAGAATGGTTGGCGTTTTTAGGCGTTTGTGACTCTCAATCAGTGCCCGGATGGCACTCAATCACAAACGCACACCAAACCAAAACCCGCTAAGGATGCACCATGCGCATGAAACTCGCCGCTACAGCGGCAATCGCCCTCACAGCCCTACCTCTTGCAGCCTCTGCAGATGGCGAAGTTAATATCTATTCATACCGCCAGGCGTATCTTCTTGAGCCTCTATTGAATGCCTTTGAGCAGGAAACCGGCATCAAGAGTAACGTGGTATTCGCCAAGAAGGGCCTGGCTGAGCGCCTGGAGCGCGAAGGCCGCAACAGTCCGGCCGATGTGGTTATGACCGTGGATATCTCACGCCTCAACGAACTGGTCGAGCGTGATCTGGTTCAGGGTGTGGACAGCGATGTGCTGAATAAAAACATACCCGAAAGCCTGCGCCACCCGGAAGGCAAGTGGATTGGCCTCACCACCCGGGCGCGCCTGATCTACACCTCTAAAGAGCGCGTTGAAGAAGGTGAAATCACCACCTATGAAGAGCTTGCAGATGATAAGTGGGATAACCGCATTTGCACCCGTAGCGGCAAGCACCCTTACAACATTGCCCTCATCTCATCCATGATTACCCATCACGGCGAAGCCGAAACAGAAACCTGGCTGGAAGGGGTGAAAGACAACCTGGCACGCAAGCCTCAAGGCGGCGATCGTGACCAAATCAAGGCGATTGCAGAGGGCGTGTGCGATGTGTCTATCGGCAACAGTTACTACTACGGCAACATGCTGCAGGATGAAAATCAGCGCCCGGCGGCCGAAGCCGTTCGCCTGGTGTTCCCGAACGCCGATGGCCGCGGAACCCACATCAACATCAGTGGTATTTCCCTGACCAAAAGCGCGCCAAACCGTGAAAATGCCATCAAACTGATGGAATTCCTGACCTCACCCGAGGCTCAGGGCATCTACGCCAAAGCAAACACAGAATACCCTGCAAATCCCAACGTTAAGCCAACCGGTCTGGTGGCAGAGTGGGGTGAGATCCAGCCAGACAGCCTTTCTCTGCACGATATCGCAGAAAACCGTAACGCGGCAGTCAAGCTGGTTGACCGTGTAGACTACGACGGCGAATAAATCTGTTGGCGGGGGCGGCCTCATCGCCCTCGCTTTCTCAATCTATCACTCCCACAAATGATTCCAATCATTGCAGCGACTATTTGAGCTGATTACAATCGACACCCTTCAATGCACGTCTAACCAATCAACCTCATTAACAGGAACTCTATGAGCGAGGCCGCGACCAGCGTTAACCCCGGGCTCACCCAGCCCTTGCTGGCAAAGCGCACTTCTCGCCACTGGCTGTTCAGCGCCCTGTTAACCACAGCCATTGTCGCCCTCCCGGTTTTATCCGTCATTTTTCTGGCCTTCTTCCCCGAAGAAAATATCTGGCCACACCTGATGGATACTACGCTTCCCCGTTATCTGAGCACCACTTTAAAGCTGATGGCAGGCGTCGGCACAATTACACTGGTGATAGGCCTATCAACCGCCTGGGCCGTTACTATGTGCGAATTCCCGGGGCGCAAACTTTTCGAGTGGGCCATGCTGTTGCCGTTTGCCGTGCCGGCCTATGTGATTGCCTATGTATATACCAGCCTCCTGGATTACGCCGGCCCGGTTCAGGATTCGCTCAGGGGCTGGTTTGGCTGGGGTAACGCCGCCGATTACTGGTTCCCTGAAATTCGCAGTCTGGAAGGGGCCACGCTAATGCTTGGCCTGGTGCTTTACCCTTATGTGTACCTTCTGGCACGCGCTGCTTTTTTGGAGCAATCCCCTTCGTTGTTTGCGGTCAGCCGCAGCCTTGGCCACTCAGCACTGAGCACATTTTTCAAGGTGGTTCTTCCCATCGCCCGCCCTGCCGTCGCGGTTGGGCTTTCACTGGTATTGATGGAAACCCTGAACGACTTTGGCACCGTGGATTTCTTTGCCGTGCAAACCCTCACCGCAGGCCTGTTTGATACCTGGATGAACCTGGGCAATCTGGGCGGCGCGGCCCAGATAGCCACAACCATGCTCATGTTTGTGGTTATTCTGGTTACCCTTGAGCGTTACTCCCGGCGACGCCAGCAACAGTTTGCCGCCAGAGACAATCGCGACCCGATTCGCCGGTTCACCATGTCTTACCCACGGCAGTTGATCTGCGTGGCCGTTTGCGCCGTGCCGGTGGTCTTTGGCTTTGTTATTCCAGGCGTTACGTTGGGCGTTTATGCGTGGGAGTACTTTGATCAGAGCTGGAACCCGGTATTTATACGCAACACTCTCAATAGCTTGTTCCTCTCAGGAGCGGCAGCGCTAACCACCCTGCTCATCGGCGTGACCCTCGCCTACAGCCGCAGACTTCATAACACCCGTGGAATGCAGGTACTCATGCGCCTTTCAAGCCTGGGCTACGCCATGCCCGGTGCGGTACTGGCCGTAGGGGTCATTGTGCCTCTGGCGGGCTTTGATAACTGGCTAGACAGCCTGATGCGGGATTACTTCGATGTGAGCACTGGCCTGCTGCTCAGTGGCTCTGCATTCGCGATTGTATTTGCTTATACGGTGAGATTTCTGGCCGTGTCGGCCGGTAGCGTAGAAAGCGCATTGCAGAAGATTACCCCAAGCATGGACATGGCATCCCGCTCACTGGGAAACAGCCCGGGCAAAACACTGGTAAAGGTTCACCTGCCCATGCTTCGCGGCACATTGATCACCGCCGCGCTGGTCGTGTTTGTAGACTGCATGAAAGAATTGCCAGCCACTCTGATACTGAGGCCATTCAACTTTGAAACCCTGGCCACCTACGTATACCAGTTTGCCTCCGATGAGCGCCTGTACCACAGTGCCCTGCCGGCACTCATTATTGTTCTGGCCGGTATTATCCCGATCATCCTGATGAGCAGATCAATTTCCAACACTCGCTCTATAGCCTGATATAACCCTCAAAGCTGAGGCGCAATACTGGAGCGGGCATCCTGCACAACAAAGCGCCCCTGAAAAACAGCCACCGGATCGGCCTGTGGCGAGGTGTTTGGCGCCCCGCAAAATACCTCAACAGTAAGGTCCAACCTTGCCTTACCATGTCTTGCAAGGCCTTTTCTGAAACGCGCCGGAATCTCATCCCCCGGCACCCGGCAAATGGCATAAAAATCTGAGGTTACCGGCTCCAGATAATCAATACTGCCCGTCTGCACAACCACATTGCCTTTCAAGCCAAGGTCTGCCAACGCCAGCTCCATAAGCGCCCACGCTGCGGTTACAGCCACCGAATAGACGCTACCACCAAACCCCGTACCCTGATGATTACTGTTCAGTTCAAGCGGCGCGCTAACCAACAACGCACTGCCATCCCATGAGTGCAATTCAATTCCCAGAGCGCGGGAAAGCGGAATCTCTGCATGAATACGGTTCTGGACTGCGGAAAGTTGAGCCATAAATCCCTCCTGACATACACCAATTCTATGCCCGCCATCCGCTTTTCCCTATGCGACCAATGTCGGCTCTGTTACGAAAAAAGCCCGGCATAGCCGGGCCTGATCTCAACGATGAAAATAGGCGTTATTGCCAAATAACCTTCTGGCGCATCCCATACCATTCATCCACCTTGTTCTCATAGGCATCTTCAACCACATTACGCTTAAGCTTCAGAGTTGGGGTCAAAAAGCTGTTTCCGATTGACCACTCGTCATTCACAATAACCACAAAAGCCAACTGCTCGTGCGGATCGACTGTCTTGTTCACGCTGGTGACAAGCTCAGCAAAACTGTCTTCAAGTTTCTTCCGGAAACCGGCATCTTCCAGTTGCGGCTGAATGCCTTCGGCCAACTGAATCATTGCAAAGGGCTGAGTTTGATTAGCGCCGGATACACACACCATTTCGACTGACTGGTGCGCCATCAGACGATTTTCTATAGGTGCAGGTGCAATGTACTTGCCCTTGCTTGTTTTGAAAATTTCCTTCATGCGGCCAGTAATTTTCAGGCGCCCCATTTCATCAATTTCGCCTTTATCGCCGGTTTTCAAAAAACCGTCCTCGGTAAAAGCTTCAAGGGTTTTCTCCTCGTCCTTGTAATACCCCATCATGCTTCCCGGGCTTTTCACTAAAATCTCACCCTCCGGGCTGATTTTCGTTTCCACACCTGGCATGCTTTCCCCCACATAACCGGTGCGTGAGCGGCCAAATTTATTGATGTGGGAATAGGCGAAGTTCTCTGACATGCCGTAGCCTTCCAACAACTCCAGACCAAGATTGCGATACCAGTCCAGCACGTCGCTGGCCAGAGGTGCAGAGCCACTGCCGGCCAGCTTGACTTTATCCAGCCCAAGCCCCGCAAGGATCTTTTTCTTAACCAGGGTGTTCAAGACAGGAATCTTAAGCAGCGTATTCAGTTTCTTCTGTGGCATTTTCTGCAAAACACCCTGCTGGAACTTGACCCACAGCCGGGGAACAGACAGGAACAGAGTTGGCTGCGCCCGCTTCATATCCTCAACAAACGTGTCGAGAGACTCCGCAAAGAACAAGTGAAAGCCCGCATACACAGAGGCCAATTCCACAAAAGTGCGCTCAAACACATGTGCCAGTGGCAGATAAGACAGCATGCGCTCATTAGGCCCAACCTGCAGAACCTCAAGACCACCGGTGGCAGAATGCGCCATATTCAGGAAGCTGAGCATGACGCCTTTTGGCCGACCGGTACTGCCAGAGGTATAAACAATCGTAGCCAACTCCTTGCCATCACGCTGCACGTTCTCCTCCAGAGGCGGATACTTCGCAACAATATCGTCCCAGGTTTCAAAGTCGTTGGGCGGGCTCAGAGGGTAGGAAATGCAACGAACCGACTCAGGTACGCCTGGTTTCATCAGATCCCAGTCGTCCAGCTTGCCCACAAATAAAACGTCACACTCAGCATGGTTCAGCACATAGTTAACGGTGTCGGCATTTAACGTTGGGTATAAAGGTACGGAAACATGCCCCGCCATCCAGATCGCCCAGTCAGTCATGATCCAGTGCGCGCAGTTCTTCGAAATCAGACCTATACGGCTCTTTTCAGGCAGATTCAGTGACTTGAGGTATGACGCCATGCGGCGGGCCTCATCAACCGCCCTTCCCCAGGTGTACTCCACCACCTTCCCATCACCAATCGGCTGGGTCAGGTAGAGGGAGTTCGTTTTGGTGGTCTCCCAGTGGTAGACCATATCGAGGGGAAGTTTGTTTGTTGTTTGCATGGACCTTCCTTGCTTTCGTTATTTGATTTATCGGAGCATTATTTAGACTTTAGTAGGGTATTTCAACACATTATGGAGAGTCAAAGCGTGACTTGGGGCAACTGTGCAAAACTCTTCCAAAAAATGTGTGATCAGACCGCGACACAACAACATGCCCTGCTACTAAGGTGGTGGGGCTGTGGTAAACTCTTCCACCGTCAAACAAAACAGCAAAAAAACCGGAGATAACATATGGCCTCGAAAACCCTGCGCACCCTGTTGGGCGCGTCCTTACTTGCAATGGCAAGTCTTTCACAGGCTGCAGAGCCACGTGTCGTTGCCATTACGCAGATTGTTGAGCACCCCGCCCTGGATGCCGTTCATCAAGGCGTGAAGGATGAGCTGGCCGAACGAGGCTTTAAAGAAGGTGACAACCTGAAAATCATGCACGAAAGCGCCCAGGGTAACTCCGCCATTGCCGCCCAGATTGCCCGCAAATTTGTAGGCGAAGGCCCAGACGTGATTGTGGCTATCGCCACTCCTTCCGCACAAACCGTTGCCGCTGCTGCGCGCAATATTCCCGTGGTATTCGGTGCGGTAACCGATCCCATAGGCGCCAAACTGGTGAAAAGTGCCAAGGCACCCGGTGCCAACATTACCGGCGTGAGTGATATGGTGCCCATCGAACAGCACCTGGACATGGTGCAGCGCATCATGCCGGATGCCAAGCGCCTTGGCACCGTGTATAACCCGGGCGAAGCCAACGCGGTCGCACTGGTTGATATGCTGGAAGAACGCGCGAAAGCTCGCGGCCTGACCCTGGAAAAAGGCGCCGCCACCAAAACCTCTGAAGTGCTCGGCGCGGCTCGCTCTTTGGTTGGTAAAGCCGATGCCATATACCTGACAACCGACAACACGGTTATCAGCGCCGCAGAAGCCGTGATCTCCGTAGGTGAGCGCGCTAAAATACCGGTATTCGCAGCCGACACGGCAACCGTTGCCCGGGGGGCTGTTGCGGCCATGGGCTTTGATTACTACGATCACGGGCGACAGGCAGGCGTAATGGTCGCACGCATTCTCAAGGGTGAAAAACCTGGCGACATGCCCTTCGAAACCATGAAAAAATCCAACCTGTTCGTGAACCCGGCTGCCGGAGAGCGCATGGGCATTACCCTGTCGCAAGACGTGATTGCCGGCGCTCAAAAAGTTGTTAAAAGCGATAAGTAACATTCGACCTACTGACCTACACGGGCGGACCCCAAAAGGAGCCGCCCGTTTTTCTTCCACAGTGATCCTTGCCCATGCTCAGTGAAATTGCATTTTATGGCGCAATAGAGACAGGCCTCATCTACGGCCTGGTTGCGTTTGGTATCTACATCTCGTTTCGTGTACTCGATTTTCCGGATTTAACGGTCGATGGCAGCTTCCCGCTTGGTGCGGCTGTTGCGGCAGTTCTGATCATGCAGGGCTGGAACCCCTGGGTGGCCACGGGTGCCGCCGTACTCGCCGGCATGGCCGCCGGTGCGGTTACGGCTATGTTGAATGTAAAACTGAAAATTCTGAACCTGCTGGCCTCCATCCTCACCATGATTGCCCTGTATTCCATCAACCTTCGCGTAATGGGCAGGCCAAACATAGCGCTACTTGGCGAGGAAACCGTACTCACCCCCTGGTATTCGCTGGACTTGGCCTACCATCAGGTACCCGTGCTGCTCTTTGTGATTGTGGTATTTATTGCCCTGATTCTTTTATGGCGCTTCATGAAATCTGAAACCGGGCTGGCTATGCGCGCAACCGGTGCCAACCCCAGAATGGCTCGGGCACAAGGCATAGCCACCGGAGCCATGATTATTCTGGGCGTTGCTGTCTCTAACGGCCTGGTTGGTCTGGCCGGTGCCCTGTTCGCCCAAAGCCAGGGGGCAGCGGATGTCACCATGGGTGTTGGTGTTATCGTGATCGGCCTGGCTTCGCTGATTGGCGGCGAAGCGGTTATTACACCAACCACAGTCATTCGTGCTTTGGTTGCCTGCGTAGTGGGCGCTATCATTTACCGCTTGGCCATTGCGTTAGCGTTAAACGCGGACTTCCTTGGCTTCAAAGCCCAGGACCTGAACCTGATAACCGCGATTCTGGTTACCCTGGCGATTGTATTGCCCGGCGCCCGTAATTCGCTGGTTAACAAACTTTCCCGCAAGAAAGCCTGAGGAGGCAACATGATCAGCGCAACCGATCTCCGGCTTACCTTTGGCAGAGGCACGCCGCTGGAAAACCCTGCACTCAGGGGCATGAGCCTTACCGTGAACCAGGGTGAGTTTGTAACCGTGATTGGCAGTAACGGTGCCGGCAAATCTACCTTCCTCAACGCCTTGGCGGGAGAAGTGCTGGTTGATAGCGGCAACATTGTTGTCGACAATCTCAACGTAACCAAGCTGTCTACCCACAAACGTGCCGGACGTGTGGCACGAGTGTTTCAAGACCCACTGGCAGGCACCTGTGAAGGACTGAGCATTGAGGAAAACCTGGCGCTTGCCATCAAACGCGGCCAGCGTCGGGGCTTGAGTGCCGCCGTAAAAAAGCAATACATGGAGCAGTTTCGGGAAAGCCTCTCCTCCCTGAACCTGGGGCTGGAAAATCGTCTGGGCGACAAAATGGGCCTGCTTTCCGGCGGCCAGCGCCAGGCAGTAAGCCTGTTGATGGCAAGTCTTACGCCTTCCAACATTTTATTGCTGGATGAGCACACCGCCGCACTGGACCCCAAAACCGCTGCCTTCGTACTGTCGCTGACCACCAAGATCATCGAAGAGCAAAAACTGACGGCTTTAATGGTAACCCACAGTATGAAACAGGCGCTGGAAGTGGGCTCCCGCACAGTCATGCTGCACCAGGGCCAGGTGGTATTTGATATTAAAGGCAAGGACCGCGAAGGCCTGGAAGTGAAAGACCTTCTGGACCTGTTTGAAAAACAGCGCGGGCTGTCAGTAGACGACGACAGCTTGCTGCTCGGTTAGCAAAAATGCGGGAGCCTGGCTTCCGCATTTTTTCACTGCACCTCAAGCGCCGGATTTCCCGCAGTTTTCCTTCTTGCAAGTCATTTGCCATTGATTTTCTTTGCCGTAAGTCGCTTATCAATAGTTCCGCTTAAATTCACATACCACTATATCCTGTTATACTCGTCGAAAATAAACCTACATATAGTGATTTTAGTGGGCTAGCACCTATACCGGTGCTCCCGGCGCTTTAAGAAGCATGGCACCGCCCACGGTGCCAGCGACAACCGACATACTTAAGATTGAGGGTGGCAATGAACGCTAAGGCAGAGGCAGTGGTTACAACGATTCCGATGCAGGAAACTTCGCTCGACATTTGGGTCTCCAAATACCAACTCAAAACCAAAACCGGCGAAGCCGTGGATAAGGACATCAACGCCACGTTTCAGCGCGTTGCCACAGCCATAGCGCAAGTTGAGAACAAGTCCGTACGCGCCGAGCACATGAAAAACTTTGCTTGGGCGCTCAAGAACGGCGCCATTCCTGCCGGCCGTATTACTTCAAACGCCGGTGCCGAAGCGCACAAACCGGCTACGTCTACCATTAACTGCACCGTATCCGGCTCCGTTCAGGATTCCATGAACGATATTCTGGAGAAAAACCACGAAGCAGGCCTCACCCTCAAGGCCGGCTGTGGTATCGGTTACGAATTCTCTACTCTTCGCCCCAAAGGCGCTTACGTGGCTGGTGCTGGCGCCACCACATCTGGCCCGTTATCCTTCATGGATATCTTCGACCGCATGTGCTTCACCGTGTCTTCAGCCGGTGGCCGCCGCGGTGCCCAAATGGCTACGTTTGATGTGCATCACCCAGACGTGATCGACTTCATCCAGGCCAAGCGCGAAGACGGCCGCCTGCGCCAGTTCAATCTGTCGCTGCTGATTACCGAAGACTTCATCGACGCCGTTCGTAACAACGACGACTGGCACCTCTCCTTTCCGGTTACCGAAAAAGAAGCAGAAGACGAAGGCCTGGACCTGACTAAAACCGACCAGTTTGTATACCGCGACTTCCCGGTGCTGGACGGATATGTAGTCAATAACGAAGGCAAAGTGGCGTGCCGCATATACCGCACCCTGAAAGCCCAGTTCATCTGGGACACCATCATGACATCCACCTACGATTACGCAGAGCCTGGCTTCATCCTGATCGACAAGGTTAACCAGATGAACAACAACTGGTTCTGCGAGGACATTCGCGCCACCAACCCGTGCGGTGAGCAGCCCCTGCCCCCTTACGGCAGCTGCCTGCTGGGCTCTGTGAATCTGACCATGTTTGTGGACTACCCGTTCACCGACAAAGCCAGTTTCAATTATGAAAAGTACCGCAAAGTGGTGGGCATCTTCACCCGCATGTTGGACAACGTGGTAGAAATCAATGGCCTGCCGTTACCAGAGCAGCGCCACGAAATTACCTACAAGCGCCGCCACGGCATGGGCATTCTGGGCCTGGGCTCCACCCTTGCCATGCTGCGCATGCCTTACGGTTCAGAAGAATCTGTACAGTTCACAGAAAACGTGGTTCAGGAAATGGCCGTAGAAGGCTGGCGCCAGTCTCTCGCCCTTGCCGAAGAAAAAGGCGCAGCGCCAATCATGGACGACGACTTCGAAATCACCCCTAAAATGATGAACAAGTGCGCACAACTGGCCAAAGATGGCTACAAAATAGGCGACAAGCTGAAAGGCCGCGTACTGCACGCCAAATACAGCCGCTACATGCAGGAAATTGCCAGCGTAGAGCCCAAACTGGTAGAAGCTCTGGCAGAAAAAGGTGGTCGTTTCACTCACCACACCTCCATTGCACCCACGGGCACCATCAGCCTGTCGCTGGCCAACAACGCCAGTAACGGCATAGAACCGAGCTTCTCGCACCACTATGCCCGCAACGTGATTCGCGAAGGGCGCAAGACCAAAGAAAAAGTTGACGTGTTCTCCTTCGAGCTGCTGGCCTACCGCCACATGGTTAACCAGGGCGCCATGCCCTTCTCAGAAGATGAAGACAAAAAACTGCCCAGCTACTTCACCACCGCGGATGATGTAAGCCCGGCACAGCATGTAGACATTCAGGCTGCAGCACAGAAGTGGGTGGATTCCTCGATTTCCAAAACCGCGAACGTACCAACCGATTTCGCCTATCAGGATTTCAAAGACATCTACCTGTATGCCTACGACAAAGGCCTGAAAGGTTGCACCACCTTCCGCTTTAACCCGGAAGCTTTCCAGGGCGTACTGGTAAAAGAAACAGACCTTGAGAACACTCTTTACGAATTCACACTGGACGATGGCAGCAAGGTGGAACTGAAGGGTAACGAACAGGTGGAGTACGACGGCGAGATGCATACCGCCGCCAACCTGTTTGACGCGCTAAAAGAAGGCACATACGGAAAGTATTGATCCGGAACACCGACACAGGACAACAGACATGACAGTTAAAATCAGTAATCAGATCGTCGGCTACCGGGTAAAGAAAGCCGACACAGACGCGCCTAGCGAGCCGCAGGTCGCAGCACAGCCAGAAACTCAGCTCGTTCAGATGAATGAATACATCGAACGGCCGGATTTTTTGGTGGGCACCACCTACAAAATCAAGCCGCCCGTGGCCGAGCACGCGATGTACATCACCATTAACGACATCCTGCTGAACGAAGACACAGACCACGAAAGCCGTCAGCCATACGAAGTGTTCATTAACTCCAAATCCATGGAGCACTTCCAGTGGGTAATCGCCCTCACCCGCGTAATCTCAGCGGTATTCCGCAAAGGCGGCGACCTGACCTTCCTGGTGGAAGAGCTGCGCTCTGTATACGACCCCAACGGCGGCTACTTCAAAAAAGGCGGCGTATTCATGCCCTCTTTGGTAGCGGAAATTGGTGCCGTTATCGAGAAGCACCTGAAGGCTGTTGGCCTGATGGAAAGCGAGGAAATGAGCGAAACCACCAAGCGCATTCTCGCCGAAAAGCGTGCCGAGTTTGAATCCACAAGCACAAAAGCCACCAACGACGACCAGGCCGGTGACTTCCCCCCCAACGCCACCATGTGCAGCAAGTGCAGCACCAAGGCGGTGATTGTGATGGATGGGTGTGCTACTTGCCTGTCTTGTGGGGATAGTAAGTGTGGTTGAGCTAACTCAAAAGGTAGTTTGAAGATAAGGCCCGACGCGTAAGCCTCGGGCCTTTTTTGTGGCTGGCACTCACAGACATTCCGTATTCGCGTGACCGCTTCGTTATTACGCGGTGATATTACGAAGTTTGACAAGACTTAGGTTGTAAATGATTGATTTTAGTATATATTTGCAACCATAGTGCTTAGAAAGAACGTAATCACGATGCGTAAAAACGCGGAAGTCATAATATTGAATAACGAAGAGTGCGGTCTAATACGCTGTTATGTGTTACTATCAAGGAGCCGGTTCTATTGTCTGAGTTGAAAACCGTAGGTTTATTCCTCGTTACCGCTTTAGCGGAGATTGTTGGCTGTTATTTGCCTTATCTCTGGCTTCGCGAGGGTAAAACTATCTGGCTCCTGGTGCCGGGCGCGTTGAGCCCTGGGGCATTTGCCTGGCTGCTTTCATTACATCCGACCGCTGCGGGCAGGGTTTATGCTGCGTATGGTGGCGTTTATATTTTTACCGCCATACTCTGGCTCTGGGCAGTGGATGGCATCCGTCCAACCGCCTGGGACTTGGTTGGCTCAGGCGTTGCTTTGGTGGGTATGGCAATCATCATGTTTGCACCGCGCACCACATAACCAATGCAGGCACGGCGACGCCTACTACATTGCGCCTTCGGCTTCATTTCGTAGGCGCGCATGCTGCAAGCGTTAGGCAGGACTAAGTATCGTGAAATGGCTCACAGTAGCAGTCAAAGCAAAATTTGGCTGGCCAACAGAAGAGACGGAAATTGAGTATCTCGGTTGTACGTATCTGCTGCGACCAGAAACTGATGAAGATGCACAATCTGTCTCTCTGTTTTGCCCTGCTGGTGTTGACATGGAGTCTGGGAGGCTTTTGATAAATAGATTTTTAAGTGCTCTTTCTTGGGTTGAGGAAGAAGGTATATCCGAGTTGTTTTCTGTAGGCTCGAACGGCGAGCAACCGATGAGAGTTGGAAAATCAAATTCGAGATATATTTCGAAAAAATTCAGGGCTGATTATTTGCCTGAACCAGAAGATGAAAAATCACGTCGTGCATTGGCGTTATTTCGAGAAGCGCAGAGCATTAACAGCCCAGCCTATGCTTTCTTAGGCTTCTTCAAGGTTTTGAATATTTTGTTCGATAGAGGGCCTGAGCAAAAATCATGGATCAATCGAAATATATCTGCAATTAAAGATTATAGAGCAACCAAGCGTTTGGAAGAGCTAAATGAGACACAACCTGATTTAGGAAGGTACTTATATGTTCAAGGGCGTTGTGCCGTAGCACATGCTTTTAGTGAGCCTGCAGTTGATCCCGATGTGCCATCTGAAGTTCAACGATTAAGTGAGGATCTATCAGTAATCAAAGAATTGGCTTCAATAGCCATCGAGAGCGAATTAGGTATCATAAGTAAGTCAACTTACCACAGCACGCATCTCTATGAACTAGAAGGATTCGAGAAAATACTCGGTTGTGAAATGGTGGAATCCTTAAAGCAGGGTGAAGCCCTTGAAGATGGCTCTCAAATAGAAATCCCTTGTCTTTCTTTAAGATTAAGAGATTCGGAGAGATTTCAAAGTTATGAAGGATTGATGCCCGCTGGTGTCCAACAACACGAAAATTCATTAATCATTCATTTGAGTTCAGAAGACGGAATCCTTCAACTAGTCATCGTTCTTGATTTTGGTGAGTGGCGCCTCATTTTTGATCCACTCGAACACGTGAATATCATGGACGATGGAACGCCAAAATCTATGCATGTAAGAAGTGATACCGCGTTATTCGCCAAAGGGAAATATTTGAATGGTCAGGTAGAAATATACAATGCTGAAACTAATGATTTACTAGCTAGAACGGACCCTTTCCTCGTGAATTCAGATAATAACTGCAGCACTTTGGTGTAACCAGGTAGAGGTGGGAG
>NZ_JBQDCO010000013.1:0-78120 GCF_052091845.1 Marinobacter sp. | reverse complement strand
GAATATTCCGGGGCACTATAAATGAGCGGTGCTGCGGTTATTGCTTGAATCCACGCTACCTGTAAATATCGACCTAAGAGGCACTGCAGAAAACATGGATAGAATTTCTTCTGAGTCATTAGCGGAAGCAGAAGCTAGGCGCGTTAAAAATGCCTAACAAAATGCTGCACCCGGATAAATTACTCGCTGCGCTCATAATTTACCGGTGAGCTCGGCGTTAGCACCTCAAGCCCGACGGTTGTCGTTCACCTCGTCCGCAAGCCAAGCCTTAATCAGTGACTGATAGGGCATGTCTCGCTTGTTGGCCTCGATTTTGATCCGATCAAGCAGTGTTTCGGGCAAACGGAGTGAAATAGTTTTGGTTGAAGGTTTCAGCTTCGGAAAAGAAGCAGGTTTTGCCTGACTCCAGTCCAGGTAATCTGAGGAGTCGTTGGTCTCCCAGAACTCTCGCTCTTCTGCTTCAGTTTTAAACTCAGGCATCTTTTTCAACTTGCTCATAAACAGCCCTCTCTTTGCGGTGCATGTCGCGAGCTGAAATCACGCGGATCAGTGTACCGTTCTGCCTTAGTGTAAATGTGATGTGGAGTAGTCTCTCATCATCTGTTTCACCAAGGGCATGAAACCGGGCCTCTGCTTGGCTGTGTCTGGAATCTTCCAGCACGAGAAGCGGCTCATTAAAGAAGATTTCTTCCGCTTCAGACTGGTTGACGCCATGCTTCTCCGCGTTTTTTCGAGAGTTGCCTTCGTCCCAGTCAAAGTCAGTGACTTGTGCCCAATTGATCATAAAAGTATATTACCAGCATATACGTTGCCGTCAACAAGTGCTAACCAATGCAGGCACGGCGACGCCTACTACATTGCGCCTTCGGCTTCATTTTGTAGGCGCGCATGCTGCAAGCGTTAAATTTCAATGACTATATTCGAGACGATAACGTTTGCTGTTGCAGTCCTCGGTGCTGTTCTTGGGGTTATTAATACCTGGGTCGGCTTGTCTAAGGAGCGTGTGAAGCTCAAGGTTCTACCAAGGCATGCGATTCCTGTTGGTAATGCGCCGCAGAATATTCAGCTTAGTATTGATATCGTAAATCTCAGTGCATTTCCGGTTACAGTGTCTGAAATCGGAGTTTTCTATAGCGGCACGAAAAAACGGTCAGTTATTCCTAACCCTATAACGTCTGATGGCGGAGCATTTCCGAGGCGTCTTGAGCCAAGATCAGCAGTGACGCTTTACACGGAAAAGCCTCGTGCAGTTATCGATGGGCATAGAATGAAGTGCGTGTTTGCTAAAACAGATTGTGGTGTGGTGCAGAAAGGCGATAGCCCTGCTCTCAGGCAGATGGCCGTCGAAATTTAACAAGTGCAGGCACGGCGACGCCTACTACATTGCGCCTTCGGCTCCATTTCGTAGGCGCGCATGCTGCAAGCGTTGAGGCTGTAGAAAAACCCCGAAATCGCGCCTCGGTTTGATAGGATTGAGCAAACAGACAAGGAGCCGTCGGCATGCCCCGCTTCAAGCACTACAACTACGACCAGGATGCCATGGTCGTCATCAACTATCAGGAACAGCTCCAACCCGGCACCTTTGAACACGCCGTCCATTACCTGGTCGAGCACAAGCTGGATCTGTCGGTGTTTCACCCCAAGTATTGCAACGACGACACAGGCCGCACGGCCTACGATCCCGCCATTCTTCTGAAGATCATTCTGTTTGCTTACTCCAAGGGCATCACGTCCAGCCGCGAGATTCAGTGGTGTTGCGAAACCAACATCATCTTTAAAGCACTGTCCTGCGATACCGTCCCCCACTTCACCACCTTGGCCAAGTTTGTCAGTCTTCACGCTGATGAAATTGAAGAGTTGTTCGAACAAATACTGTTGGTGTGCCATGAACAGGGCCTTCTGGGCAACGAACTGTTCGCCATCGATGGCTGCAAAATGTCGTCAGACGCCGCGAAGGAATGGTCTGGCACCTTTAAAGAACTGGGTGAGAAACGGGACAAGCTGAAACGGCTTATTCGCCATCACCTGCATGAACATCACGAACGGGATGAGGCCGAAACCGAAGCCGAGCTGGACCGAGATATTCGCCGCGCCAAAACCGTGCTCTCTCTGGATGAGTCCATGAAGAAAGTGGACCGTTTCCTAAAGACGAATAGCCCAAGGATGGGCCAGGGGAAACGACGCAAGGAAGTGAAGGGCAACATCACCGATAACGAAAGCGGCAAGATGACCACCAGTAAAGGCACCATTCAAGGCTATAACGGCGTGGCCACGGTGGACAAAAAACATCAGATCATCATCGATGCTCAGGCCTTCGGCGAAGGGCAAGAACACCATACTTTAACGCCGGTGCTGGAGACGGTTCAGCAGCGCTATAAAAAGCTGGGCATTGCCGACAACATCTATCAAACCGGCGCGGTGGTTACGGCCGATACCGGCTTCGCCAACGAAGCCAATATGCAGTACCTGCATGAACCTTGGATTCATAGAATAAATGCAGCAGTTCGCTGTGCACCTCCCCCACTTCAATAGACACGCATCAAGTATTTGAATGAATGTGGAAATCACCGGTGATCGCGAATTTATCACCCCTGTTCAGGAGCAAGACGGTGTTTGGGTGCTAATGGCAGACCAATCACTTTATGCCCTACAAGCGGAGAGTGGCAGGATGCTGATTTAATGGCGCTTACGGCGTACACAAGTCACTGCACGCGGGTTCTTTACTCGCTTCGCTCCCACAAATCCGGTGAGTGAAACGTTATGCCCTTCTTTAGCCGCAGACTATATTAACGCTTGACGTTATTAACGCACTGCGTGACTATGTTCCCATGATCATGTCGTTCAAGTGTAAGGATACCGGGAAGCTGGCAAGCGGTCGCCGCGTCAGGCGCTTTGTCAATTTCGAGCGCGTTGCGCTAAGGAAGATTCGGCAACTCCAGTCTGCTGGTCAGCTGGATGATCTTAAAGTCCCGCCCGGCAACATGTTGGAGGCGCTGTCCGGTGATCGTAGAGGTCAACACAGCATTCGAATCAACAAACAATTCCGGGTGTGCTTCCGCTGGACAAAGGCTGGTGCGGAAGATGTCGAAATTGTTGATTACCACTAGGAGGTAACTCATGCGCAACATTGATTCTGTAACGCCAGGCGAGTTACTGAAGGAGGAGTTTCTTGAGCCGATGGGGATTTCTCAATACCGCTTGGCCAAAGAAATTGGCGTGCCTGCTCAGAGAATAGGTCAGATTATCGCTGGAAAACGTTCGATAACCGCAGACACCGACCTACGGCTTTGTCGTTTCTTTGGTTTGACCAATGGCTATTGGTTGCGGGCTCAGGCTGCCTATGACACTGAAATTGCTGAAGGTGCCCTAGAAGATCAGTTGGAAAATATTCGGCCATGGAACTCGGGTTCGGGAATCGGGCACAGAGCATAACCAACGGCCGCACAGCGACCGATCTTTTACGTAGGATGTGACTCCCAAAAGCGGCCAGAGTTTTTCTACAGCCTCATTATGTGTTTTTACCAAGGAGTTAGTGTTTTTGTCTGAGTTGAAAACCGTTGGCTTATTTCTCGTCACTGCTTTAGCGGAGATTGTTGGTTGTTATTTGCCCTATCTTTGGCTTCGCGAGGGTAAAACTGCCTGGCTACTGGTGCCGGGTGCGCTGAGTCTTGCGGCATTTGCCTGGCTGCTGTCCCTGCACCCAACCGCGGCGGGCAGAGTCTATGCTGCGTATGGTGGCGTTTATATTTTCATGGCCATACTCTGGCTTTGGACAGTGGATGGCATCCGTCCAACTGCGTGGGATTTGGTTGGCTCAGCTGTTGCTTTGGTGGGGATGGCAATCATCATGTTTGCACCGCGCACCACATAACCAATGCAGGCGCGCATGCTGCAAGCGTCAAATGCAGAAAAAGCTTTGAGTGAGTGGCCATCTCAGGGTTATGATCGAGCCGGCTACTTTCGCCATTTACGTAGGCACCCTTGTGATTATTTGCGGATGTGCTGCGACGGACTCCAACGGGCATTGGACGGTAAAGTAACATGGCACAATGCTGCTGTTTCCCAAACGATTTACACAGAGTTTTTTACAGGCTCTCTTTTAACCGGCCAAGGCAACGTCGAACAAGAGATGGTCTTCCCACATCGATCGATGGGAGGACGATCCAATGAGAATAGGTCTGCTGATCATCGCAGCATTCATGTCCCTTTCCGTTTCATCCCAAACGCTCCAGATTATGGGGTCGGACCAGGGCTTTCTGCCGTTTTATTACGATAATGACCTTAACAAGGGGATTCTGGTCGAGGTGATCAATGAGTTCACCCTGGAGACCGGTATCAAAGCCGACTTCCGCCCGATGGCGCGCAAACGCCACGCCTGGGCCCTGGAAGAAGGACTGGCTAACGCAGTTTTCGCCAACCCGCGATGGATGCCGCTGCCGGATCGGATGCATGCGGTCGGGCCGGTGTTAACTTGGCGTGACCGCGTGTTCGCGCAACCTGGACGACAGCCGGACTCCTTCGATGACCTGAAGGGCAGTATTTGCCTGCGCAGATGGTTTGTATACAGTGACCAACTCGAGCGTCGGATCGGCAACAATCTGCACCGCCATGACGCGTACAATGCTCAACAGATGCTGGGCATGTTTCTGCGCAAACGGTGCGACTACATCGTCATGAACGAAACAGAGTTCAGATTTTTGGCACTGCTGGCAAAAGTCGATTCGAACCGTTACAGCACGCAGTTGATCGATGCCGAATTACCAGTCTATCTTGGTATCCTCAAAGCCGAGGCGGCTCTGATTGAAGCTGCGGAAGCTTTTTTCGCTACCTACACCATTGACGTGGAGGCCATACTACCCAAATTGCCGCCGCCGGACTGGCTCGCCCCTATTCAGCTAGACAAGTAGGTATCCCGCGGCGGATCAGGTACCGATTGAACTGAACAAATGGGTTAAACCGGCCGATTCTACTAAACAGGCAGGAATGCGACGATTAAAGCTACCAACCAAGCCCGGATTTGAGACCGGACAGTGCGTCAACTGTCAAAATATTTTACAATGCTGTAGATCGTGAAACTTCATACACACCGCGCTTGATGGATTTAATTTTTGGCTGTACTAAAACGAAACATCTGGGCGCTGTTCCTGCTGACCGTCTTGCTTGGCGCGGTGATACTCACAGCGCTCCTGTACCAACGCTGGCAATCTGTTCTCTCGGACCAAACGGCTTATCATAAGTCCAGGGCCACTCTGGTTTACCAGTCGGTCAACAGTTTTTTGCGCACCCAGGAACTGGTTCTGGATGTTATTGGGCGAGAACTTCTGTATTCCGGCGATGTATTCCAGGGCCGGGGCGTTATGCCGTTGCTGGACGGTATTCTCGCGACCAACCCCGCCCTCATCACGTTCGGACTTGCCGACATGAACGGCAACCTGATTCGGGTCAGCTCCAACATTGACCCATATACAGTACCCAACCTCCGCGCCAACCCCAAAACGGTCGCCAGTTTTAATCGGGCACTCGAATCAGATCGCATGGTGGTCGGGCGCACCTATTATGTGGGCGCGCTGAACGAATGGGTTATCCCGGTGCGCAAGACCCTGCGTTCACCTGACGGCCTTCCCATTGCCGTAATGACGGCAGGCTTGAGACTGGGCTCCAAAGGCTTGATATTCAATCAGCAACTGCACGATAGCAAGGAGGACAGTGTCATTCTGTTCCGGGAAAATGACCGCTACGTGCAGTTTATGTCGAAGCACAATGTCGGTCCTGAGCAATACGCAGACATTCACTACAACGAAGCAGAAACGGGCCCCAAGGCCGGTCTGTTTGAGCCCCCGGTTGGGCCCAGCAAACAACAACAGATAGTGGCGGGCAATCGGGCGGTCATCTATTTTTCGGGACGCCACGATACCGACTATCTGGCAGCGGCCATCTACGATTCCGAGTATCAGCTTTGGACCATCTCCGAAACAGCTTTCTCTCCACTGTACAGACAGTTGTTCGGCATAGTTCTGTTTTACGTCTCGGGGTTTGTGATCATTGTCGGCATTCTTTATGCGCTTTTTCGGGTGATCGACCGTGCTGAGCTGACCCGCCAGCGCGAACTGCTCTATCAGGCACGACATGATGACCTCACAGGTCTGTTGAACCGGGCCGGGCTGCTGGACCGTCTCGAACGTCTGCTCGGTCATAACAAACCCTTCAGCCTGATTGTTATTAACATTGATAACTTCAGCGGCATCAACGACCGCTTTGGCTTGAAACACGGCGATGACATGTTGATTGAGTTCGGTCGCCGCCTGACCGGCCTGATTCACGGGTCCGATGAGCTGGCCCGGTTGGGCAGCGATGAGTTCATGATTTTAACCCCCAACACCGATACCAACCAGTTACTGACAGCCTGCGCCTCTCTGGTTCAGAACCTTGCACAAACCTTTGCCGTGGGAAGGTTGCATTTGCAGGTGGGTGTTCGAATTGGCGTTGCCCGCTTCCCGGAGGATGGCAGGGTACTGGGCGAACTGATTCGCAGCGCCCATCTTGCACTGTTTCAGGCAAAACTGAGCCAAACGGCGGTGTGCGTTTATCAACCTGAGATGGAAACCGCCTACCTTCGGGGGCTTACCATTGAACAAAGGCTGAGGTTTGGGTTGGTTTCCGGCGCTCTGCACATGGTTTATCAAACACAGGTGGACCAACACGGCACGGTTACCGGCCTGGAAGCGTTGGTTCGCTGGCAGGATGAAGAGCTTGGTTTTGTTTCCCCGGCCGAGTTTGTGGAAGTGGCAGAACGCAGTGGCCTGATGATCCCCCTGGGCAACTTTGTATTGAGCAGCAGCTTGCAGGAATTCAGAGAATTGACCCCGCGCCACGGCCAGCCTCTGGATTTGGCAATCAATATATCAGTCATTCAGTTCTGCCAGGTGGATTTTGTCGACAATGTACTGGCAGCGCTGGAGGCCCATGGTGTTTCACCCCGTCACCTGGTACTGGAAATCACCGAAACCCTGTCTATGGGCAACTTTCAACAGGTCCTGGATACTGTCCGCGGCTTGCGGGCACACGGTATACGGGTCGCCATGGATGATTTTGGCACCGGCTATTCCTCCCTCAGCTTGCTACGGCGGCTGCCGCTTGACGAATTGAAAATCGACAAGAGCTTTGTGGATGCCATTGTTGATGATGAGAAGGCGACCAACATGGTTCGTTCCATCGTCGCGATTGCCCAGAGCCACAACATGAGCCTGATTGCCGAAGGGGTGGAAAGGCGGGATCAGGCTGACACCCTGATTGGCATGGGCTGCCTGCGGTTCCAGGGCTATTACTTCAGCCGGCCGGCCCCCATGGACGAGTTGATAACCTTACTGGGGACTGCGCCCGGCTCGCGTCATGGCGAAACGGAATAGCTTAGGTCGGCAAGCCGCCGCCCTACCCGCCGCTCAAAATTTCAGCAACGTTATACTGACCCGGCAACCCCGAAGACCTACTGGCTGTCTTGTGGCCGCCAGAAACGGGCAATGGCGGGCTTAACACTGACCCCATGCGCAACAATGGAAAGTGCCACCACAACCAGTACAAGATGTATCAAATCCAGGGCGATGTCTTCAGGCAGCCCGTGTTGAATGGCGTACATCAAGTAGTACAAAGACCCGATGCCGCGCACCCCAAACCAGCCCGCCATATTGCGCAAACGCAGGGGCGTCCGGCTACCCAACAGCGCCACGTGAACGCTAACCGGGCGAGCGATGAGGAAGACAAAGGCGGCAAAGCCAACGGCCCGCCAACTCCAGGAATCCCAGAAAAGTGACCCGCCAATTAACAGTACCAGCACAATTTCAGCGAGCTTTTCCAGGTGCTCATTAAAGTCGAGGGAATGTTGGTGGATATGGACGATAGGCTCAGATTCGTGTTCTTCGGGGGCTTCTTCATAGGCCTCAGCGCAGTATTTTTGCCGCAGGCCAACCTGTTTCAATTCTGTGTGGCGCAGCGCCACCGCAGCGCTGAACACAGCCAGAAACCCCCACGCACCCGCGGCCACACTGGTGCCATATGCGAAGGCGATCAATCCGAGGCCGAGAAAATTCTCCACGAACTCTGATTGTGTAAAGGTCTTGCGGGTCCGCTGAACCAGCCAGCCCATACCACTGCCAGCGAGAATCCCGATTCCGGTGGCAACTCCACTGGCCCAGACCACGTCTACCGCCAGCCAACGCCAGCCGTTGTCACCCAAATCATGCAGCCCCAACAAGCCGAGCCCCAGCATCACAAAGGGGAAGGCGCTGCCATCATTGATCCCCGCTTCACAGGTGAGCGAGAAGCGCAGCTGGTCGGTGTCGCCGGCGTGGCGAGCCTGCACCTCTGTGGCCAGTACCGGGTCTGTGGGTGCCACTACCGCACCAAGTAATACCGCGGCGCCAAGTGGCAGGCCTAACCAGTAGTAGCCCGCGAAAGCCACAATGCCAACGGTTAAGGCCATCGAAAGCACCGCCAGCCGAAGGGGGGTGCGCCAACGGGTGAATTTGACCGGGGCCGGCATTTTTACACCGGCACAGTACAGTGAAATAAGCACGGCAACTTCTGTCAGCAGCTCCAGCAACGCCGACTCTTTCAACGGATTGAAATGAAAGAGCGAAAACCCCATCGGGCCCAGAATAAAGCCGATGATCAGGTAAACAATGGCCGACGTGACCGGTGCTGTTTTGATATAGGATGCGCTGAAACCCACTACCAGCAACAGCGAACCGAGCAATATGAACCAGGTTGCAGTCGTCATGTCTGAAACACTCTATTCGTCACAGGTGAGCAAATAACCAAAGCCGCGAGAGGTGCGAATAACGCCTGAGGCGCCGGCTTGCTCCAGCTTCTTGCGCAGATAGGCAATATAAACCTCAACGATATTGGTGTGCGGGTCAAATTCGTAGCCCCAAACCGCGCGAAGAATGTCGGTGCGGTTGAGCACTCGCCCGGCATTTTCCGCGAGATACCGCAGCAGGGTGAATTCCGTTACGGTCAGGTTCAGATCCTGGCCATCGTGGTGCGCCGTTTTCATATCCAGGTTAATGCTGATGCGACCCACAGTGATTTCGTCCCTGGCGGGCGGGTCGGCAAGCGAACGGCGCAACAGCACCTCCAGCCGAGCCAGCAACTCACCAAACGCGAAGGGTTTGGTCATGTAATCATCGGTGCCGGCCCGCAGGCCTTCAATGGTGTTATCCAGCCCGTCCTTGGCCGTCAGCATCAGCACCCGGATGTCCTGGGCTTCGGCACGCAGAGTCTGGCACAGTTCTACGCCATCGACACCGGGCAGCATCCGGTCCAGAATCACCAGATCGTAATTGCCCGCCCTAACCAGCGCCAACAGATCCCGTGCGTCGGAGCGCACACTGATGTTGTAGCCTTCCTCGGCAAGCCCCTTTGCCAGAAATTCAGCGATTTCGTTATCGTCTTCAACAATCAGCAAATGCGGGGACGTCATACGATTTCCTCTGCAAGAGGCAACTCAATAGCCACGGTTGCGCCCTCACCCGGGGGGCTCTGCACCGTGATCGTGCCGCCATGTTGATCAATAATCCATTTGGCGATGGCCAGCCCCAGCCCAACGCTGCGCCCCGAGTTACTCTGGGCACTGGCACCACCGCCAGAGAACCGTTTGAACACGTGGGCGGTCGCTTCTTCGGAAAACCCGGGCCCGGCATCCCGCACCCGAATGATCGCATGGCCTTCATGGGCCGCCAGTTCGATCAGCACGCTGGTTTTTTCGGGGGCAAATTTAATGGCGTTGTCCACCAGGATCAACACGGCCTGGCGAAGTCGCTCACCATCGCCGCGCACAATCACCGGTTCGAGGGGTTGGTGCGGGGCAAGGGAGACGCCTTTGTCCCGGGCCAGCGTCTGGCTGTCAATCAAGGCGTCGCCAATCATTCCCTGCAGGTCCGTTGGCTGCATGTCCATGGTGATTGCACCCGCCTCCGAACGTGCCAGAAACAACATATCTTCAACCAGCCGACCAATCTGGCCGGCCTTGCGCACAATGGTTTCCAGGGTTTTCCGGGTTTGTTCCGGGTCGCGACCGCGGCTACGCAGGGCCACCTCGGCCTGACCCCGAAGGATGGTTAACGGGGTACGCAGTTCGTGGCTGATGTCGGCAAAAAACTGCACACGGTTGGCATCTACCTCATTTAGGCGGGCATTGAGTAATTCCAGCTCGCCGGAGCGGGCGACCAGTTCGCGCGTACGCTCGGCCACCTGCTGTTCGAGGTTGTCGTTGGTAGCCTGCAGAGCATCCCGCTGCGCCTTGATCTGGCCGGTCATGCGGTTGAACCGCCGCGCCAGATTGCCCAGTTCGTCGGTGCGGTTGGTTGCCACAATATGCGAAAGATCGCCCCGCCCCACGGCATCGGCCGCCTGGGCAAGGGCGGTCATGGGGCGCAGCACTGTGCGGTTCAGTACAAGGATATTACCCACCCCAAGCCCGGTAACAATGAGCACCATGCTCAAAGCCAGCCAAAGCGAATAACGGGATAACCGCTCGGCCGCCACGAAGCTCTCTTCTACCCGATCCTGCTCACGGGTCAGGGCTGCATAGATCAGCGCATCCAGCTGCTCATCAAGATCATTCTCCACCCAGGCATTGTAAAGCGACGACGCCGCATCCTTACGCCCGGCCGCCAGTTCCTGGGCCAGTCGCCAATATACTTCGTCGAGCTCTTGCACCACGTTACCGATGTTGTTCAGCAGCTGGATTTCCCGCAGCTCGTCGGCGCGCTCACCCGGATCGTCAAGCCGGCCGGCTTCATTCGAGACCGTCTCCCGCTGCATCGCGAGGCGCTCCATCAGGGATTTGTAAATCCGTTTTATATCCGCATCCTGCGGACCAATGGCGATCAGTTCGGCAATCTGCTCAACAAAATGGTGCGCCTCGTTGGCAATCAGGTAGATATCCCGGAGCTGCTCATAGGATTCAGAAAACTGACGACGGCGCTCATCTGCAAATCGCAGGGAGAAAATAATAACAACGAAAAAAACGGCCACCGTTGCTATGACCGCCATGTGGCTGAGGTAGATCTTTGTGCGAATCTGCATTGGTAACATCCGTTGTGAGCATTCAACAAGACCCGGCGGCTCTAATGGCTTTCTAATGTTCAAAGGCACTTTTCTAACGGGTTTCTAATTGAAAGGACTGCGCGTCCGTCGCATCATAGGTGTGCGCACTGTAATCCTTGCACCACCGGCAGGTTTCTTCAATTGATTCGCGCATTCAGTTTCCGAGGAACGTCATCATGAACAGCAGGAAACACTCTTCGTCACCGCCCCGCATTGTGCTCTATTCCCACGACACACTGGGGTTCGGCCACCTCAGGCGCAATCTGTTGCTTGCGGGGGCTCTGCGAAACTGTAACCCGGTGCCACAAATCCTGATGATTACGGGCATGCGCGAGGCCGGCGCCTTCGAGTTTCCCAAAGGGGTCGACAGCGTCACCCTCCCCGCCTATTCCAAGGCCAGCAGTGGCGTGTACGAGCCGCGCGACCTGGGCGGTAATCTGGAGGCACTCATAGAGTTGCGAGCCGCCACGATCCGTGCCGCCGTGCTGACGTTTGATCCGCACCTGATGATCGTAGACAACGTGCCAAGGGGTGCTCTGGGTGAGCTTGACCCCCTGCTCAACAGCCTGCACCAAACCCGGCGTACACGACTGGTTCTTGGTTTGCGGGACATTATTGATCGCCCTGAAGTAGTGCAGAAGCAATGGCAGGAGCAACACAACTTTGAAGCGGTGCAGCGTTACTTTGATGATGTGTGGGTGTATGGCGACCCGGCTTTTTACGATCTGCTTGCGGATTGTCATCTGCAACACTCCCTGGGTGGCAAAGGATGCCACACCGGCTATCTCGACCAGCGAATGCGGTTGGATTCGCCACTGGCAGAACGTGAACGCAGGGCCGTTCTGGGAGAGGACCCGCGTCCCTACGTGGTGTGCGCCGTGGGTGGTGGGCGCGACGGCGTTGACCTCTGCCATGCGTTCACCGGCGCAAACATGCCCGCCGGCCATCGCGGCATTCTGATAACCGGCAGCCAGATGTCGGAAGCGCAGCGCAATGCCCTGCGCAACCGGGTTGCCGCCAGAGACGACATGGTGATGCTCGATTTTGTGCGCGAACCCATCGGGTTGATGGCAGGGGCCGCCCGTATTGTTGCCATGGGCGGCTATAACACCATTTGCGAAATACTGTCGCTGGCGCGGCCAGCGCTGGTGGTGCCCAGGGTAACGCCAAGAGCCGAGCAGTTGCTGCGGGCCGAAAAACTGACCCAACACGGCCTGGCCACCATGCTGCACCCGGGCGATCTTGCGCCGGCAACACTGAATGCCTGGCTGGCCGCCACTGCACCCTGCCCCGAGCCTCGCCAGATGGTTGATATGAACGGGCTCGACCGGGTGCGCTCGCTGGCGCTGGCAATGCTGGCGCGACCAGATACCCGCACCACTGACAGCTCATACAGAGCGGTGAGTTAAGGAGGAATTCACATGACTAACATTCACCTTTCTGACGCGCGCACAACAGATGCGCCGAGCCCGTCGGCCAACCACAGCCACACCGTCAGCGGTAAAGTGGGCTACGTGCTCAAGCGGTACCCACGCTATTCGGAAACCTTTGTTGTGACCGAGATACTTGCCCATGAAGCGGCCGGGCTGGAGCTCGAGATTTTCGCCCTGAGATCGGTCGAAGAGGCCTATTTTCAGGACAATCTGGGCAAGGTGCGGGCGCCGGTGAACCGTATCCCGGATCGCTTCCGCACACCCGACACGCTCTGGTCGCTGATCTGCCAGGCCCGTGACACTCTGCCCGGCGGCTGGGCAGCACTGCACGCTATCAACGACGCCACCGGCCGCGACATGGCCCAGGCGATCATCGTGGCCCTGGCCTGTCACGAGCGCGGCATCGTCCATCTGCACGCACATTTCGCCACCGTGTCCACCACTGTGGCAAGGCTGGCCGCCAGACTGGCGGGCATAACCTACAGCTTTACGGCGCATGCCAAAGACATCTACTACAACTACGACGAGCCGGTCGCCCTGGCCGCCAAGATAAATGACGCAGCCGCTGCTGTTACGGTTTCCGACTACAACCTCGCGCACCTGCAGGAGCGCCTGGGGCCGGGTGCGCGCAAGCTGGTTCGCATTTATAACGGCCTTGATCTGGAACGGTTTGCCCGAACACCGTTCATAGCCGCCGGGCATGAGATTCTGGCGGTGGGCCGACTGATCGAAAAAAAGGGATTCGATGTGCTGATCGAGGCCGTTCGCCGACTGCGGGCGAACGGCAGCAAGGTTTCCTGCCGCATCATTGGTGAGGGTGAAGCACGGGCGCAACTGCAGGCCCAGATTGCAAACGCGGCGCTGGAGGATGCGGTGCGACTGGACGGGCCTCTGGCTCAAGGTGAGGTAATGTCGGCCCTGAGAACCACCACAATGCTGGTTTGCCCTTGCGTACTGGGTGAGGATGGCAATCGCGACGGCCTGCCCACCGTATTGTTGGAAGCCATGGCGCTCGGCACCCCCTGTGTGTCGACGGATATAACCGGTATTCCTGAGCTGGTGCGCGACGGCGAGACTGGCCTGTGCGTGCCGAGCCGTGATCCGCAGGCACTGGCCGAGGCAATCAGCCGCCTGCTGGCAGACCCGGCGCTGGGGCAGCGGCTGTCGAACGCCGGCCGTATGCTGATCGAGCGCAATTTCGACATCAACCGGAACGCGGCCTGCCTGCGGGAAATCTTCGCGCAGGCGGTGAATGCAAACCGCGTCAAACAACGCGGGGTGGCGTGATGCGTATCGCCTATGTCTGTACCGATCCGGGCATTCCGGTGTTCGGCGCCAAGGGCGCGTCGGTGCACGTGCAGGAAATGCTGCGCGCGTTTCTGGCACGTGGGGCAACGGTAATCCTGCTGTCACCGCGCCTGGATGACCCGGCGCCAGCCGATCTGGCGTCCATGCAATGCCTTCGCCTGCCGCCGGCGCCAAAAGGCGATGCCCACAGCCGTGAGCGCCAGATGCTGGCAGCCAACGAGGCAGTAGCGCAGCAGCTTGGCGCGCTGGCGCCGGTGGATCTTGTGTATGAGCGCCATGCGCTGTTCGCCCACGCGGCGATGGAATGGGCGGCGGAGCATGGCGTACCCGGTGTGCTTGAAGTGAATGCACCGTTGCTGGCCGAGCAGGCACAACACCGCACTCTGGCCTTGCCCGCCGAGGCCAAAGCCAGCGCCCAACGGGCTATGGTGGCAGCGAAAGCTGTCTCCTCGGTGTCTCCTGAAGCCGCCCGTTATGCCCGGGCGCTGGGTGCCGGTAACAGCCAGGTGATTGCCAATGCGGTGAACCCGAAACGTTTTCCAGCCCGCGCCATGCCTGCGGGGGCCTTCACCATCGGTTTTCTGGGTACGCTAAAACCCTGGCACGACGTAACCACGCTGATCGAGGCATTTGCCCTGCTTCGTGCCGGGCCTATTCCCACAGCGCGACTGCTGATTGTGGGTGATGGCCCCGAACGTCCCCGCCTGGAAGCACAGCTTGCGACGCTGGCGCTCACCAACGCGGCTGAATTCACCGGCGCCGTGATGCCCGACGAGGTGCCGCACTGCCTGGCCCGAATGCACGCTGCGGTTGCGCCTTACACAGGCGCAGCTCAGGCATTTTACTTTTCGCCACTAAAGCTTTACGAATATATGGCGGCGGGCCTGCCGGTGGTGGCAAGCCGCATTGGCCATTTACCGGAAGTGGTGGCACACGAGCACACGGGCCTGCTGTGTGAACCGGATAATCCGCAGAGCCTGGCCGGCGCCCTCACCCGGCTTGGCGCCAATGCAGGGCTCAGGGCGCAACTCGGGCAGACGGCACGTAACAACGTGCTAGCCCATCACACCTGGGCAGGAGTGGCCGGGCGCGTCCTGACCCTGGCAGGCCTGACGTCGGAGGCGGCAGCATGAGTGGCAAACGTCCTGATACACTGGCCGAATCAATACCCAGCCTGCGCCGTGTGCTGGGCCGGCTAGGCCCGTATCTGCGCCCACAGCGCACGCTGGTTGCCGGCTCGGTGGTCGCCCTGCTGGCGGCCACGGCGACCAAACTTCTGGAGCCCTGGCCGCTCAAATTCATCATCGACCGGGTGGTGCCTTCTGGCGCCGGTGAAGCGGCCGTCGCCTCGCAGCTGGACCCCATGGTGCTGCTGGCATTATGCGCCGGCAGCCTGGTTGTCATTATGGGCTTGAAAGCCCTGTGCCAATACCTCTCCACCGTAGGGTTCGCACTCGCCGGCAACCGCGTGCTGACCGCCGTGCGCAACGACCTGTATCGCCATCTGCAAACCCTGTCGCTGAGGTTTCATACGCGCTCACGCACCGGCGATCTGACCATGCGGCTGGTCAGTGATATCGGCATGCTCAAGGAAATCGTCGTTACCGCCGCTCTGCCACTGGCCGCCAGCGTGCTGGTGCTCACCGGCATGTGCGTGGTGATGCTGGTGCTCGACTGGCGCCTTGCGCTTTTGGCGCTTTCACCGTTGCCCATACTCTGGTTTGTCTCGCTGTGGCTGTCACGGCGTATTCGCGACGTCAGCCGCAAACAGCGCCGGCGGGAGGGCGAGCTGGCGGCAACCGGGTCAGAAACACTGGCGGGCATCCGTACCATTCAGGCGCTGGGCCTTGAGGAGCGCGTTGCCACGGAGTTCGAAGGGTCCAGCGCCAATGAACAGCGTATGGCCGTGCAAGGCAAGCGCCTGTCGGCCGGGCTGGAACGCTCGGTTGATCTGCTGACCGGCGTCGGTATCGCGATCGTATTGTGGTTTGGCACCCGTCAGGTTCTGGCCGGCGAGCTGTCGCCGGGTGACCTTCTGGTTTTTATCACCTATCTCAAGAACACCTTTCGGCCGGTACGTGAATACGCCAAGTACACGGCACGGCTGGCCAAGGCCGCGGCTGCCGGAGAACGCGTGGTCGGCCTGCTCGACACAGAGCCCGAAGTGCGTGACGCCCCGGAGGCCACCGAGGCAAAGTCATTGCGGGGTGCAGTGACGTTTGCGGCGGTCAGCTTTGGCTATAAGGCGGGCAAGTCCATCTTGCGCGACGTGTCATTGGAGGTCGCGCCGTATGAGACGGTCGCCATCACCGGCCCCTCGGGTGCCGGCAAATCCACCTTCGCCAGCCTGATGCTGCGGCTTTACGATCCTGGCAGCGGTTGTATCCGGGTCGATGGCCAGGACCTGCGTTCACTGACGCTGAAAAGCTGGCGTGCGAATGTGGCGTTCGTGCCTCAGGAAACCCTGTTGTTCAGCGGTACCCTGGCCGAGAACATCGCGCTGGGCGCTGGCCGCGAGGTCACCCGGGCGGAAATCGAGTGGGCAGCACGGCTGGCCAATGCCCATGACTTTATCACTGCTCAAACCCATGGCTTCGACACTGAAATCGCGGAACGCGGCGCTACCCTTTCCGCCGGGCAGCGACAACGCATCGCGATTGCCCGTGCCGCACTGCGGCACTCGCCAATTCTTATTCTGGACGAGCCCACCGTTGGCCTTGACCGAACCAACGAACGCGCCGTGATCGAGGCAATCTGGCGTCTGGCCAAGGGACGCACAACCTTCCTGATCACCCACGATCTTACATTGGCGGCTCAGGCGGGACGCATTATCCACCTTGACGGTGGCCGCGTGGTTGGCGATGGCGACCACCCAACGCTGCTTACACAGAGCGACCGCTACGCCAGCCTGTGGGCAGACGGAAAACCCGCTGGCAAACAGCCGGCAGATGGAGAGGGAACACATCATGTTATCGCGGAGTGATCAGGCAATTGTTGCAGACGACCCCGCATTGCCCGGCCTCGACCTGGCACTGGACCCGTCTGCACTGAGCGCCACACTCGGCTTGCCGCCCATGCGTTCTGTGTACCTGCGATACAAGCCCGGCGTCAGTTGTGTCGCCGCCCTGGTGCCTGTGTCCGGCGACGCGTTGCAGGCGGTAGCGGTAATGGCGTACCCGCCGGATCGTTTCGCGGAGGTTCGGAGCCGACGGGAATGGCAACGCGGCCCGACTCCTGCCCGATTCCATGACAGCGCCTGCATTGCCGTGGTGCCTCTGGGTCGTGACCGGGCACTGAAAGGCGCCAGGCGCATTGCCAACCCTGAGCACGGCCGCGATTTTTTGCGGGCCCTGACGGGGCAAGAACCGACAGGCGATCCGCAACTGTTGCGCTACAAGGCTGGTCGTCGTTTGGTGATCAGCATCGGCGACTGGCCCCACCGCGCTCTGGTGAAGGCGTATACAAAACAGGATTTCGCAGCAGCACTGGAAGGCGCGCAGATTGCCGAGGTGCTTGGCGGCGCCCCTGTTCTGGGGGTATCCCACCGGCGGCGGTGCATCGCGTGGCGCTGGCTTGAGGCGACGCCCCTGGCTATTGAAACAGGTACCCGCAGCCAATGGCTGGCTGCGGGCCGGGCGTTGGCGCGTGTACATCAGGCGCAGCCAAGACCTGAGGCAATACTGAGCCGTAACGAGGAAGTCACCGAGCTCGCCTCCAGCGCAGCGGATCTTGAACCCCTTGCACCCCAGCTGTCGCAGTTGGCCGCAACACTGGCAAAAACGCTTGCTGAACGCCTGGCGCGTGCTGCCTTCGCACCAACGCTGATCCATGGGGATTTCAGCGCTGATCAGATACTGATTCAGAACACCAGGGCCGTGGTGATCGACTGGGATCGCGCAGCGACCGGCGATCCGGCACGGGATGCAGGTACGTTTCTGGCCCAGCTCGATGCCCGGCACATCGACGGCGCAGCCGGTGTGTCTGACGCTGCAGACGGCTTTCTTGAAGGCTATTCAGCGGCCAACGGGCCCGCCCAGGCGGCGACCATCACACTTCAACACGCCCGGGCACTGCTGGCGCTGGTTACAGAAGGTTTCCGTCAGCGCCGGTCTGACTGGCCGCAGCGGGCCTTTCGATTGCTGGCCCGGGCCAGCGTCGTGCTTGGCGAGCAGCCTGCCCCGCACTCATACCCACCCTTGGACGCTGGCATGCCGGCACTCGACGACGCCCTTGCACCTGATGTGATAGCACCACGCCTGGCCATGTGCCTCTCGCGGGAGGTGCCTTCGGTCGACAGCGAGCTGTTGCGCCATAAACCCGGCCGGCGGGCACTGATTCGCTATCGTATCGAGCGTCGTGACCCTGAGGCGCCCTGGGTGTTGCTGGGCAAACTGCGCGCCAAAGGTCCCGACACACGCACGCCGGCTCTGCACACGGCATTGCGGGCGCAAGGCCTGGATGGCCAGGCACCCTGGCGGGTTGGCGTACCCGCTGCGCACGGCGGCATCACCGCACCTCCTGTGTGGCTGCAGGAGGAAGTGCCCGGTTACTCACTGGAAACGCGTCTGCAACCCGGGGCGGGTTCCCGCGTTGCCGCATTGACAGGCGCCGCACTGGCCCGGCTGCACACAGCAGCGGTTCCGGCAGACAGGCAATGGTCAATGGTGGATGAACTTAACGTTCTTGTGCGTGCCCTGAACGCCGCCCGGAGTCGCTTGCCTGCGCGGGCTGTGCAACTCGATGCGATCGCCGATGCCGCTGGCCGGATTATGCGGTCGCTGGAGCCAACCACAAACACCTCGATACACCGGGATTTCTACCCCGAGCAGGTACGGGTAGATGGCGACACCATCTGGCTGCTGGATTTTGACCTTTACGCCCACAGTGATCCGGCGATTGATCTGGCCAATTTCCTGGCACATCTGGACGAACTCGGGTTACGCCGGCACGGCCGACTGGATGCCCTCAGGCCACAGGGCGAAGCCTTCCGGGCGGCATACAACACAGTCAGGCCCGGGATTAGCCAGCGTCGTGTTCAACGTCTGCGACTGGTCGCACTGGCACGCCACATTCATTTGAGCCAGATCATTCCCGGCCGCAGTCATACCACCTCAGCGCTGATTGACCATTGCACCTCTGCCTTCTTCAGTATGGAGCGTCATGACCAGACAAACCCGGCTTAGCCCGCCACAATCCTCAGGGCAAGCGGCCGCCCGGATAACGGTTTTTGCCTCGTTGATCGTCTGCACTCCAACAGCGTGGGCCGCCACCAGAGAGGGCGCAAGTAGTGAGCCGGCCTCACCCTGGCGCCTGGGTGCCGAAATCGAACTGGAGTACGAATCCGAACGCAACTTCAATCTTGATTCAGGCGATGATGAGAATGAGGCGGTATTTGCGCCCCAACTCAATCTGGATGCCAGCTATCGACCGAGCCCGAAATTGCAGGGTTTCGTGCGACTGGAATGGACCCGCGAGTACGGCGTAAGCGGCCCGGAAGCAGACACCGGAGCTGCGCGGCTGGACCTGGCGGAAGCCTATCTGGCCAGCGAGGAAATCGCATTGCCTGCAGGAGGCGAACTTGCGCTCTACCTTGGCCGCCGACTGTTTCGTGACGAGAGACAATGGCTTCAGGATGAACAGCTCGACGGGTTGACGATACGGTACGATTATAACGCCTGGAGCCTTTCATTATCTGCCACACGCCAGCGTGACAAGGATCTGCTCAACCATAACGACGTCGACAAAACCGACAACCTGTATGCCTATGGACAGTACGACTTTCAGGACCGGGTTCTTGGAGCCTACCTGCTCAAGCGGCGCGAGAGAGAGGGCGGCGAAGGCCGGCCCTTGTTTATTGGTATCCGGTCCTACGGGGAGATTGTAAATACCACGGATTATTGGCTGGAAATGGCTGTTGTCCGGGGCCATGATGGAGCAGACAGCATCCGCGGCTGGGGCTTTGATAGCGGCATCGTATATCATTTCGATGCGCCGTTGTCGCCGTCACTGATTCTGGGATACGCCATCGGCAGCGGCGATAACAACCCCGAGGATGGCGTCGACCACGCTTTTCGTCAGACCGGCCTGCAGGACAACGAACATGAGCAGGGAGGGCTCATGGATTTTCCCTACCTTGGGGTGACACTTGAGCCCGAGTTAAGCAATCTTAGTGTGCTGACCACCGGCATTGGGTTTCTCCCCCATGAGCGAATCTCGATACAGCTGCTTTACCACCAATACCGCCAGCAACACGCCAGCGACACCTTGCGCGATAGCAACCTGGACGCTGACCCCAATGGCGTCGATCAGGATCTGGGGTATGGGGTCGATTTGGCCATAGGAGCAGAACTGACCGACACGATCGAGATAGAAGCCCTGGCAGGCCTCTTCCAGCCCGGGGATGCCTTCGAGGATGACAGCGACAGCGCGCTGTTTTTCGGCACCAAGTTCGAATACAAATTTTGAGGTGATTCCGCCAGCTCACCCCGCCCTGTTCCGACTACCAAACCACGGCTGCGCGCGGGTTTTACTTCCGGTGCATGGCGGGCGCTGGCGGCGCCTCAGTTCCGGGTCACCATGATCGCTTTGGCGTTGACAAATTCACGCAGGCCGAAGCCGCCATGCTCACGGCCATAACCACTTTGCTTTACCCCGCCAAAGGGTAAGTTCGGTTGCGCCAGGTTATAGCCGTTGATATTGACCATACCTGTGTCGAACTCATCCCGTGCCAGGCGCACGGCTTTGTCCTCGTCGGCAGAAAAAATGCCACCGCCCAGCCCGTAAACCGAGTCATTGGCAATCTGCATAGCCTCTTCAGCATCCTTTACCTTGATCAGCGCAGCGACGGGGCCAAACAGTTCTTCGTCATACGCGGGCTGCCCGGGCGCCACATTTTCCAACAGGGTTGGCGGGTAAAAATAGCCTTTACCTTCGGGAACCTCACCGCCCAGCGCGCAGGTTGCACCGGCATCGACAGACTTCCGGACCTGCTCGTGCAGCCCGTCCCGCAGGTCTTTGCGTGCCATCGGCCCCATTCTGGTGTTGCTATCGGTAGGGTCACCAAAGGAAAGCTTTTTCATTTCCGCCAGACAGGCATCCCGGAAGTCGTCATACACGGCTTCTTCCACAATAAAGCGCTTTGCCGCCACGCAGGTCTGGCCAGCGTTATAGGTGCGGCCCATAACGCAGACCTTGGCCGCTTTTTTGATGTCCGCATCCGCCAGGACCACATAGGCATCGTTACTGCCCAGCTCGAGAACCGTTTTCTTCAGTACTTTGGCAGCACGCTGAGCAATCATGCGCCCGGCGTTGGGGCTGCCGGTCAGCGTGACGCCGCGCACCAGAGGATGCTCGATAACCGCGTCTGACACCTCGTGATCAATTAACAGGGTGCGGAAGCCGTGTTCCGGTATGCCGGCATCCCGGTACAGTTTTTCCACTTCCATCGCCATGCCCCACACGTTATTGGCGTGCTTTAAAAGTACCGTATTGCCAGCCATCAGGTTGGCCGCGCTGTAGCGGATCACCTGGTACAGTGGGAAATTCCAAGGCTGTATACCGTAGATCACGCCCTGGGGCTGGTAAGAGACCACGGCGCTGCCCCCCGGGAGTTCCCTGGCCTCATTCGCCAGCACGGTGGGGCCCTGGTCGGCGGTGTATTCGCAAATGGCAGCGCACAGCTCGCATTCCTGCTTGCCTTCCGCCAGGGTTTTCCCCATTTCACGGGTCATTAAGTCGGCGTAGTCGTTCTGGCGTTCGCGAATCAGGGCCGCGGTCTTGCGCAGAACCTCGGCACGCTCGGCGAAGCCGGTTTTACGCCAGCTCTGAAAAGCCTGGTGGGCCAGTTCGATGTTGCCTTCGGCCTCTTCTCTGGTCATCAGAGTGTAGGTTGCAAGTGTTTCTTCGGTGGCAGGATTGATGGTTTCATGCTGGTTTGACATCGGTTTGCCTCCTCAATAGGCAATGAGGATTGAGCCTGCGACGGTTCAACCCTCCTGAAATGGAACCGCACGTATAATCTATCACGGCCGCCCGGCCGACAAAGCGAAGGTTACATAATCGTATAATTGAGTATGGAAGTGGGCTCGGACGTTCGTGCCGGGGGAAACACGCCCACAACCTTGGTAGGATTCCGTTATTCGTTATTAACTGGCATGCTTCGGCTTATGCTGGCTGATGGGAAGCAACGCTCAGCCCAACAACCAGGCAAGCTGGGGCGTCGTACTATCCCGGTACTTTAATTGGTGGAGTTTATTCATGCAGCCGAAAGACCTAGTGGCAAACTACATTGCCCATATTCATGCCCAACGATTTGATGAGGCAAAAGCCTTACTGGTTGCAGAGGGGTTCGAGTACGTGGGGCCAAATATGCGGTTTCTGAACCCGGACGACATGATGTCCTACCAGTTCGGTATGGCTGCCATCCAGAAAGATCTGATACTTCGTCAACTCAGTGCTGACGGCGAGCACGTGTTTGCAATTCTGGATTATCAAACCAACTTTGAGCCTATTGGCGATGTGCGGCTGGCCGTGTGGTTTCGCGTTCGGGGAGATAAAATTCAAACCGTTGAAGCGTTTTATAATGCAGCCATTGTTGAAAACATGTTGGGCGGCATTCTTCCTCCCGCTGGTTAACGCCTGCCAGTGGGCCGGTGTCAGTATAAGGTTTGCGCGTGGGGGGCAACCTGAAAACAAAAAACCGGTACTTGCACGAAAGCAGGTACCGGTTTTGTCAGTCAGTTACGGTTATAAATGCCTAGAGCCTGGAAAGCTTTTCCCATTCTTTCTCTGCATCATCTTTTTCCATACCGTACCTCTCTTGAACCTTGCCAATAAAGTGGTCGCGACGGCCGGCAATTTCGTCTACATCGTCGTCTGTTAGCTTGCCCCAGTTTTCGCGTACCTTGCCTTTCAGTTGCTTCCAGTTACCTTCAACAATGTCGTTGTTCATAACCATTCCCTCGCTTTAAACGGGCGGCGTCTAAAAAACCACCAAGTGAAAGACCTGTGCATGCGATTTGCCGTTCCTACAGCAACTCGCGATGCCAATTACAACTTGTCACAGGCGTCTTCGTTTGACAATGGTTTGCATGTTTCGATTTATTCATCCGGATGATCACCGGGCCAGCCCTGCACATCGCCCCGCCAAAATCTCAATATATGCCCTTTAAAAGGTCGTTCAAGATAATCGGTATGCTGGGGCTTTGTGTGGGAATAATTATAACCATGGGTTTCCATGCGCCGACTGAATTTGTTTTTGCGGCCTCGGCCGGGGTCAACCAGAATCACCTCACAGGTGGGATTTGAGTGCTTGTGGATGAAGTCGGCTAGCAAGCCAATATGTTCGTCTTCGTATAGCAGGTCACTGCCAATGATCATGTCGAACACACCGAGATCGCTGGTTTTATCTGCCCAATCAAGCCGCTGATACCCTATGGCCCTTCCCTGATTCAGCTCAGTGTTTCGCTCAAGAAAAAAACCGACCTCCGGGTGGTAATCTGTCGCTGTGATGTCGTCATGGCGCTGATTCAATAACAGGCTGGACAACGCCATTCCACAGCCAATCTCTAAAATGCGCTTGCCCGCGGTTTGGTGAACGGCCATGTAATGGGCAAGTACCATGCTGGATGGCCAGATTATGCCAAAGAGCGGCCAGGTGGCGGATGAAATGCCCAACTTGAGGGCAACGTCGTTAGGGTCGTCAAATTGCTGGTTATCACGCAGGGTGCAAACGTGAATATCCACGTTTCCGAATTCAATGGTTTGATAACGAAGACGCAGTGGTGCTTTCATTGTGGGTCACACTTAAGGAGTTAGGCCCGCCAACCTGTGGAAAGAAGCGGCAAAATCCTATACGTCCCGAGTATACCTGCATTGTGCATCCACAACGACACTACTGTTTTTCCAAATCTTCCAGAAAGGTCTGAATTCGTTCGGCATTGGTGCCCACATCGCTCGTCCCCACCCTTGAGGCGGAGCGCATATCAACCTTTACGCCGCTTGCCAGTTTTGTCATACGGATAACCACATCGTCTTTGAAGCCAAACCAGCGAGTCGTCGCCGTCGCCTCGATGGTATTGCCGGTTGTGTCTGCAATATCCCAATCACGAGCCCGGACGATCGCTATCGCATTATCCATGGCTTTCGCCAATGGCATGTTGAGGGTAATCGGTTTCAGCTGTGGGTAGCCTGCTTTTTGCTGGCGCGCTGTATCTGCTCCTGGGTAGTCGACTTCATTTGGCGCTTCTTCCCGGGCGGTGGCCAGCGCCTTAAAAGCCGGAGGGTTTTCCATATCGGTCGTAATATCGTGAATAGGCGGCACACTCTGGGCACGTTGTTTAAGCTGCATAGGCATAGCAATCATGGCTACCACCGCCAGGCTTACCAATGCTCCCACCAGCGCCGGGCGCCAACGGCGGCAAACGGCACCCAAAATCAGTGCAAAAACACCCACTACGGCGGCCGCTACCGAGAGCTTTGCTCCCTGGCTCAACCATACAAAAGATTTACCTAACCCAATCCACTCAGCTTTGTACGCATACCCGGAACCAGCCATTAACACGGCGGCTGTCAACAGCAGAATAATGGCAAGCCAGGCAATAATTAACGGCCACTTTCCACCACGGCGCGAGGTATTTGTCAGTGCAGACATTTTCGTTCCTTTCTTTATGTATGAGCTGTAGATTACGCTGTTAAGGCTACGCCCCCACACCTTAGCCCGATCACTGCAGCTTTGGTATGCTGAAACCTCAAGCACTTTGCAGGAGCAACATTATGGCTGGTGGCTGGGCCCGCGATGGGGCCGTTCAGGATCAGATTGATGCCAGTGTGGAGGATGCCGTTGCCGAGGCCCGTAGCCGGTTAAGCACGGGTGAAAGCGCAGAGTTCTGTGAAGAGTGCGACAACCCTATTCCGGAAGCTCGGCGAAAAGCCATTCCCGGCGTGCGGCTATGTGTAAACTGCCAGGCAGAACTGGAAAAGCAAGACACGTCAGCAGGCGGCATTAACCGCCGGGGTAGTAAGGATAGCCAGCTGCGATAGCCCAGCTGCAACAACGAGGGAGCTAGTATGAGTGTTCAAAACGAATTACGTTCAACCATTCAGGATCTTGTCCAGCCAGGCAAAGGCATTCTTGCCGCCGACGAAAGCCACCCCACCATAGCCAAGCGCTTCAAGGCCGTTAATGTGGAGCCCACAGAGGATAAACGCCGGGAATATCGCAGCCTGATTTTCTCCACGCCGGGGCTGGGTGAGTTCATCAGTGGTGTGATTCTTTTTGAAGAAACCCTGGGGCAAAACAGCCTGGATAACCTACCCATGGCAAAGTTGCTGGAAAGCCAAGGCATTGTTCCAGGCATTAAGGTAGATAAGGGAAAGAAGTCTCTGATCAACGCCCCCGGTGATGAAATAACTTATGGCCTGGACGGCCTGGACGACCGACTGGAAGCCTACAAAAACCAGGGTGCCCGCTTTGCCAAGTGGCGCGGTGTGTACAACATTGCCGACACGCTGCCGTCTCGCGCCGCAATGGAAGCCAACGCTGAAATGCTAGCCAGGTACGCGGCACTGTGCCAGTCGATGGGCATTGTCCCGATTGTGGAGCCGGAGGTTTTGATTGATGGGGATCACACCATTGAACGATCTGCACAAGTGAACGAGTCGGTGATTGCGGAAGTGTTCAATGCACTTCGTCGCCACCGTGTGCAGCTGGAAAGTATCATACTGAAGCCAAGTATGGTGACGCCCGGCAAAGCCTGCGCAAAGGCATCTCCGGAGGCGGTGGCAGAGGCCACCTTGCGGGTATTCCGCAACGTTGTCCCGGCGGCGGTTCCGGGGATCAGTTTTCTTTCTGGCGGACAAACGCCCGAAGAAGCGACGCTCAACCTGAACGCCCTCAACAGTCTTGGCCAACTGCCCTGGCACCTGAGTTTTTCCTACGGCCGCGCGTTGCAGGAACCCGCTCAGAAAGCCTGGGCCGGAAATTTGAACAACAGCTCAGAAACCCAATCAGCGATGCTTAAGCGGGCACGGCTGAACGGGCTTGCAACGAAAGGCCAGTACGCGCCTGATATGGAAGATTAAGCAGGAGGTCAGGCTGCCTGAATGGCAGCCCTGGAAGTAATAACCGAGGCAGGAACAACCTGTTCAAGGCATGCCAGCATGGGCGCAACCTCACGAAACTTCCGGGCCTGCGGCCATAGAGCTTCTGCTTCGGGAAACCCTTGCCGTAAAAAGTTCAGCCATTGCTTGATGCGACCGGTTACAAACCGGTCCTCCAGCCAGCCCTGAAGCACGCTGGCGTATTCTTTTACCAGTGCCACGGCTTCTGGCCAGGTCATATCTGCTACCTGTGCGCCCTGCTGGCTGGCTTTGATTTGCAACGCCAGGTCTGGCCTGGCAATCAGGCCGCGGCCAATCATCACATCCTCACAGCCAGTAACCTCAAGGCAGCGCCAGTAGTCTGCCACGGTCCAAATCTCACCATTGGCGATTACTTTAGCCTTCACCGCTTCCCGTGCCTTGGCGATTTCTTCCCAGTAAGCCGGTGGTTTGTAGCCATCCACTTTACTGCGGGCATGGATAACAATTTCCTCTGCTCCGGCCGCATCCAGCGCCTGAGCACAGGCAACGCCCATAGAGCGGTCGTCATATCCCAGGCGCATTTTTGCCGTTACAGATACATACGCAGGAACAGCCTTGCGAACCGCCGCTACAATCTCATGCATCAGTTCTGGCTCACGCATGAGCACACACCCGCCTTTGTGCTTGTTCACGGTTTTGGCGGGGCAGCCAAAATTAATGTCTACCTGAGCAGCACCCAACTCCACAGCTTTGAGCCCACTCATGCCCATGCTCTGTGGGTCTGAACCCAAAAGCTGAACCGCCACGGGTGTACCTACCTGCGTAAAGCACTGGTTATACAACTCGGGCGCGTACTTATAGAAAACCCGAGGCGGTAACGGGGTCCGGGTCACGCGGATAAATTCGGTTACGCACCGGTCGATACCACCAACTTTGGTCAGGGTTTCACGAATAGGTGCGTCAACTAACCCCTCCATCGGGGCAAGAATTATCCGCATGAAGTCTCCGGGTATTTAGGAATGTGTTCAAAGAAGCGAGCGCGATTGTAGGCAATTCGCGCTCGCTTTGGTAGTAAAGGCTACCTGCCTATTGAACGGACTTGGCCCACTCCTCTTGAGGGCGTTTTCATTGCAGGTCGATATTACTCTGCCAATTCGGGGTCGGCAGACAGCTCATCGGGCGACTTGGCCGACATACCCAGAGCCTTGGCAACCCCTTCGCCATAAGCCCGGTCGCAACGGGTGCAGTTGTCGATGTGACGCTGTTTAATGAAATCCGGTGCGTCCCCCATGGCTCGTCCCGTATTTTCAAATAGAACCTGTTGTTGTGCAGGTGTCATCAATTGAAAAAGTGCACGCGGCTGGCTGTAATAATCGTCATCATCCTCGCGGAAATCGAACATGGCCGCATTGCCATCAATCTTGAGCGGTGGCTCTGCAAATTCTGGCTGATCTTTCCACTGACCAAAGCTGTTTGGCTGATAGTGAGGCAAACTACCGTAATTGCCATCCACCCGGCCAATACCATCCCGGTGGTTGCTCATAACCGGGCATTTGGCAGCATTCACTGGCACCTGTTGATAGTTTACGCCCAGGCGGTACCGCTGCGAATCCGGGTAGTTGATAAGCCGCGTCTGCAGCATCTTGTCCGGAGACACGCTGATACCAGGCACAAGATTAGCTGGCGAGAAGGCCGCCTGCTCAACATCCATGTGGTAGTTTTCCGGATTCCTGTTCAGTTCAAATTCGCCTACCTCGATGAGTGGGTAATCCGCTTTTGGCCATACCTTGGTCAGGTCGAACGGGTGAACGTGATAGGTTTCCGCGTCGGCTTCTGGCATGACTTGTACATACATTTTCCAGCGCGGGAAATCGCCACGCTCGATCGCCTCAAAAAGATCCCGCTGATTGCTTTCGCGGTCATCAGCAACAACCGCTGCTGCCTCGGCGTCGGTCAGATTCTCGATGCCCTGCTGGGTTTTGAAGTGAAACTTCACCCAGTAACGCTCACCTGCCTCGTTCCAGAAGCTGTAGGTGTGGCTGCCGAAGCCATGCATATTACGGAAGCTTTTGGGGATACCCCGATCCGACATGACCACAGTTACCTGGTGCAGAGCTTCGGGCAGAAGCGTCCAGAAATCCCAGTTGTTCGTCGGGGAGCGCATGTTGGTTTTCGGATCGCGTTTTACTGCTTTATTCAGATCCGGAAACTTCTTGGCATCCCGCAGAAAGAACACAGGGGTGTTATTACCCACCATGTCCCAGTTGCCTTCTTCGGTGTAGAATTTTAACGCAAAACCGCGAATATCACGCTCGGCATCAGCCGCGCCCCGCTCCCCTGCCACCGTGCTGAAGCGGGCGAACATTTCGGTCTTTTTTCCTACGTCGCTGAAAATACTGGCGCGTGTGTAGCGGGAAATATCTTTGGTGACGGTGAACGTGCCGAACGCACCAGAGCCTTTGGCGTGCATACGACGCTCAGGGATGACCTCGCGCACGAAGTTGGCGAGCTTTTCGTTGAGCCACACGTCCTGGACCAATACGGGCCCGCGCTTGCCAGCGGTCATCGAGTTCTGGTTGTCGGCGACTGGAGCACCAAAGGCGGTTGTCAGGTGTGATACCGGACATTTGCTTTTGTTCGACTTTTCATCGGTCATGGTAAATTCCTCCGCAGTTCATAACACTGTTAAACAGCTTATACCCAGACTTGGAGTTACTAAAGCGTTCGAGAATGGATAAGCCAAAGTTCGTGCTTAACAATTCTTCCCCAAACGCTTGTTTCGGTATAAGCCTCAAGCACTATTGAGCCACTGCAATCGCGGTCTGGATAATCAATTCGGGAAAAGATCTCTATAGCTTAACGCTATTAAAATAGAGGACTCGTTAAATGCGCTCGATATACTCAAACTTGCCCTGTTCATTGAACACAATTCGGAAGGAGCCGCGAACGCCGTCGCGCAAATAAAAGCGGGAAAGAATACGGGCCGGGAAGCGGACGGAGCGTCCGTCCCGGGCCGTGGTGCGGACATCGATGGCAACGCCCTGGTAGAGTTTTATCCACTCTTCAGGGCTGATGCTTATGTCCACAATAATCTGATGCATGGCGCTTAGTTAGCCAGTTCCAGCAACAGACGGTTCAGGCGGGTTACATAGGCGCCCGGATCCTGCAATTGCTCGCCGCTGGCCAGTGTGGCCTGGTCTAGCAGAACCGCGGAGAGCTCACTGAAACGCTCATCGCCCTTTTCACTTTCCAGACGCTGAACCAGCGGGTGATCCACGTTGATTTCAAAGATCGGCTTGCTGTCGGGCACCTTCTGGCCCGCCGCTTCCATGATCTTCTTCATTTGGGCACCCATATCAAAGTCACCCACTACCAGGCACGCCGGTGAATCGGTCAGGCGGTTGGTTACCCGTACTTCCTGCACCCGGTCGGTAAGGGAGGTCTTGATACGCTCAAGCAGGTCTTTGTGCTCTTCTGCGGCTTCTTCCTTGTGCTTCTTGTCTTCCTCGGTTTCCACCTCGCCAAGATCAAGATCACCCCGGGCCACGTCCTGCAGCTGCTTGCTGTCGTACTCGGTGAGGTAACCCATCATCCATTCGTCAATACGATCAGAGAGGATCAACACTTCGATGCCTTTCTTGCGAAAGACTTCCAGGTGCGGGCTGCTTTTGGCAGCCATGAAGTTATCAGCGGTAATGTAGTAGATCTTGTTTTGACCCTCTTTCATCCGCTCGATGTACTGGTTCAGAGACACGTTCTGGGTCTCTTCGCCTGTGTGAGTAGACGCAAAGCGCAGCAGGCCGCCGATTTTTTCACGGTTGCCGAAATCTTCAGCCGCACCTTCTTTGAGAACCGTGCCAAACTCGCCCCAGAATTTCTGGTACTCGTCTGCGTCTCTCTTGGACAGCTTCGACAACATATCCAGCACACGCTTGGTCAGTGCGGTGCGGATGCTGTCTACCGTAGCATCGTTCTGCAGGATCTCACGGGATACGTTCAGGGACAGGTCGTTGGAATCCACGATACCTTTGGCAAAGCGCAGATAAAGCGGCAGGAACTGTTCGGCGTCGTCCATGATGAATACGCGCTGTACATATAGCTTCAGGCCACGGGGTGCGTCGCGGTTGTACATATCAAACGGCGCACGGGCCGGGATATACAGCAGGCTGGTGTAGTCGAGCTTGCCTTCAACCTTGTTGTGCGACCAGATCAGTGGGTCTTCAAAATCGTGAGCAATGTGCTTGTAGAACTCTTTGTATTCCTCGTCTTTAATTTCGGTACGGGGAAGAGTCCACAGGGCAGTTGCGTCGTTAACGGTTTCGTCTTTGCTCTCTTCGCCTTCTTCCGTCGGCTCGGATTTCATGATCACCGGGAAGGAGATGTGGTCAGAGTACTTCTTCACGAGGTTGCGCAGGCGTGAGCCGTCGGCAAACTCGGTGGCTTCATCTTTCAGGTGGATCACTATTTCGGTGCCGCGCTTTTCGCGGGCAACCTGTTCAATGGTGAACTCGCCGTCGCCGGCAGATTGCCAGTGAACGCCCTCTTCAGCCGGTGCACCTGCACGGCGGGTGAACACGTCTACTTTGTCGGCAACGATGAAGGCGGAGTAAAAGCCCACACCAAACTGGCCGATCAACTGGCTGTCTTTTTTCTCATCGCCGGATAGCTGCTGCAGGAATTCTGCAGTGCCGGAGCGAGCGATGGTGCCCAGGTTTTGTACCACGTCATCACGGGTCATGCCGATGCCGTTATCGGCCAGTGTGATGGTTTTGGCGTCTTTGTCGAAATCCAGGCGGATTTGCAGATCGGAATCGCCTTCGTACAGGCCGTCGTTTTTAAGCGCCGCAAAGCGCAGTTTGTCTTCGGCATCGGAGGCGTTGGAGATTAGCTCTCGGAGGAAGATTTCCTTGTTCGAGTACAGGGAATGGATCATCAGCTGAAGTAGCTGTTTTACTTCTGTCTGAAAACCCAGGGTTTCTTTTTGCGTTTCAACCGTCATTTTATTTGTCTCTCCTGCTGCAAACTTGGGGGGAAGACGCGGGAGCAAAGGGCCTTTCCAAAACACGCTGTGAATACATCCCTGTACGCTCGGCTCCACCTCTCACTGCTTCTTGCTCCTGCGTCGCAGTGAGAGTCCTGGGCTGGCCGTCCTTGGCCAGCCCGTAAAGAGCGACAGCTCTTTACCCATGGCTCCGCACGGTTTTTGAAAGGCCCTTTGCTCCCGCGTCGTCTAGCTTTTAATTTGATCTTGCAGCAAAAGTGGGGGCAGGCCGGGGCATTTCAAGGCCCCGGGGGCGAACCAGATCAGTCTTCTAACAGAAAGTGCGCTCTTGCGGTTGAAATAGGCGTGGAGCGGGATTTTTGCCAGGCGGTGATCATTACGTTTGCTACCCGGTTTCCCTGTCGGGTTAGCTGGCATTCTGCGTAGGTTTCGCGATCTAGGCCGGCGCGCAGGTAATCCAAAGAGAAGTTGACGATTCTAGGCATGCGAACGGTTTCTTGAGCCAGCATTAAGTAGATCGCGGCAGAAAGTTCCATAAAACCGCCGATTACGCCGCCGTGAATGGCGGGTAAAACTGGGTTGCCCAGGTTTTGGTCTTTTGCCGGTAGGCGGAAGATCAGGTCGTCGCCGAACTGGTCACACTCCACGCCAATGAAGTCTGCGTAAGGAATGCTTTGGATCAAACGCGAGAAATCGCCTGTTTCGCGGGTGTAGCGCAGAATTTCCGGGTCGGTCATAGCGAACCTCCGGTAATTTGTTCGCGGTAGGCTTTTGGCAAGGCTTGCGGGCCTATGCGCATGAAGGTGCCCACGCAGTTAGCCACTGTTTCGCCACCTTCCTGGTAGGCTTCACATCGGGTAAACACAATGTTTCGGGTCATTTTATAGACTTCGGCCCTGGCATATACGGGCTTGCATGGTTCGGCCGGGCGCATGTAATCCACTCGCAGATCCAGCGTGGGGCAAAGCTCGAATTCGTCGAGCGCACATATAAAAACAGATCCGGAGGTGGTATCCATCAACGTTGTGATGGCACCGCCGTGTATTACGCCGGTATCCGGGTTGCCGATAATCCGGTCGCTGTATGGCAGGCACAGAGTAAGGCTGTTCCCGGTGGTTTCGGTAACAGCCAGGCCAAGCTCTTTGGCTTGATTAAGCGATTCAATAAACCGGGTAACCCGGTCGGTTCGGTTTTGATCGTCCATTCAGAACAAACCTGTGGTTCGTGTGTGGGTTTTGGGCCTTCGGTATTTAAAGCCGGAATTAGCCGTGTAATTATATCTGTCAGGATAGTCAATTACAGGAGTCGAGAGTGAAAAACGCCATCTTGCAACGCTGTGCCGCCGTTATGGCACTTATGCTGCTTTTTACCGGATGCTCAGTTAACCCGGTAACTGGCGAAAATGAGCTTTCGTTGATTGGCGAGAGTCAGGAACTCGCCATGGGCGCGGAACAGTATAAGCCCACTCAACAAACCCAGGGCGGGCAGTTTTATATCGATCCCGAGTTGACCCTGTACGTTCGGGAAGTTGGCAACAAGCTGGCCCGGGAAAGTGATCGCCCTGACCTGCCCTACGAGTTTGTTGTGCTCAATAGCAGTGTGCCCAATGCCTGGGCTTTGCCTGGTGGCAAGATTGCCGTTAACCGCGGTTTGCTGACCAAGCTTGAAGATGAGGCGCAACTGGCCTCTGTGTTGGGTCACGAGATTGTTCACGCTGCGGCACGACACAGTGTTCAGCGTATGCAGAAGGGTATGCTGATCAACGTTGGTATGGCTGGCCTTGGCTTTGCGCTTTCTGAAAACGAGTGGGCTGGCCTGCTTATGGGCGGTGCGTCCGTAGGTGCACAGCTTGCGCTGGCTCAGTACGGCCAGGGGGATGAATTGGAGTCGGATCACTACGGTATCCTGTACATGAAAGAGGCCGGTTATGATCCTCAGGCTGCGGTAGAACTGCAGGAGATTTTTCTCAGGCTTTCCGAAGGCCAACAGGCAGGATTTGTGGATGGCCTCTTCGCTACGCACCCCCCCTCCAGCAAACGTGTCCGCGAGAACAGCAAACTGGTTGATGAGATAGGCGGCGGTGGCTACCGGGGCGCCGATGTTTACAAGAAAAAAACCGCCACCCTGCGCAAGGTTCAACCAGCCTACGAGGCCCACGATCAGGCTATGAAGCTTGCCTCTGAGGGCGACATGGATGCGGCTTTGAAAAAGATCAACCGGGCCATAGAGATACTGCCCCGCGAAGCTATGTTTTACGCCCTGCGCGGCCGTATTTATCAGGAGCAGAAAAAGCAAACCAGGGCGACCGAAGATTTCGAGAAAGCCGTGTCCATGTACCCTGAAATGTTTATGTATCGCATATATAATGGCCTGAACGCACTGAAACTCAACAATCTGAGTAAAGCACGGGAAAACCTGGCCAGGGCAAACGACGTTGTACCCACCTCTATCGCGTTTCTGCGGCTTGGCGATGTTGCAGTAAAGGAAAACAAACGCGACGAGGCCATCGCTTATTACAGCAAAGCGGCAGAATCCAGTGGTGACATCGCGGAGGAAGCACGCCGAAAACTGGCCGCCCTTACTCGCTAACACCGTCATTATGGACATTGACTTTTAGAGCAATAACTCTAAAAATCAATGAATCAATAATCAACAGCGGAAAACGGTCATGTTAGCGAAACGTATCCAGCCTATGGCCTCCCAGGCTCGGCGCCTGTATGTCGAGCTTATGTTTCAGGTAATGGGCCGGGCTCTTCAGGCGGTCAGCGAAGTGGATCGCGAAGTGCGCCAGGAAACCTGGACGCTGCCAGAAGGTTTCCTGTTTGAAATGATGGTAATGCCCGATGGGCCAAAGCTGATTGTGGAACACGTTGGTGAAGGCCGCCTCAGTTATCACGGCAAACGGCCTCCCAGCCCTGTAGATGTATCCATCCAGTTCAAACACGTTACCCACGCCTTTTTAGTGCTTTCATTCCAGGAAAAAACGTCCATTGCGTTTGCCAACGACCGCATGCTGGTGGATGGCGACGTGAGCTACGCCGTGCGCATGACCCGTGTGCTCAACCGGCTTGAATCTTTCATTCTGCCCAAGGTTGTTGCCAAAAGAGCAGTGAAAGAATACCCGGAAAACCTGCACTTGCCTGAAAAGCTGATCAATGCCGCTCAGATTTACCTGAAGATTGCCACTCACTTTACCCAGACAGCGAGAGCCTGATGACCAATACTTACTATGAGTTCTTCTGCCCGGTAAAAGTCATTGCCGGTAAGGCCGCCCTTGAACATATTCCCTACGAATTGAATGGGCTGGCTGCCAGGCGCCCAATGATTGTGACTGATAAGGGCGTTCGTGCTGCAGGGTTGCTGGACCCGGTGATTACAGCCTGCGAAGAAAGCGGGCTGGATATCATCAGTATTTACGACGATGTTCCACCCGACTCTTCAACCGATGTTGTGGGAACTATCGCGGCGATTTATCGCAAGGAAAAGTGTGATTCCATTATTGCTGTGGGTGGTGGTTCGGCCATTGATACGGGCAAGGCGGTAAACATACTGGTTTCTGAAGGCGGCGATGATGTTGCCAAATACACGGGTGCCGGTGTACTCAAGCGCGCCCTTAAACCATTTTTTGTGGTGCCCACAACGGCGGGCACTGGTTCTGAGGTAACGTCTATCGCAGTGATTACCGACGAGGCCAAAGGTGTGAAGCTGCCTTTTACCTCCTCTTTTCTTTTACCAAATGCGGCCATTATCGACCCGCGCATGACCCTCACTCTGCCACCGCACGTTACGGCAGCAACGGCCATGGACGCTATGACCCATGCCATCGAATCCTTCACTTGCATGGCCAAGAACCCGCTGAGCGATGCCTACGCCACCGCAGCGGTTAAAAAAGTGAGCCAATCCCTCTTGCAGGTGATGGATAACCCGAAAGACAGCCTCGGCAGGCTGGAACTGGCACAAGCTTCCACCATGGCGGGCATTGCTTTTTCCAACTCTATGGTTGGGCTGGTGCATTCTCTTGGTCATGCCACCGGTGCCATCTGCCACTTGCCTCATGGGTTATGCATGAGCCTGTACTTACCTTATGTGCTTGAGTTCAATCTGGAAACCATACGCGAGCCGCTGGGCGAGCTATTGCTGTACCTGGAAGGGCCAGAGGTGTACGCCGCCACGCCCGCCAGTCGCCGGGCAGAAGCCAGTATTTCAGCCCTTCGCATACTCAGAGATGCACTTTACAAGCGCTGTAAGTTACCTAGAACGCTTAAAGAAACAGGTAAGGTGACTGAAGATCAGCTGGACCAAATTGCAGGTATGGCGATAAATGACGGCTCCATTATGTTCAACCCAAAAGAGGTTTCGCTAAAAGATGCCCGAGCGGTTCTTCAACGCGCCTGGGCCTGATTTAGCCCAATACCAGGCTTCTGGGCTCAACACCAAGTCCTGAAGCCTGAAAACGTTACACTCAAAAATTGAAGTACTAGGGCAAAACAGTAACAATTATATCTTTTCTGGCAGGGATAAAGCCGGGGCAGTTCGCTTATGGACAGTATTGGCCGCTTAGAGTCCCTCCTGATGACACATCGAAAATACCCCAGGCTTACAGTCTTCGCAAAACGCTTGGCTTTCCTGCTGTCTTTGCTCACGTTTGCAGCTAGCTCACACGCTGCCCTGTCAAGTGATCAAAAAGTATTCCGCTTCAACATATCGCCCAATGGTTATCCGCCTTACATGATTGTGGATCAGGGAGAGCCCTCCGGCATTATGTGGGATGTCGTTGCGTTGATATCGAAACGTTTGGGATACCAGATTGTCGCTAAGCAAATCCCGCGCAAGCGCGTGGACCGTATGCTTCAGAATGGTGATATCGATGGCACATCACGAGCTAAAGAATGGACACACGAGCCGGCGAACTTCCTCTTTACTCAGCCGATAGTGAACATACAGGAGATGTTCTTTACGCCAAAGCATGCCGGGGTAACCTATCAGTCTGCGGAAGACCTTTTTTCAAAAACGGTAGTGGCTCATCTGGGCTATCTATACCCGGAGCTGCAGCCACATTTTAAATCTGGCGCTATAACCCGTTTTGATGTTTCCAAAGATCGGGATATGTTTACTTTTGTACTTCACGGTGACCAGTTTGACGCCGCAGTGGCCGATTTGCTTGTGGGTAAGTGGATACTAAAACAAGAGGGGTTACAGGATAAGTTCACGACATCTGAAAGAGGGATCACTTCGTACGGCTTTCGAGTAATGCTGAACAAGGAATGGCATTCTTTTGCCAGCAAGTTCAATGCCGAGCTTGCACGTATTCGCGAGAACGGCGAACTGGAAGCCATCCTCGCGAGCTACCGATAAACCGGCCTTACTCCAGCCTGCGCAGCAACAGCATGGGCGAAACACTTAACACCGGCCGAAGTTGCCAGCGCCCGAACAAGGCCAACACCAATGCGCTCATAACAGGTATGGGAAGCACTACTTGCCAATGCCAACTGAACTGACCCTCAAACATTCGGAACTGTAACGCCCATACAGCCGCCTCGGCCGCCGCAACGCCTAAAACGCCCGCAAACCCACCAAGCAGCGCAAACTCCAGCATAGTGCTTCGTACCAGCAAGCTTTGGCGACCGCCAAGTGTGCGCAACAGCGCCCCTTCCCTCTGTCGATCTTGAAGTGTAGCGCTAACAACGGCGGCCATTACCACAAGCGCTGCCGCCAGTATGAGTACGAGAATAGCCTCTATGGCTTGGGTCACCTGCCGAACAATTTCCTGTATGCGTTCAATAATGTTGTCAATTTCCAGCAACGAAACCGTCGGAAAGCGCCGGGAAAACTCATTAAGCGCACTTTTTTGATCTCTCGGGAGATAAAAACTGGTTATCCAGGTAGCCGGCATACCAGTAAGGCCGCCATTTGGTGGAAAGGCCATGTAGAAGTTGGGCTTCATGCTGTCCCATTGAACCGTGCGAATGCTGGTGACAGCTTCCGTAACCTTGTCAGAACCGATGGTGAACGTAAGCTCATCACCCAACGTCAAGCCAAGTTTGCCGGCCAGCTCAGCCTCCACCGATACACCTTTGTTATCATCGCCTTCAAACCAACTGCCCTCGACGATGTTGTTGTCTTCCGGCAATGCAGTCATCCAGGTCAGGTTCAATTCCCGGTTAAGCGCCCCCACCCTTTGATCTTTGCTCACCACTTCTTTTACCGGCTGGCCGTTAAGTTCCGTTAGTCGGCCACGCACCATGGGGTAAAGCTGATCGAGCGGCTGGCCGCGTTCTTCCCAGAAGCTTGCAACCTCATCTACCGCGTCCGGGGCAATATTAATCAGAAAATGATTAGGAGCGTCGTCCGGAAGTTGTGCTTGCCAGTCATCCAACAAGGACGTGCGCACCAGAATCAACGTGGTCGCAAGCATCAGTGTCATAGCAAACACGGCAATTTGGGACAGGCTGGCACGGCGGTGGCGATAAAGCCCTACCAGGGCCAGGCGCCAGGAATGGCCACCGCCACGCACCCTTCGAAGTGCAGCCACCAAAAGCCAGCCCAACGATGCCAGAGCACCGAGCAACAGCACCAGACCGCCCAACAAGGCCACAACCAATGACAGCTCGCCGGCGTACAGCCACACCAGCCCAAACACTGCCACAATAGCGATCAACATATCAGGTATGGCTTCGCGGCCAGTTTCACCCGGCTGACTTCGCAGCACCCGCATGGCCGGTACGTGCTTCAAACGCCGAATGGGCGGGTAAGCGAAGGCGAACAGTGAGACCAGTGCCGTAAGCAATGCTGGCATAAGGGCTGATGAATCCAGTTGAAACGCTACCGGCCGGTCGAGTGCTTCACTTAATAGTTGAGTGAGCAGCCAGAACAACGGCACAGCCACCAGAAGGCCACCAACCATACCGGTTACGCCCCACAGCGCTAGCCGCTTCAGATACAGCGCACCTATTCCGGAACTGCCCAGGCCCAGGGTTTTCAGTAGCGCGACGGTATCGCGCTGGGATAATGCATATTGTCGGCTGGCGACTGCCACGGCAACAGCTGCCAGCAATACCGCCAGACTACCGCCCAACAGCAGAAAGCGTTCAGCCCGCTCCAAAGATCGTGAAAAGGTTTCGCCATCGCGAACGCCTTCCCATTCATGGCTGGGCTCAAGCTGTGGTTGCAACCATTGATAGTAGCTCTCAAGCGCAGTTTCGGTGCCGGCAAACAGGTAAATATACTCCACCCGACTGCCCTCCTGGATAACGCCGGTGGAGGCTACGTCATCCACATGCATCATTACCCGGGGCGCGAGTGCAGAAAGGCTGAAACCGCCATCAGGTTCCCGGAGCAGCACGCGGGACACGGTCAGGTTCCGGCTTCCCACTTCCAGAGTGTCGCCGGTGCGCATATCCAGCAACCGTAACAACCTGGGGTTAATCCAGACCTCACCGGGCGCCGGCCCATGTTGCACCTGCTCCCGAGAGTCTTCTGAACTACCCTGGATTTCGAGCTCCCCCCGTAGGGGGTATTCGTTGCTCACGGCTTTTACCGACACCAGCTGGAACGCATCACTGCCAAACACCATGGTGGAAAATTCAACCATGCGCCCGGTTTCAAGCTCACGCTTTGCCGCTTCGGTAATCCACTCCTCAGGCACTGGCCGGCCGTTTTCAGCTTCCAACTGCCGATCAGCTGCTAAAAATGAGCTGGCAGAAGACACCAGTGTGTGTTGTAACTGGCTGGCGAACAAAGCAATGGTGGCAACCGTGGCAACGGCAATAATCAATGCCGCCAACACCACACGCACATCCCGTTCACGCCAATCACGGCGTACAGACATCAGTTTTTTTGCAGCAGCCATCAGTCTGCCAGCTCCAGCTGGGTAGCCGGCTCGGTTAGCTCACCGGCTTCAATATGGAACTGCCGGGCACAGCGGGCCGCAAGTTGTTCATCGTGAGTCACCATCACCAGTGTGGTGCCTTGCTCCTGGTTCAGGGCCATCAGCAAGTCTGAAATGTCCTGACCGGTGCGGTTATCCAGGTTGCCGGTTGGCTCATCGGCAAACAGGATGGCCGGATTGGACGCGAACGCGCGGGCAATCGCCACCCGCTGCTGTTCGCCGCCAGACAATTGCCTTGGTGTGTGAGCAAGGCGCTCACCCAGCCCTACTCGTTCAAGAAGCTCCCGGGCACGTTTTTCAGGCGCATCCATACCGGCAAGCTCCAACGGTAACATCACATTTTCCAGTGCAGTGAGTGCCGGCAAAAGCTGGAATGACTGAAATACAAACCCTACCCGGTGAGCGCGCAATTTGGCCCGCTCGTCTTCACTGAGCCGGCTGATAACCGAGCCGTCGAGCTCAACAGTGCCTTCGGTTGGTGTGTCCAGACCGGCAAGCAAGCCCAGCAACGTGGTTTTTCCCGATCCGGAACGGCCCACAATGGCTACGGACTCTCCCCGATTGATTTTGAGACTGACCCCCTTCAAGATCGTCAGCGTATCGGTTTCCAGGCTTACACGATGGCTCAGGTGTTCAACGCGCAGCATTGGGGGCTGGCTATCAGGGTTAGTAGTCGGCATGTTGCTTATGGGGCTCCCGAAAAAACAGGTTCATTTATCAAGGGTTACAGGCTGTCTATGAATACGGTGCTGCTGTACGTCAGATCAATTATCTTCCTTCTCGTGGCCTTGTTTGCCCTGCCAGCGATGGCGGGTCAGCAAACGCTTCTGATTCTGGGCGACAGCCTGAGCGCAGCTTACGGCGTACCATCGGAAACCGCCTGGGTGCAGCTTTTGCGCCAACGCATGCAAGACAACGGCCTGGACAACTGGCAGGTGGTAAATGCCAGTATAAGCGGCGAAACCACCGACGGCGGCGTTCGCCGGTTGCCTGAGCTGATTGAGAAGAACAGCCCCTCAGTGGTTATTATTGAACTAGGCGGTAACGACGGCCTGCGCGGTTTTCCCCCCAAGGTGATCAAATCCAATCTTGCCTCGATGGTTGAGCGTGTTCAAAATTCCGGCGCCCAAGCCGTTCTGGTTGGCATGCAAATACCGCCCAACTACGGCCAGCGCTACACACACATGTTTGCCGAACTCTTTCCAGCGATTTCAGACAGCTACAATACCGCTCTGGTTCCCTTCTTTTTAGAAGGGATCTACAACAAAGACACATTAATGCAGGATGACGGCATTCACCCAACCGCCGAAGCCCAGCCTATGTTGCTTGAGAACATTTGGCCGGTGCTCAGCCCTCTTCTGGAATAACACTCTGTAAAAACGCCAGTGCGCGGCGCTCAGACCAGTAATAGCCATTAGGGCTATGCTCTACAAATCCTACATGGCCACCCCACCTGGGTGAATCCAGGCGCACATGGGCGCCAAGCACAGAAGGCGATTCAGGAAAGCACTTTGCGGATAAAAACGGATCGTCTGCCGCGTTAACCATCAGAGCTGGTACCCGGATATCCTTCAGTCGGCCCAAAGCAGAGCTCTTGGCCCAGTAATCTGCCGCACTGCTGAACCCATGCAATGGCGCTGTGTAGAGGTCATCAAACTCGTGAAAACTCTGAATCCTGTCAAAGCCGGACACATCAATAAGATCGGGGAATGTTTGCGCTTTTACGGTCATTTTTACACGCAGGTCCTTCAAAAATCTCTGCATGTAGAGCTTACGACTGGGCAACGCCAGCATGTCCGCACTGCCCGCCAGGTCGCAGGGTACTGAATAAGTGACGGCGCCGCAGATTCTGCTGTCCACACGTTCACCTTGTTCACCGAGATACAGCAGCGTGAGGTTGCCTCCCATACTGAAACCAGACAAAAACACGGTTTGATAACCCTGCGCCAGGCCATGGTTGACCACCTGGCGCAAATCTTCAGTGGCACCGCTATGGTAAAACCTTGGCTGCCGGTTCATCACTCCGCCGCAGGAGCGAAAGTTCCAGGCCAACACATCCCAGCCCTCCGCCAACAGCGCCCGGGTTAGCCCCAACACATAAGGCCGGCGGCTATGCCCCTCAAGCCCATGGGAGACAATGGCTAACCGGTTGTTCCCCCGGCGATGCCAATCGAGATAGAGCTCATCGTTATCGGTTGTTGGCAGCCGTTCCGTTTCAGGCTCCGCCACTTTCACCTTGCGAAATAATGACGGCCATACGGATTGCAAATGACCACTGCGCAACCAGCGAGGAGGACGATATTGCCGAGCCATACCAGAGTACAAATTTTGACCTTTTATATCAGGGGGTTGACCAGTTAATTCAAAGCGCTTACTATGCCGGCCGTCTCACCGCTGTTCCCCGATAGCTCAGTTGGTAGAGCAACGGACTGTTAATCCGTTTGTCGCTGGTTCGAGCCCAGCTCGGGGAGCCATTTCTTTTTTCAGAAAACCTTCTCACGCTGCATGAATTCCGCCAACACGCGGTATAACGTGAAGCCATCTTCAGTGCCTATCAGTTCACGAATAGAGTGCATACCAAACTGCGGTACGCCAATGTCCAGCGTGGTAACCCCCAGACTAGCAGCTGTCAGTGGCCCAATTGTGCTGCCACAGGCCATATCACTGCGCACCACAAACGTTTGGTGAGGCAAACCCAGTTCGTCACTGATATGCCGGTAAACGGCGGCTGAACGGCTATTGGTCGCGTAGCGCTGATTGTGGTTCACTTTGATGACCGGGCCCTGATTCAGGATGGGGCCATGGTTTTCATCGTGTTTATCCATATAGTTCGGGTGCACACCGTGGGCATTGTCTGCCGAGATCATCATGGAACGGGCAATGGCCTTGGCCTTGCCGGCACCACACCAGCGATCAAGCACTGAAATCAGGAATGGCCCCTGCGCTCCCTCCGAAGACACACTGCCTACCTCTTCATGATCGTTGCACACCAGCAACGCAGCCTCATCGCCGGAGGTGTTCAACAAAGCCTGCAGGCCAATGTAGCAGCTCAGCAGGTTATCCAGCCGGGCCGACGCAATGAATTCATCGCGCAGACCAACAAACCCGGCCTCCTGGGCATCGTAAAAGCCCAGCTCATAGCCCAGAACCTTATGAACCTTGGCTCCGGATTGGCGGGCAGCCTGCAGTTTGATCAGATCGTCAAAACTGGTTGTATCACCCTCCGCAACCTGCATCAGAACCGGCGGCAAATCTGTTTGAGGGTTAACGGTGCGGCCGGTGTTGGCCTCTCTGTCCAGGTGGATTGCAAGGCTGGGAATAAAGGCGATGGGCTTGTGGAAATCGATCAGGGTATCGTTAACCCGGTTGCTGCCATCGAGAAACGTCACCCTGCCAGCCAGCGAGAGATCCCGGTCGAACCAGGGGTTCATCAACACGCCACCGTAAACTTCGACACCCAGCTGAAAAAAACCTTTTCGACGCAGCTCGGGGTTGGGCTTCACTTTCAGGCAGGGGCTATCGGTGTGAGCGCCCACCATGCGAATACCCGATGCGGTGGCATCTTGAACGCCAGTGCGAAAGGCAACGATAGAGGAGCCATTACGAACCACGTAATAACCGTGACCCGGCTCAAGAGACCAATCCTCTTTCTCATCCAGCGCCTCAAAACCTGCCGCATCCAGTTGCTGTTTCATGGTTGCCACGGCATGCCAGGGCGTGGGTGATGCATTCAGAAACTTCAATAAATCTTTGTTGAATTCAGCGTGTTCCATGGTGTCCCTGATAGAATAGTAACAATAGCAGTAGTATGGCATGAAGCCTCAACACCTCATACCGCCCAGCAGGCATCAGCCTTAACTCAAAAAACGGAGCCCCACATGCCAGCACCCAGATTTATAGACATCGAATACTGCCAAACTGACGATGTTCTTTTTCCAACTGCCATGGCCTGGTCACTGGAAAATGGCCAGATGAAAACTGTGGTGATTGCGCCCGCAGACGATTGGCTGCCCGAAGACGGCGACCTGGGTGATTTCGATTTGCACTACCTTGAAGAACAGGGCGTGCCATTGCTGGAACTTGTGCATGAACTGCACCAGGACCTGCCAGACCAGACAGTATACGCAGATGGCCTGGACCCGGATGAAATACTGGTTGACCTTATTTTCAGTGCCATGAACCAGGAGCCGCCTTTTGAAATCGCACCCATCACCGAGCTAACTGTAGGGCTGAGCAGCGATGTGCTGGAAGATCGACGCCGCGAACTGCTGTTTGAGGATAGCCTCGAGCCACAACTGCCAGAAAATGGCGTTTATGCCCTGTTAAGGATGGCCCAGGAGGAAGGCTTGTTCGAGGAGGACTAAAATGTGACACGGGTCGACGTAACAATAGGTTACACAAGGCAAACTCATGCCGTAACCGCCTACGTCAGGAAGCCCGATAATAATGAACAAGGTTTTGCGAACACCGGCAGCACTCGTATTGATGCCTGCCTGTCTGCTTTTTGCCCATACCGCTCTGGCCCAGGAATCCCTCCGGGAAGACAAGCACTACGTTGGCTTACTGGTAACAGCGTTTAATCACCGCTCTATTGGTACCGTATCCAAGGAAAGTGCCACCGGAACAGGTGGCACGCTGATAGCGGGCAGCCACCTGAACGACCTGTTTCATGCAGAGTTTCGAGCGGGGGGAGGTTATCGGGATGCAGAAGTGCCTGGCAGCGATTTTAGCCTTTCAATCGATTACTTTGCCAGCTGGTACATAGGCCTGCACTACCCTGTCACCCATTACGCCAACGTTTATGGCCAGGCGGGGTTCTCGTTCATTCACGGAACCGGCAAGCTAGGCTACCCGGAAGAAAAGCGAAATGCTGAGTTTCGTGAACTGGAAGGCGACTTTCCAGACAGCAGTTTTGGCGTTGGTTGGGTAGTGGGGCTTGATGTTGAAGTTCTGAACGACACCTTCCTGGTTTTTGAGGGTGGAAAACTACTGAAAGATACCGGCACAGATGCCAATATCTTTCAGTTCTCCACCGGCCTCAAGTACGAGTTTTAACGCATCTGGCGTTTGTACTTGAGCCAAACGTCAGGTGCTTTGCCGAATATGCCAGCACCGGTGAATGCGCGCGTTGCGCTGAAAATCCTTATCCAGAGTGCTGCGGCTAACCTCTTCCACCTCAAACTCCGAAACCAGCACTTCATCAAGCTTAAAGCGACGGAAGTTATTGGAAAAAATCAGCAAACCGTCTGAACTTAACCTGGCCATTGCCTGGCGAATCAGTTTGGCGTGATCTTTCTGAATATCCAGCACGCCCGCCATACGGGCCGAGTTGGAAAAGGTTGGCGGGTCCATGAAGATAAGATCGAAAACCTGGTCAGGCCTGGGCTTTGCCGCCAACCAAGCCAGGCAGTCTGTCGCCTCCACCTTGTGCTTGCGAGGGTCTGCCCGGTTCAGTGCCAGATTATCCTCAGCCCAACCCACATAGGTCTTCGACAAATCCAGGCTCAGTGAGCGGCTGGCCCCACCAACAGCGGCATGTACCGTAGCGGCTCCGGTATAACAGAACAGATTAAGAAAACGCTTACCCTGAGCGTTATTCTGAATCCAACGGCGAACCGGACGGTGATCCAGAAACAACCCGGTATCCAGATAATCTTTTAAGTTAACCTTCAAGGTGCAACCGTGTTCCTGCACCCGAAAAAACTCACCGCTAACATCTTGTTTTTCGTACTGGTTAGTGCCCGACTGCCGCTGGCGTTGCTTACAGACCATTCGTTCTGGCTCCACGCCCAGTGCCCCGGGTATAACAGCCAGGGCTTCAGACAAGCGCTCTTTAGCGGAGCGCTCATCAATGGACTTGGGCGCGGCGTACTCCTGCACATGCACCCAGCCTTCATAGATATCAATAGCCAGTGCAAACTCCGGCATATCTGCATCGTACAGGCGGTAGCAGCCTATCTGCTGCTTGCGGGCCCACTGACCCACGGTTTTCATGTTTTTCTTTAACCGGTTGCGCAGCATGGCCGCGCGTTCTTCATTGGCAATTCGGGGCAAAACTTCACCTGGCGCCGCGGGCTCCCGAGGGGTGCGCACACTGGCTTCATCGACGGTAAACAGTAAAAGCTGCGCCGGCAGCTTGCCGTTAAACAGCTTGTATTGCTTAAAACTGCGCAGGCCTATGGATTTGCCAAACTCCGGGGCGCCGGTAAACACACCCAGGCGCCAGCCTGACGCAGCCCTTTTTACAGCGTCGCCAAGTGACTCATACAGGCCGGCAAGGGCCCTCCTGTCGCTTAGCCGCTCGCCATAGGGAGGATTTACCAGAACCAGGCCCGCCTCAGACAAATCGGCTGCCAAGCCAAGTTCCTCAATCGGTTGGGCCTGAAACTCAATCAGGCTATCAAGGCCTGCCCGCTGAGCGTTATTTTGCGCCGTGGCAATGACTCGGTGGTCCTGATCGAATCCCAGGAACCTTGGTATTCTGCCCTGCTTGCCTTCGTAGGCGCGCTTTTCGGCCTCCTGACGCAGTGAAAGCCAGATTTCTGGCTGGTGCCCGAGCCAGTTTTCAAAGCCAAACCCGTCACGGCGACGTCCCGGCGCAATATCCAGCGCCATCATTGCGGCTTCAATAACCAGTGTGCCAGAGCCGCACATGGGGTCGACAAAATCGCCACCAGCGGCTGCAATGTCTGGCCAACCGGAACGCATCAGCAACGCGGCTGCAAGGTTTTCTTTCAACGGTGCCAACCCCTTCTCTGTTCGGTAGCCACGCTGATGCAAACTGTGCCCGCTGATGTCTATACCCAATGCAAGCCGGCCACGGTGCAGCCGCGCTGATACAATTACATCGGGCATTTTTGCCTCTACCGCCGGGCGCTTTCCGCCGCCCATTGTGAAACGATCCACTATGCCGTCTTTTACCCGCTGGGCACCAAACTGGGTATTGCGAATCTCTTCGTTTTCACCAATAAAATTAACCCGAAAACTGCCATTCACCGGAATGTGCTGCTGCCAATCAAGATGAACCACGCCATCGTATAACTGATCAGCGCTGGTGGCTGCCACTTCGTCCACATGAAGGATCACCCGGTTTGCCAGGCGTGACCAGAGGCAAGCCCGATAGCTGGCTTCCAGCGCCCCCTCTACCCATGCGCCCGCAGGTGCGTTTTTTACCAGCCCAAGACCAAAGGTGCTGAGCTCGTCCGCCAAAAGGTACTCGACTCCCTTTGGGCAGGTTACAAAAAAGACAGATTTGGACAAGTTCAACTCCAGATTCTTTGGCAATTCACGGTAAGTCACGGGAATTGCAGCGTTCATAGGTTTGGGTAAATCTTTTATTCATTATCAATCTATTAAACATAGTTTATAGACTAAAATGATGGTGTACTTATGCGCAAGATTAAGCTTACCTTGTAACTGACGCGTCGTTCGGGAAGGGTAACTCCCCTTCAGTAACAGGATCCTGACTGCTCTGGCTAAAGCTGGCAATAGTGGGTTATCCCGGAGGGGATTCCACAGGCCATGGCCACGGCAGAAGTGTACACGCTTGTTCTGTTAATCCATTAGTGAGGAACGGCATGAAAAGACAGAAAAGAGATATGTACGCTCGTGCATTCAAGCGGGGCTACCTCGCCGGTGTGTCCGGTAAATCCAAAGACAGCTGCCCTCTCAAGCAGGCAGAGGTTCGACAAGAATGGTTGAATGGGTGGCGTGAAGGCCGCACTGATCAATGGGATGGCATGACCGGTGTTTCGGGTATTCACAAGCTGGCAAATGTCACCACAGCGTGATATTCGCTTCAATCCCGATATCGTAATCTGATCTTTCAAGACTCAAGTAACGGGGTCTTTTCCCCGCAAGGGCCCGCTATGCGGGCCCACTCAGTTCAGGGCATCCTTACGCTGATTTCAGACCGCGAATTGCCTCAACCGTTTCATTAATGAGTTCCGGCCCCCGATAAATAAACCCCGTATAAAGCTGAACCAGCCTGGCCCCTGCCCGGATCTTCTCTGCCGCACTTTCGCCATCGGTAATGCCGCCCACACCGATAATTGGCAGATCGTCGCCCAGCTCAGCATACAGTCCCTTTATGACCCTCAAAGAAGCCTCCCGAACCGGTGTGCCGCTTAACCCTCCCGCTTCTTCAGCATGGGCGTGTCCCACAACCGCTTCCCGGCTTATGGTTGTATTGGTTGCAATAACGCCATCCAGACCGGCTTCTTTCAAGGCAGACGCCACAAACCGGACACCTTCGTCGTCCATATCCGGGGCCATTTTTACCGCGATGGGTACGTAGCGATCGAACCGGCTCTGGCATTTAAGCTGTTCATCCTTGATGGCATGCAGCAGGCCTTTCAGGGGGTCACCAAACTGCAAATCACGCAGGCCGGGCGTGTTGGGCGATGACACATTCACGGTGATGTAATCCGCCCGGGTGTATACGGCAGCAATCCCCTTGCGGTAATCAGCCTCGGAATCTTCATTGGGCGTATCTTTGTTCTTGCCCACGTTAATGCCGAGAATTCCCCGGTAGTGTCGTTTATCGACGCGCTCCAGCATATGGGCCAGACCTTCATTATTGAATCCCATACGATTAATAATGGCCTGATGCTCCGGCAGCCGGAACATGCGAGGTTTCGGGTTACCTGGCTGCGCCACAGGTGTCACGGTTCCCACTTCTATAAACCCAAAGCCCAGCGCTCCCAATGAATCCAAATGATCTGCGTTTTTGTCCAGCCCTGCCGCAAGCCCTACCGGGTTAGGAAAATCCAATCCCATAACGTTCACCGGCAGCGCTTCTGCTTTCGGTGAAAAAGCACCCAACATACGCAAGCGATACGCAAGGTCCAGACCGTTTAAGGCAACGGAGTGGGCCTGTTCGGGTGATAACCGGAAAAGCAGATTTCGGATAACGCCGTACATCGGAAAACTCCTCAAAAAAACACGAGTGCGAGTATACCGCAAGTTTTCCACAGCGGCTCAGGTTGAACCAAACACCCAGCTAAACATCTGTATCATTGAGCTCTCACGAGCTTGTCCACGGAATCTGTGGATAACCCTGTTGAAAATTGCGCCACAATGATGCCAATCCCTTGTGACCTGCGCCAATCTACAGATTGATCATTTTTTGATCAATTTATTTTATCTTTATTTTCAATGAGTTATTATGGTTTTAGATTAGAATGAAGGAAACCTGAACAGCCTGTCATTAAAAAACCATTACTGCTATGATGTGCATAAATCAAGTAGTCATTCGGAAAACCCGGAGTCTTTTCATGCAAAAACCCGACTCACCGGCTCAGCGTCATCGTGAAAACCTGGTGATGGAAATGAAGGCGGCTTCTCGGGTTACCGTTATAGGAATGATTCTTGATGCTTTCCTTGGAATCATTAAGGTTATTGGCGGCGCCCTTTTCCATTCTCAGGCGCTCCTTGTTGACGGCATACACTCGTTTACTGATGTAGCATCCGATTTTGTTGTGCTCGGCGCAATGAAACTGTCTCGCCAGGAACCCGATGAAAACCACCCTTACGGCCATCAGCGCATAGAAACCTTTGGCACCCTGGTGCTGGGCAGTATTCTGATTGCCGTAGGCGCCGCCCTTGCCTGGGAAAACACCCTACGACTGGTTGAAGGCAATATTGATACCATTCCCGAGTGGCCGGTACTGGTGGCAGCCGGGATTTCTGTTGCCTGTAAGGAGTGGATCTTCCGTTACACCCGACACATTGGCCAGGCCATACGCTCAGACCTCATTATTGCCAACGCGTGGCACAGCCGCACAGATGCTTTTTCTTCTGCGGTGGTTCTGGTTTCAACGGTTGGCGCCATGTTGGGGCTGGTGTGGCTGGATGTGCTTGCAGCCGTGGCTATTGCCGCCATCATTATTCACATCGGCTGGAAGTTTACTTGGGACAGTGTTCAGGAGCTTGTGGACACCGGGCTTTCTGCAGACGATACCAAAACGCTAATCAACATTGCACGCAATACCGACGGCGTTCTTAACGTACATGAGCTGCGCAGCCGTCGCATGGGGCAAGATATTCTACTGGACATTCATCTAGTGGTACGGCCAGAAATCAGCGTATCGGAAGGTCATCAGATTGGCATGCAGGTAGTGGCAGGCATGCGAAATTCACTGGAGAACATCATCGATATCAACTTTCACATTGATGCTGAAAACGACGAAGACCAGTATCCGACAACCGAAAAACTACCCTCCCGTGCTGAAGTTACAAGCATTATTGCAGAACACTTAGGGGAGATTCCCCAGCGCAGCCGTTTGCGGCTGCACTACCTGAGAAACAAGCTGCACCTTGAGATTTTCCTGGGTGAGCCCTGCCCTGAAACAGTGTTTACGCCCGACAATATCCGGCGCCACCTAGAGGGCTACCCTTGGTTTGGCAGCGCAAGGGTTTGGGTAGCAAGTGATGCGGCCCCGGAACGCTAAAGAAAGGCTACCCGGTTCGAAGGGCGGCTTCTTTAAGCTCTGAAATTTCATCCCGCAGGCGAGCGGCCGACTCAAAATCCAAATCAGATGCTGCCTTATACATGTCATCTTCAAGGCGAGAGACTTCTTTAAGCACTTCTTGCGGAGACCTGTCACCAATCTTTGCCCGGTACTGCTCCGCTTCTTCTGCCGCTTTACTCCCCGGCCTGTTCGATTTGAGTTTACCCCGGCCACCGCCGGCACCCTCCATGATATCTGCCACTTTTTTGCTCAGGCCCTGGGGTGTAATGCCGTGAATCTCGTTGTGCTCTGCCTGCTTGGCCCGCCGACGATCCGTTTCGTCAATGGCACGCTGCATGGAACCGGTAACCCGATCACCATAGAGGATCGCCTTGCCATTAAGGTTTCGTGCGGCACGACCAATGGTTTGAATCAGTGCACGCTCTGACCGCAGGAAGCCTTCTTTGTCGGCATCCAAAATGCTGACCAGCGACACCTCGGGCATGTCCAACCCTTCTCGTAGCAGGTTGATACCTACCAGCACGTCGAACTCACCACGGCGCAAATCCCGGATGATCTCGACCCGCTCAACCGTATCGATATCCGAGTGCAGGTAGCGCACGCGAACATCGTGCTCCATCAGAAAATCTGTAAGGTCTTCTGCCATGCGCTTGGTGAGTGTCGTCACCAGCACCCGCTCTTCAACCTTCACCCGCAAGTGAATTTCCGAGAGAAGGTCATCCACCTGGGTCGACGCAGGGCGAACTTCAATCACCGGATCCAGCAATCCGGTAGGTCTCACAACCTGCTCAACCACCTGCCCTGCGTGCTCGGCTTCGTAATTACCCGGCGTGGCCGAAACAAAGATCATCTGCGGGGCAATGCGCTCCCATTCATCAAACCTCATGGGCCGGTTATCAAGGGCGGAAGGCAGGCGGAATCCGTATTCCACAAGCGTCTCTTTGCGCGAGCGATCCCCTTTGTACATGGCGCCTATTTGCGGCACCGTCACGTGAGATTCATCCAGAACCAACAGCGCGTTGTCGGGCAGGTAATCAAACAAAGTGGGCGGCGCTTCGCCCGGCAAACGACCTGACAGGTAACGGGAGTAGTTTTCAATGCCATTGCAATAGCCCAGCTCGTTCATCATTTCCATGTCATAACGGGTACGCTCTTCGAGCCGCTGAGCCTCAACAAGGCGATTGTTATCGCGCATTTGTGTCAGGCGTTCGTCCAACTCAACCTTGATATGCTCAACCGCATCGAGCACTTTCTGGCGCGGTGTTACATAGTGAGACTTGGGATAAATCGTAACCCTGGGCACCCGGCGGAATACTTCACCCGTGAGCGGATCAAAGTAACTGAGGTTTTCTACCTCGTCATCAAACAACTCAATGCGAACCGCTTCTTTTTCGGATTCCGCCGGGAACACATCAATCACATCACCGCGTACGCGGTAATTTGCCCGATGGAATTCAATATCGTTACGGGTGTACTGCAATTCAGCCAGCCGACGCAGGATGTCTCGCTGATCAATTTTGTCTCCCCGATCCAGATGCAACATCATTTTCAGGTAGGACTTGGGATCACCCAGACCATAAATAGCCGACACGGTTGCGACAATAATTGCATCCGGGCGCTCCAGCAGCGCCTTGGTTGCAGAGAGCCGCATTTGTTCGATGTGCTCGTTGATGGAGGCGTCTTTCTCAATAAAGGTATCAGACGAGGGAACATAGGCTTCTGGCTGGTAGTAATCGTAATAGGACACGAAGTACTCCACGGCGTTATCCGGGAAAAATTCACGGAACTCACCGTACAACTGGGCCGCCAGAGTTTTGTTATGGGCCATAACAATGGTCGGCCGCTGTATGTCTTCGATCACTTTGGCAATGGTGAACGTTTTGCCCGACCCGGTCACACCCAGTAATGTCTGATGTGCCAAGCCGGAATGAATGCCGTCAATCAGACCTTCAATTGCTTTGGGCTGATCGCCCGCAGGCTGAAACGGTGAATCAACTCTGAAGACGCCGTCTATACTCGAACTGCTGGAATCGTTACTAGCCATAATTGGCAGACAACCTCCGCTCACTCAACATGTGTATCCAGGCCATACGCTGCGTATGTGGAACTTGGCCTGTGAGAGAAATTTATTGTTACGCCAGCTTCATGGTACCATCAACTCGATCGACGGCTGGGCGAAAATCAGCCGCCATATGGCAAGGATTCAGACACCCCGCCGGTCACGGACCTATCAGACGCAGCTTTAAGGAGCGCAAGTTTGGACCTTCAACTTTCCAGCCGAGTACAGGCAATCAAGCCATCCCCCACCCTCGCAGTGACCAACAAAGCTGCCGAACTGCGCGCAGCAGGCCAGGATATAATCGGCCTTGGTGCAGGCGAGCCAGACTTCGACACCCCGGAACACATCAAGCAGGCAGCCATCGAGGCCATCAAAAATGGCCAGACAAAATACACAGCTGTAGATGGTACGCCAGCTCTCAAGAAAGCGATTATTGCGAAGTTCAAGCGGGACAATGGCCTGGAATACGAAGCCAACCAGGTTCTTGTATCAAGTGGTGGTAAACAGAGCTTTTTCAACCTCGCTCTTGCCACCCTTAACCCAGGTGACGAAGCCATCATTCCTGCGCCTTACTGGGTATCCTACCCGGATATGGTTCTGGTTGCTGAAGGCAAGCCAGTTATCATCGAAACCGGCGCACAAACTCGCTTCAAGATCACGCCAGAGCAGCTTGAGAACGCCATTACCGAGCGTACTCGCCTGTTCGTAATCAACAGCCCTTCCAACCCCAGCGGTATGGCCTACACACTGGAAGAGCTGCAGGCGATTGGTGAGGTTCTGAAAAAGCATCCGAACATCATGATTGCCACCGATGACATGTACGAACCTATACTTTGGACAGGCAAACCGTTCTGCAACATCCTGAACGCCACGCCCGAGCTTTACGACCGCACCTTTGTGCTAAACGGCGTATCCAAAGCCTACTCAATGACTGGCTGGCGCATCGGCTATGCCGCAGGCCCGACCAGAATCATAAGTGCCATGAAAAAAATCCAGTCCCAGAGCACATCCAATCCGGCATCTATCTCCCAGGCGGCGGCACGAGCTGCCCTGGAAGGCCCACAGGATTGTGTGAGTGACATGGTTACGGCGTTCAAGGAACGTCATGACTGGCTGGTAGAGGCTCTTAACAAGCTGCCTGGCGTTGAATGCCTGAAAGGCGACGGCACCTTCTACGTATTCCCCAGCTTTCAAAACGCCATTGATGCAGATACCAGCGTCGGCAGCGATGTGGAGTTTGCAGAGAAGTTACTGAGCGAAGCCGGTGTTGCGCTGGTTCCCGGCTCTGCATTCGGTTGCCCGGGTCATATGCGCTTGAGCTTTGCCACGAGCATGGAGAATCTGGAACAGGCAATTGAACGTTTGCAGAAGGCTCTGAGCTAAAAACTTCAGTAAGGGGTTGACGAGGCGGGAATGTAATCTTAATATACGCGCCTCGTCACACGACGACGTTCCCCGATAGCTCAGTTGGTAGAGCAACGGACTGTTAATCCGTTTGTCGCTGGTTCGAGCCCAGCTCGGGGAGCCAATATTACGAAAACCCGCTAATTCTCTGAGTTAGCGGGTTTTTTCGTTTTGGGGCTGTTAGCGCCCCATCACCTCTGTATGAATAGCCTCCAACGCCACCAGAGGGTCAGTAGCCCGGGTAATAGGCCGGCCGATAACCAGGTAATCAGAGCCGGCTTTCAGGGCATCCCCAGGCGTCATGATGCGTTGCTGGTCGCCTTTGTCGGCCGTGAGTGGCCGAATACCCGGAGTCACCAGCTTGAAATCACCGCCCTGCTCTGCTTTCAACTTAGGGGCTTCCTGTGCGGAGCAGACTACACCGTCCAGGCCACAGTTTTTGGTCAGCGTGGCCAAGCGGGAAACCTGCGCGTCTGGCGAGCCGGCAATACCTATACCGGCAAGGTCGTCGGCGCCCATACTGGTGAGCACTGTAACGGCAATCAGCAGGGGCTTATCTGCCCCGAAGGCATCCAGACGCTCACGGCAGGCAAGCATCATCGCCTCCCCTCCTGAGGCGTGCACATTTACCATCCATACTCCCAAATCGGCAGCAGCGGCCACGGCAGCCGACGCAGTATTGGGAATATCGTGAAATTTCAAATCCAAAAATACCTCGAAGCCGCGCCTCTGCAAACCTTCAACCAGCTGAGGACCAGCACGAGTGAACAACTCTTTGCCCACTTTCAGTCGGCACTTGGCAGAGTCCAGCTTGTCTGCCAGTTCCAAGGCCTGGATTTCAGACGGGAAGTCGAGGGCTACTATAATTTTGGGATCGTTAGAAATTTGCACGTTGGAATGTCCTGGAAGGGGGGTCAGAAAAAAGTTATTCAGCTTCTACGCCCTGAATTGGGCGAATGGTTTCCCATTGCTTGCAGCTCGGGCAAAGCCAATGCAGTTGCTGGCCCGAGAAGCCACAGCTTACACAGCGATAAACCGGCCGGTTGGCAATAATCAGAAGACCGATACGGCTAACCAGACGACCTTCATCGGTGGTCATGCCCTTCTCGTAGCCTGCCATCTCTACCAGCCGTAAAAGAGCCCGTACACTGGGCCGGCTTTCAAGCTCCCTGCGCAGCAGATCTATAGCCGCCGGCCGGCCAGATACTCGTTCGACCGACTCCACCAGAGCCAGCAGCAAGCTGGTGCTTGGGTGAGCTTCGTAAAGCTTACGCAGCTTTTTAACAAGCCGGCCAATATCGCCATGCTCATGTTCCAGCTTCATCAGGCGATCTATGGCTTCCGGGCCGAAATCCGGGTTTTGGGCAAACACTTTTAGCCCCTGGTTTCCTGCCTCACGGTAACTGCCCTGGCGAATCAAAATGTTCATCAGGATCAAGGTGGCCCGAACACAGGAGCGATCATAATCCAGCGCTTCTTTGGCTAGCTTCTGCGCAGTCCAGCGATCATCCAGCACCAGAGCCTGATCTGAAAGCTCGCAGGTTAAATACGCCAGATCCTTGTACATTGCCGGGTCTGCGTCGTTTTTGGTCAGAGCTCGGGCAACATCAGACGCTTTACCCCACTCTTTTTCCTGCTGATAAAGGTCAATCAGTTGCCGGGAGGCTTGCCGGCCATATTCGCGATCGCTCATCATTTGCTGCAGCAACGCCTCAGCCCGATCCAGCAGGCCGGCATTCAGAAAGTCCATGGCAAGCTCAAGCGTTACCTGCGGCGAAAAGCGCGTAGGCAGCTCGGGGCGTGCGAGTAGATTTTGATGAACCAGAATAGCGCGATCTGTCTCGCCTTTGTTGCGAAAGTGTCGGCCAATAGAAAGGTGGAGACTTACAGTGTCCTTGTTGACGGCCAGCGACTGAACAAAATTGTCGACGGCTTCATCGGAATAATTCGTGAAGAGAAACTGCATTCGGTCTTTAACCGACTCTTCATCTGCAATCTTTGTTCGGGCCCGGCCGCTACCCAGCCGGCCAACAAACCAGCCAACAGCAACTGCAACCGTTAACAGCAGCCACTGGAACACTATATCCATTAAACAGCCTGATCGTTCTGGGCCCTGGATTTCTCCAGTGCCTGCTCGGCGCGATCAAGTCGTTTCTGAAGAGTGCGACGGGAAACAGAGGTGCGGAAGGTAGCCAGAGCAGTCATTAAAATGCCAACCAGCGCACCAATAACAAAAGCCATCATAAGCCACACGGCCACACCGTGGGGCTCGGTCTCGAATACCAGAAAGTTGAGGGCAACCGCCATCTGGTTATTCAGCGAAAACACGAGCGCCAGCAACACCAGGACCAGTACCAGCAGAATCAATAGGATCTTCTGTAATCCTGCCATAACCTTAGCTCTCCCAAATATCAACAAGTGCGCAAATTATAGATGTTCTGCTTCAGGGATGGAATGCGGTTAAAAGCCCTGTTTCAAACTATCATTCACTTGCTCTCGCAGCTCCTTGCCGGGCTTGAAGTGCGGAACATGCTTAGCGGGTAGCTGCACAGCCTCACCGGTTTTTGGGTTCCGGCCAGTGCGGGCCGCCCGGTGATGCAGGGAGAAACTGCCAAATCCACGTATTTCAATTCGCTGCCCATTAGCCAGTGACTGGGACATATGCTCAATGATTGTTTTTACTGCCAGTTCAACGTCTTTAACCGACAGCTGCGTTTGTTTTGAGGCAATTAATTCAACCAGTTCAGACTTCGTCATGAGGCACTTCCCTCTCTTCTTCGTTATTCGGCTATTGGTTGCCGGATTCCCACTCCACCAGTTTAGACAAATCAAAAAAAAACACAAAAAAAACGGGCTCTTAGAGCCCGTTTTTTTTCGTACCAACTGAAGATTAGTCTTTGTTGGTGTTTTGCTGCTGCATTTGTTCCTTGATGAGATCACCAATGGTGGTCGCACTAGAGGACGTTTCGGCAGCTTTAGTCCGTACAGTATCAAGAGCCTGCTTGTCGTCTTCAACGTCCTTGGACTTGACAGACAGGTTGATAATGCGGTTTTTACGGTCGATGCTGATGATCTTCGCTTCGACTTCTTCGCCTTCTTTCAGTGCGTTACGCGCGTCTTCAACGCGATCACGGCTGATTTCAGAGGCTTTCAATACAGCTTCAACTTCTTCGTTCAGGGAAATAGTCGCTGCCTTCGCATCAATAGCGGAAACAGTACCCTTAACGATAGAGCCCTTGTCGTTCAGCTGAACAAACTCGGCGAACGGATCGCTCTCAAGCTGCTTGATACCCAGGGAGATACGCTCACGCTCGGGATCTACAGACAGGATGACGGTATCAACATCGTCGCCCTTCTTGTATTCACGAACGGCTTCCTCGCCTGTTTCGTTCCAGCTGATATCTGACAGGTGAACCAGACCATCGATGCCACCGTCCAGACCGATGAAGATACCGAAGTCAGTGATTGACTTGATCTTACCGGAGATACGGTCGCCCTTGTTGAAGTTGCCGGAGAAATCTTCCCATGGGTTGGAAACACACTGCTTGATACCCAGGGAAATACGACGACGCTCTTCATCGATATCCAGAATCATCACTTCCACTTCGTCGCCAACCTGAACGACTTTGGAGGGATGGATGTTCTTGTTGGTCCAGTCCATTTCGGATACGTGAACCAAACCTTCAACACCTTCTTCCAACTCGGCAAAGCAGCCGTAGTCAGTCAGATTGGTTACGCGTGCAGTAACGCGGGTGCCTTCCGGATAACGTCCCTTGATATCAACCCAGGGATCTTCGCCCAGCTGCTTAAGACCCAGAGATACGCGATTGCGCTCACGATCGAACTTGAGAACCTTAACGTTGATCTCGTCGCCAACATTCACGATTTCGCTCGGATGCTTGATGCGCTTCCAGGCCATATCAGTGATGTGTAGCAGGCCGTCAACACCGCCCAGATCTACGAACGCGCCGTAGTCGGTCAGGTTCTTGACGATACCCTTGATAGTCAGACCTTCGGTCAGGGTTTCCAGCAGAGCTTCGCGCTCGGCGCTGTTTTCAGCTTCCAGAACGGCGCGGCGAGAGACAACCACGTTGTTACGCTTCTGGTCGAGCTTGATAACCTTGAATTCGAGTTCCTTGTTCTCCAGGTGCGCGGTGTCGCGAACCGGACGAACGTCTACCAGAGAGCCTGGCAGGAACGCACGAATACCAGCCAGATCAACGGTGAAACCACCTTTGACCTTGCCATTAATAATACCTTTGACCACTTCTTCCGCTTCGAAGGACTTTTCAAGTACCTTCCAGGCTTCAGCGCGCTTGGCCTTTTCGCGGGACAGACGGGTTTCACCGAAGCCATCTTCCACTGCATCCAGAGCTACGTCGACAACGTCACCGATAGCTACTTCCAACTCGCCTTTTTCGTTCAGGAACTGGGAGGCGGGGATAACGCCTTCGGACTTAAGCCCGGCGTTAACTGTGACCCAGTCGCTATCAACATCAACTACGGTTCCCTGGACAATGGAACCTGGTTGCATGTCAATTTCTTTTAGGCTTTCTTCAAAAAGATCCGCAAAGCTTTCGCTCATTATGAGTCCTATAGGTTCAACGCAAGTATGCTCCGTGCCGCCAGCAACACGGTCTGTTAATAAGTTCCGGAATCAGCCAGCGGCTGGCAGATTTCGCTGTTTCCGGCATTTCAACGACAAAAAAGTGTAGTCAGATCCGGCCTGCTGCTGCCATGCATCTGCCTAACACCTCCTGTATACTCAACCCTGTAGAATCAATGACTTGCGCATCATCTGCAGGCTTGAGGGGGGCTGCAGAACGGTTCATATCCCGTTCATCACGAACCCGTATCTCCTCTAAAACGGCGTCAATACTAACATCGACTCCTGCCGCCTTCAACTGGCTGAAACGCCGGTGAGCGCGCTCTTGCGCACTGGCTGTCAGGAAAATTTTAGTCGTTGCATCCGGGAAAACAACCGTGCCCATATCGCGACCATCGGCAACCAGCCCCGGCTTCAGTTGAAAGTCTCTCTGGCGCTGCAAAAGCGCATCACGAACCGACTGAATGGCGGCAATACACGATGCCTTATTACCACAGGCTTCCGTACGAATATCAGTCGTAACATCCTTTCCCGCTAGAATAACTTTTACCGGCTCACCTTCTGGCGTGGGTTCGAAAGCAACATCCAGTGATGCGGCCACTCTCACCAGGGCTGGCTCATTATCCAGCGGTACATTCTGTCGGGTGGCAGCAAGAGCTGTCAGACGATAAAGCGCGCCGCTGTCGAGCAGGTGCCAGCCCAGTTTTTTAGCCAGCATTTGCGTGATTGTGCCTTTACCTGAACCGCCCGGGCCGTCAACAGTAATAACAGGCGCGCTGCTTTCGGACATTACTGTGCTCCCTGGTCAGCGCCCGCCGCGGACCTTTCCGCTGAAATATTAATGCCTGTTTCCCGGGCAAGCTCTACAAACCGCGGGAAAGATGTCGCCACAACGGAACAACCGTCTATTTCGATTTCCTCAGTGGCTCGCAACGAAGCCACGGCAAAAGACATCGCAATACGGTGATCATGATGACTGTATACGGAGCCGCCCTTAATTGTCTGACCGCCTTCAATTACAATGCCATCGTCGGTCACTGTGGTTTCAACGCCTAATGTGGCAAGGCCATCCGCCATCACCTGAATACGGTCACTTTCTTTTACCCGCAGTTCTTCAGCACCAGTTAAAACAGTTCGGCCGGTTGCGCAAGCCGCAGCAATAAACAGCGCCGGGAACTCATCAATAGCCAGGGGTACCTGATCTTCCGGGATAGTAAGGCCCTTAAGCTCTGCAAAACGAACACGCAGATCAGCCACCGGCTCGCCACCGACCTCCCGCTCGGCCATAATTTCAATGTTTCCGCCCATCTGCTGCAGAATATTGATGACACCTACCCTTGTCGGGTTCATACCCACATGCCGCATAACGAGATCAGACCCCGGGGCGATACTTGCCGCGACCAGAAAAAAAGCCGCAGATGAAATATCGGCGGGAACATCAATGGTGTTAGCCGTCAGTTTACCACCGCCCCTCACACTCGCTATTGGCCCATCGCGTTCCACTTTATAACCAAACCCGGTCAGCATGCGCTCGGTATGATCACGGGTTGGTGCAGGCTCAGCAACCGAGGTAGTGCCTTCAGCATACAAGCCCGCCAGCAACAGGCAGGATTTTACCTGGGCGCTGGCCACCGGCATATCGTAGTGAATGCCTGTCAGCTTTTTGCCCTGGCTACCACGGATTTTCAACGGCGGGCGGCCGCCCTCCGCTGCATCAATGACCGCTCCCATAGATCGCAGCGGATCCGCAACCCGGTTCATTGGCCGGCCCGAGAGACTGGCATCACCGGTCAGTTCGGATTCAAAAGGCTGCGCTGCCAATAGCCCGGTGAACAATCGCATGCCAGTACCGGAATTACCTAAATATATCGGCCCGCGAGGAGCCTGCAAGCCATGCATTCCAACGCCGTGTATGCGTACAAACCCATCATCCGGGCCTTCAATAGTCACGCCCATATCCCGGAATGCCTGAATCGTTGCGAGGCTGTCTTCGCCTTCAAGAAAGCCTTTCACCTCGGTAATGCCCTCGGCAATCGCACCCAGCATAATCGAGCGGTGGGACATGGATTTATCGCCGGGCACCCGTATATCGCCAGTTACTGAACCGCCTGGCTGGAGACGGAACGTTACCTGCTTTTCACTATTATTTGTCACGTAGGCCTGTCCTGAAAGCATTTTTGAAAAGTGATCGCGCGCTGCCTTGGCACGACTGAATACCCGTAACAACATGTCGCCATCTTGCTCGGCAACGGCGGTGCGCAACTGATCCAGATCATGGGTAAAATGATCTATCATCCGAATAACAGCATCCCGGTTGGAAAGAAAAATGTCGTGCCACATTACCGGGTCGCTCGCGGCAATTCGGGTAAAATCACGGAACCCGCCTGCGGCATACCGGAAAATGTCCATATTCTGATCTTCACCGGCCAGTGTATCGACCAGCGAAAATGCAATCAGGTGGGGTAAATGACTGGTCGCCGCCAATACTTCATCGTGATACGCCACAGACATAGTGAGCACGGTGGCACCACACACCTCCCACAAGGCCTGGAGTTTCGCGAGATGTTCGCGACTGACATCATCCGGGGGGGTCAGTATGACCTTATGCTTGTTGAATAATTCTGAATTCGCAGCGCGAATGCCACTTTTCTCAGACCCGGCAATGGGATGTCCGGGAATAATGCGAGGCAAAAACGCACCAAATACAGCCTCAACGTCTTTCACAAAACCCGTTTTGGTGCTACCAACATCCGTTAAAATGGCATCGGCTCCCAAGTGCGGGCGCACGGCCTCAAGCACTTTACGGGTTGCCCGCACTGGCACCGCCAGCACAACAAGATCCGCGCCCTGCACTGCCTCAGCTATTGTTTGTGCAACTGTATCAATCACTCCCTGAGACAGGCCCAGCAAAAGATCGTCCTGGTGCTGGTCCGCTGCAACAACTTCACTGGCCAGCCCGTGCTTGCGAATAGCTCCAGCGAGTGAGCCACCTATCAGGCCCAACCCAATAATGGCCACACGCTGAAAAAGTGGTTCGCGGGACAACACTCAGGCTCCCTGCCCGGCTGCAGCCAGCGCCTTTGCGAGAGCATCTATAAAGTGCTCGTTTTGGGCGAACAAGCCCACCGTAACCCTAAGGTGGTTTGGCATGCCGTAACCGGCAACAGGCCGAACAATCACACCGTGGGCCAGCAATGCCTGATAAACGCCCATGGCTTGCGGCCCTACTTCAACAGCCACAAAATTCCCGGATGATGGAATATATTTCAGGCCCATGCTGTCAAACGCGTCTTGTAACTGTTTCAGTCCCGCAGTATTTATTTCGCGGGAACGTTTTAGATAGTCCTCGTCATCCAGCACTGCAGTAGCCGCTGCAAGACCCACTGAGCTGACGTTAAACGGCTGGCGAACACGGTTCAGGATATCGGCGATAGCCGGTGAGCTTATACTGTAGCCTACACGCAAAGCAGCTAAACCCCAGGCTTTGGAAAACGTGCGACATACAATCAGATTCGGGAAGCGGGCCAGCAAAGCAACACCATCGGGATCATTTTCCCCGGTCATATACTCGCAATAGGCTTCATCCAGTACCACCAGCACATCTTCAGGAACCTTACCCAAAAATGCCTCGATAGCCTCTGCGTTATGCACAGTGCCCGTAGGATTATTGGGATTGGCTATAAATATGAGCCGGGTGCGCTCTGTTACGGCTGCGGCCATTGCATCCAGGTCGTGCCCCCAGTCCCGGGCAGGCACGGCAACCGCCTTCGCGCCAATGGCCTGAGTAACAATCGGGTAAACCGCAAACGCATATTGGGAGAACACAATCTCTGAGTTCCCGTCAGCAAAACAACGGGCGATGACTTCAAGCACATCGTTCGACCCGTTTCCCAGCGTGATTTGATCAGCATCCACACTAAGACGGCCAGATAACTTCTGTTTCAAGTCAAACCCATTGCCATCGGGATACAAACACAAGTCTGCCAAAGCGCCTTCAACGGCGGCGGTCGCTTTTTTGCTGGGGCCAAGAGGGTTTTCATTGCTGGCAAGCTTGATAATTTCAGCCGGATTCAGCCCCAACTCCCGGGCCAGTTCGCTGATTGGTTTACCTGGCTCGTACGGAGACAAAGCCTGAACACCTTCGACAGCAAGGCTTTGGTAATCAGTGGTCATAACCCTTCCTTCAATTGCCTGATGCTAAGCTCTCATGCCAACGACTAGAGAACACCGATAGGGTAAGAGCCCAACCGCTTGAGCTCAACAGCCTCTTCGTCTACCTCGGAAAGCACTTTACGTGCTTGTTCGTCATCCATGTGCCCTTCAAAATCTATATAGAATACATAGGCCCAGGTGCCACTGGGTGAAGGCCGGGTCTCGATCCGCGTGAGGCTGATGCCATGACCGTGGAACGGCTCCAGAAGTTGATACAGTGCGCCGGGTTTGTTTCTCATGGAAACCAGAATCGAGGATTTGTCCTGGCCGCTGGCAGGCACCTCCTCACGGCCAATAATCAAAAACCGGGTAGTATTGTCCGGACGGTCTTCAATACTGTTGGCCAGTTTTTCCAAACCGTAGAGCTTTTCTGCCATATCACCGGCAATCGCAGCCGCGCCTGGTTCCTGCGCTGCCCGGCGGGCTGCCTCAGCATTACTCGAAACGGTTACCCGTTCAATGCCATACCGATGAGTATCCAGCCATTGCCTGCACTGGGCAAACGACTGCTGGTGCGAATAAATACGGGTTATTTCCTGATCCCCGAACTCCGGTGAAACCAGTAGATGATGATGAATCCTCAGCTGCACTTCACCGCAGATTTTTAGCGGCGAGGACATGAACATATCAAGGGTGTGATTAATCATACCCTCGGTAGAGTTCTCAACCGGCACTACGCCGTAGTGCGCCGACCCGGATTCCACTTCGCGGAAAACCGCATCAATAGCAGGCAGAGGCACGCTAACCACCGAATGCCCAAAATGCTTAAGCGCTGCCGCCTGGGTGAAGGTGCCGATTGGCCCCAGAAAGGCAATGTGCATGGGCTTTTCCAGTGCCAGGCAAGCCGACATAATTTCGCGAAACAGCCGGGCCATTTCCTCACCAGCCAGAGGGCCCGGGTTGGCCTCTTTAATACGGCGCAGAACCTGCGCTTCCCGCTCGGGGCGGTAGAAAAATACGTCCTGTTCAGGGTTGGCGGCCATCTTCACATGGGCTACCTCCTGGGCGCACTTGGCACGTGTGCTGATCAACTCCATGATCTTCTGATCAAGGCTGTCTATTTCTACCCGTAGCTCCCCGAGGCGGATTTGCTCCTCACTCATGATCAGCCCTGCTCCTTCGCAAATTCTGTCATGTACTGAATCAAGGCATCCACACCCGCCTCTGGCATAGCGTTATAGATGCTGGCACGCATGCCGCCAACAGAGCGATGGCCTGCCAGGTTCAACAAGCCCCGGCTATTGGCACCTTCAAGAAAAGCACTGTTCAGAGCATCGTCCTGCAACGTAAAAGGCACATTCATCCAGGAGCGGAAACGCGGCTCTATAGGGTTGGCGTAAAACTCGTTAGTGTCGATAAAATCATAAAGCTTTTTTGCCTTCCGCAAATTGGTTTCACCCATCGCTTTCACACCGCCTTGAGCTTTCAACCATTTGAACACGAGGCCCGCAAGATACCAGGAATACGTCGCCGGGGTATTATACATAGAGCCGTTATCGGCAATCACCTGATAATTCATCATGGTCGGTGTTTCTTTGCGGGCTTTGCCCAAAAGCTCTTTCCGAATGATAACCACAACCAAACCAGAGGGGCCGATATTCTTTTGCGCACCGGCGTAAATCATCCCGAATTTTGAGACATCCACGGGGCGCGAAAGCATGGTAGAGGACATATCCGCCACCAATGGCACACCGCCGCTTTCAGGAACAAAATCAAACTCCAGGCCGCCTATTGTCTCATTTGGTGTGTAGTGCAAATACGCTGCCTCGGCACTGGTCTGCCAGGACGCCTGATCCGGAATACTGACGAAACCGCCCTGCTCCGAACTGGCCACAACATTTACATTAGCATAGCGCTTTGCCTCAGCTATGGCCTTTTTCGACCAGATACCGGTGTTTACATAGTCCGCAGACGTTTTGTCGCCAAGCAGGTTCAGAGGAATTGTGGAAAACTGACTGGAAGCGCCACCCTGCATGAAGAGAACAGCGTAATCATCTGATATACCAGCCAATTCACGCAGGTCTTTCTCAGCCGTTTCGGCAATTTCCACAAACTGCTTGCTGCGATGGCTCATTTCCATCACCGACATGCCTGTGCCACGCCAGTCCAGCATTTCATCCCGTGCCTGTGCCAGCACACTTTCCGGCAAGGTTGCCGGACCTGCACAAAAATTATACGCCCTGGTCATGTTCCTGCGATCTCTCACGTCTTGCGGATTCTGTGTTAAACAGTGCCGGCTTATTCCTCGCCAGCATCCTGCTCCGGATTGCTATCTGCATTTTCATCTGTGGAAGCGTCGTTGCCTTCAGTGCTCTCGCCGTCAACTTCATCAATATCTTCGTCGTCGGTTTCGGCAATTCGCTCCACGCCTACCAAACGTTCGTCCTCCTGGCTTAGCCTGATCAAACGCACGCCCTGGGTGTTCCGGCTGAGAACCGACACTTCGTCCGTGCGGGTACGAACCAGCGTGCCCTTGTCGGAAATCAGCATCATTTCGTCACCTTCAAACAGCTGCAAAGCCGTGACCAGGTCGCCATTACGATCGGAGCACTGCATGGCGATAACGCCCTGGCTGCCTCGACCGTAAGTTGGGAACTCGTCAAGAGCCGTGCGCTTGCCATAACCATTCTCACTGGCAGTCAGAATCACGCCGCCGTCCTGGGGAATGATCAGGGAGACCACATGATGGTCTTCGGGCATTCTGATACCACGCACCCCACGGGCGGTTCGGCTCAGTGGGCGAACGGCCTCTTCATTGAAGCGAACCGCCTTGCCGGCTGTCGAGAACAGCATGATTTCGGCATCACCTTCGGTAATTGCTGCACCGATCAACGTATCGCCCTCATCCAGAGACAAGGCGATCAGGCCACTGCTACGGGGGCGGGAGAAGTTCGGTAAGCGCGTTTTCTTGACCACGCCCGCAGACGTTGCCATGAGAACAAATTGATTTTCCGGATAATCCCGAACCGGCAAGAATGTGGTAATACGCTCACCTTCATCCAGCGGCAGGATATTCACCATCGGCCGACCACGGGACGCGCGGCTGGCACGGGGAATCTCAAACACACGCAACCAATAAACTTTGCCCCGGTTGGAGAAGCACAAAATAGTGTCGTGGGAGTTGGCAACCAGCAGTTTTTCAACGAAATCCTCGTCTTTCATAGAGGTTGCAGCTTTACCACGGCCACCACGGCGCTGTGCCTGATAATCTTCAACGGCCTGGGTTTTGGCGTAACCACCATGGGAGATCGTTACGACCAGATCTTCTTCGTCAATCAGATCGGCAACCGTCAAATCGCGCTGAGAGCTGGTTATTTCCGTGCGGCGCACATCACCAAACTCGGCTACCACAGCTTCAAGTTCTTCACGGATAACCTGCATCAGGCGATCAGGATCAGCCAGAATTTCCAGCAGGCTGGCGATCTTTTCAAGAATCTCTTTGTACTCGTTCTGGAGCTTTTCAGTCTCCAGGCCGGTCAAGCGGTGCAGGCGCATGTCCAGGATAGCCTGGGTCTGCTCCGGAGACATGAAGTACAGGCCATCGCGCAGGCCATAAACTTCTGGCAGATCATCCGGGCGGCAAGCGTCTTCGCCGGCACGCTCAAGCATCGCCATCACGTTACCGGGCGCCCAACCTTGGGCCATCAGCTTTTCTTTGGCTTCCAAAGAGCTTGGAGACGCTTTGATCAGCTCAATCATCTCATCGATGTTGGCCAGTGCAACGGTCAGGCCTTCAAGAATGTGGCCACGCTCGCGAGCTTTACGCAACTCAAACAGGGTACGTCGGGTCACCACTTCACGGCGGTGACGCACGAATGCATCCAGCATTTCTTTGAGGTTCAGTATCTTAGGCTCGCCGTTGATCAACGCAACCATGTTTATGCCGAATACCGTCTGCAACTGGGTATGCTTAAACAGGTTATTGACCACTACTTCCGGGTTCTCGCCGCGGCGCAGCTCTATAAAGATGCGGATACCTTCCTTGTTGGATTCGTCCCGCAGTTCAGTAATGCCTTCCAGGCGCTTTTCTTTCACCAACTCGGCAATCTTCTCGATCAAGCGCGCTTTGTTAAGCTGATACGGCAACTCGGTGATAATGATCGCATCGCGATTGGTTTTCTTATCGGTTTCAATCTCATGACGGGCGCGGATATGAATGCGGCCACGGCCAGTACGATAAGCTTCAACAATGCCGGCACGGCCGTTGATAATGCCTTCAGTCGGGAAATCCGGCCCCGGAATGAACTCCATTAGCTCATCGCAGGTGAGGTCCGGGTTATCGATCAACGCCAAACAACCGTTAACGACTTCGGTCAGGTTGTGAGGCGGGATATTCGTCGCCATGCCTACGGCAATACCCGAAGAGCCATTCACCAACAGGTTAGGAACTCGGGTAGGCATCACTTCGGGAATGCGTTCTGTGCCGTCGTAGTTGTCGACAAAATCTACGGTTTCTTTCTCGAGATCCGCCAGCAGTGAGTGCGCGATTTTTTTCATGCGGATTTCGGTGTAACGCATGGCTGCCGCGTTATCGCCGTCGATAGAACCAAAGTTACCCTGACCATCTACCAGCGGATAACGCAGGGAGAACGGCTGGGCCATGCGTACAATGGTGTCATAGACAGCAGAGTCACCGTGCGGGTGATATTTACCAATCACATCACCCACCACGCGGGCAGACTTCTTGTAGGCCTTGTTCCAGTCGTTGTTCAGTTCGGACATAGCGAACAGAACACGACGGTGAACCGGCTTGAGGCCATCCCGCACATCAGGAAGAGCCCGCCCAACGATTACACTCATGGCGTAATCCAGGTAAGACTGCTTCAGCTCATCTTCAATATTGACCGGCAGGATCTCTTTGGCTAATTCACCCATCGAGAAAGGTTCCTTTGCGTTATCTGGAAGTCGTTTCAGGGCCATTTTCCGGCCCCGTAGTTATTCTTGAACAAGCCGCTAACTGTATCACAACAGCCCCCTCAGTGGCATTTGTGAGGCAGCCTTAGTCAAATACCACGGTCTTGTTTTCGTGGGTAATCACGCGATCCTCAATATGAGAGCGCAACCCTCGAGCAAGAACGTTTTTCTCCACATCCTTACCCAGGCGCACCATATCCTGAATGGAGTCACTGTGATTGATGCGAATAACATCCTGTTCGATGATCGGGCCTTCATCGAGGTCCCGGGTCACATAGTGGCAGGTAGCCCCAATCAGCTTGACCCCCCGGGTGTAGGCTTGATGATAAGGCTTTGCACCAGCAAAAGACGGCAGAAAGCTGTGATGAATATTGATCACCTTGCCTGCATGCTTTGCGCACAGTTCTGCGGGCAGGATCTGCATATAGCGAGCCAAGACCACCACATCGGCTTCGTAGCCCTCAATCAGCTCGTCGATATGGGCAAACGCCTCTTCCCGGTTATCCTTGCTTACCGGGATGTGGTGGTAGGGAATGTCGTGCCACTCAACCATACGACGCAAATCGTCGTGATTGGAAATGACCGCAGCAATTTCAGCGTTGATGTCATTGCTGTGCCAGCGATACAGGAGGTCGGCCACACAGTGGGACTCCTTGCTGCACATCAGAATCACTTTTTTGGGCTGTGCCGAATCGGCGATGTGCCACCGCATATCGAATTCTTCAGCGATCGGCGCAAACGCAGTACGAAACTGTTCAAGGCCAAACGGAATAGACTTGGCTTTGATTTCGTGACGCATAAAAAACCAATCGGTGTAAGTATCCGAGTGGTGGCTTGCTTCGGTGATCCAGCCGTTATAGGTCTGTAAAAAATTACTCACCTTGGCGACAATTCCAACCCTGTCCGGGCAGGAAATCACAAGACGGTAGGTATGCTCCATGAAAGCCTTTCCTTAACTGACAAACGGGAAAGCAAGTGCGCCGGGACCGTTGCCGGAATCTACAGTCGGAACTGGATTTAGTGCTAGCGGTACGCACAAGATAAAATGACGGGCTATCATAGCCTATCTGAACACCAGAAACGAGGAGTGGAGACATGGGTAGAGGTATATGGCACCAATCACACAAAACACGACTCACTGAGCGCTCAGGCAGTCTGCGCGTAATTATCGCAACCTTAAGCCTGTCAATACTGGCCACACCGGCGCTCAGTCAAGCCATCCTTGAAGGCGAGCGGTTTCACCCCACCAGCGCCAGCCAGGGCATGGTGGCAACCAGCCACACTCTGGCCACAAAGGTTGCCCTGAACGTTCTGAAAGACGGTGGCAATGCAATAGATGCCGCCGTAACCGCCGGATTTGCGCTGGCCGTGACCCAGCCGAGGTCCGGGAACATCGGTGGCGGCGGGTTTATGCTGGTATCCAAAGGCGATGGCTCTGCACCGGAAGCCATAGATTACCGGGAAAAAGCCCCTTCGGGCGCCACAGAAACCATGTATCAGAATGAGTCTGGCGAAGTGGTGCAGAACCGCAGCCGGTTTACCCATTTGGCGGCGGGCGTACCCGGTACAGTTGCAGGCCTTGCCATGGCACTGGAACGCCACGGCACACTATCTCTGAAGCAAGCGCTTGCCCCGGCCATAAAACTCGCCAAAGAAGGTTTTATCGTTCCAAAACGTTTCAGTGAAGGCCTTGAGCAGGCGCGGGAACGGCTGCAACGCTGGCCTGCAACGCTTGAAACCTTTTATAAAGAAGACGGCTCTGCCTGGCAAGCGGGCGAACGTTTTCGTCAGCCAGACCTGGCAGCCACCCTGCAACGCATTGCAGACAAAGGCGTAAAAGGCTTTTATGAAGGTGAAACCGCACAGCTGATTGTAGACGAGATGGAAAAGCACGGAGGCCTGATTACCCGGCAAGACCTTGCGGACTACCAGCCAGCTATACGCGAACCCGTAAAGGGCAGCTATCGGGGTTACGATATTTACTCCATGTCACCGCCCTCCTCCGGCGGCACGCATATTGTCCAGATACTGAACATGCTTGAAGGCTACCCGATCCAGGAACTTGGACATAACTCAGCCGAGACAATCCACTACATGGCCGAGACCATGAAACTGGCCTACGCCGACCGCTCGGAATATCTGGGCGACACAGATTATGTAGATGTACCGTTAAAAGGGCTGACCAGTAAATCTTACGCAGAAGAACTTCGCCAAGGCATAAAGCCCGACAAAGCACGACCCGCCGGGGACATTCGTTACGGCGAGCCCTCAGGGTACGAAAGTCCGGAAACCACGCATTTTTCGGTTGTCGACAAATGGGGCAATGCCGTATCAAACACCTACACCATCAACTTCAGCTATGGTTCAGGTATTACTGTGCAAGGTGCCGGCTTTTTGCTCAACAACGAAATGGATGATTTTAGCGCCAAGCCAGGCGTTCCCAACGCTTATGGGTTGATTGGCGGCGAGGCCAACAAGGTGGAGCCCGGCAAACGCATGCTCAGCTCCATGTCGCCCACCATTGTTCGCAAAGGCGACCATAATTTTCTGGTCACCGGCAGCCCGGGCGGCTCGCGTATTATCACCACCACACTGCAGGTGATCATGAACGTGATTGATCACGGCATGAACATACAAACTGCCGTTAGTGCGCCTCGCATCCATCACCAGTGGTTGCCGGATGAAGTCCGCATAGAACAAGGCATCAGCCCGGATACCGTCCGCTTACTGGAAAGCCGCGGTCACAAAGTAGTGAGCAAGTCGGCCATGGGAGCCATTCAGAGTATTATGATTGGAGAAGACGGTACCCTGTACGGTGGCGCAGATCCGAGGCGCAGTACGTCCTCGGCCATGGGCTACTAATACAAGTACCATTGGCAATACCTAATGAATATGAAAGCGGGAGATTCTTATGTTCTTGTCAGTACAACTTAGTTGCTACCCCCTGAAAGAGGACTACAAACAGCCCATCCGGGACCTGATCGCCCGGCTGGAAAAAACCAACCTGGAAGTAGTCGCCGGCCGTATGAGCACGGAAATTTTCGGTGAGTATGATGAGGTTATGAACGTGCTTTCCGATACCATGAAATGGTCTTTTGAGACATATGGTAAATCGGTTTTTGTGGCGAAGATTATGGCGGGGGACCGCAGGCCGAAGTGACCGCTACCACAAAGAGTGGCTTCAAGCCTGTGCAACCAACCTATCGCTGAACAGCGCCAGACAAAAGCCGAGCACCGCACCAAGCAGAGCCCCCCAGTGCTTGTCCAACCGAGACTGGGGGGGGGCAATATGTCCGGCAGTCGCAAGCCCCAACATTACACCTAGTGTCTTTTTCGACGTATAGCCGGGCCTGTTACAGCCCCGGTGTTGAATTATGACTTGCCAGAGGCCGCATCGAGTTTGTCCTGGGTTTTGTGCTCAAAGTCACTGGCGTCGTGGCGTTCAGGCAGCTGCCCTGCTGGCTCGCCCCAAGTACGGTTCACTATGCGCCCGCGCTGTACAGCCGGCCGCTTTTTAATCTCGTTCGCCCAACGCAACACATTGGTGTAGGTGTGCGCTTCCAAAAATTCAGCCGCATCGTAAACCTGATTAGTGACTAATGCGCCGTACCAGGGCCAGATCGCAATGTCTGCAATGGTGTATTCATCACCCGCAATATACTGGTTATTTGCCAGTTGCCGATCCAGCACATCCAACTGCCGTTTCACTTCCATGGTGTAGCGGTTTATGGGGTATTCATACTTCTCGGGTGCGTAGGCATAAAAGTGCCCAAAGCCGCCACCCACAAACGCCGCACTGCCCATTTGCCAGAACAACCAGTTAAGGGTTTCGGTGCGCCCTGCAGTATCCGATGGCAGGAGCCGATCAAATTTTTCCGCCAGGTACAGAAGAATAGAGCCAGACTCAAACACCCGAACAGCGGGATCCTGAGAATGATCAAACAGCGCCGGTATCTTGGAGTTGGGGTTCACGCCCACAAACCCGCTACTGAACTGCTCGCCCTCGTTGATGCGGACCAGCCAGGCGTCGTATTCAGCCTCCTTGATGCCGAGCTCCAACAATTCCTCAAGCATAATCGTGGCTTTTACGCCATTTGGCGTGGCCAGTGAATAGAGCTGAAAAGGATGCTTGCCAACGGGCAGTTCCTTGTCGTGGGTGGGGCCAGCAATGGGGCGATTGATGTTTGCAAAAGCGCCACCGCTTTCAGCTTGCCACTTCCAGACTTTTGGTGGCGTGTAGGTTGGATCGCTCATAATGATGAATGCTCCTTTCTTCGTGACGAATTAATGCACAACTGCTTTCGAATATTCCGCCAATTGAATTGTGTATGCTAAACCCTGTGCTTCACTATAGAGATAACTACCCCAACAAGGGAGCCATATGTATGTCGGCAATAGGATGGATTTTTCTGCTGGGCGCCTTGGCCTTGGTTGCAGGCAGCCTTTTAATGCTCTGGAAGTCTGCCAGGAAGATGCACATCCCGGAAGACAAAATAGACAAAGTCCGCCAGCGTAAGGCCGAGCTTGAGGCGCAGGAAAAAGCTGACGATCAGTGGTAAGCCGAGTCTGTTCTCGCGGCCATGATGAAATCATTTTGGTGCAGCCCGCCGATTGCGTGAGTCCACCAGCTCACGGTTACCTTCCCGTATTCCAGGAAAATGGCCGGATGATGATTTTCAGCTTCAGCCAATTCGCCAACCCTGTTGGTAAACCCCAGGGCCTGGGCAAAATTTTTGAATTTAAACACTCGGCGTAATTGCTCTTCGCTGTCTATTGTAAGGATGTCCCAGTCCTGAACACCTTTGTGCAACCTGCGCTTCTCACCATCAGTTATTCCAGAGGTGCCTGCGTTACACGCTTCACAATGCTGTTCAGCCAACCCACTCATATACAGCCTCCGCGCCTGATGTTCAGAATTTTACAGCTTCACCGGCGATACAATCGTGGGCTCGGTTACTCATTTTATCAACCTGCTTCTTGAAATTAGCCTTTTTTCGGAATACTGTATATTTAAACAGTATTCCGAGATTTCACCATGAGCGAGATTCTTAACACGCTAATGCAGGATGCCCGTGTTTGGCAGGGGTACAAGCACAACAAAACCACACAGCCTGCAGAGCCAACGGGTTACCAAGCTCTGGATAACCAGCTTGGTGGTCTGGGGTGGCCCCGGGGTGCTTTAAGTGAATGCCTGCTGGATGCCTCCGGTATTGGTGAGCTGAACCTGTTGATACCACTTATGCAGCGGCTGTCGCAGGCGGGTAAAACCGTATTCTGGTTGAACCCTCCGCACACGCCTTATGCCCCGGCACTGGCGCGGGCAGAAATCAACCTGAATCAGGTAATCATGATCCAGACTGAAGACACGGGCGATTTCCTGTGGACGCTGGAAAATTGCCTGCGTTCTCGGGTTACAGGTCTGGTGATGGCCTGGCCCGGCAGGCTGGCGGCTCGAGAAATCCGGCGTTTGCAGTTAGCAGCTGAGACCGGAAGCAATGTGTGCGTGCTCTTTCGTGAGCGACACTACGCCGAACAGAACTCCCCGGCTGCCTTACGCCTTGAGCTGGAACCCGACGATCAGCAGGGCCTGAAAGTAAATATCATAAAGCGCCGAGGGAGTTGGCCCGGCCAGCGTTGTTCACTTGCCATGGCTCACCGGGCGGGACTGTTTTACCCCGAAGCACCCCGTGTGGTTCAGGGTCCCTGGCCTACGTCAGCCCGGTAATTTTTATGCTTTGGCTGTATTTACACTTCCCACACCTGCTGCTGGATCACATTCTCCGCTCCAGTGAACACACGGCTGCTCTGGTGATCGTAGAAGGTTCCAGGCAGAAAGTCATACAAGCTTGCCCGGCTGCCCGGGATTTAGGCGTGAACACGGGCATGCGCCTGAAAACAGCCGTCAGCCTGGCGCCAAATTTAGGCATAATCCGTGCGGATGAACAGCAAGAAGCCCGAATTCTGGAAGACCAGGCCCGCTGGCTGCACCATTATGCTGCCCACATTGTTCTGGTCCCGCCAAACGGTTTGTTGGCTGAAATTGGCAGTTTGCAAAGGCTATACGGTGGCCTTCCGGCGGTCTGGCAAACTGTGGAAGAAGCACTACACAAACGCCACCTTACTGCCTGGCCCGGCATTGGTCATACGCCACAGGCCGCCCGCTTGCTTGCACGTACTGGCAAGGGAGAGTGCACATCCGACAAAGGCAACATTCTTCACACCCTTGGCTTAATGCCGTTGGTGGCTGCGGAATTTGACAGGCGCACCTACACCCGCTTGCAGCGGCTGGGGTTGAACACTTTAGGAGAGGTATTCAGCTTACCGCCAGCAGAAATGGCGCGCAGGCTTTCACCAGAAACCCTGGCGTATATTCAGAAAATTCAGGGGTCCAGATCAGACCCTCAGGAATTTTGGCAGCCGCCTGGTTACTTTCGGCAACAGGCCGACTTTGTGCAAGAAATTGAACACTCACAAGGACTGCTGTTTCCGCTTCAGCGTATGCTTTCTGAACTGGAAAATGATTTGTGCTGGCGCCAGCAGGATACGGATAGCCTACTGTTGGTGCTTCGATACCGCCATACTGAACCAACGCTTCTGCGCATCCGCACCTCCGGACCAGAGCACCGGGCAGACGCATTTCTAAACCTGATCAGCCTGCGGTTTGAACAACAACCATTGCAAGCTCCGGTTGTTTCACTTCAATTAAGCGTAAAGCGCTTTCTTGGACGGGAGGCTGCCGGAGGCCAGGATTTGCTGGGCGAAAGCCAGGATCTGAGCGAAGCATGGCACACCCTGATGAGCCGACTGCAAGCAAGGCTTGGAGAAAATGCACTGAAGCAGCTCGCACCCCGGCCAGATCACCGGCCCGAATACGCCTGGAGTGCGTCACGGGTACAGTTAAAAAACAGTGCCGCGCAGATAAAAGCCTGGCAATTACCTGGCAGGCCTTTGTGGCTTCTTCACGGCCCTCAACCGCTTACAGAAGCGCCGCAAGCCTGGTTTACCGGCCCGGAACGGATCAGCGGCGGCTGGTGGGACGGCCAGCGGGTACACCGGGATTATTACATTGCTCAATTGAACAATGGCCAGTTGGCCTGGGTGTTCCGGGATGTGCGGGATGGCTGGTTTGTACATGGCTGGTTTGGCTGATGGGTGAAGCTGTCTACGCCGAGCTGTTTTGCTTCAGTAACTTTACCTTTCTGACCGGAGCATCCCATCCCCATGAGCTTGCGGAACGCGCGGCAGAGCTTGGATACACTGCACTGGCAATGACCGATACTTGTTCGGTAGCGGGTATTCCCCGGGCCTGGGCGGCACTGAAAGAAAGCCCGGTAAAGCTGATTACCGGAAGCTGGTTTGAGCTGGATGATGCTCCACCCGGTGCCAACACACCCCGGTTTATTCTCCTGGCCCGCACCCGCAAAGGCTATGGCCAGCTTTGCCAGCTGATAACCACCGCTCGACGCCGCGCAGACAAGGGGCAGTACCAGCTGTTTTGTAGCGACCTGGAAACACATGCCCTGGATGACTGCCTGTGTCTGTGGCTGCCGCCCTCACCGCCCGAAGCCAGTGCAGATCAGGCCTTGTGCTGTGGCAAATGGTTACTCCGGTTGTTTGAACACCGCCTTTGGATTGCCGCTGCACGCACACTGGAGTCAGGCGAGGAACAACAGTTGGCCCGGGCCCGCTGGCTCTCTGAGGAGTTGCGCTGCCCGATTACAGCGGCGGGCGAAGTTCACATGCACAGCCGGGAACGCCAACCGTTACAAGATGTGCTCGCTGCTTTGCGCAACCACACCAGCTTGGAAAATGCCGGCCACTGCCTGTTCCAGAATGGCGAGCGCTATCTGCGCCCACTAACAGTAATACAGCGGTTGTTTCCCGAAACCTGGTTGAAGGAGTCTGTGAGCATTGCCCAACAATGTACCTTTGAGCCAGGGAGCTTACGCTACGAATACCCTCCGGACCTTGTGCCAGCAGGAGAAAGCCCAGCAGCTTACCTGAAGCGGCTCACCCGGGAAGGTGAACGGCAGCGTTATCCAGAAGGCACCCCTTTATCGACTCAAGCCCTGATTCGCAAAGAGCTTGGCCTGATTTCAGAGATGAAGTACGAGCACTACTTTCTCACCATCCAGGACATAGTTGCCTTTGCCCGCAGCCGCGGCATTCTGTGTCAGGGTCGGGGGTCTGCCGCCAATTCGGCCGTGTGCTACTGCCTGGGCATTACCGAGGTAAATCCGGCCCGGGTAGAAGTATTGTTTGAACGTTTTATTTCAAAAGACAGAAATGAGCCGCCGGATATCGACGTGGATTTTGAACACGAGCGGCGAGAAGAAGTTATTCAGTACATCTACCAGCGGTATAGCCGGGAGCGGGCCGCGCTGGCCGCAACGGTTATTCGCTACCGCCCCCGCAGTGCCATTCGTGATGTTGGTAAAGCTCTCGGATTTGATCCGGCGCTGGTGGAGCAGTTGCTGGAAGGCATAGATTGGCGTGACCAGGCCACCAATTGGCGCCAGCAGATTCTCGATAAACGCCTGACCCGCAACCCGAAGGTAGCCGATCAGTTCTTTGCGCTGGTAAACACCCTGCTCGGCTTTCCCCGCCATTTATCCCAGCATGTGGGCGGATTTGTGATCAGCGCAGGGCCACTGGCCGATCTGGTGCCGGTAGAAAATGCCGCCATGGCTGACCGTACCGTTATCCAGTGGGATAAAGACGATCTGGAAAGCCTTGGCCTGATGAAAGTGGATATTCTCGCGTTGGGTATGCTCACGGCTATCAGAAAAGCTCTGGAACTGATCAGCCAACAAAAAGGCCACCCCTTCCAGATGCAGGACATCCCCCAAGAAGATCCCGCCACCTACGCCATGCTGCAAAAAGGCGACAGCATTGGTGTATTTCAAGTGGAATCCCGAGCCCAGATAAACATGCTGCCAAGGCTGAGGCCTGAAACCTACTACGACCTGGTGATTGAAGTCGCCATCGTTCGTCCCGGCCCTATCAAAGGCGATATGGTGCATCCTTATTTGCGCCGTAAACATGGCTTGGAACCCGTTGATTACCCCAACGACGCCATTCGTGGTGTGCTCGAACGCACACTGGGCGTGCCGATTTTTCAGGAACAAGTCATCAAACTGGCCATGGTCGCCGCTGGCTTTACGGCTGGCGAAGCCGATCAACTGCGCCGGGCCATGGCTGCCTGGAAATCCCACGGCGACATGTCCCCTTTCCGGGAAAAGCTCATTAATGGCATGCTGGAGCGCGGCCACGATGCCGACTTTGCCGAGCGCCTTTACCTGCAAATTTGCGGCTTCGGCGGCTACGGTTTTCCAGAATCCCACGCAGCCAGCTTCGCCCTACTGGTTTACGTCTCTTCCTGGATCAAACGGCATCACCCAAGCGCCTTCTACTGCGCCCTGCTTAACAGCCAGCCCATGGGGTTTTATTCCCCATCGCAACTGGTACAAGACGCCAAACGCCATAACGTGGTGGCATTACCGCCAGACATAAACAACAGCCAGTGGGACCACACCCCAGAAAGCCCGAAGAGCCTGAATGGTCCCAACCGCCCGTTACGCCTTGGCCTTAGAATCATACGGGGGTTCCCGAAAAGCGCCGCCGAGCGCCTTTGCCAGCACCGTCCAAAAGCCGGCTATAAATCCTCTGCCGAGTTACGCCAACTGGCAAATCTCAACCAACGCGAAATGGAACTGCTAGCCGGCGCCAATGCCATGTCCGCTTTTGCCGGTAACCGCCACCAAGCGTACTGGCAGTTACTGGGCCATGAAGAACCCGCTGAGCTGTTTTCAGTAGCTGGAACCGCAGAAGACAATGAAAACTACAAACCGGAACCCTGTAACCAGTTACCAGAGCCCAGCGAAGGCCAGAACCTGCTTGCCGACTACGCCAGCCAGGGCTTAACACTCCAACGTCACCCACTGGCCCTGCTTCGAGAGCAAGGTCACTTACAGTTCTGCCTTAGCGCAGAACGACTCAAAACCGCAAAAGCCGGCACTCCTGTACAGGTAGCCGGCCTGGTAACCGGCCGCCAACGCCCAGGCTCTGCCTCCGGTGTCACCTTCGTAACCCTGGAGGATGAAACCGGCAACGTTAACGTTATCGTTTGGCTGGAAACCGCCCGCAGACAACGCAAACCGTTAATCACTGCAAGGCTGTTACATGTGAAAGGCACTCTGGAAAGAGAGGGAGAGATTGTTCATATCGTGGCAGGAAAGCTGTCAGACCTGAGCCACCTGATACAGTCACTTCCGGTCAGCTCCAGAGATTTTCACTGACCTGCCGTAGCATCACTGTCTTGCTGTAAAAACTCCAGTGCACGCCGGGTGGCCGGCCACATAACACTCCCGTGATTCTCCCCCGGGAAGGTCGCAGCTTCGATACCCCAACCGGGATAGCGGGTTTCAAGCCAGCCTGCCATCAAGCCCACATTATCAACCATGGCCCGGGCTTGTCTCACCTTCGCCTTTGGCGTGCCTCGCTCTGTTTTTCTTGGCGTTTGTTCAAGACCGCCAACGCCGATCAGCAGCCGAGGGGCGACACCTGCCGCCGCAACAGGCAAGGCAAGCTCAGACAAAACCTTTAGAGGATGGTCGCCATACCACCATAACGAGGGGCTAATCGCGATGTAGCGCTCAAAGCTGGCAGGTGCCGTCAATAGTGTATGCATAACAAAGAGCCCGCCAAAAGAGTGGCCAAAAACCGCTTCCCGGGCCGAATCCATTTGAAAGCGCCGGGCAAGGCAACCTCACCCGGTACAGCACCAGCATAAGATGTGACTGGTAACATACTGAAAGCCATAAACGCTCCGAAAAACAGCCACACTCCAAGTAAAAAATGGCGCTTCAGACTATCGTAGCGCCACGGGAAACACTCAGAAATCATAACGCAACGAGGCAACAGCATTGGCTGGAGCGCCCGCCATATTGAAGGTATTCGCTCCTCCAACACGGTTGTAATACTTGCGATCCAGTAAATTGTTGATGTTGAGCTGAGCACTGAGATTTTTGCTGAAGTCATAACCGACCATGGCATCCACTACCGCATACCCCGGGGCCTCAACACCCTGACTAGAGGCAAAATCGCTCATCGCGGTTACGCCACCGCCTATGCGCAGGCCGTGCAACACACCGCCAGCGAACCCGTATTGTGTCCAGACCTTCACCTGGCTGTGCGGCATTAACAGAAAGATACCGTCATCACGGGCAGTGGAGGCTTGCTCCACTTCTGTGTCCAGATAGGTGTACCCAGCAATCAAATCCCATTGTTCTGTTAAACTGCCGCTGACTTCCAGTTCTGCGCCCTGAATACGCATTTTACCTACAGAAACAGAATAGACGGCGTTAGGAATATTCGGAGTGGCAGCGCGATTTTCATCGTACAACCGGAAAACGCTGGCCCGTGCGTTCAAATTTCCACGAAAGTAACTGCCCTTCGCGCCAAATTCATATTGTTCGCCTTCACGTGGTTTGAGGAATTCTCCGTTGGCATCAACGCTGGTTTGCGGTTTGAAAACCTGCGAGTAACTGGCGTAAAGCGAGTGGTCGGCATTAAGATCAACAACTAGCCTGAATTTCTCATAGTGTCCCAACAAGCGTCGCAGGCCAAGGCAGAAAGC
>NZ_JBQDCO010000012.1:0-81399 GCF_052091845.1 Marinobacter sp. | reverse complement strand
TGGAGATGATGAATCAGAGCTTAGGCACCTGTCCAAAATTTGGGGTCCACTTCACAGAGCACTTGAGTTAAGCTCTCAGGTATTCCAATAAAAAAGCGTAATGTTGAGCGTATTCTCATGAGCCATGACATATCTGTACTGAGAAAGTTTGTGTCGCCAGAGATCGTGTTCGGCGCCGGAGCTCGTAAATCAGTCGCAAACTTTGCGAACAACCTTGGAGCAAAGCATATATTTCTGGTGTCAGACCCTGGTGTCTCTGAGGTAGGTTGGGTTAGTGAAATCGTTGACTTATTGACGGCCTCAAGTTTACGCGTCACGATTTTTACCGGTGTATCTGCCAACCCCCGTGTCGACGAAGTAATGGCTGGTGCAGAGCTTTATAAGTCTTCCGAGTGCGATGTGATTGTTGCCATCGGCGGTGGCAGCCCAATGGATTGTGCAAAAGGTATTGGCATTATTGCCAGTAATGGCCGTCATATTCTCGACTTTGAAGGCGTGGACACGATCATTAATCCGCCACCACCGTTAATACTGATCCCAACAACGGCTGGCACCTCGGCTGATGTGTCTCAATTTGCCATTATTTCTGATCCGAATCGCCGGTTTAAATTCTCCATCATAAGCAAAGCCGTTGTGCCGGATGTGTCACTGATTGATCCGGAAGTAACTGAAACCATGAGCGCCTATCTCACAGCTTGCACAGGTGTGGACGCACTTGTGCATGCAGTTGAGGCGTTTGTGTCCACGGGTAGCGGGCCATTGACCGACACCCATGCACTCGAAGCTATTCGGTTGATCAATCGTAACCTTGAGCCATTGGTAGACAATACCGCTGATCCGTTTCTTCGGGAACAGATTATGCTGGCCTCCATGCAGGCGGGGTTGGCCTTCTCTAACGCTATTTTGGGCGCTGTTCATGCAATGGCCCACAGCCTGGGCGGGTTTCTGGATTTACCTCACGGCCTTTGTAACGCGCTGCTTCTGGAGCATGTGGTGGCCTACAACTTCCGCTCTGCGGAGACTCGGTTTCAGAAGGTTGCGGAAGCGATGGATATTGATACCCGAGGAATGAGCAAGCCTGAAATACAGAAGCGCCTTATGGCCCGCATCGTTCAACTGAAACGAAAAGTCGGGTTGGAAGACAATCTGGCAAATCTGGGTGTGAGTATGTCTGATATACCCTCTTTATCCGGATTTGCGCTTCAAGACCCTTGTATTCTCACCAATCCCCGCAAGTCATCGCTGAGGGACGTTCAGGTTGTATATGAAGAGGCCCTCTGACGAGCAGGTCAATGACTACGGCATTGGCGATTTGCTGGGTTTTGGTAGCCACTCAGTCAGAAAGAATTATTACCCGGCGCTTCAAGACCGCATAGAAGAGCTTGAGCAGGAACGAAACCGCTATAAATGGTTATTTGAGAACGCTTTACATGGTGTCTTTCAGGGTAACTTAAGGGCCGGTTTTCTGGCTTGTAATCCCGCCATGGCCAACATTTGTGGCTACGCCAGCTCAGAGGAGCTTAAGCAGCGGGTGATTCGCCTGCGGGAACAGCTATTTTGCAGTGCCAGCGAATTTGACGATCTTCGCCAGGAATTGCTTGATCGCGGCAGCCTGAGTGCCCGGGAGGCTCGCTTAAGGCGGGCAGACTCAACGCCGGTTCATGTGGCAATCACGCTCTTGCGGCGACCGGATCTGGGGCCAGAGGTGGTAGAGGCTTTTGTAGCGGATATTACCGAGAGAGTTCAGGCTCGTGAAAAACTCGTACAACTGAACGCCGATCTTGAGCGCAGGGTTGATGAGCGCACTGCAGCTTTGCAACAAGCTAACTCTGGCTTGCATTATCAGATTGAAGAGCGTGAAAAAGCCGAACGAGGGCTGGTAGTTGCTGTACAGGCCGCCCAAGATGCGAACCGCAGTAAAGATAAATACCTGGCTGCAGCGAGCCACGACCTGCTGCAGCCGATGAACGCGGCCCGTCTTATGATATCAGCGCTTCAGGAGAGCCGGCTACCGGATGAGGAGAGCCGTATGGTTCAGCAGGTTCACCGTGCATTGGAGGGGGCTGAAGATCTGCTGGCAGACCTATTGGATATCTCAAAACTGGATCAGAAAGCCATGGTGCCAGATTGGACAATCACCGATGCGGCTGCTTTGGTGAGAGGGCTTGGTGAGGAATTCAAGGCGATTGCTGGGAATGCCAGGCTCGACTTCCGTATTCGAACTATACCCGCCATGATAAAAACCGATCAGCGAATGCTGGTTAGAATTATAAGAAATCTGCTTAGCAATGCCTTTCGCTATACCTCTGAGGGTCGTATCTTGTTGGCTTTAAGGGCAAGGCGCAACGCGTTGCGTATTGAGGTATGGGATACAGGAGTTGGCATTGAAACGAGTAAGCTGGATGAAATTTTCACCGAGTTTCATCAACTTTTGCCCCAGGGAACCGGGGGCAGACAGGGTGCCGGATTGGGTCTGGCCATTGTTGAGCGCATGGTGCGGGTTTTGGGGTGCAAGATGGATGTAGTTTCACGCCCTGGCCGTGGGTCGCGGTTTGCGCTGTTGTTGCCGATGGATATAAGCAACGAACAGTACACGCTTAAACCCAGCGTTGATGTCGTGCAAAGTTTTGCGCATGGGTTTGCAGGCGCAAACATAATGGTTATTGATAACGAGTTGTCGGTCCTGGAAAGTATGCAATCCTTGCTTGAACGCTGGGATTGCCTGGTTGTCCCTGCCTCAAGCGAGGAAGCGGCTCTTGCATACCTAGAGCAGGCAGAGGAACTGCCTATGGCCATATTGGCGGATTATCATCTGGACTATGGCAAGACCGGGTCTGATGCAATTCATGCTATTCGTGCGATGTGTGGGTGCAGCATACCCGCAGCCCTGATTACCGCGGATCACAGCTCGGAAATGCGACAAATGATGCGAGCCCAAGGACTGCCTGTTCTGAATAAGCCAGTTAAACCGAACCGCCTGCGCGCTTTACTGTCTAGTTTGCTGGCATCAGACTGAGAGCGTTATCTGGCATTCCCCTTCAATATCGATAATGTGCTTGGTAAATTCTTCGCGAGCCGCCAAGTATTCCGCAGGGGTTGCTCTCATTCAGGAATTCAATGCCTTCAGCTTGATGATTTGAAACACTAACGCACTTGCCTTGTTCGGGCAGGTGGCTCGAATGGTCGGGTTTTGGGTGGCTTCGCCCAGCCGCTATTCCCTGTATACTGGGCGATTTTCGCAATGATCTGCCAAAACGGGGAAATCAGTTTGTCTGGCGAGACTGTAAACTACGGATTAGAAAGCATTGTCCTGCACCACTCCTTCAAGCAAGTGAAAGGGCGAACCATTAAAATCGATTGCCGTGAACGAACGCACCTGGGCGGTGTGAACGGCGCCGGCAAAACCTCTGTTCTTGCGCTGGTTCCCGCCTTCTTTGGCGAGGAACCGGAACGGATTGTGACCAAAGCGTCGGGCAAGCTGTCCTTCCTGGACTATTACCTGCCCACGTTTCAAAGCCTCGTCATTTTCGAATACCGTCGACACACCGGCCTTCATTGCGCAGTGATGTATCGCCATGCCCAGGGCAAACCCTGCTACCGTTTTGTGGCCGGTTCGGCGGAAGAAACCTTTTTCTCGCCAGAGGTGAAAGCGCTTCTTCAGGCCGGCGCCAGTGCAGACGATGTGTTTGCAGCGTTGCGCAAGCTGGGCGTTACCGTTTCAAAAATGGTTGATACCATCACCAATTACCGGGCCATCATTCAGCGTAATCAAAAACTGCTCAAGCGGTTGCCGGCAGATGCCCGGTCACTGCGGGCACTGGCCGCAGAATTTGGCTTGGGTGATAGCGACACCCAGATGACCAGCATTGAACGGCTCACCCATGTAGTGCTGAACAAGCACCGGTTGTTGAGCAGTTTCAAGACGATGATCTGCGAAACCCAGTTTGAGAACATCCACCAGCACGCCAAGCCCCGGGCCATTGATCGCAAGGATTTAATCGCGGATATACAGAGCCTTTCTGCGTTTGCGGGTGAGGAAGAAAAAATCCGTGAGTGCCTGAAAAAGGATGCCGAGCGCCGGGCGATACTTGAGCAAACCGATAAAACCGTCGCCAACTTGCTGGCAACGGTTGAAGAAGCCCGGGAAAAAGCCGGCGAGCTGAGCCAGCGTAAAGAGCGGCTGGAAGCCCAGAGAACCGAGCAGCGAGCAGAATTTGAGGGTGCAGATCACCAGTTGGCGCGGCAGGTAACCGATCAAAACGCCGATTTTGAAACTTTGGATGGGCAAGTCGCGGCTCTGCACCAACAGAACGAGCAGTATGAAGCCGATAACCTGCCAGGCTTGGCCCAGAGCTTTGATAACCTGGCCGATTACCGCCAGCGCCTGGCGACCGCACAAGCCGATTACGATAGCCTGACCGGTAAGGCGTCTGCCATTGAGGGCGAGTACGATCTTGAGAAGCAAAGCATTCAGCGTGAGCACGAGAAACACCAGGCCCAGCGTCAGCAGCGATTGCAAGCGGCCAGCGATGCGCTTACCTCCGCAAAGCACGCCTATGATTTAAAGCTGAACTCGATAAAAACAGACAAAATAACGGCGGTTGCTGAATACAAAGATACCCGGTCTGTGGAGCGGTCGGAGCTAACCAGTGAACAAGCCCGTTTGTCTGCGCTCAGAGAGAGCCCTGGCCAGACGGAAGCGGAGCAGCAAGAGATTGCTATGGCAGAGCAGGCCTCCGAAGAGGCTTCCGAACAAGTCTCCCAGGCTCACGAAAACCGTTTGGAAGCCGGCCGTAAGCGCGACCAGGCAGACCGAGACTGGAAAGCCGCCCAAGAACAAGTCCAATACATGGATGCCAGCGTGCAAACGCTGGAAGACAGTTTTAACGAATTGCAAAAGCAGATCATCCCGGAAGACGGCACCTGGCTGTCGCAACTGCGCGCGGAAGACCCAGAGTGGGGCAGTTGCCTGGCCAAGGTGGTTAACCCTGCTTTGCTGCATCGAAAGGATCTGACGCCTACCCGTGATTTTGATGCAAGCAGCACTGCGGTTATGGGTTGGCAGCTTGCACTCGATGCCCTGCCAGTACCGGATTTCGCCGCCTCCGAAGAGGCATTGCAGGAGCGCAGCCGAAATATAGATACCGAACGCCAGGCCGCAATTAAACAGCGGGTTGAAACCGAGCGCGAAGCCCAGCGCCGGCACGAAACCTACAAAGAGCGCGCTGAAGCGGCGGGCCGGTTAGAGACAGAGTTTTCGCTGTTTGAGCGCGCCCGCGACAATGCGCAAACCAGGCTTGGCAACGTGCGCCGGCGTGTAAAGGATGCACAGACAGATCGGGCTGAAAAAATCAGCAGGGAGCTCGATGCGGTTCAGACCAGACTTAAAGCCTTTGATGAGCAAACCGGAGAGGGTATTCGAGATATTGAATCCGGCTTTCAGCAGCAGGTGTTTGATATGCGAGGCCACTGGGCGGAGCAGGAATCCGAGCTTCAAACCAGTAAAGATCAGCAAGCTGAGCTGATTGCCTCGGCAGAGCGTGATCACAAAGCACGCCTGAAGCAAAAACGTGAGATCTACGATCAGCGTCTATCTGAAGAGGGCATTGATCCGAAAATGGTTCAGCAGGCGCGGGAAGCCCTGACCAAACTCAAAGAAACCGTTGAAAGGGTCGTCGCGTCTGAGGACCTTGTACGCGGCTACCGAAAGTGGCGCGAACAGGAGTGGAGCAAAGTTGAGGCGCTCACGGAGCAGGCCAACCAGGCCAAAGCGCAACGCGAGGCTGCGGTTCGCAAGCGTGATGCGGCTGAGCGCGACTGGAAGGAGCAAGACGGCAAACTGAAGTCTTCTATTGCCGAGCACCAAAGCGCCATCAAATCTCTACGGGAGCAAACGGAAGCTGCAGACGGCGTGCTCAAACACTTTAATGAGCGAACGCTAACCGACGGGTTTCCGGGCAACCTCGCGGATCTCACCCAGGAACTTCAGGGTGCTTATCAAAAGCTGGAACAGCTGCGCAAAGAAGTGGTGGGCACTTTCGACCAGGCCACATCTATTCTGAACCGGTACGACAACACCCAGATACAGCAGGCCTGGCAAAAGCTGTCTGCCCACCGGCGTGGCCAGATGACCGGCGAGGTGCTGGATTATGAAGAGAACTTCAAGTTGGCCCGGGTTCCGGACTTGCGTGAACTGCTGGATACCGACATTCCCCAGCTGCGGGATGCGCTGATTGATCAGTTTGTCTCGGAAGCCGGCAGCCTGGTGAAGTATTTCGACAGCCTGGAGGTGATGGCCCGTGAGGTGAAGGCTGTCTCCAGTTTGTTGAAACGAAAGATCAACACAGATCAGCAGATCGAAAGCCTCAGTGATATTCAGGTGGTGCTTGAGCCCAGAATTTATGAAGACGAAACCTGGCAGCCTTTGAAGGAATTTGTGGACCAGTGGCAGGCATGGATCCCCATGAACCGTCGTTCATTGCCGAATGATTCGATTTTGAGGCGCTTCAAGCTGGTAACAGACACGCTCAGTGATGCCAAGGTAAAAGAGAGCGTCGAGTCGATGATCGACATGCGCCTGGAAATGAAAGAAAACGACCGGCAAGTGGTGATTCGCACAGACGCAGACTTTCTGTCTGCCAGTTCCACCGGCCTGACGTATCTGGCGATTATGACCGTGTTCATGGGGCTTACACGCTACCTGTGCCCGGATTTGAACACGCGCATTACCTGGCCCATTGATGAGCTGGCCACGCTTAGCCCCAACAACATCTCCCACTTGGCGGATATGTTGGAGGCGAACAACCTGACCATGATCTCCGCATGTCCCAAGCTGGACAGAAGTCTGCGCAAGTTTTTCGAGAACAAGATTTCACTCAAGCAGGGCCGGGTTCATACCTACGAGTCTTCCGGGCACGAAGGAAGGCACACACAGATGTTCGCAAATGTAAGCCATGGCGATCAGCACACAGCCACAGAGGAGGTGCCAAGCCATGAGTAGCCCACTATTCGAGCGCACCGTGACGGCCTTGCTGCAAGAGCGGGTGATCTGTGAAGTCAGCGACGACGAGCTTTACAACTACCTTCTTATGCCGGGCAATCAGGATGCGGTGAATCGCTTTTTGGCACAGATCAACCGAACGCTTCGCCAAACCAGCGCCCACGATGCTTTTGTGTGTGCGTATCTGGATATTTCCGATGCCGACACCAAAGACGCGATTCGTCATCAGTTTCGGGATGTTGCCAACAATCTTGAGGCGTTTGTGCAGTTTTTGCGGCTGGTGATGATGCTGGAGGCAAACGATCGGCCGGTATTACCCGGGGATAAGCTCTCTGAAGGCGCGATACTGGATCGCATTGCAGCGGCCCCGGCGCTGGAATCAAAACTCAGATCACTGGCCGAGAAAAAGGTGTTTCATACCAAGCGTGCCGATTCCGCCGGCCAGATTCGCGCGGTGCTCTCCAGCCTGGAGAAAATGGGTTACCTGAAACCCATTGGCACCAGTGGCAGCCTTTTTCGTGCCACCGGTCGTTGGAGCTGGCTATACGATGCCATGACGTTTATTCAGACCCACGAGGGCATTCAAGTGTCTGAGGATGTGGATTCCGAGCAGATGAGGCTTCACTAATGGCTCGCGCTCAAGATGCCCACGGCACACTTCGCGCCCTGGCCAAATACGGCGAGGCGATTCTGGAAGCGCACCTGCGCAACGGCAACCGCATTCCGGATTCGGATGACAATCTCGGGTTGATTGAAACCCTGGAACACCATCGGCTGGTGTGGCGCATTGGTGAATCGGAAGACCTGCAGCTGAAAAAGGTACTGGTGCAGTTTCTCGATCACATAACAGAATCGGAAAGGCGACGATACGCCAGTGCCCAGGTGCATATTCTGTGGCAGCAGTTAAGCGAGCTGTTTCAGGAGTACAAAGAGGCGAAAAAGCAATCTGCGCTGAGTGACATTGACCGGCTGGAAGGGGAAATAAAAGAGTGTCTTGCGGATGTGATTGAGGACATCCGCAATGCTACAGAGGCATTCGCCACTTACATAAACACCGGTTTCGCCTACATTACGGATTTGAACCTTCGCATTCGGGAAAACGAGCGGGTGATTGAGCGTGCAGGCCGTCTGATCACTTTATTTGAGAGCTTTCGTATACGGGAATTGGCTGAGCAGGCGGGCTCGGATGCCTTCCTGAAGCGCTTGTTGCTGCGCCACTTGCCGGCCACCCTGGAGTCTTCGCAAAAAAACCTTTCCTACGCCCTTAACCAGTTGCGAAAAATGCTGGTACGCATGCGTGAAGACCAACGGCTGAGCCGGCTGGTGGGTGCTTTTGAAACGCACTTCGCTAATAACCGCGGATTTGAGCCGACTATTGATCACCTGGATTTAGACCGGGTTCCCGAGTGCCTCAATATTGTAGCGCCGTTTCAGATACGCGGCTTTGGCGATATCTACGATTCTGCCGACGACCTTGAGCTGATCGAGATTGCCGCAAAAGCCCGAACGGTACCTGTGGAGTTTGAAGAAAATCCTGTGCCGGATGGTGTGGGTGCGGTTAACTTCGATATTGCAGGTGAAACCGAGGCCGAAGAAGACGACCCGGTAGAAGAAGCCATTGAGGAACTAATTCAGCTGGTTGTAGACGGCGCCCTTGGTGAGCGAACCATCCTCGCATCAGAAGCACTTGCCAGTACCGGCCTGGGCATCGACAAAGGCGACTGGCTGCAGGCCATTGTTTCCGAAATTGAATCCTTGCCAGACGGTGATCAGCGTCACATTGAGGTGACTTATCACCAAGCGGCACACCGGGTTTACCCAGATAACGTGACGGTGTCTGACCTGACTCTGAGGCACAACCATGCCGGCTGAAATCGCTGCCATCGAACGCTTGCTGAAGGCAGGTAAATCGAAGGTTCGGCGTAACCGGATATGGGAGCAGATTTGTGCAGAAAACGGTGGTTTAATGCCTTACTGGGCAGATCTGCAGTTGCCAGAATCCTGGCAAGATTCGGTCATTCTATACCGTGGCCACCGGGAAAATGCCCGATCCGTGGCCGAAATCGGCCGTAACCAACCCGCACAAAAACTGGCCTGGTTCTATGATTTCGATCCGGCTGGACAAGCCCTCGCTCTCGACCAAGCCAAAGGCAGCACACTGGTACCCGAAAAATGGCAGGAGTTCGGCTGTCACACCCCGTTTAACCAGCCAAAGACTTACCGCAAGCATTCAGCCGCCCTGAGAAGGCTAAAAGCCCGAGCCAGCGGTGAGTTTCTCGCTATCGCTGAACATATGGAAGACGAAGAACTGGCTCTGATGCAGGAACACATGGTTCTCAGGCGGGTACCTTTAATAACTCTGGCTATAGTGCCTAACTCATAACCTCCCAGTTGGCTATCTAGGCTGGCGGCCACTTTTTGTTTAGGGAGCTGGCGGATTTAGATGTCCAAACCGCTTGGTGATGCTGCCCTGTTTTCTTTATCTCATTCTCACAAGATGAAACCAAGTCGTTAGGGGTAAGCGAGTTAGAGCCTGCATAAGTTCAGGCGTGTAATTCTTGGGGCGTATCCAGCCAATAGGTGTTTTTACTGCGGAGTAAAAAATTTCTTGAATAATCAATGGCTCGCGTGAGTCTGGTGATTTTTTCATAGTTTTACGACAAAATATTGACGATATTTTGAGCATTTTGATGACGGATTTCACATCGATTAACAGTCGTTTTTTGTAGAATTTACGAAATTCGACGGTTAATTGGTGTGAGTCAGATATGAATAGCGTCATTAAAATGTCAAAGGCATGGATAGCTGCGTTTGCTTTTGGAGCCCTGCTCACTGGATGTGATGGCGCTTCTGATCCGGTAGGTGAAAGCTCAGCCACTGGCATGGTCGTTGACAAGCCAGAAATGAGCGGCGCGGTTGTTAAGCCGATTCTTCCCGGGGCAGAAAGAACCGCTGTTCTTAGCTGGAGCGCTCCTGATAGCCGCGTAAACGGTGATGGGATCAAGATGGGTGAGCTGGACAAGTATATTATCCATTACGGCCAGAATGCTGATGAACTGGATCGCAAGGTTGTCGTTTACGGCGCTCAAGAAAATGCCAATATGACACATAAGGTGAGTAACCTTGGTGTGGGCACTTGGTACTTTACCATTCAGGTTCAAGATACTGATGGGTTGATGAGTGCTCCTTCAACTTCAGTTCACAAACAAATCAAATCCTGAAGATTGCTGTAACAGGCCTGAGAGCGTAATACGTCTTTGTTTATGCCATTGGGTCAGCAATCGGAAGCTTAAGCGTAAACGATGAGCCTTCTCCGGGGCTGGAGATCACATAAATCTCCCCCCGGTGTTTCTCTATTACAGTCTTCACAAATGAAAGCCCCAGCCCCGTACCGTGATTACCTGCCAGTTCACTGCTTCTCTGGCGCCGGTAACGGTCAAATAAATAGGGCAACTCTTCGGGGTCTATACCAGCTCCTTCATCTGCAATGGTCAGGCAAGCCTGATGCCCTGCACGAAATACCTGAAGGTTCACGGCCGAGCCAGCGGTGCTGTACTGAACCGCGTTGGTCAGTAGGTTGATCACCGCTCTTTCAAGCAATTCTGCATTACCTCTTAACCACAAGTCTTCTGTACCTTGTAGTTGCAGGGAGATGCGCTTCTCCAGAGCTTGCTCACTCACGCTGTCGCGGGCGTTTTCAACAATGGCTAGAAATTCGCACTCGTAAAAACGGGTTTCTGTGAGCTGTTCGGCGCGCGCCAGTTGAACAAATTCTTCTGCCAGATGGTAGCTTCGTCTTGCCAGTCGCCCTAGCTGCGCCAGTTGGCTTTTGCCAATGTGTGTGGGGTCTCGCTTTAATTGCTCGATTAATGCCAGTTGTGACACGAGCGGTGAGCGAACATCATGAGAGATAAAGTCGATTGCCTCCCGGTGCTGGCGCTGCTGCTCCCGCAACTCGGAAATGTCAGAGATGTTGGCAACGATGCCATATTGTTCGCTGTCTGGCAGGGCGAAGGGTGCGAAGTGAATAAGAAAATCCTTGTCCTGGATTTTAAGGTCCACCGTTCGGCTTTGCAGCAGGGTAAGGGTTTCAGAAACGGTTTCATGCCAGGGGGGTGTTTCCCGTGGGTCGTGGCCTTCCAGAAGCCGTGTTAATGGTAGCCCTCCCAGGCTGGGCATGGGTTCTCCGAACCACTGTTCAATATGGCCATTGGCAAAGCGGATGATGCCTAATTCATCGGTTACGATGATGCCGTCCGGCATGCGCTCAAAACTGCGGCGAATAAACTCCTGAACGTGATTGAGGCGCTCTGTGGCGAGTTTAACGCGCTCAATGTGCGCCGAAATGTTATCGCTTGGCCTGAGTTTCTTTGTCGTGAAAGCAGCTCTGGAAAGCGTCAGCCGGCGCAGATAGCGTTGTATGGCATCACGGCTGAGGTCGTTGGGCAGGGTGAGACCTAGTGTATAGGGCGTGCTGCCACGGTATAGCTTAACCCAGCTATGGTTTCCTTCATGTTGCCATAGCCCTGGTTCTAGGTTGCCTGGAGCGTCGGAGGTGCCCAGATGCCGGGCGGTGAGAACATCGTTGCCTTCCATTAATAACCAGCCTTTTGGCTGAAACAGTTCCTGAAAGTGTTCAAGAAGTTGCCTGGGTGGGCGCTTTGCTGGTTCTGGTAGCGCCACTCTGGGGCTGCGGATCAGCTCATCCAGTTGCCGGTTGAGAAATTGGCTGGCTGTAGTCAGGCGCAAGCCGCTGGCTATCGGGAAGGCGAGCAGTGAAATCATCAGTGCATGAGCGACCGGAAGCCACACACGAAAGACTGCAAGCAATACTGCACACAGACTGAAAATGAGGGCACCGGTGGCCATGCACGCGATTAGCGTGCGGGCGGAGCGAAGGCGTGGTAAAAAAATGGCCAGGGCCAGCAGCGTGATGGCGGCCAGCGCCAGGCTAATCCATTTAGGCGCAGGGCTGATGAGCAGCCCTTGTTGCGATGCAGAAAGCGTGTTTGCGTGGAATTCCACGCCGGACATTGGCTGGCTGAGGCCGGAGAAAGCGGTTGGTAAAGTGTCCCCAAGCCCGGCTGCCGTGGCGCCAACAAATACTGTTTTGCCATTGAACACATCGGGTGCCGGAGGACCGTTAAGCACATTATGATAAGAGTAGGTAGGCAGAGTGCCTGCGCCCCCTGTAAGTGGAACTATTCGGTAGTCGTCCCTTACATTGACGTATGACGGCAGTTCTGGTGTATCCGGTTTCCTCGGGGACCTGCTTGAAGCTGCAAGCGCAAGACTTGGCCATAGCTGTTGGCCCATGCCATTAAACAGGTAAAGACCCCTGGCAATGCCATCCTGGTCGAGCTCAACGTGAGCATGGCCGAGGCCCATTGCCGCATTGATCAATTCACTTGAAGGCAGTTGTTCGCTGAGCAGACTGCGAGGGCTTGAGGGCGATAAGTGTAGTGGCAGGATAACCTTGCCATGCGCCTGCATGGCGCGTTTGAGCGCACTATCACCTGAAGATGGTTCGGTGAACAGTATGTCGAATACGATGGTTTTTGCGCCAGCCTGGTGCAGCTTTTTGATGAGAGTGGCGTGGGTTCGCCGTGGCCAGGGCCAGCGGCCTTGCTGAGCGAGGCTAAGGTCATCTATAGCGACAATCGCTATGTCAGGCGACGCAGTAGCTGGGCTGGCAAGCAGAAGCGAGTCCAGAAGCCAGTAATCGATACGCCGGGGCAACGCCGTGTTTTCAACAAGCAAAAACATGAGCAGGAGTGCCAGGCCGAGTGTCCATGGAGTTGTTTTAAGTGGCAGCCAGTCCGGGTTCATGTGTCCTGCAGTTTGCATCAGTTATTCAGTGTTATTCCAGGTAAAGTTCCCTCCCTGGTCCCCAGCGGCTCTGCAATGGGCCATCTGAAAGTGCTTTCAGGCGCACAAAATACCGCCTTCCGGGAATAAGACGCAAGGCCGCTGTGGTATCTGGCAGCGTTGCTTCCTTGATAACGTTGTTAAAACCGGGTTCTTCTGCCAGCTGCATACGGTAGTTAGCGGCGGTATCTACCTTTTCCCAGAACACGCGAACCTGACGGTCGACGTAATTAATGCTGATAATACGCACTGGCGGTAAGGTCCCGTTTACAATCAATTTTCGTGGTTGTGTTGTGGCTACCGAGTTTCCGCCAGCCTCGGTAACAACGCGCCAGTAATATTGGCCAGCACTCAGGGGGCGAGAAGGCAAGGCCGATGTTTCTGGCGCCCACTCACTGGTGGCGACCAGATTACGGAAAGCTTCATCTTCGGCAATTTCAACCCGCGCTACCTCGTTTTCGCCGTTGAGGGTCCACCGGAACTCTGGCATATCGTCGTTCACACTGCCGCCATTTTCCGGTTGTAAAAGGGTGGCAGTGCGGGCTTGCAAGTCAACTTCTATGGGCAGGATTCCGGGCATTCCTGCCATGCCATTCTGGCCAAGCACTGCCAGTTGAATCTCATACTGGCCGTTATCCAGTCGGCTGATATCAAATTGGTTGCCGTTGATTTTGCGGCTCTCAATCCAGCGCCCGCTTTCTGTTTCAAATACATCCAGCCGGTAGTGTGTTGCGGGTCCTTTTTCCCAGGTCATTTCTGTCGGAAGCTGGGTAAGCACCTTTGGCAGTGGGTTGATCTGGGGTGCTGGCGGCATTTTGCGTATGTTCAGCTTGTTTTGCCTGCCGTTGCTGCTTGCCACCGTGGCGCTATACCCGGCGGGTATTCGTTGGGTTTTGTTCGGGGTGCCAAAATCGACCACGCCTTCCGTTACCTGCAGGTGTGTGCCGTGGGCCCCGGCTTTCAGTGCAAATGCAGTACCGCGAACGGCGGCGACGGCAGAGGGAGTTTCAATTTCAAAGCGGGCACCACCTTCAATCACTGGTTTAACGCGGGTATGGATTTCCCCCCGATTCAGTCTTAACCGAGTGTCTACCATGCCGGATTTGCCGTATTGGGTCAGGCGGTTAAAGATCAGCCGGGAGTCTGGTGATAGCCGGACTTCTGAACCGTCGGCCAGAGTAATGGTGGCCGCCCCTGCGCCAGAAAGCACCTCGTCGCCTACTCGTACCAGGGCGTCTTCTGTTAACGCTTTTTTCCGGCCATCAATGCCGGATATAAGCTGAACATTGCCAGAAACCGAAGTGACTCGAGCAGGGTTAGGTTGCCTCTTTAACCAGGACAGAGGGACACGCACGCGGTCGCCTTCACCCAGCGTGGCAGAGTTTTCTATGTGGTTGTACTGGCGCAACCGACCTGCACTGTGAGTTGCGGCCAGCAAATCTTTCGCCACTTCAGCAAAGCTCTCGCCGGGTTTCAGAGTGTAAATCCACTCGGGAACAGTGTTGCCGGCAGGGCTCGCCATTGTTGTTGCCGACCCACGGGTAATCGATAACTCCGCACACACAGGCATGCCAAGTGCCAGAAGGGCCAGCACCAGGAACGCTTTGAGGAAAGGAGGTATAGGGTGCTCGGTCATTAAGCTATATCGTCAATTACGGCTTCGGCCTTCATGGCTTCCAGGCGGTATCCGCGCTGGTAAATGGTTTTGATTCGAAAACCGTTTTCCGGATTCAGGCCCAATCGGCGCCGCAGCCGGCTCATATGCGTGTCTACCGTTCGGGTATTAATATCTCGTGCCAATCCCCATACTCGTTCCAGAAGTACCTCCCGGGTGAGTAGGCGACCCTGGTTCTGGAACAGGAATAGAGTCAGATCGAAATCTTTGTCGGTCAGCACAAGCTCTTCACCATGCAGGACAATGGTTCTGTGCTGGGTGTTTACCTCAAAGGGGCCATACTGGAGGCTTTCTTTCTCGTTGTCCGGGTTGGCGCGGCGAGCCAGGGCGTTAATGCGTGCAACCAGTTCTGCAGCGCGAGCGGGTTTTGCCAGAAAATCGTCCGCCCCTGCGTCCAGCGCCTGAACAATATCGGCTTCGCTGTCCCGTTGGGTAAGAAACACCACCGGTACGGGCCAGTTTATCTGTGCGCGCACGTTTTTCAGCACATCAATACCGGTCATGTCAGGAATCTGCCAATCAAGAATCATCAGGTCGTAGCTGCGGTGTAATGCAGCGCTGAGAAAGTTTTGACCCGTAGGGAAGCTGTCACAGTGGTGCCCGCGTTCGGACAAAATAGACTGTATGTGCTGCGCCTGTTCCTGTTGATCTTCAAGCAGAGCAATGCGCATGGTGTCTCTCCCGGGAGTAGTAATGATGTCTCGTTGCCATTCTGTGCCGCTGTATGCGATACAGGATATCCTGCTGTAGCAGCTAATCATCACAAACTTTGGCGCCACATTCAGTGTCGTTATGTAGTCTTGCGTAAACGAATTGAGGGCTTGCCGTTGTCGTCGTCTAGTGTTTGTCGGCAAGCAGGGAAATTACTGCAGCCCCAGAACCAGCCTTTTTTGCCTTGTCTGCGAACCAAAGGCGAGAAGCAGTGGGGGCAGGGGACAGGCTTTTGCCCTGTGCCATCGTTGGGCGCTGCGTCCTCAATGGGGCGCGTACCACGGCAATTTGGGTAACGGGTGCAGGCAAAGAACCGGCCAAACTTGCCGTCTCTTTCTGTCATTGGGGCACGGCATTTCGGGCAGTTGGGCGCGTCGCTTTGCGGCTTGGCATCACAGGCACCGCCCGATGGATCAATAAAGCCACGGATTTCTGTCTTCAGGGCATCCAGAAACTTGCGGGGGTCGTCTTCGCCTCGGTGAATATTGTCCAGGGTGGCTTCCCAGATTGCCGTTCTGTCTGGCTTGCTTACAGAGTCAGGTAGGGCATTTATCAGTGTCATGCCCTTGTCAGTGGCCCGGATGTGCTTGCTGTCCCGGTATAGGTAATCCCGCTTGAACAGCGTCTCTATAATATTGGCACGGGTAGCTTCCGTGCCCAGGCCATCGGTTTCCCGCAGGGTTTTTCGAAGCTCCGGATCGGTTACAAAACGGGCAATGTTGGTCATTGCTGACAGCAGCGAGGCATCGTTGAAATGCTGGGGCGGCCTGGTTTTGCGTTCGCTTGTGGTGCTGTCTTCGCAGAAAACCGGCTCACCTGTACTCAGGCGTGGCAGCGGCGGCTTTTCTGCCTCTTTGCGACCATCCCGATGTTTCAGCTCGAGTGTTTTCCAGCCTGGCGTCAGCACCGCGGTTTCTGTCGCGCGGAAACGATGCTCTGACACTCGCACCGTGAGCCGCCCCTCCCGGTGTATGGCATCTGCTGAAAACTGCATCAGGTAGTAGCGGCTAATCAGGTTATAAATTTTCTGTTCTGCATCACTAAGCTTGCCGTTGGCAGCCGTGCGGCTGGTGGGAATAATAGCGTGGTGAGCGTCTACTTTCTTATCGTTCCAGGCGGCTGTTTTGTGGCTAAAGTCAGCCTTGCTGCAGGCGTCGGCCAGGTCTGGCATAACCCGGCCAATAGCACCGCTAACCTGTTCCCGCTGAGCGTAATGCCCTTCGGGCAGGTACCGGCAATCTGAGCGGGGGTAGGTGATTAGCTGGTGACGTTCGTATAAATTCTGGGCAGTATCGAGTACGTCTTTTGCGCCCATGCGGAACAGGCGACCGGCTTCTATTTGAAGCGCCGACAGTGAAAGCGGCAAAGGTGGTGCTTCTGGGCGGTCGCGGAAGCGGGATTCCACAATGGAGCCTGGCCGGCTATGAACGCTGGCTGCAATCTGCTCGGCTGTTTCGCGATCCAGTAGCCGGCTTTCTTGATCCAGGTGCTGTTGGTACTGCTCATCAGGCAGCCACTTGGCGGTAAAAACCTGCTGATCAGCTTCTTCTTCCTGGGCTTTGAAACGGGCCTCTATAGTGAAGTAAGGCTTGGGCTTGAAGTTCTCAATGGTGTTGTCCCGCTCTACTACCAGGCCCAATACTGGCGTTTGTACACGGCCAACGGAATAGACGCCCTGTTGGCCCTGCTGTTGGTAATTCAGTGTGTAAAAGCGGGTAAGGTTGATACCGTACAGCCAGTCGGCCCGTTGCCGTGCGAGCGCGGAGCGGGACAGCCTGCGAAATTCCAGGTTGTCTTTGGGCTGTTGTATGGCTTTGGCAACCGCTGCGGGTGTCAGATCGTTGATGAGTATCCGCTTTACGGGTGCCTCGGTACCAAAATACCTTATAACTTCATCAACCAGCAGTTGGCCTTCTCTGTCCGGGTCACCGGCGTGAACAATGGTATGTGCCTGGCGAATCAGCGATTCCAGTGCGCTGAGTTGCTGGCGCACACTGTCTTTTGGGGTAACTTGCCATTTGTCCGGAAACATGGGCAGGTCGTGCTTGCGCCAGCTTTTCCAGGCGGGGTTGTAGCTTGCGGGCTCGGCCGGCTCTAGCAGGTGGCCAATACACCAGCTTACTGTGGCGGCTTCACTGCCTTTTCCGCAGCGAATCCAGCCCTGACCTTTATGGTAGGGGCCGGGGAGGGCAGCGGCAATCGCTCTGCCGAGGCTGGGTTTTTCGGCGATATACAGGAGCATGGCTTTTGGCTTGGTTTTGTTAAAAGTGGAGAGGGTGGGGAATGTGGCTGTTTGGTTGTTGGGTGTCAAGGTTCGGGTGGCTTGCCTGATGTAGTAGACTGTATACCTTGAGGGAGGCGGCTGTGGGAGTTGTTTTCCCAAAAGACGCCGTGAACCCGTCCGTGGGGGCTTGGTGTTGCCATCCTTGGCAACACACACTTTTGGGAAAACAACTCCCGCACCCGCTTCAAACTCCGGGGTATCGCCACTAAATCCAGAGCGAATTTTGAGAGTTAAACCATTATGAAAATCCAGAGCACACTCGAAACCAAGCTGGAAGAAGCGTTTGATGCCAGCCTTCTTCACGTGGAGAACGAAAGCCATAAGCACAGTGTACCGCCGAATTCGGAAACGCATTTCAAGGTGACCATGGTGTCGCCGGCGTTTGTCGGGCAGATGAAGGTTAAGCGGCACCAGGCGATTTACAAGGTGCTGGCGGAAGAACTGGAAATGGCCGGTGGCGTGCATGCGCTGGCGTTGCATCTATACTCTCCCCAAGAGTGGGAGGCGTCCGGGCAGGTCGCGCCCACGTCACCGGATTGTATGGGCGGTTCCAAAGCGGATCCGGGCAATCAAAGTCAGTAGAGGGGGCGGTTATGAGTCAGTTTTTTCAGATTCACCCGGAAAACCCGCAAAAGCGGTTGATCAAACAGGCAGTCGAGATTCTTCGAAAGGGGGGCGTTGTGGTGTATCCCACCGATTCGGGTTATGCCATTGGCTGTCATTTGGGGGAAAAACAGGCGCAGGATCGCATCAAGCGAATTCGTAGACTGGATGACAAACACAACTTCACCCTCGTATGCCGGGATCTGTCTGATATTGGGGTGTATGCCAAGGTGGATAATACCCAGTATCGGTTGTTGAAGACGTTTACTCCCGGGCCCTATACATACATTCTGGATGCCACCAGCGAAGTGCCGCGGCGGCTGATGCACCCAAAGCGACGCACCATTGGAGTGCGAGTTCCGGATAACGCGATTGTTCGCGCCCTGCTGGGTGAACTGGGTGAGCCTATTATGAGTAGTACGTTGATGCTACCAGGAGAGTCAGACCCTATGACTGACGCTAACGATATTCGAGAGGCGCTGGAGAACGAGCTGGATCTGATCATTGATGGTGGGTTTTGCGGTATGGAACCCACCACGGTGGTAAACTTTACTGGTGAGGTGCCGGCTGTTACCCGTGTTGGCAAGGGCGATCCGGCACCGTTTGAGATGTAATGCTTACGCTTGAGTGTTCAAGTTGAAAGCATAGGCGCCCTGGTTTGCCGTAGCTTCAAACGGCGAAGGAGAGGCGGACCGGCGCAGGGTGTCGTAGCGGTGCACGAGATCCTGCAAGCCGTTGAATTGCTGGTTTTCACTCACCAGTGTATCCAGCAACGAGTTGTTGACGCCGTAGGCCTGGTTTAGCTTCAGGGCGTTATCCATAAAGTGTAACGTCGGCTCGTTGACGCTCGATCGGCTGAATGCTTCCTTAAAATTTTTGTTTATGTTCAGGTCTTTTTCTATTCGGGAGCGGGTTTCTTCTGCCAGCTTTCCGCCTACTTCAATTTTGCCGCTATCATTTTTATTCACGCTTATTGCTGTGGCCGGGTTCAGGTTGTATTCGGCAAGTTTGTGCCGCAGCGTTTCCCTGATAAAGGCAAGATCCTGCCCCACCGTTTGCTTGTAGTCTGCAAGTGGTAATTTCTGTGATTTCAGTTGGTTCGCATCACTGAGGGAGTCGCCCGATGGGGTGAAGCGATCATCACCCGGGCTTGCCGGTTGCACTGCTTTTGCGCTTCCCGTGGCTTTGGCCTTTTGCTCTCCAGCGCCGCTTGCGGCCGGGCGCTGCTCCAGAGATTGCTGAAAGCGAGTGCTTGCCTGGATTAACGATGTTAGCAGTGACATGAATTACCTTCCTCCGAGGGTCGGTGTGCGTGCCGGAAAATGATCGCCTGTTACCTCTCAAAAGCATACTCAAGCATATTTCGGGCCAGTAATGATTGCGCACGTTTCTGACCTGAGTCAGTAAATATTTGATGCGTATCTATAAAGTTAGCCGCCACTTTGCCGTCAATAATGGTGAAGGTTCGAAAATGCGAGGATAACTCGGATATTCATCTTTCTTTATCAGCGCGCGCGTGCGGGCTTGTTGGTACTTCTTTTTTTTGGGCTGGTTCCTTCAACTGGGTTGCTATGAAAAAACACTACTCCATCCGTTTTCTGTTGCTCGCTGCTCTGGCAGCGGCGTTTTCGCTCATTCTGGTTTTTACTGTGCTATACAGTGCGAGCGCCCAGCGTGATCACATGGAGGAATTCAGCCACAAATATGTAGATGGCCTTGCCAAGTCCTATTTTGATGGCCTGAACACCATGATGGTCACTGGTACTATTGGTAACCGTGATGTGCTTCGCGACAAAGTGATGGCGCCGGAAGATGTTCTCGATGTGCGGGTTATTCGTAGTGACCAGCTAAACCAGGTGTTTGGCAAAGGAACCAAAGCGGAGCAGCAACGTGATCCCGATGACAGAAAAGCACTGGCGGGCGAGCGGGTGGAACGCTATTCGAGCAACGATGATGGGCGCATATATACCTTGATAGATCCGGTTGTTGCCCGGGAAGATTACCAGGGAGTGAACTGCCTGGGCTGCCACCAGGCGGAGGAAGGCGATGTGCTGGGGGCGATTCGTGTGGACTACTCCCTGGCAGAGAGCGACGCCCTGCTGCATCAGCAATTATTTGCCAGCGGTGGTATTCAAGTCGGTATCTTTATTGCTGTGTTCTTTCTGACCGCTTTGGCCTTGAATCAATTGGTGTTTTCAAGATTGCGCAGGCTGCAACGCAGTATGGATGAGATTTCCGGTAATTCGGATCTCACCATTGAGTTGGATGTCACTCGCAACGACGAAATTGGTTCAGTGTCTCTGGCATTCAACCGTATGGTGGCCAAAATCCGCAAGAGCATGAACACGGTGATGGATAACGCCGCGCAGGTGGAGCAGGCGGCCCGCGGTATTGCTGCAAAAGCCGAAACTACCGGCCAGGAAGTGCTGGCACAGAAAGACAATACCGATCAGGTTGCCAGCGCCACCACAGAAATGGCTGCATCGGCGGTTCAGGTGCGTGAAAACGCCAATCACACCACCCGGAAGTCTGCGGAAACCGCGCAGTCTGCCAATAGCGGCGAGCAGTTGGCGCGCGCTGCGGTGCAGGGCATCGAGATGTTAAATGCGGAAGTGGAGGGCGGTGCCGAGCGTATCAAAGGTTTGAACCTGCGAACGAGCCAGATGGCGAATATGCTGGAGGAGATTTCCAACATTGCCGAGCAGACTAACCTGCTGGCACTGAACGCCGCCATCGAAGCCGCAAGGGCCGGGGAACAGGGGCGCGGCTTCTCCGTGGTTGCCGATGAGGTTCGGGCACTGGCCTCCCGTACACAGGTTTCTACAGAAGAAATTCGCAGCACCATAAACGGGCTTAAAAATGAGGTGGTTGAGTGTGTGGCGGCCATGAGCCATGCCTCGGAGATGGCCGGTGATCAGGTAGATGCCATTTTAAAAGTAGAGTCTGAATTGCAGAGTATTGCCTCGGCCGTTCGTGAAATTACCTCACTCAATGGAGAGATGGAAAGTGCGGCGAATGAGCAAAGCGATGTGTCTGAGGCGATTAATCAGAACGTAATTGAAATCAGCCGTTCAGCGGAGCAGGCGTCAACAGATGCCCAGGAAACGGCAGGTATTGCGGGTGATTTGCTCGTGATGGCCGAGGCTCTCAGAAAAACCATTGAGCAGTTCCGACTGGCCAGAGAAGACTAACGCCTGGGGTAGGCCCTTGCGGGCCGCCCCATGTCGAACTCTGCCGGTTAGCTTTGGCGGCTAACGTTAATGATCTTGAGATGGATGTTGTTGCGGCCACGGATGGGCCATTCGATAGATTCTCCCACTGAAAGCCCAAGCAAGGCCGAACCAGCCGGCGCCAAAATAGAAATCTTGCCATCTCCGGTGCCCAGTTCATGTGGGTATACCAGCGTAAGCTCGTGCTCCTGGCCGCTATCCGAATTCTGAAAGCGAACACTGGAATTCATTGTGACTACGTGCGCAGGCATTTCTGCCAATGGCACAAGTGTAGCCCGGCTCAGTTCATCATCCAGACCATATGCAACATCCGAGTCTCCCTGTTTTTCGATCAGGGTAGACAAGCGGTTGAAATCCTCTTCAGCAACTAATATAGCCGGCATATCAGACATAGTAATCTCCAGAAAAAATAGTGAATAATTTGGAATTTCGGGATTCAGGCGCCGAACCCGGCGTTTTTACAGCGGATTCAGCGAGAAAGGAGAAAAGCGGACAACACACCATTAGTACCTGCCTGGCGGCCGGTACAGAATAGGTAGAAAGGAATGGTCTCTGAGAAATGTGTTCTCACAGGCTCACCTGGTGCGTTGTTTGGATAAATAAAGGAAAAGCGGGAACTTGGCCGCCTTGTTCAATTTATAAGCTTTTGCCGGGTTCCACAAGTGGGCTTTCAGAAAACGTGAAAAATAAAGCGCATAACGCCAAGTTTGTTAGACTGGTACCCTAAACTATTCACTCACAGACTGCACCAGGCAAGGAATTTCCTACCCATGTCCAACTTGTTTCCTTCTATCGACCCGGATGGGTTGCTGGAATACTCAGTAGTATTCAATGACCGCTCGCTTAACCACATGTCTGCACCCTTTCAGCAGGTAATGCGGGATATTTCGTCGACCCTGCGACAGGTCTATAACGCCAAAGGTGCCGTTGTTGTGCCTGGTGGCGGCAGTTTTGGGATGGAAGCCGTTGCCCGCCAGTTTGCCAACGATCAGCACTGTCTTATTGTTCGCAATGGCTGGTTCAGCTATCGCTGGACCCAGATACTCGAAATGGGTCGAATCACCGACAACATAACCGTACTCAAGGCGAAAGCCTGTGATAACTCGCCCCAGGCGGCGTTTGCGCCAGTGCCTGCGACAGAGGTGGCTGAACGCATCCGGGCTGAGAAACCGGCTGTTGTGTTTGTACCTCATGTGGAAACTGCCTCGGGCATTGTGCTGCCTGATGACTACCTGAAAACGATTGGGCAAGCAGTTAAGGACGTCAACGGTTTGTTTGTACTGGACTGCGTAGCCTCCGGTGCTTTGTGGGTAGATACGACGGCTTGTGGCGTAGATGTAATGATCACCGCGCCGCAAAAAGGCTGGAGCGCATCGCCCTGCGCTGCGTTGATTACAGTGAGTGAGCTTGCCATGGCGCGCATGGAAGAAACCACCAGCAGCAGCTTTGCCGCTGATCTGAAAAAATGGCGCCAGATCATGCAGTCCTACGAATCCGGTAGCCACTCTTATCATGCGACCATGCCCACCGACACGCTGGCAGCGCTGAGCGATGCCATGTCTGAAACCCTTAAAACCGGTACGGACCTGCTTTACACCCGTCAGGTAGAGCTTGGCAAACAGGTGCGGGAGCTGTTCTACAGCGCCGGCTTCAAGAGCGTGGCCGCTCCAGGCTTTGAATCGCCAAGCGTCGTGGTGTTGCATACCGACAACCCTGACATTCACAACACCAGCCTGTTCCGCGAGCAGCGCCTGCAAATTGCGGCTGGCGTGCCGCTGATGTGTGATGAGCCAGATGCGTTTAAAACGTTCCGGCTGGGTTTGTTTGGCCTTGAGAAACTGAACAATGTTGAGCGCACGGTGGACAACCTGAGAGTGGCGCTGGCAGCCATTCAAGGGTAACGGCCTCAGGAAACAGGAATCGGCCCGATTCGCTTATGCGGTCTACAATCATACTGTCGCATTTATCGAATTTCGGGCGCTGCTATGCAGCCCCATAAACAGGAGAGTAACCGTGCCTTGCATCAGCGATGGAAAGCTTCATACAAAATCTCGGAACATCATAAAAAGGGCGTATGCTGCACTGCGTTCAATCACGCGCAATGCCGCCGTCCTGTTGCTTGTTGTGTCGGGCCTTGCCTGGGCTCAGGAGCCGGTAGTGGTTTCCTCAAAGATTGATACAGAAGGCGGCGTTCTTGGGCAAATGATTCTTCAGCGCCTGGAAAGCGGCGGCGTTCCTGTGGAGAACCGACTGCAGTTGGGAAGTACCAACATAGTACGCAGTGCCATCAAAGCGGGTGAAATCGATCTTTACCCCGAGTACACCGGCAACGCAGCTTTCTTTTATGACAAGGCCGACAGCCAGGTGTGGAAAGAGGCGAAAAAAGCTTACGAGATGGCCGCCAAGCTAGATCGCGAAGGGGAAGGTATTATTTGGCTCACCCCTGCCAACGCCAATAACACCTGGGCCATGAGCGTGCGCGGTGATGTTGCGGAAAAGAACAGCCTTGGCACTTTGGAGGATCTGGCGGATTATATAAACGCCGGTAAACCCTTCAAGTTTGCGGCAAGTGCCGAGTTTGTCGAGTCGGCCAGTGCATTACCGGCGTTCCAGGAAGCCTATGGCTTTGAGCTGACATCCGCCCAGCTTCTGGTGCTCTCGGGCGGAAATACCGCAGCCACTTTGCGGGCGGCTGCTATTAACTCCAACGACGTGAACGGCGCCATGGCATATGGCACAGATGGTGGTCTTAACGCGCTGGGTCTGAAAGTGATGCAGGACACCAAAGGCGTGCAGCCGGTGTATCAGCCAACCCCGATTATCAGACAGAGCGTACTGAAGCAGCATCCGCAGATACGTTCGCTGCTCAAGCCGGTTTTTGAGTCGCTGGATCTGGAAACCCTGCAGGAACTGAATGCCAGAGTGGCGGTGCAGGGAGCACCTGCGGAGTCTGTGGCCCGTGAGTATCTGGACAGTCTCAACCTGGAATAGCCTGTGACTTCAACAAGTATGCGGGCTAACCGCGTTATTCCAGTGCTGGCGCTGGTAGCTCTGGGGCTGTTGTGGCTGCTCAACCTGGGTGTTGTGCAGCCCAATCGGATAGTGTCCGGAACCGGCTATGGCCTCTATGGTGCAATCGGCTGGCATGGTGCGCTTCTGGTTTCGCTTCTGCTTGGCGCTATCACTGTTATATCAACAAGGCCTTTTGAGAAGTGCTTTGTCATACTGCTGGTTGCATTAACCGTGGCCTTGATGGGCTTGCCGTTGCTACTGGAAATGCTTGCTGTGCGCCGGCTGCCTGAAGACGCCGCATACGCTCGTGTGGGTATTGGTGCCGGGTTCTGGTGCCTGGCTTTCTTGCTGGCATTGATGCTGGCAGAAACCCTGGGTCAGCTCAAGGCGTCACGGGGACTGCAGCTATTTACAGTAGCACTTGTTGTCGTCGGTTGGTGGTTGTGCGCCCGTCGGGAGGGGTTGTCCAGCCTGTCTCTTGTCCGCGAATACGCTAACAGAGCGGAGCAGTTCACGGATGCGTTAACCGTGCATTTAATGCTGTCGCTGGGTGCCGTGGCCATTAGTGCGGTACTGGCGTTTGCGTTTGCACTGGCCATGGTCAGGCAGGAATGCTTGCGCCGTCCGTTGTTGGGGCTGGTCAGTTTTTTACAAACCATTCCCAGCCTGGCGCTTTTCGGTTTGTTGATTGCGCCATTAGGTGCGTTATCAGCGGCGTTCCCTGTTTTACAGACACTGGGCATTCGGGGTATCGGCTGGGCACCGGCATTACTGGCGCTGATTGCCTACAGTTTGTTGCCAATGCTTCGCAATACCTATGTTGCCTTGATGGAAGTGCCGGAATCCGTGGTGGATGCGGCGCGAGGTATGGGAATGAATACGCGGCAGATCTTTGTCCAGGTGAAGTTGCCGTTGGCCCTGCCGGTCATTGTTGAAGGTGTGCGAATAACTACCATACAGGCCATTGGCTTGACCGCCGTGGCCGCGTTGATCGGGGCTGGCGGCTTTGGCACGTTTATTTTTCAGGGGCTGGGACAGTCTGCCATGGACCTGGTGTTGCTTGGGGCCTTGCCTACTGTTTTTCTGGCATTGATCGCCGATGCCATCTTTTCTGCGTTGAAATTCCGGAGTGCTGCACATTGATTGAATTGAAGGGCGTCACACGGCGGTTTGGCGAAGCCATTGCGGTTGATAACATTGATCTGACCATAGAAACCGGCGAAGTTTGCGTTCTGGTAGGCAGCTCTGGCTGCGGTAAATCCACCACTCTGCGCATGATCAACCGCCTGTTGCCCCGAAGCGAAGGCGAGATACTGGTTGATGGTGAAGACATCAACCAGGCCGATCCCCAAAAGTTGCGGCTGAATATGGGCTACGCGATACAAAGCAGCGGGCTTTTCCCCCACTGGACGGTGGCGCGCAACATCGGTCTGGTGCCAGACCTGCTCAAATGGTCACCCAAAAGGCGCGACGAGCGCGTTCACGAGCTGCTAACGCTATTGGACCTGGACCCGACAACCGATGCCGACAAATACCCTCATCAGCTGTCAGGTGGCCAGGCTCAGCGCGTGGGTGTGGCACGGGCGCTTGCCGGCGACCCCAATATACTGCTTATGGATGAACCGTTTGGCGCTCTGGACGCCATTACCCGGGAAAACCTGCAACAGGAAATGCTGCGCATTCAGCGCCAGGTCAACAAAACTACAGTGTTTGTCACCCACGATATTGATGAAGCCCTGAAGCTGGCTACCCGGATAGCGGTGATGGATCAGGGGAAGATCATTCAGCATGATACCCCGGAGGCGATTCTCCGAAGCCCCGCCTCCGCGTTTGTAGAGCACCTGATTGGCAAAAGCGACCGTGGCCTGAAGCTTCTTGCCTTGCGCACCGTGCGCGAATTAATGGAGTTGCATCCACAGCCAAAGCGCCACCAGCCAGATGAAAACGGCGTGAAGGAGTCCGACAGCCTGCGCATCGCTTTATCGGTTATGCTCTGGAAAAACGCAACGCAGCTTCCTGTAGTCAATGAGGCCGGCGAAGAGGTTGGGCGGTTGCAGCGTGAACACCTGCTACAGGTTGGTTCCTGATGCGAGTGTGGCTTGCACCGGTTATCTGGGTTGTACTGCTATGCGCGCTGACCGCATTTTTGCCCGCCATGACCTGGCTTTTTTCCTGGGCTCAGCCCGATGCAGAGAATCTGATATACAGCCGGGACAGCTTCGCTGTGCTGCTGCAGAGCCACATCTGGCTGGTACTGATATCCGCGACCATCGGTACTCTGGCGGCTGTATCCGCGGGAATTCTCGTTACCCGCCCCCAAGGCCGGGATTTTATGCCGCTGGTCAGTCAGATAGCGTCCATTGGTCAAACAGTGCCGCCGGTTGCAGTGCTGGCACTGGCGGTTCCAGCCATGGGGTTTGGCGAGAAACCTACACTGCTTGCGTTGGTGCTTTACGGCTTACTGCCCATTTTGCGCAACACCCTGGCAGGGCTAGGTGGCATTAACCCGGCCGTGCTTGAGTCCGCTAAGGGCATGGGCATGTCGCCGGTACAGGTGTTATTGAAAGTGGAGTTTCCTCTGGCCGGGCGAGTGATATTGGCAGGTATTCGCACCTCCGTAACCATAAATATCGCCACAGCCGCTATTGGCTCAACCATTGGTGCCCGCACGCTGGGTGATCCGGTCATTGCCGGCTTGGTGAACGGCAATACAGCGTATGTTCTGCAGGGAGCCATTCTGATTGGCATACTGGCGCTGGCAACCGATAGCCTGTTTGAGGCTGTGGAACAAGCTTGGGGCAGGGCGTTTCGGGGCTGATGCCGGATTGAATCGCGGGAAAGCCTATTCGACTCTCCGGTCCCGTAAGTCCTTCCAGGCCATGATTAACGCCAGCAGTATAATCAGCGCAATTGTGGTAAAGCCAAGGCTCACGGCAACCGGCCAGGAGCTGTGGGGTAGCACTGCGAACACAATAGCGGTAATAACGGCAATACCCACGGAGGTACCGATACGCTGGCCCGTTTGTACGATGGCGCCTGAGCTGCCAGCGTAGGCCAGTGGCACCTCCGCCAGGGTCAGGGTCTGGTTGGGGCTGATAACCGAGCCCTGACCAAGGCCGAACAAGGCCAGAGAGAGCAGCAACCACCAGACGCTTGTGCCGGCATATTCATGCAGCAGGACGACTGCAATACTGGAAAGCACCCCGAAAACCGCCATAACCAGGCCGCCAATAACCACTTTACGCCCATAGTCGTTTACACGCTTGCCAGCCCAGTTGGCTGAATAGGCAGAGAGCAGTGCCGAAGGAACGCTGACCACACCGGCCTCAAATGCGGAAAAGCCGGCATATTGTTGCAGATACAGAGGCACCAGCACCCAAACACTGGTCATACCAAAAAAATACAGCATCATAATAATGCTGCCGTTACGGTAGCTGTTGGTTGCAAAAATCTTCAGATCCACCATGGGGCTGTAGCCGCGACGGGTATACCAGCGCTCCCAGAGTACCCACAGATAGAACAGAAGTAAGCCGGCAGGAAGTAGCAGCCAAAGCAGACCTGAAGGGTCAGATTCAACAAAGGGATACAGCACGGCAAGCACCCCCGAAGCCAGTAGCAACGCCCCGATAGGGTCCAGAGAGCTCAGGTCGGTATTTCCATTGTTTTTTGGTCGGCGTATGAGAGGGCGTGGAAACCAAAGCCACGCCAGCACAATGGTTAACAGCCCCACCGGTACATTGATCAGAAACGTCAGCCGCCAACCAATCTCGGTTCCCCCAAGTTCTATCAGTAACCCGCCGAGCACCGGCCCAACAGCAACCGAAAACCCCACCGTAGTGCCAAAGTAGCCAAAAGCACGCCCCCGGTCCGGCCCCCGAAAGTACTGTTGGATCAGGCCTATACCCTGGGGATTCAGAAAACCGGAACCCACTCCCTGAACAAAGCGGGCAGCATTAAGCCAATCGGTATCGGGGGCGAGGCCCGCAGCAACAGAAGCAAGGGTGAAAAGAGAAGCGCCCAGTATAAAAAAGCCGCCACGACCCATAAGATCCCCGGCCCGCCCGGCACTGACCAGAACCACCCCGAAGGTGAGGGCATAACCGGACAGCACCCACTGCATTGCGGACTGGCTGGCGCCCAGTCCTTCCTGAATAGAGGCCAGGGCCACATTAACCACACTGACGCTGATGAGCGACATAACAATCGCCATGAGCACCACCGCAAGGATGCGCCAGCGGATCGGGTCTTTGGTGGGGTCGGTGGGGGTATCTTGCTGGGGTGTGTGTTCAGTCATTCAAAACCATTGTGTTATTTGGTAAGCCGGTCAGTAATGCAGTGAACCGTTGAATGGAGTGGCGCTCACCGTGGCATCCACGCCCGCGCAGAGATTATGCACGGCAGTTCACGAATGCCGTCAAGGCTGAATCCGGGCGGGTCGCTTTCGGTAACATTCCATTACCGCTATTGACCTTATAGTTACTATACCCCTTAGTGTACCGCTATAGCGCAGATTTTAGGAGGGTTCGTGGTGGACAGCTGCTGTGAAAACAAGGCCGGTGAACTGGCACAACTGAGGGCTAGCCAAAGCCGGGTGCTTTACATTGCACTTGCCATCAATGCGGTGATGTTTGTTGTGGAATTCAGCGCTGGCTGGATTGCAGGCTCTACCGCACTACTGGGCGATTCGCTGGATATGTTTGGCGACGCGTCTGTCTACGCGTTAACACTCTTCGTGCTGGCCAGGAGCCGTCGCGCACGCGCCGGTGCAGCGTTGTTCAAAGGCGGCTTTATGCTGTTGTTCGGCATTGTTGTTATAGCCGATGCCATCCGTAAGCTGGTGATTCAGGAAGTGCCCGCTGCGGACTGGATGGGCGTTGTCGGCGCCCTTGCCCTGCTTGCAAACGGCGTTTGTTTCGCGCTGCTCTATCGCCATCGCGCGGACGATCTCAATATGCGTTCCACCTGGTTGTGTTCCAGGAATGATCTGGTCGCCAACAGCAGTGTGATCATTGCCGCGGGACTGGTTGCCCTCACCAATACCCTGTGGCCCGATATCATTGTAGGTCTCGCCATTGCGGCGCTTTTCCTGCACTCCGCCTGGCAGGTTATTCGTGAAGGTATGGAGGAATGGCGTCTCGGGTCCGCTGAACCCATCAATATACCGGGCGCAGATAACGGCAACGCGTCTGGAGATAACGGCTGTTCTTCAGAGCAAAGCGCCTGTGCCCGTGAAACCGGAGGACAATCCCGGTGACCATCAATAACCGGAGGGTTACATGGGGACTGTGCCTGCCCAGCTCTAACTTTTTAGTCTTCACGATGCGAATTAGTGTCCCCGGAGGGCAAGCTCTCATCAGATGAGTTGTCGTCCGGTGTAAGGTAGTAATCTTTTTTCTCAATGGTCTTCACTTCAGGGTCTTCAACGCGATTCTTACGGCGGCCCCGATAAAGCCAGAAGGCGAAAATAGCGACCACAACGATGATTATGATCCACTTCATGCCCGATTCCTCCGAACAGTTATATTCTTTCTATTCAGGCATTCTATGGGGCTATCGTCAACGTGAATTGTTCCATCGCGCGGTCCTTCGCAGCCTGAGCAGGCAAAATTATACTGACCTACCTTAATGAATGCTTTCTGGTAAGCCGGCCTGGCGTGTACGCACTCCATCCGGGCCACGATATTGGATCGGAATTGTGGACTGGTAATGGTGTGTTGATGGTATTTGATTCCTGCCACTTCTGGATGGTAAACCTTCTGCACAGTAGCATTGCACGGCTGGTTTCAAGGCCCGGCAGCCCCGTTTTTAATGTTCAAGGTTAATGGAAACAGTATGGAATTTCTGTTCTGGTCCCTGGTTGCAATCATCGCCACCGGCGTAGTCTGGAAAGGTAGTGGCTTACTGGAATCGGCCAGTGAGCGGCTGTCTGCCTGGTATAACCTGCCGGAAATTGTACAGGGTGCGATTGTGGTGGCTGTGGGCTCCAGCTTTCCGGAGTTGTCAACGGTGGTCATTTCCACACTGGTGCACGGGGAGTTTGAGTTGGGTGTTGCGGCTATTGTGGGCTCGGCACTGTTCAACATCATGGTGATACCAGCGGTCTGTGGACTGGTGAGCCAAAAGCAACTCCGTGCCAACCGCGACCTGGTCTATAAAGAGGCTCAGTTTTATATGATTGCGGTTGCTGTGCTCACGCTGACCTTTGCTTTTGCCGCTATCTATAATCCGGTGAATAACGGAGGGCCGGCCATTCTTGGCGAGATGACACGCTGGCTGGTACTGATGCCTCTGGCTCTTTATGCGCTCTATGTGTTTGTTCAGTATCAGGACACAATGGACCACACCGGAACCGTGGACACCCGTGGTATCAGGCCGGGCAAGGAGTGGCTAAAAATGGCGCTGTCGCTACTTATTATTGTTGCCGGCGTTGAAGGGCTGGTGCGGGCCGCCATTAATTTTGGTGATATTCTTGGTACCCCGAGTTTTCTGTGGGGGATTACCGTTGTTGCGGCGGGTACTTCAATTCCAGATGCGTTTGTATCTGTGCGCGCAGCCCGCAATGATCGCGGGGTTGCCAGTATTGCCAACGTGTTAGGTAGCAACACGTTTGACCTTCTGGTGTGCATACCTGTGGGTGTTCTGGTTGCCGGTACTGCGGTTGTGAACTTTTCCGTTGCCGCCCCGATGATGGCTGTGCTCACCTTCGCCACGGTTGCGCTTTTTCTGATGATGCGGACCCACATGATGCTTACCCGGGTTGAATCGGTGGTATTGCTGGGGCTGTATGTGTTCTTTGTGGTTTGGATTTGCCTGGAAACCTTCGCCGTTGTGGACTGGGTACCAACACTACCGCCGCCTGACTCAGGTTGATGAGCGAATTTCGTGATTGATTGGGTAGTTTTTTGTCAGACTTATCTATTAGTACCTGGAACCGTTGTTCCTGCGCATGGATTTACGATCAGTGATAGAGCCCCACCTAAGGCGGGGCTGGTGGGTCAGGGGCTTTTATGAGCTACTATCATTATCGAGTGTAATGACTGTATCTGCCATTAGCTCTGAGTTCTCCCAGGTATCAACGTCCAGATCGCCGGTCACTGTGACCAGGTCGTCTTTTCCAATCTGCTGATAACCTTCATCGTCGGTAGGATCGTAAGTCATCAGGGCGGTATCTACGGTCATTTTTTGGGGCCCGGAATCAATTGTGAACTCCGCGCCGTTGACACTTGTCACCGTGCCTGTCAGAACGAGCTGGCCAATGCCGATCACGGGGGCGACATCAATATCGGCGACGCTTTCTTCATCTGCGGCGCTGGCGTAGAAGTAAGTCCCAAGGCTGTCAACGTAAACGCTACTGGCTTCTATTTTGGCGACTTCATAAGTATCGTCGTCAACCTCGCCGTAAACGGTGACTTCGTCACCCGGCAAGACTTCTCCGCTTTCTTCAAACCAGTCCCAGTCGTCCATTTCAACGGTGACCAGGCCTTTGCCATAATCCAGCATAAATGTGTCTGCAGTGGTGCTGGTCACTTTCCCGCTCAGGGTTATCCAGGAGCCGTCCGCAGCAAGATATGGGGTCTCTGCGGCGAGAGCCGCAGCGCTGGCGCTAATGCCAGAGTTGAGACGATTGCGAGAGAAAGGGTTGAGCGTTTCATAATTTAATCTCCTTTCTGATTTTAGTCTTTGACCTCGGTCAGACGAGAGCGGTGTAGCTGGTTTTTCGCTACATCCGCTGCCTGTGACCTTAGGTCTGATATCAAGTTCAGAGATGAAAAATGCTATTAACCCTCTTTAATCTTCCGGAAACGTTTCTGTGTGTGCTACTTCAACCGCACAGACGCGTATATGGCAGGGTTCAGAGAATTTCCACGCCTTCACATTTATAGCGGCCTATTAATGTATCGTCCTGCAACAGATTGCCTTCAAGGTCGAAGCAGAACAGGTAGGTTTCAGTACGATCTCCGATCTCAACACTTTTAAGGCCGATGCACTCGTCGGTCCGGCCGGGGATAAGCTTGAATGAGGATACGCCACGCTCAGGCGTTCGCTGGCCGATATCCAGCGTTCTGATATCGGTAAAATCGGCATTGGCAAAAATCAACGTATTACCACCGCGCTCCGGTTCGTCCACGGCCTCTTCGAACGGGGTCCGGGAAATTTTTCGTGGAAAGAACAGCCAGCAGTTGCGATACGGGTGCCACTCTGCGGCCTCATGCGTCACGTAACCCTGATCGCCCACGTTGAGAGCCTCTCGCATGCGTTGATAGTTGTTATGCCAGTTCATGCTTTCCAGGCTGTAGTTTCGGCTGAGAATCTTGATCCACTCTTCTTGCGCATTCTTTCCATGACTGCCGACGATCATTTGGTCGCCTTTCAGAGTGGCCCATTCGCTTTTGAAGCCCTTGAATGTCTCGTCGCCACTGCCCGTCATCAGGATATGGCGGGGCACAAGCTGATTTTCGTTGCGGATTTCACACATCAGCCCCGTTCGGTCGTCGAAGGTGACCAACCGCTTGCCGAACTGGACGAGTTCAGAGAACTCTGCGCCTCGGCCACCCTCGGCAATCAGGCTGATCAACTGGTGTTCGCCGCCTTGTTCTTTTGGGATCTCTTCCAGTCTGTAGGAGATTTTTCCTGTGTCCGGATCTGTTTCGCGATAAAGCTTGTCGAAACGGAGGGTGGATTGCCAGGCTGTCTGGCCGCCTTCCAGCTCTATCTGGGAAGCATGATCCTCATCCGTAATAATGGCGAGGGTGTATTCAGTCTTGTCGCTGTTGTAGCGTTCAAGGCGTTGGATATCGAGTGGCTTTTCGATCATGTCGGCCTCCTTTTCCCAAACTCAACCGGGTCGTGAGTAGAGTATAGTGAGGGTAAGGGATTTGTTGATCATTTTGGAAACGCTGGACATGACAGCCAGAATAAGCGCATTGATAAACTACCAAGTTGTGATGGGAGAAAACCATGAGTACGCGGTCTTTGACGTCGCTGCCGCCAGTGCTGGCTGGGCCAATTCTCAGGCACACCACCCTTGATAGAATTTCGCTTTGGCTTGTAGGGTCTTCTCCGCTCACGATACGGATGCGGCTTTATCAAGAGACTTCAGATGAGCCGTGGTTTGTCCGGGTCTTGATGGGCAAGGACGTCACCCGGGTTCGTTTCGGTACCTATGCATGTTTGCACCTGATTGACGTCAGGCTTGACAATGCCTTGCCTGCAAATACCCGCATTGCGTATGACCTCGGCGTATCTGGTTCTGTGTCGGACGATCTGGAAAACCATCAAGAGTCCTGGATAGCGGACTGGGCGCCACACCTCTGCATGCCAGGTACAAGCCGGCCTGACTTTGTCCTCAAGGATCGGGTGGATCGGCTCATTCATGGGGCCTGTCGTCGGCCGCACTCCTCTGCGCCTGACGGACTGGTGCGAGCCGACGAATTACTCCTCGGGGCTCATAGCGATAGCGAAAAGCGACCAGCCGTGATGCTGATGACCGGTGATCAGATCTATGCCGACGATGTGTCAGGCCCCATGCTCCGCGCCATCCATAACCTGATCGACTGCCTTGGTCTATACGACGAGGCGCTCACCGGCAGCGTGGTCGGTGACAGCAAGGAACTGCGGGGTGACCCGAATACCTATTTTCACCGGGAAAAGCTTTTGCCGGATGTTCAAAGCAATGAGGCGCTGATTGAGCGTTTTTTTGGGGGTGTCAGGAAACCGGTGTTCACGACCGCCAGTGCCCAGAACCACCTGATTTCCCTCAGCGAAGTCATGGCCATGTACCTGTTGGTCTGGTCGCCGGTGTGTTGGCACATGATTAATCAGGTGCCACCGGCATTGAACACCGAGGACGCGAATACCTATCAGAGTCAGCAGGCATCGATTGACGGATTCGTTGCCGGACTGCCTCGTGCCTCACGTGCCATGGCACATATCCCAAACTACATGATCTTTGATGATCATGACGTTACGGACGATTGGAATCTGTCTGCATTGTGGGAGGCTACGACTTACGATCACCCTTTCTCCCGGCGTATCGTTGGTAATGCCCTGATTGCCTACCTGCTTTGCCAGGGATGGGGAAATAACCCTGATGCCTTTGACGATATCATGCCGGCTATTCAGAAATTGTCGGAATCTGCGGGGAATAGCTCTTGGTTTGATCAGTCCAGGCAAAATGCGCTCATTGATGACCTTCTACAATTCCAACACTGGCAATACACGCTAAACACATCACCCAGAATTGTGGTGTTGGATTCCCGCACTCGGCGCTGGCGCAGCGAGATTAATCGAGCCCGCCCATCAGGGTTAATGAATTGGGAAGCACTAACCGAGTTCCAGCAGGACATCATCGATGAGAAGGCCGTGATCGTTGTCTCCCCCGCACCCATGTTTGGTGTAAAACTGATCGAATCAATTCAGAGCGTGTTTACCTTTTTAGGAAAACCTCTGGTGGTTGATGCTGAAAACTGGATGGCACACCGCGGTGCCGCCAATGTACTGCTGAATGTTTTCCGACATTCCCGCACACCCGAAAACTTCGTGATACTGTCCGGCGACGTCCACTATTCATTCGCCTACGACGTGCGCCTCCGGCATCGGCCGAATCACCCCAGGATCTGGCAGATCACCAGTAGCGGTATTAAGAACGAGTTTCCTCATATGCTTTTGGAGTGGCTAGACCGGATGAATCGCTGGCTTTACGCGCCTTGGTCACCACTCAATTGGTTCACCAAAAGACGGCGTATGCGCGTGACGCCGCGCATGCCCGAGGGCCGAGAGGCAGGGGAAAGGCTCTGGAATAATGCCGGTATCGGTGTGGTAGAACTGAATGATGAAGGCGTGCCGGTTTCTATAGAACAACTTAATTCCGACTCTGGCGGCACACGGTTTCCGCAGCCGGAGCGTTACCAATAAACCTGAAACTGGCTTTCGGAGCTGACGAGCGGGAGGGTGTATTCTCTTTTGCTAAACTGGACAGTGGTCGCTGTCATCGGAACCGGAACCGTCTGGAAAGGGCAGCGGATTCCTGCTCCATTCTGACCTCATTGGGGGTACAGAATCGACGATAGTGAGGCGAATGTCATTTTGCACTTCAGATGTACCCCCAAGATGCTTAGATAGCGGCGGAATATTGTGGATAGATAAGAACGGGGTAGGTCGGTAAAGTTGTTTTAAAACAGGTGGTTAGTTTGGTTTTTGGATTGGTGCAGAAGGGTAACTGGTACCCCCGGCAGGAGCCTAAACAGAAGCTTAACGAATTGAAAAATATAGCGTTAAGTATTGGATAGGTCTCTGAGTACCCACAAAAGTACCCGCAAATTCACGCGCTGCATTTCCAAAACCAACACTGGAGATGTGACCATGAGCAACTATACCCCGAAACTTGATGACTGCCGTTCGCGCCTTCTGAATGCGGAAGCGCTGCTACACCACCTGAGTAAGCCTGAATACCTCAATAATCTGCTGGAGGCGTGCTCTCCAGAAGTGACCATAGGAGCAATGGTAGAGAAAGCCTGGAACCTGGTGGCTGAGGCCAGCGGTGACTGTGAGGCAATTTGCGATGCTCATAATGAAGAGGTAAGGGCAGAGATACGAAGCATTGCGGCTGACTATGTGAGCTGCCAGCGGGAGAGTCAGAAGCCCGGCAACCACATCCAGCATATACACGCGATTGAAGAGAGCCGTTCTATGGTCTTGATGCTGATGGCGAACCTACGCCAGGCCAGTGAGAACGGGGAGGTAGTCAGCAATTCGGTCCTCGAAGGCTTGCCAGCCCACTGCAGTCCAACATGAATCGGACAATCGAAGCGTCATGCGCTCTGAGTGAAAGCCTGAAGTGATGTACTGAGCCCCGGCTGGTCCAGGGCTTGTGATTTACTGTGTTTTTATCTGACAATCGTGCCGTCTATTTCCGGGGAACGCTAACCATCTCAGTCTTTGCAGCCTGAACGGTTGAGGTTGAGCAGTCGGCAATCTCTGCCACCTTGCGGATACTGAAGCCAGCTTGTAACAGTTCCTTGATTCTCGAGCGCTTGGTGGTGTTCTTTGGCCGGCCATGGTGAGCCCCTTCGGCTTTGGCTATACCTTTACGATACGCGGGCGGGGCTCATATTTGAGCGTATTGGGTGGAATCTTGCGGGGGTGTGTCAGCCTGCTAAGCTGGGCAGGGATACCTTAGTTTTCCTTAGCTTCCTTTCGGCAGTACCCGCACAACAGCGCGGTGCATGTTCAGATTGTTGGCGTAACGGTGAGCTTGTTCTTCCAAGGCTTTCCGGTCCTCTCCAACTAGCTGGACAATGCGTTTACCTTTGTGGCTAATCCACGCTTAAAACGTCTGCGCCTGGGTTTCGGTGGTCTGCATGCTTGGCTCCTTAAAATCTCGTCTTTCTGAAATCTAGAAAAACGTTTTGAAGTTAGTTAGCGATAAAAGAAGGCTACAGGGGCGGTAGTCTCGTTGAACGTCCTCAGGATTCTCCCTCCCCCTCCCACGGCCGCGTTCGGCGGTTACCTGGACGGTCAGGTTGCAGCATTGCAGTGGCTTTCTGATATCAACATTTTTCAACATGCCGGGTCTTCTAACGCACTTTTCGTGCGTACCAACCGCGTACCTTTCGGGCGAACCACGTGCGCACCGGCCCATGCAGTGCGTAACACTTGTGCGTGAATTCCCCCCCCCATTGTAGCGGGTAGTTGGCGGCCTGTTAGTTTGTCTGCTCTCAGGTTTTTATAGTCGGGAAAATCGTCGGTGGGTTTCTATAGTAGGTGCATTTAGAAATGCCTCCCCACTTGCAAATAGTCAGCTTTCTTTACAAAGGTAATAGTATAGAGCCCTTAAGTTTTTGATTTATATAGGCTGGCACGATTACTGCTAACGTTTTTCGAGTCTTTTTATCGTACCTAATAAAACACCATTCAAGAATTGCCGCACTAGCAAGGACGGCTAAAAGGAACGAAAGTATGAGATTATTTATTGGACGATTTGGAGTGAATTTGAAAGTGGTGCTGATGCTGTCGGCAATGATTCTAGCCTCCCTATTTACGCCTTCTACAACGATGGCCACTATCATAACCGTCGAACCTGATGACTTTGCTGAGGGGACAGATCTCTCGAACGTGTCTCCCTATGTATCGTTGCAGAGCTTGGGCGGTACCGGGTATGAATCACAGCCTGTCTATTCCACTCGTTCCAACCCAAGATATAGAGCGCCGACGGGCGAACTTGTCTTCGGCACTTTTGGTTCAACCTTCGGTTTCGATTGCGGCGACGGGTATTTTGAATGCGCGTTTGGGTTTGGAATGACCTTCCATCAGCCAGTTAGTTGGGTTTCGTTACTATATCAGAACATATTTGATGGGGATACGGAGGCTCGTTATTACAATCATCCCCTTGATTGGTTTGCGTATGATTCCAGTGGGGAGCAAATCGCTAAGGGAAGGCAGATAAGTGGCAGTCCGGGGCAAGTTTTTAGCTTGAATTTAGCCATACCCAATATGAAGCATCTGGTAGTGGGTGCCAATGACGGTGTTAATTTGATGGAGACTGACCGTCTCTCTTTTGCTGTGGATGTCCCGGAACCGACTCCGGCAGCTCTACTTGCAATAGGTTTGGGGGCTATGCTCGTTGCTCGGAAACGAAAACTATTCAAAGTAGTAACGTTACTTCGGTCTCGCGGTTTGGCTTAGATGCCAGGGGCCGGCTGGTAGTAAGTTCGTACTCCCGTATACACCGCGAGGGTGTTTCCTTCGATGCGATAGCGGCTCAGCGGTGTATAGCAGTCGGGTCAGGCCCTCAAGTGTCTTTTACCCGGTCATCGTCGGTCCTCCATAACATTGTCGTTTGATGTTTGGGTAGATGCCATCGGTGTCTTTCTGATGATTCGGTAGTTATGGGTGTAGCTCGCTCTCGATCGTCTGCTAGCGACTTTCCGTTAGAAGGCATCAGCCGAAACTAGGACAGAAGGTAGGCTCGGCTGTGCCGCTCTTCGGGTATCTCCTGCATTTCATCAAATAGCCCGGCCCCTCGCGTGCAGACTCCGGAAAATCATCGTCATGCGCCACGGCGCCCATGATGCTCCTACTTGGCCGGCGCGTGAGCTTTTTGGTGTGAGCGCTCCTTCCCGCTGGTCAGCTATAGCCTGTACCCAATGGTAAACTATATGGGGGTGCAGATTTAGGACAGAAAGCCTTTCTCCTGAAATCGTAAGCATCTGTTTTTCCTCAAATCGCGTTTTCTGAAAACTACATGGTTTTGGGTGTCTGGGTGAATTTTTAGGACAGCCTGTCCTAATTCAGTACCTAGCTCTGGGGCACATTCTGACCCCGTGAATTTTTAGGCAGCCTTCCTTAGCTGCGATCTTTTCCTTGGCAAAGTGAAAACTGGTCGTCCTGGCTTCCATCTTTTCCAGTCGTCTGTAGGCTCATGGTTGTTCACTCGCTCAATCGTCAGACTCCACTCTCGGGCCTTTCGCTCCTGCCAAAGCTCATCATTGGTGAGCCGTATGAATCCATGCTCTGTGAGCTCCCTGAATGCGTCCTGTGCGGTCTGCTTTGCACAGCCCAGCCGTTCCATAGCGTTCTGCACCGATATGGATAGCTGCCCGTTTCTCTGCGGCCTGTAGATGCTGTGAAACTCCAGGAGCAAACAGCGGGCAGGCATGGACAGATCCCGGTACGCCGCTGACTCGAACCACTCACTCCAGACCTTGAACCAGTAGCCTTTGCGTTTGACTCCAAGGGGTTTAGTGTTCGACATACAACGACTCCAGGGATTTCCGGCGCCAGAGCGTGCCTGATTTAATTAGCCGGATTCCTTCGCCAGTAACCTCAGCAATGGTTCTGCCGGTTTTCTCGCCAGCTCTGCAGCAAACTACCTTAATCGGCTTTCCAGTGGCCTGTGTGCGCTCCTGAGCCCATCTCAGGCAGCCGGGAAGATTGTTTGTGTGTGCAACTTTGGAGGTTTCATCGATTGCGTATACGGTGCGCATCAGGCAGCCCTCCGTGCTTCATGGGCTTCAAGTAGTGCCAGAGCTCTGCCTCTGCCTTCCGGTTTCAAGTAATACACGCCAGGGCGGGTTTTGAATCCATCACGATCGATCACTTCAATTCGGTCAGTGTGAATGTCGAGCCGGTAATGGTCACGCAGATCCTTGATGTACTGCGGCCCGTTCGTGGTGCCTATCACTCTGTCTGCTTCGATGCGCGGCAGGGGACCAGTCAGTAGGCGCTTAAGCAGTCTGATGTGCCGGCACGAAAGGTGAGCGGCGAGGGTTAACAGGCTGGCTTGGTTCTGGGTATACTGCTGTTGGTCATATTGCGTTTCTTGAGAGCCCTTCGTCGGATTGCAGCCGGCTGGGGCTTTTCTTTTGTCTGTCATTTCCGAGCCTCCCTCATATCGATGAATCGATAAAGATCCGCGAGAGCGACCGCTTTGCAGTCGGCTATCCTGACGATCTCCAAATCTCCGCGAGAGACAGCATCCGTGACTTCTGATGCAGTCATATTCATCTCGCGTGGCACTTGTGAAAAGGCGAGAAACTGGTGGTTGTTGCGGAAGAGCCAGCCGGGGCTGCGCTTTTCAGGTTGGTGTGATCTCATGATGCACCTCTACCGAATTCGGATTGTGTGAGCCCATACCCAGGGCAGGGCATAAGGGCTCAATCAGAGCTGTGGTTAGGCTTATGCGGCGCGGTCGCGCTCAGCAATGCGGGCCTGAATCCACTGATGCACTTCTGATTCAATCCAGCCAACGGCAGAGCCATTGCGGGAGAGCTTGATAGCTTTTGGGAACTCGCCGGCAGTCTGCATCTCATAAAGCTTGCTGCGACTGAGCCCGGTACGCTTGAGGGTTTCGGACAATCTGAGAATCGAGTAATTTGAAGCGGACATAACTTCCTCAGGGATCTGGTATCAGTTATGCCGTATGGGGAGGGGATTACAAAAGATAACGGCTCATTCAGGCTAAGCAGAATTGTGCTATTGCTGTCTGGCTGTTATCGTCTGAGTGCTATTAGGCGTTCGCAATCTTAATAGCGCCCATCCTTAAACGGCTCTGGGTTCGGGTGGGGTACGGTTGCCTGGTACGCTTCCGTATCCCGCTCTCTTTCTCCGAACACATCCCGACCTTGCCGCCTTTATCCAAAGTCCGCAAGCGAGAGTTCATCGAATTTCCGACGGTCCACCTTAAACTCCTTATTTGGCGCGGTTCAGAATCACACCATATAACACCATATAACACTAAATCCTCATTCTCGTGATTGGTGTAGCCTATAGATTTTAAATTCGATATTGAAAAATAAAATAGCATCAAGGCATCTTTTTAGACCTGATTGGGACAATTCGCCCGCCTTTCTTCAGATTGTCCAGGTAATCAGCCCATTGCTGCATCATGGCCGTTCGCTCTTCCATTCGGGCCGACCGGTTGTACGCCGCGGCAACCTGATTGCGCTGGCGGTGAGCAAGTTGCAGTTCAATGACCTCCGGGGGCCAGCCCATTTCATGCAGGAGCGTTGACGCCGTGGCCCTGAATCCATGCCCTACCATCGTGTCACTGTCGTAGCCCATGCTTCTCAGGGCGGTGTTAATGGTATTGTCCGACAATGGGCGGCCTGGCTTGATCGACTCGAAAACGTAAGGCCTGTGCCCGGTGAGCTTTTCAAGCGGTTTCAGGATCTCGAGAGCCTGGCGGGGGAGGGGTATTTTATGGTCTGGCACTTGGCCGGCTCGCTTGGCCTTCATGGTCCCTTTCATTCGATCCCCTGGCACAATCCACATTCCCGCCTTCAGGTCGATCTCAGACCAGACGGCATTCCTCAGTTCACCAGGGCGAAGGAACAGCATTGGTGCAAGTTGGAGGGCGGCACACGTTGCCGGCTGTCCTGCATAGGCGTCAATCGCTCTGAGAAGGCCCCCGAGCTGCTGCGGGTTCGTGATTGCGGCTCTGTTCTTTGCGGGTACCGCTTTCAGGAGGCCCCGCAAATCGGCGGCTGGGTCGCGGGTGGCCCGGCCTTCGGAAATGGCGAACCGGTAAATCTGGCTGATTCGCTGGCGCATCCTGTGCGCGGTTTCGTGTTTACCCTTGGTTTCGATCTTGCGCAAAACCTGCAGAACCAGGGGCGGCTCAATATCGGTAATCGGCATACTGCCAAGGTGCGGGTAAATCCACTTGGTCAGGCGGTTGCGAGTCACGTCTATGGTGCTGTCGTTGAGCTGACCTTTCTGGAGCTTGAGCCAATCCTCAGCAACGGCCTTGAACGTGTTGCTGGCTGCTGTGAGGTTCTTGGCGCCTTCTGAGCGGCGGAAGGTTACAGGGTCTTTCTTCTGCGATAGCAGCTTGCGGGCTTTGTCGCGTCCTTCCCTGGCTTCCTTGAGCGAAACCTCCGGGTAACTTCCCAGGCTGAATACCTTTTCCTTTCCACCAAACCGATACCGAAACCACCAGACTTTTGAGCCAGGTTTGATTATGAGGGTGAGGCCTCCACCATCCGCCAGCTTGCGCCTGTTCTGGCCTTCGGGCTTTGCCGCTCTAACCATTGTATCGGTGAGTTTGTTTGTCTCTCTGGCCATACGCACCACCTGTGCTGATTTGTGGGTACCGGCTGGCCACGATTTGGCCAGTACCCTCAAGAGTACCCGTAAAGTGTGGGTACTTCCATACTTGTCCTTGGGTGTCCGAAGTGTGCTAGTATTGTTGGTGAAGTCTTGCGGCGCGGGGCTTTCGGAAAGGTTTGTGGATGCGGTCGGATGCTGTCTTGGTACCCCCGGCAGGACTCGAACCTGCTACCTTCCCCTTAGGAGGGGGACGCTCTATCCAGATGAGCTACGGAGGCGCTTTTTTGAGAAGGTCGGTATGATAGCGGCCTGAAGCGTATGGCTCAAGGTGTTAACGTGTTTTCTGTTGGTCTGGGGGTGTGCTTTGCCTGAACCTTTCTCGTTAAGCATTGTTGTACCGGTTTGGATGGAAGCAGCCGGCGTTGTGAAAACACTGGAAGCTCTGCAGCCACTGCGGGCGGCCGGGCACGAGCTGATCGTTGTGGACGCCGGCAGTACCGATGGTACAGCCAGGCTTGCGAGCCCACTCGCGGACCAGTTGGTTCAGTCAGCAAAGGGCAGAGCGGTTCAGATGAATGCAGGCGCCTCTGTGTCGAGAGGTGATGTTCTCCTGTTTTTGCATGCAGATACGTGCCTTCCTTTGGGCGCATTAAACTGCCTGGGTGACTTTGTTCAAAGCCGCAAGGTGTGGGGCCGTTTTGATGTGTGCTTGAGTGGCCAGGGTACGCTGTTTCGGATGATCGCCTGGTTTATGAATCAGCGTTCTCGGTTAACAGGTATTTGCACCGGTGATCAGGCCCTGTTTGTACGCAGGGATACTTTTGAAGCTCTGCGTGGGTTTGAAAATCTGCCGATAATGGAAGATATTGAGCTATCGCGCCGGCTTCGCCAGGTTTCCCGACCATATTGTATTACTGAAACGGTGATTACAGACAGCAGGCTTTGGGAACAACGAGGCGTCTGGCGCACGATTTTCCTTATGTGGCGTTTGCGTTGGCGTTATTGGCGCGGCGAATCGCCACAAACACTTGTTTATTCCTATCGTTCGGACGTGCGTAATGCCGAAAGCGAAAGCCGCTGATGCTGTGTTGATGCAATTTTCGAAATGGCCTGAAGCTGGCCGGGTAAAAACCCGCCTTGTTCCGGCTTTGGGTGTTTCCGGAGCTCTGGAGGCTCATCTAACGCTCTCTCGTACTGTACTGGATAACTTGTGTGGCTCTGGCCTCGCTGTGCAATTCTGGTGGGATAGGGCGGTAGAGTCTGTACCGGCAGATGCTCAGAGTATTGTGCGCACCATCGAGCAGTTGGGTGTGGAGCAACGGGTGCAACGAGGAGCCAATCTTGGCGATCGCATGCTGGATGCGCTTGGTACGGGTCTTGAGTCAAACGCCCTGGCTCTTATCGTAGGCAGCGATTGCCCCTCAGTTGAGCCGGCATACGTGCATCAGGCGGTGGCTTGTTTGCGGACACACGATGTGGTTTTGGGACCGTCGGATGATGGTGGCTACGTGCTGATTGGCGCGCGCCGGGTGGTTCCGCGCATGCTGGATAAGATTGAGTGGGGCACGGGAATGGCTCTCGAGCAAACCTGTGCCCGGCTAGAGGCGTTGGGGCTCAGCGTTGGTTTGCTGGAACCCCGTTGGGACGTAGACGAGCCAGAGGACTGGGTGCGGTTTCAGCTTACTTAGCGGTCACCGGCGGTTGCTGCAGGATAAGTGCGCGGGCTTTGTTGGCATTCAGGCCTTCGCCGCCGGTTACTGCCCGTAGCGCTCGGCTTCTGTTCAATACCGCATTTTTGAAGGTACGTTGCAACTCTTCGAGGCTTACCCCTTGAATGGCTCTGGCGAGCCTTTCCCGTGAGTCAAAATTATCAGCACCCCGGTCAATTTCCTGCCAGTAGCGTGTGGATATCTCTCCTAACTGGCGATCCTGTTCCATAATACTGCTGATCACCGCCGCTTTTTCCCGCGCCAGCTGCTTATCACTGATATCACCAAGGGTTTTCTCAAAGCCGTTTGCGAACTTACGAACGGCTTGATCTATCTCGCTTTGGCTAGCTGTGGGGGACTGAACCACAAAGCCAAGAGCCGGGGTTTCAAGCATTTCAAAAGGCGTTGCGTACACAATATAGCCGAGTTGGCGGGTGGTTCGGATGTCTTCGTAAAACGGGCTACTTATAATCTGTGCAAGCAGCCGGAACCTGGCGCGCTCTTCAAAACTGGTGTTTTTTCCCTGCGTGTAGAGGGTGTACCCGGTATCCGGGTGTTTCACGTTTAGGGAGGCCAGCAGCTCTCCTTCCGGTAACTGGCGGACACGGCTGCGCTCAACCGGTACAAACTCGCTTTCGCCCAGAATAATAGCGTTAACCTGTTGGGCCAGGTTGAGTGCGTAGGCTTCGGTAATGTTGCCGTGGGCCATGAGCACCGGGTCAACCTCTGAAAGCAGTGCGTCGGTGAAGGATATGAGTTCGTCCAGGGACACACTCCTGGCGGCCTCAAGCTTTTCTTCAGTGCTCCAGGTGTCTTCGAGTACGGCGGTTTGGATAAACTCCGATGTTTGCACAACCGGTCGGTCTTTGGCTTTGTTTTGCAAGCTGTCTATCAGGTTTTGTCGTGCGATACCAAACCGCTGCCGGGTGATCTCCGGTGACGAAATCTGCATTAGAATGCGGTTCATCAGGGTGTGTAGCTTGTCGTTGTAACCACTAACGCGCACGGTAATTCCGCGTAAGTGCGGGTAGATACTGTAGTTCAGCCCGGCAAGTCGGGCGGAGTAGGCCCAGGCGTTCAGGTTGGCGTTGATGCTGTCTACCAGTAACCGTGTTAGTACATGGCTGCGCGCAGATACGCGGGCAGCCGGTGTGCGCAAGCTGAAGAAGACACTGGCTTTTGGTGTGTTGAAGCGGGTGTCACGGGCAAACCAGATGGCCATGCCACTATTGCTCAGCCGTTCTGGCTGCTTCATGGTTTCACCCGGCACCATGTCGAGGTTTTCCGGCACAAATGGGTTGGGTGGTGGAAGACGAAGCGCTTTAACCAGTGGTTCTGGCGCTTCTGTCAGAAGCGCTTCGGTATCTAAAGGTTCCATTTGCCACGGCGTTTCATACCACTGAGTCAGCTTTGGGGTACTCAACTCTGGCTGAGGTTCCAGCGTGTAAACCATCACGTTATCCGGTGTCAGTTTGGCAAGAATCGTTCGGTACTGGTCTGGCGCGTAACGCTCCATCAGCCAGGGGGCGCTGAGAATATTATCGGCAGGGTAGTCCTGGAGTTGGCTGGACAGGCGCATGGCTTCATGCACTGGGTCACCTTGCTCGCGAAAACGAAAATCGATTTCAGCCAAACGCTGCATTTCTTCAAAACGCTGCTGACTAATGCCACTTTCACGAATGAGGTCTATGTAGTGGAATACCAGCGAAAGGATTTCTTCGCGTTTATTCAGCCCTTGTGGTGTGAGGGCAATGCTGATTTCTAGCGTGGCATTCTCGCCGGTATCCATACCAATACCCGCCGACAGGCTATCCGCAAGCCCGCTTTTCTTAAGTACGTCAAACAGACTGCCTGGCCCTTCGTGGCCCAGCAGATTGGCCACATAGCTGGCTGGTTTTGTGCGGTAGTGTTCTTGCTGTGACGGAATCGGGAACGACAGCGACAGGCTGCGCACATCCTTGATGGTTTGTACCGTTATCCTTGCAGGCAGCGAGTCGGTTTCAAGCAAGCTTGCAGTGTGAGCTTTTGGCTGAAGGTTACGGTTTTCTATTGCGCCAAAGCGCGATTGCACCATGGATTCAAGCTCAGACAGTGGCTGTGGGCCATAAACTGCGAGGGTCATAAGGTTTGAGGAATAGCGGTTTTTCCAGAACTCGATCAGGTCGGGCCGAAGAGGATTTTCGTCTGTGTTTTCCAGTGTGGTCAGGTTGCCGACAGCAAACTGGTGAAAAGCATGTTCGGGGTTGCTGGCGGCCTTTTTAACAGAGTAAAAGCGTCGTCCATCGTCCTTCTGTTTTGCGCTAAATTCCGAATGAACAGCGTTACGCTCGCGGTCGACCAGTTCGGCGGTAAACAGTGGTGCGCTAAATTGTTGGGCAAAACGATCCAGCGCAGGCTCTAAAAAGCTGGCCTGAATATCAAAGAAATAGTTGGTGTTACGAAACGCGGTAAAGGCGTTGTGACTGCCACCATGGCTTTTTATGAACTGTTGGTACTCGCCGGGTTTCGGGTATTTTTCAGTGCCCAGAAACAGCATATGTTCCAGAAAGTGCGAAATTCCCTCTCGGTTTTCTGGATCATCACCGCTGCCAACGGCTACGTTCATGGAAGCCGCCGCTTTGTCTGCGCTTTTATCGGATACCAGAATTGCTTTCAGGCCATTATCCAGCTCTATGAAGCGGTATTCGTTGTTGTCGTTTGGGCTCTTCGTTGGGGTTTGTTCGGCAGCGGCAAAGGAGCTAACAAGCAACAGCACAAGCAGTGCTAACACATGTGTTATTGGCAGCTGCGCACGTGCGCTGGTAAGGGTACCGGTATGCATAGGGCTGTGTTATCCGTTTCAGGCTTCTGGAAAAGTCTTGTTTGCTGGCTGACAAGGTGCTCTGGACGTTAGTGCATCATCGCCTTTGTGGTTGTTTTTGGCTGCTGGTCGAGGGTTTTGCGGGCCAGAGCTGTCGCTGTTTCGGCATCGAGTTCGCCGGTAGCAATTCGCTCAAGTACGGTTGCCATAATTGCGACGGATTCTCGATAGTCGGCAAATTCCGCTTGGAATGCAGTGTCTATGGCCTGGTAAACCGCCTGGATTTTTTGCTCCCTGTCGCCGGCGTTCTTTGCCGTGTCGTTTATGGCTTTCAGGCAGGCGCGGGCAATAGCTATGTAGCGCTCGGTATTTGGGTTGTCATCTTGCATTGTTTGGCTTCCCGGTGTTGCTTGAGATACAAAAAGGGTTGATGCCTAAAAAGGCCATAAGTTCATAATTATCGCATTGCTGATCAACTGTTTCATTGCTTTGTAGTAATTCACGGTCAGGAAGGGGCCAGAGCCAAATACTGTGCTAATCTCGAAAGCATTGTGTCGGAATAAAATACAGGAGCTTTTCGGTTTAGAGTAATAGCTCTAATTAAAACAATGGGTTGCCGAGCAAAAGCTCTAAAAAATATCGATACAAAAAATAACAATTAAGTACAATGTCGGCCTTGCAGGGTTGCCTTAAGACTTTGGTCTAAGGTAGCTGGCGCAATATCGATAACAATAGAGCAACAGGTAAGGTGGATTATCAATGAATTATTTCCTGACAGGTGGCACCGGGTTTATTGGCCGTTTTCTTGTGGAAAAGCTGCTGGCCCGCGGTGGCACAGTGCATGTTTTGGTGCGCGAGCAGTCCCGGGGCAAGCTTGATGCGCTCAGAGAGCGCTGGGGTGTGGATGAGTCACGCGTGATAGCGGTGATTGGTGATCTCACAACCAAGAACCTGGGCATTGATGCCAAAACCCTGAAAGCTTTAACGGGAAAGATTGACCATTTTTACCACCTTGCCGCCGTTTATGATATGAGCGCCGATGAGGAAGCTCAGCAGGCCACGAACATTGAGGGTACAAGGGCCGCGGTTAGTGCAGCCGGAGCCATGGAGGTAAAGCACTTTCACCATATTTCGTCCATTGCGGCGGCGGGCCTGTTCAGGGGCACGTTCCGCGAAGACATGTTTGAAGAGGCGGAAAAGCTGGATCACCCGTATTTGATTACAAAACATGAGTCAGAAAGAGTTGTCCGCGAAGAGTGTAAGGTGCCATTTCGTATCTATCGGCCGGGTATGGTGATTGGTGATTCGGTTACTGGCGAAATGGACAAGGTCGATGGCCCATATTATTTCTTCAAGATGATTCAAAAAATCCGCCGTACAATACCTCAGTGGGTGCCGACGATTGGTATTGAAGGTGGCCGCCTGAATATTGTTCCTGTGGACTATGTGGTTAAAGCGCTGGATCATATTTCGCACCTGGATGGCGAAGACGGCAACTGCTTCCACTTAGTGGATTCCGATCCCTACAAGTTGGGCGAAGTTCTTAATATCTTCAGCGAAGCGGGCCACGCTCCGAAAATGGCCATGCGTATTGATGCCCGCATGTTCGGTTTTATTCCGCCGTTTATCCGCCAAAGTCTGAAAAACCTGCCACCTGTGAAGCGGTTGACCGGCTCTGTGTTGGAAGACATGGGCATTCCGCGGTCGGTGTTGTCATTTATTAATTACCCCACGCGCTTTGATGCCCGTGAAACCGAGCGTGTCCTCAAAGACACTGGAATTGAAGTGCCACGCCTGCCGGATTATGCGCCGGCGGTTTGGGACTTTTGGGAACGTCATTTAGATCCGGATCTGTTTAAGGATCGCTCGCTTAAAGGCACAGTCGACGGCAAGGTTGTAGTAATTACCGGTGCAACGTCCGGTATTGGCTTAGCCACTGCCGAAAAACTGGCACAAGCCGGCGCTATTCTGGTAATTGGTGCCCGCACCCGGGAAAAACTGGATGAGGTTGCTGCATCACTGGAAGCGAAAGGTGGCAATGTGCATGCCTACCAGTGCGATTTCTCGGATATGGACGCGTGCGATCAGTTTGTGAACACTGTTCTGGATAACCATGGTCATGTGGATGTGCTGATAAACAACGCCGGGCGCTCTATCCGGCGCTCGTTGTCGTTGGCATTTGATCGTTTTCACGATTTTGAGCGCACCATGCAGCTCAATTACTTTGGTTCCCTGCGCCTGATTATGGGCTTTGCGCCTTCAATGCTGGAACGCAAGGGTGGGCATGTAGTGAATATCTCATCCATTGGTGTACTCACCAATGCGCCGCGGTTCTCAGCCTATGTAGCATCCAAATCAGCTCTGGATGCATTCAGTCGGTGCGCGGCTTCTGAATGGTCTGATCGTAACGTAACGTTTACCACCATCAACATGCCGTTGGTAAAAACGCCGATGATCGCACCCACTAAAATTTACGATTCTGTACCAACGCTTTCGCCGGAAGAGGCTGCAGATATGGTTGCAGACGCGATTGTTTATCGGCCTAAGCGGATTGCTACGCGCCTTGGTGTGTTTGCCCAGGTGCTGCACGCTGTGGCACCGAAAATGGGGGAAATCGTGATGAACACTGGCTATCGCATGTTTCCGGATTCATCCCCGGGTGTAGGCGGTAAGACTATTGAAAGGCCCAAGGTTTCGACGGAGCAGGTGGCCTTTGCGGCTGTGATGCGGGGTATTCACTGGTAGGGCGTATTCTTTTCAAGTATCAATAAAAAACCGCAGTTCAAACGAGCTGCGGTTTTTTTGTTGGTACTTTCTGAAAGCTGGCTGGTTTAGTCAGCGTCTTCGGAAATCACCGGTGGCGGAAAGCCGCCCAGATCCTGCCAGCGATTAACGATTCCGCAGAATAAGTCCGCTGTTTTTTCCGCATCGTATGCCGCCGAGTGGGCTTCTTTGTTGCTGAACGGAATGCCAGCCAGTTTGCATGCTTGTGCGAGCACCGTGTGGCCATACGCTAGCCCCGCCAGGGTTGCGGTATCGAATGTTGAAAACGGATGAAAGGGGTTCCTGCGAATATCTGCACGCATTGCTGCGGCGAATACGAAGTTGTGATCGAAGGTTGCGTTGTGGCCAACCAGAACCGCCCGTTTACAATCATGAGCCTTCACCGATCTACGTATGGGGCTGAAGATTTCGCTTAGGCCTTCACGCTCTGGCACGGCTTCCCGTTCCGGGTTCCAGGGGTCTATCCCGGTGAAATCCAGGGCGGATTGTTCCAGGTTGGCGCCTTCAAACGGGTCAATTTGTTGTACATGGGTTTCAGTACGCCGCAACCGGCCGTCGTCGTCCATGGTTAACATGACCGCCGCTATTTCCAGCAGAGCATCGCGCCCCGGATTGAAGCCGCCGGTTTCCACATCGACAACAACAGGTAAAAAACCGCGGAATCTGCGGGACATAGGGTGCGATTGTCTGTTTTCGTCAGTCACTAAAACTCCGGTCGTGGCCGTTTGTCAGGAAATTAAGGTAGGTCTACGCCAAGCGCCAATTAATGGTTTCGCCGGCTTTCAATGGAACGATGGTACCACCTGCCAGAGGTAATTCATTCGGCATTGGCCAAGGTTTTTTCTCGAGTGTAATCGTATCGGTATTTCGTGGCAGGCCATAGAAATCTGCACCGTTGAAACTGGCAAAGGCTTCTAACCGGTCAAGGATATCGAGTTCTTCAAAAATGTCTGCGTACAATCCGATTGCACCGTAAGCCGAATAACAACCCGCGCAACCACAGGCGGCTTCTTTTTTGTCCTTCGCGTGTGGCGCGGAGTCAGTGCCCAGGAAAAAACGTTTGTCGCCACTGGCAATGGCATCTCTGAGGGCCTGCTGGTGCCGGTTGCGTTTCAGAATCGGAAGGCAGTACAGGTGGGGGCGCATACCGCCAACCAACATGTGATTACGGTTGTACATGAGGTGCTGAGGTGTGAGTGTTGCGGCAAGGTTGTCGCCTTGATGGTGTCTTACAAACTCGGCTGATTCAGCGGTGGTTATGTGTTCAAGTACAACCTTCAGGTTGGGAAATGCCTCCAGGGTGGGCGTCAGAACCCGCTCCAGGAAAACTTTCTCCCGATCAAAAATATCTATGTCTGGGTCGGTTACCTCGCCATGAACAAGCAGCAGCATGCCGCATTCAGCCATGGCTTCCAGCACCGGGTAAATATGGTGAATATCCCGCACACCCGAAGCGGAGTTGGTGGTGGCTCCGGCCGGATACAGCTTTGCAGCAACAACGCCCTCGGCGCTTGCTTCCAGAATATCTGAGCGGGTGGTGAACTCTGTGAGGTAGAGCGTCATCAACGGTTGAAAGTCTGTACCTTTTGCCGCGCTCAGTATGCGTTGTCTATAGGCTGAAGCCTCAGTCGCGTTCGTCACTGGCGGGGCAAGGTTGGGCATTATGATTGCCCGCCCGAAACAGGCCGCAGTTGCAGGTACCACATCGGTTAATACATCGCCGTCACGAACGTGTAGGTGCCAGTCGTCAGGGCGCACAAGAGTGAGCTGTTCGGTCATGAGCTGGTTTCCGCTGTACCTTATCAAGGGCTGAAAAAGAGGCGTGAGCGGCGCGTTTATTATCGGCGGCGCTTCGGCTCTGAAAAATCTGGAGGATTATAGCAGAAGGCGCCAGTGATTGTTTTTCCTCATTCGCACTAAAGAACCTCCGACGGGTGCCGTTAAACAAAGTAGCGATGAAAGACCGATGAACCAGCAGTGCGACAGTTGCGGCACTCACATGGCATGTTTATGGCAATCCGTCTCCACAAAAAAATGCTCGCCTCCCTGGCAACGCTGGCGCTGGGCACTGCCTTGCCAGTGCATGCTGTGGCAGGAAGTTATGGCGCCGGAATTGATAACAGCCAATGGTACCTTGCCGAGTCGGTATTCGAGTGTTCTTTGGTGCACGAAGTTCCGGGGTATGGTCGAGCCGTGTTCCGCCACCGCGCCGGAGAGAAATTGTTTTTTTTCCTGGAATCCGAAACGCATCTTATGCGACCGGGTCGAGGTTCTTTGGTTGTTGAGGCGCCATCCTGGCGGCCAGGCGTCGCGGTGCGGCCAGTGGGCGTGGTTAAGGTAACGGACGGGCGCCGGCCGGTGTCTCTGGGTGCGCGCCGTGCGGTTATTCTTGTCCAAAGTTTGCTCGAGGGTATGCAGCCCACCGTTACCAGAGATTCCTGGTACGATGGCAAACCGGTTCGTGTGCAGGTTTCCAATATCAACTTTAACGGTCAGTACCAGCGTTACCGTTCCTGTGCTGCCAACCTTCTGCCTGCCAATTTTGATCAGGTAGGGCGCTCTAGTGTGGCCTTCGCTACAGGTAGCAAGAAGCTATCGAAAGCGGATATGAATCACTTGGATAATATTGTGGCCTATATTATGGCCGACTCTACCGTTGAACGGGTGTTTGTTGATGGACATACAGACGTCGTAGGCAGTCGAATTGATAACCGGGCCTTGTCAGAGGAACGGGCCAATGTGGTGGCCGATTATCTGAAAAGCCGGGGGGTAGCAAAGGATTTAATAACTCAGAGGTCCCACGGCGACCGGTATCCCGCATCCCGCCGCCGCGCTGAAAACCGGCGCACAACTATTCGTTTACAGCGTGAAGGCGATCGCCCAGAGCTCCAGCAGGCGAATGGTTACGGCAGTGCCTCTGCTGGTTGACGCGTGCCAGTATAGCCCAATCCCTCAGTGTGCTTTTAATAGACTGAATTCAACACTTCCAGGTGAGCGTTCACACCTTCTGCCAAAGCCATCAGGTGGTATCCCCCTTCCAGAGTGGAAATAATCCGGTCGTTACTGTGTTCGCGTGCCACTCCAGCGATCATTTCGGTCAGCCAGCGGTAATCATCTGTTTCCAGGTTGAGCTCTGCCATCGGGTCCAGGCGGTGTGCGTCAAACCCTGCCGATATCAGGATAACCTGGGGCTTAAATGCATTTAGGCGCTTTATCCAGCTATCCTCTACAAGTTTGCGGTACTCCGCAGCTGAACAGCCGGCTTCTATAGGTATATTAACAATGTTATCGGCCTGGCGATGAACATGAGAGTGGGGGAAGAGCGGGTGCTGGAAGCTGGAGCACATGAGTATACGCTCGTCGCCACTGACGATATCTACCGTGCCATTACCCTGGTGCACATCAAAATCAATAATGGCTACCCGTTCGAGGTGATGGAAGTTGAGCGCGCGCATGGCGGCCAGAGCAATATTGTTGTAAAAACAAAATCCCATGGATCTACCACGCTCAGCGTGGTGACCGGGTGGCCGGGCACAGATAAACGCGTTGGTCACCTGGCTGCTCATCACCATATCTACGGCCTGAATGTTTGCACCGGCGGCCAACCTTGCTGCACGAAGGGTGTCTGGCATCATCGCTGTGTCTGGATCGGTGAATACCCGCCCGCGTGAAGGTTGCATCATATCGAGTTGCTGCAGGTAGCGCTCTGGGTGCACGCTTAAAAGCTGATCGCGGGTAGCTTCTTCAGGGCGCACCCAGTCCAGCTTCTGGGCCATGCCAGTGTCTGCGATGTAACTGATGATGGCGGTCAGGCGGCCGGGGCTTTCGGGATGCTCCGGCCCCATGTCGTGTTTCATGCAATCATCGTGGGAAAAAAATGCAGTGGTCATAAATCTCGAAACGTCCCGATTATGCTTGTATTTTCTTCAATCCTATCAGGGAAAATCTGGTGCTGCCGGGTTTCTTTGGTCTTATAGGAGCGATAGGCATTTTACATCGGTACTTCAATGCCTAAGATAGAGCAAACACATACTGAAAAGGAGAGTCAGCTTGAGCACCCGGTATCTGGAAAGTTTGTTCAACCCTGCCTCTATTGCGGTGGTGGGGGCGTCGGAGCGGGCAGACAACCTTGGCGGTATGGTATTGCGAAATCTGTTGAGTGGTGGCTACCCCGGCCGGCTCCTGGTGATAAACCGGAACGATTACGACAATGTACACGGCATTCCCTGCGTAAAAAAAGTGTCGGGGATGGCCTTTTCTCCGGATCTTGCCATTGTTTGCACACCCCCGGAAACGGTTGGCAAGACTATCCGTCGGCTGGGAGAGTCGGGTGTGCGCACCGCTATTGTGATGACAGGCGGTATGTCCCGCACCCACAGTAAAACCGGCACTCCGCTGATGTATTCTGTGCGTGACGCGGCCAGGGAAACAGGCATTCGAGTGCTTGGCCCGAACACCATCGGCCTGATGGTGCCAGCCAGAAGTCTCAACGCGACATACGCACACATGGGCGTTCTTCCTGGCCGCGTAGCGTTTGTCGGGCAGTCTGGAACCATTGCCAGCTCGGTGATTGACTGGGCATTCGCCCGCGGGGTGGGTTTTTCCTATTTTCTTACCCTGGGCGATGGCATGGATATCGATCACGACGATCTGATCGACTATCTGGCCCAAGACACCCAGACTCGCGCCATTCTTCTACACATTGAGCATATTCCCAATGCCCGGCGCTTTATGTCGGCAGTGCGTGTGGCCTCCAGAACCAAGCCGGTTATTGCCGTTAAGTCCGGGCGGGTGCCAGAGTCTGAGTGGCTTCCCCATAAGTTGCCTGAGGGTATCAGGCGCAGTGATCCAATATACGATGCCATGCTGCAGCGCGCCGGTGTTCTGAGAGTTGACGGGCTGGGGCAAATGTTTGATGCGCTCGAAACGCTCACCCGTATGCGCCCGTTACGCCGGGAGTCTCTGGCCATTATGGCTAATGGTGTCGGCCCGGGGGTGCTCGCGGTTGACCGGCTGGCGGATCTGGGAGGCCAGTTGGCGAGCCTGTCGGAAGCCAGCATTAACAGCTTGGCGGAGCTATTGCCGTCTTACTGGACGCGCAAAAACCCCATCGACCTGAACTATGACGCGTCGCCGGAGCTGTACGCCAAGGCGATTAAAGTTCTGGCCAAAGATCCTGAAGTGGCCAACGTGCTTGTCATGTACGCACCCAGTTTGACGGAAGACAGTTTACAGATTGCTGATGCGGTCGTGCAGGCAGCTAAAGGTACACGCCTTAATATTTTCACCTGCTGGCTGGGGCAGAGCACGGTGATGGATTCACGCGACGAATTCTATCGTGCCGGGTTGCCGTCATTCTTTAACCCGGAAAAAGCTGTTGTTGCCTTCATGCAGCACATACGTCATCAACGTGTTCAGCGCCTGATAACAGAAACTCCGGAATCCTTTACCGATCATTTTTCCGACCACGCGAAAACCCGTCGCGTGGCGGTAAACGCCCTGAAAGCCGGGCGTAACCATTTGTCGAGCCAGGAGGCCCGGCAGGTGGTGCGCGATTATGGCATTAATACTATAGAGACAGTCTACTGTGATGACGTGGAAGAGGTTATAGGTGCCTTTGCCATAGAGCGCCGACCGGTGGACGTTACAATAGTGCATGAGCAAACTTGCCACCCGTTTGTGAATCTCACGGTGGCTCAGCGCCGTTACAAGGGCACGGTTCAGAAACTGAACAGTGAGGCCGAGATAATAGACGCCTGCCATTTTCTGATGGAGGAATACCAGAAGTATTTCCCGGTCAGCGGGTTTCTTGGCTTCGCCATGCAGCGCTCTTATCAGCATGTTGGCGGTATAGAGTTTAGTGTGGGTATTACCCGTGACGCGCAGTTCGGCCCGCTGGTTGTTTGCGGCGCCTCCGGTGCCCATATCAACGTAATGACGGATCGCCAAATTGCCTTGCCGCCTTTGAATATGGTGCTGGCGCGGGAGCTGTTGCGCCGCACCTATATGTATAAATTGCTCAAAGAGCACAGTTTAAAACCAGAATCGGATATCAGAGCTGTGTCAGAAACCCTGGTCACCCTGTCACAAATTGTGATCGATATTCCTGAAATCCTGGGGCTGGAAATTTCGCCGTTGTTGTTTAACGACGATGGCGCGGTAGCAGTGAATGTTGCGATTAACCTCTCTGAAACGCCAGGCAGGCCAATTATTCAGCCCTATCCAAGGGAGTTGGAGGAGTGGCTGGTGCTGCCAAAATCCGGCCGCCGGGTTATTATCCGCCCTGCGCTGGCACAGGATGAACCTTCCCACAGGGTGTTCCATGAGCTGCAGTCTCCTGAGTCGATTCGCTACAGGTTTTTCCAGTACCGGAAGCATTTTACCCGGGAAGACGTCGCACAGATGGTGCAGATCGACTACGACCGCGAAATGGTCTTTATTGCAAATGCCTCTAAAGAAGATGGTAGTGGAGAAGAAACCCTGGGCACCGTAAGAACCTGGACAGACGCTGACAATCTGCAGTGCGAATTTGCGGTAATGGTTCACGACAAGATGAAGGGTGAGGGGCTTGGCATTGCCCTGATGCAAAAAATGATCGATTACTGCCGTGCCCGAGGCACCGTGGAGATGGTGGGCGATGTACTGGCAGACAACCGCCCGATGCTGCAACTGGCTGAACACATGGGCTTTGAAATCAAGTATAACATTGAGGAAGAGGTAATGGATTTGCGGCTGGTGCTGAACGAGCCGGAAAACGACTGGCAGAAAGAGCGGCTGGAAAAAAATGCCCACTGAAGCCTCGCGGGGAAGGCCTCTGTGGTGCTTATACGCTTGAGTAATTACTCTTCGACAATGGCTGAACGGTCTTCGCCGCCCATGGCTTCCAGTAAGCCTGGAATCAGTTTGGATAGCTCCAGGGTCATGATGGTAAAGGCCGCATCAAATTTTGCCACGGCATCATCCACCTCTACATCGTCGAGCTGATCCTGCAGCGTTTCACCGAACTTCAGCCGGCGAATCCCCAGCTCCTCATCCAGCATGAACGACACATTGTCATCCCAGGTTATAGCCAGTTTGGTCACTTCCATGCCTGCTTCCAGATGATTGCGGATTTCATCTGCCTTCAGGTTTAACCCTTTGCAGCGAACCACGCCGCCATCCTCGGAGGGATCTTTCAGCTCACACTCGTCACCCAATGCCACAGTGCCGGGCAGATCGATGGTTTCATTCAACCATCCGGTAAGCGTAAAGATCGGCGCCTGCTCTACAGCAGGTGGGCGCACGGGCAGGGAACCGAGGCTTTTGCGCAGGGTGGAGGCCAGGTCTTCCGCTTGTTTTGCGGAGCCGGCATCAACCACCAGAACACCGTCCTTTGGCGCCAGGTAAGCAAAGCTGCGGCGATTCCTTGAAAATGCCTGAGGCAGCATTTCCAGCATTACCTGCTCTTTGATTTCATCTTTTTCTTTACGGCGAACCTTGCGCCCCTGCTCAATCTCAATGGCTTCGGCTTTTTCTTCAACAGCCTCCTTCACCACCGGTCCGGGCAGGATTTTTTCTTCCTTGCGCAGAGCGATCAGGTGATAACCGTTGGCACTGTGAACAAGCAGTTCACCGTGTTTGCCAAGAGGCGGTACCCAGCCCTGACGGGTGGTTTCCTGTGGGCCACAGGGCTTGAACGCATCTGCGCCGAGCTTGTCTTCCAGCTCTTCAGCAGAGATATCAAACGGTTTGGTAAAACGAAAAACGCGGGCATTGCGAAACCACATCAGGCTTGATCCTTGTCGTTCATATTTGCATAACCTCTACGAGTACTGTTTTTACGATGAAACCAACCACACCGGCCCCCAGTACTGTAAAAAGGGCGATGGTACCAAACTTTCCGGCCTGTGATTTTTTAGCCAGATCCCAAACGATGAATCCCATCCAGCCAATAAGGCCCGTCAGAAACACCAGCATGGCGATCTGGGAAAATACTGCTTCATTCATGGCTTGCTCCGAACTTGCTTTGGGTTAGTGTCCTGTCTGATTAATGTTCATCCCGCAGGAAAACCCAATTATTATTGTCGGATTGGTCTTCGCTGAAATAATAGCCGTCAAGGCTGAACCCCTTGAGGTCGTTTGCATCGGTAATGCGGTTCAGGATGGCATAGCGGCACATCAGGCCGCGTGCTTTTTTGGCGTAGAAACTGATGATCTTGTATTCGCCGTTCTTCCAGTCCTTGAATTGGGGGGTAATCAGCCGTCCTTCAAGGTCTTTCTTCTTCAGGCTTTTGAAATATTCGTTGGACGCCAGGTTCACCAGTGTCCCGTCGTCTTTCTCTAACTGGCTGTTGATCTGGCGGGTGAGGCGCTGGCCCCAGAACGCATAAAGATCTTTGCCCCGGGTATTCTCGAATTTGGTGCCCATTTCCAGCCGATACGGCTGCATCAGGTCAAGAGGCTTGAGAATGCCATACAGCCCGGACAACATCCGCAGGTGCTTCTGTGCGAAGGTGAAATCCTGTTCGCTGAAGCTTTCTGCATCCAGCCCTGTGTATACATCGCCCTTGAAGGCTAGCACGGCTTGGCGAGCATTTTCCGGAGAGAAGGGTGTATGCCAGCTCTGAAAGCGATCGGCGTTCAATTGCCCCAGTTTGTCGCTGATGCGCATCAGGTTACTAACCTGATGCGGCTCCAGTTCTTTGAGCTGATCAATCAGCTCACAGGCGTCATCCAGAAAATCCGGTTGAGTAAAGGTTTCCGTTGCCAGTGGGCTCTCGTAATCGAGGGTTTTAGCGGGCGAGATAACCATCAACATGTCAGATAATTCCTCATTGCAGAAACGTAAGTAGCTGATCGCGTGTAAATGGCCAGTCGAGCTCCCGACCGGTATCACTGCGCCGGAGCACGGGGATCCGCGTACCGTACCGCGCTACCAATTCTTCTGACTGGGCTATATCCACCACATCTACCGGTATCGGGCTTGGCATAGGCGTACTGACCAGAAGGGCTTCAGCAAGCTCACACAAGTGGCACTGGGATGTGGTATAGAAAAGCAGTTCCATTATTTAGGCTGTGCATCCACTTTTTGGCCGTTGACACCAGCGCTGTCACTGCCCATCAGGTACAGATAAACCGGCATTAGTTCTTCCGGTGTCGGGTTTTGATTCGGGTTTTCTGCGGGGTAGGCGTGGGCTCGCATGTTGGTTCGGGTTGCCCCCGGGTTGAGGCTGTTTACCCGAACGTTGTTGTGCTCGTCGTCCAACTCTTCCGACAGAAGTTGGCTTAGCCCTTCAACGGCGAACTTGGAGACTGCATAAGCACCCCAATAGGCTTTTGCCTGGCGACCCACGCCGGATGAGGTAAATATAACAGACGCAGCATCAGACTTGCGCAGTAAAGGGATCATTGCACGGCTCAGCTGAAAGGGCGCGGTAGCATTTACGTGCATGACCCGGTTCCAGAGTTCCGGATCGTACATTTCTACCGGGCTGCGATCGCCTAAAATACCCGCGTTGTGCAAAAGGCCATCGAGTTTCCCGAAGTTATCTTCAAGAGTCATGGCCAGTTCTTCGTAATCCTTTACGGCCGCGCCTTCAAAATTCATAGGCACAATGGCGGGCTTGGGGTATCCCGCAGCCTCGATTTCATCGTATACCGATTCCAGCTTGCTTACGGTGCGCCCTACAAGAACCACAGTGGCACCGTGGGCCGCATAGGTTTTTGCGGCTGTACGGCCGATTCCGCTGCTTGCACCGGTCACCAGTATGATGCGATCTTCAAGAAGATCAGCGGGTGCCTGGTAATCTTGCATAACCTTTCTCCGTTTCAAGCTGAGAAACAATCGATTTTAAACGCGCGCTATTGTAACAGCTTTGAGAGGTCGTTGACGGTGTCGGCAATGATGTCTGCTTGCCATAGATCAACGGATTCTGGCTCTTCAATATAGCCGTACCTTACTGCGATGGTTTTCATTCGGGCGTTGCGCCCGGCCTGTATGTCGCGCTCATGGTCGCCGACGTAAACTGCAAGGCCAGGATCTGCGCCTATCTGTGTACAGGCAAGAAAAAGGGCTTCCGGGTGTGGTTTACGGTCGGTGACATGATCCGGGCAAACAAGCGAGGCACAGCGCTCGGCCAGGCCCAGCGCCTGGATAAGAGGGGCCGCAAAGCGCGCGGGTTTATTGGTAACAATGCCCCAGGGGATGTTCCGTCGCTCCAATGACCGGAGCAGCGCATCCATACCTTCAAACAGGCAGGTTTCAACCGCAACACCTTCCTCGTAGAGATCCAGAAAGGCGGTGTGCCTGGCGAGATAATCCGGGTGTTCTGGCTCCAGCCCAAAACCTATCCGCACCATGGCTCGCGCACCATTGGAAACAGACCTGCGTATATGCTCAGCAGGTAACACAGCAAGCCCGTGTTGCTGGCGTAGCTGGTTCAGGCAGCGGATAAAATCCGGGGCTGTGTCGATGAGTGTACCGTCCAGGTCAAACAGAACGGTTGACGGCTGTTCAGTCTTCACGGCTATCCCGGGCGTGCATCAGGTAGTTCACGTCCACATCCCGGCCCAGCTTGTAGGAGCGGGTGATGGGGTTATAGGTCATGCCCGTAAGTTCACTCACATTCAGCCCGGCATGGCGTAGGTGATCAGACATTTCCGAGGGGCGGATAAACTTCTTCCACTCGTGTGTGCCTTTAGGTACCAGGCTCAGAACGTATTCTGCCCCGATAATCGCAAACAGAAAGGATTTTGGGTTGCGGTTGATGGTAGAGACAAACAGATGCCCGCCAGGCTTGAGTAAAGCCGCGCAGGCGCTGACAACCGAGGCAGGGTCTGGCACGTGCTCCAGCATTTCCAGGCAGGTAACAACATCGTACTGGCCAGCGTGCTCCGGATCCCGTGACAGATCTTCAACGGTGGTCTTTTGGTAGTCTACCTTGACCCCGCTTTCCAGGCCGTGCAAGCGCGCAACTGCCAATGGCGCTTCGCCCATGTCGAGCCCGGTTACATGGGCACCACGCAGGGCCATGCCTTCTGAAAGCAATCCGCCGCCACAGCCAACATCTACAACCCGCTTACCGGCAAGTGACGCGCGCTCGTCGATATAATTCAGGCGCAGCGGGTTGATATCGTGTAGTGGTTTGAACTCGCTGGTAGGATCCCACCAGCGGCTGGCAAGCGCTTCAAACTTGGCGATTTCACTATGGTCAACGTTTTGGTTTGTCATGTTACGTTCTGCCTGGTCCATCTGTTGGAGTTCTGTTATTCAGCCTGCTGCTGGCGGATTTTCTCAGCCCAGCCTTCAACGCGAAGCATAAGGTCCGGTACATCTATACGTGTCAGCTTGCCATCCTGCACTTGCGGTATGCCATTAATCCAGCTGTGGCTGACTGCCCGGCCATGGTTGCTGTAAACAAGGTGTGAAGCCGGATCGTAAACCGGCTGAATAAACGGATCGCCAAGATCAACAGCGATGATGTCAGCGAGTTTACCGGCCACCAGTGATCCCAGTTCATGCTCCCGACCCAACGCCTTGGCGCCGTTAAGTGTTGCCATTTGCAGTACGTCATGGGCGCTGAGCGCGGCGGCATCTTTGGTAGCCAGCTTCGCAATCATGGCAGCACTGCGGCTTTCGCCAAACAGATCCAGGTCGTTATTGCTGGCCGCGCCATCCGTGCCAATTGCCAGATTAATACCGCTATTTTTAAGCACCTGTACCGGGCACAGTCCACTGGCGAGCTTGAGGTTGGAGTCGGGGCAGTGGATAACGTGTGCGCCTGTCTCGGCAAGCAGGGCAATGTCTGAATCGGTGATCTGAGTCATATGAACACACTGGGTATTGGCTCCCAGAACACCAAGTTCCGCAAGCCGTTCAATCGGGCGCTTCCCTTGTTTTTCTATGGCTTGTGCAACTTCAGTTTCGGTCTCATGCAGGTGAATCTGAATAGCTGTGCCAGTTTTCCCTGAGAGATCAGCGGCATCCGCCAGGGGGCCATCAGATACGGTGTAGGGTGCGTGTGGCCCAATTGCGGGCATGATGTAATCATCGCCTTTCCAGGTGTCGATTAGCGCTTCGCCTTTGCTCAGGTACTCCTGCGGGCCGCTGCCCCATATTGTAGGGAAATCCAGCAGTGGGAAGCACACCTGCGCGCGCATGCCGGTATCGTGGGCCATTCGGGCGACAATTTCCGGGAAAAAATACATATCCGAGAACGTGGTCGTACCGGTTCTCAGCATTTCTGCCATGGCCAGTTGAGTGCCGTCGGCAATAAACTGCTCGCTGACAAAGCGACTTTCCGCCGGCCAGATGTGATCGTTTAGCCAGGTCATCAGGGGGAGGTCGTCTGCCATGCCTCTGAACAGTGACATCGCCGCATGGCCGTGCATGTTGATGAGCCCGGGCATAACAACGTGGTGGGGAAGATCAATGGTCTCACGGGTGCGGAAGTCGCAATCTGCCTGTGCCACGGGCAACACAGCTTCTATTTTGGTGCCCTGAATGATTACGGCCTGATTCTCAAGCACCGTTCCGGCTGGTTCAATGGGAATTAACCAACGAGCGTTGATGCGAATATCGGCTGCGGTGATGGTGTCTGCCGTCATTAAGCCCTGCCTTGCAGTACCGGCCGTGAAGTGGATTGCGCACAAAAGTACGCAAGCGCGCCGGACAATGAAATGTAGCTTCAAAGTATAACCGTTATACTGGCCGTTTTCAGCGTTATGAAACGGGTTATGCAAGAGAGTCGGATAATGAATAACTCAACAGAATCACCTTTTTTCCGCACCACAGGTACGGTTGCTCTCAAGTGGCATGGAAGCAGTCTGGAGCTGCTTGATCAGCGTTTATTACCGACCAAGGAGCATTGGATAACGTTCAGAGATGCGTCCGGTGTCGCCCAAAGCATTCGGGACATGATGGTACGCGGTGCGCCTGCGATTGGTATCAGTGCCGCCTATGGCGTTGCACTGGCGGCCCGACATGCCGGAGCAGGAAGCTGGAAAGCTGACATTACCCAGGCTATCGGTGAGCTATCTGCCTCCCGGCCAACGGCCGTCAACCTGTTTTGGGCGTTGCAGCGTATGCAAAAGGTGTTTCATGAGTGCAACCTGCCCGGTGAAGCCCAAGAGCGGTTAGCGGATGAAGCCGTCGCCATTCACGAGGAAGATCTTGCCGGCAACCTGGCCATGGCAGATTACGCCCTTGAGGCTATGAGGCTCTCTTCAAGCGCCAGCCACTTAACGCCTGTTTCCGTGCTTACCCATTGCAATACAGGTGCTCTCGCAACGGGCGGTTATGGTACAGCGCTGGGTGTGATTCGCAGGCTTTATGAACAAAAGCTGTTGACGCAGGTGTACGTGGATGAAACCCGACCGTGGCTGCAGGGTAGCCGTCTTACCGCGTGGGAGCTGATGCGGGATGACATTCCAGTGACACTGAATGCCGATGGCGCCGCGGCGGCTATTCTTGCAACAGGCAAAGTAAGTTGGATCATTGTGGGGGCTGACCGGATTGCTGCAAACGGCGATGTGGCTAATAAGATAGGCACCTATAGCCTTGCAGTGCTGGCGCGTTATCACAACGTTGGGTTTATGGTGGTGGCACCGTCCAGCACTGTGGATATGTCGTTGAAAACCGGCACGGAAATACCCATCGAAGAACGGGACGGTACCGAAGTTCAGGAAATTCGAGGCGTCCCGTTGGCACCAGAAGGCGTATGTGTGTTTAATCCGGTATTCGATGTTACGCCTGCAAACCTGATTGACGTGATCGTTACAGAGAAGGGGGTCGTGCAGAAACCAAGCGCCAAGTCCATGCAGTATTTATTTGGCTGACGGCAACCCGGAGAAGCGAGCATACGCTGCTCTGGGTTGCCTTCTGTAGGCTTGCTAAATGTCGATTTTCTGATTCATTGCAGGGTCTCGGCCTGTGCTGCAAATTGCCGGGGCGCCAGGATAGATACCATGCGTTTATCTAGCTCAAGCATGTCTGCCATAATGTCTCCACCTTCGCGAATCACAAAATCCATTTCTTCGTCGGTAGATCCCAGATCTGCAGCTTGCTGATCTTGCCAGTCTTCAAGTTCTTCCAAAGTCTCGAATGTATCTTCTCCGCGTAGCTCGCGACGAGCGTTGGCGATGGTCAGCCTGGTGCGCTCGATTTGTTCCTGTTGGGTAGTGCGCTCGTCAAGATTGAGGCTAACGGTTTCCCTTTGGCGCTGCTCTTTCAGGAAGTTAATCTCCTGCTGAAGCAGGCTGAATTCCGGGCTGCTGTTAAAGCGATCTTCGTGGCGCTTGCGCAAGTTTTCGATAATGCCGCTAAAATCGAAATAGCGGGTGTGGGGAACTGAATCGATCTGATCCCAAGGCAGGGCATGATCCAGCGCATCCTCACCGATACGGGTTTTATCGATACGTGAGGGTATCTCGATATCCGGAATCACGCCTTTATGCTGCGTTGAACCGCCGGATACCCGATAGAACTTCGACTGGGTAATCTTGAGCTGGCCGTGGTTAAGCGGGCGAACTGCTTGCACTGTGCCTTTGCCAAACGTTTGTGACCCGACAACCAGGCCGCGTCCGTAATCCTGAATTGCGCCGGCAAAGATCTCGGAAGCCGAGGCGCTCATGCGGTTGGTGAGCACCACCAACGGCCCATCGTAGGAAACTGACGCATCTTCGTCACTAAGAACCTGAACCTCGTTGCTTGAATTGCGAATCTGCACCGTGGGGCCGGTATCTATAAACAGGCCAACCAGATCATTGGCCTCGTGCAGTGCGCCACCGCCATTATTACGGAGATCTATAACCAGGCCTTGTACTCCGTCTTGCTTCAGCTCTTCCAGTAGCTTGCGCACATCACGGGTTGTGCTTTTGTAGTTGGGGTCTCCTGCCTGCATCGCCTGGAAATCGGCATAAAACGTAGGAATGGTGACCACACCAATGGTGTATTTTTCGCCATTGCGCTGAAGCTCGATGATGTCTTTGCTGGCACTTTGTTCCTCAAGCTTTACCTCATCACGACTTATCGCGATGGATTTGGTAAGGGTTTCATCAGCTGCGTTGGCAGGCACCACCTCAAGAGTCACCACGGAGTTGCGAGGCCCTCGGATAAGATCAACCACCTCATCCAGGCGCCAGCCGATCACGTTAACCGGCTTTTCGTCTTCCTGTTTCACTGAAACGATTCTGTCGGCCGGCTTGAGTTGACCTTGTTTGGACGCCGGGCCACCCGGAACCAACCTGACCACTTTTGTGTACTCGTTATCTGCCTGCAGAACCGCACCAATACCTTCCAGTGAAAGGCTCATGTTAATGTTGAAGTTTTCCGACGTGCGTGGCGAAAAGTAGGACGTGTGTGGATCCCACATGCCGGTAAATGCGTTCATGTATGCCTGAAAAGCGTCCTCGCTCCGGGCCTGGTGTGCACGCTTTAACTGTCCTTCGTAGCGGCGTTTTAAAGTGTCTGTGATGGCTTCATCGTCTGCGCCATTCAGGCGCTGGGCGAGTACGGCATTTTTAATGCGCTTGTTCCACAGCTCATCGAGTGCCTCTTTGTTTGGCTCCCACTTCGCCTCGGACCGGTCCAGCAGCACGCTTTCGTTAGTACTGAAATCCAGGTTTTCGATCCCTTTATCGAGAGTCTCCAGGGCAAACTGAAGGCGCTCGATGATCCGCTTCTGAACCAGGTTGTAAATGTCAAAACCGGGTTGTAACTGGCCTGTTTTAAGAGCCGATCCCATGCGGGTTTTTACTTTTTCGAGTGCCTGGATATCGCTTGCCATCAGGTAAACACGCTGGCCGTCCAGGTAGTTCAGGTAGGCGTCAAACACATCACCGGAAAGTTTGTCGCTGATTCCCAGATCACGAAAGTGTGTGAACTGAAGTTGTCTGGCAATGAGGATATTGGCTCGGGCCTGGTCAATCGTTGGTGCAACCGGTGTATAGACTTCCGGCTCGGTTGTTTTTGCCTGCACCACAAACGGTGCTGACAGCAGCAGGGCAACGGTGAGCGCTTTGCACACACCCATCCGACCGACTTTGAAAGACGCGTGACGGACCGATGGTTTTTCCGCGATGGTCATATAGGCATACCTGACGATGCTGGGTACCCGCCAGACAGATCTGGAATGGGTTAACCCGTGGGCTTATAGATTTATTGTAGGCAAGGGCTACACCCGTTGCTATAGGCAGGGCGTATCGGTTCGTGACAATCTGTCCATGAACTCGTTGGGCTAACACGGAAAACCTTCGGAATTTCAGGGGTTTTAGCAGGGTTGAGCAAAATGAGGTGTGTGAGCGTAGGCGCTGGGAGCGTTGAGCTCTGCCGGCAAAGAAGGTGACGGAGGGGGCAATCCCTCCGTCACGCCGCCGCATTAGATGAACAGCTTTTCCTGTTCTGCATGCTCAATCAGTAGCGCTGGTGGTGCAAAACGCTCGCCGTGAGTTGCGGCCAGTTCTCTGGCTCGCTCTGCAAACTCTCTCACGCCGTACTGGTTAACAAACTGTATGGCACCGCCAGTCCACGGCGCGTAGCCAATACCGAAGATACTGCCTATATTGGCATCTTCTACAGTGCGCAATACACCTTCTTCCATGCAGCGAATGGTTTCAATGGCCTGAATAAACAGGATGCGGTCTTTCAGGTCCTGCAGCTTCACCTGGCTGGCTTTGGCTTTATTCACATAAAGTGTTTCAAGTTCTGGCCACAGCCGTTTCTTGCTTTTCGCCGGGTAATCGTAGAAGCCAGCGCCGGCTGCTTTACTTTTGCGACCGTGGTCGTTAACCATCTGGTCGATGATGGCTTCGGCCGGGTGTGCATTCCACGTACCGCCACCTGCTTCTACATCCTTTTTGCTCTGGTCGCGAACATGTTGCATCAGAGTCAGGCTAACCTCATCGCTGATCGTCAGGGGGCCAACGGGCATGCCGGCCAACAGACCGGCGTTATCAATGCTGGCGGGGTGAATGCCTTCGCCTAACATGCAAATGCCTTCATTCACAAAAGTGCCGAAAACGCGGGAGGTGAAGAAACCACGGCTGTCATTTACAACAACTGGTATCTTGCCAATCTGCTGAACGTAATCGAACGCCCTGGCCAGAGTGTCATCTGACGTTTGATCACCAACAATGATTTCCACAAGCATCATTTTGTCTACGGGTGAGAAAAAGTGCAGCCCGATGAAGTTTTCTGGTTTATCAGAAGCCTTTGCCAACTGAGTGATAGGAATGGTTGAGGTGTTAGAGGCAAAGATGCCATTTTTAACCAGCTTTGATTCGGCCTCTGCTGTCACTTTTGCTTTCAGGTTACTGTCTTCGAACACGGCTTCGATGATCAGATCGCAACCTTCCAGATCCGCCGCAGTGTCTGTGGCGGTGATGCGTGCCAGGACGTCTGCTTTTTTCTCTTCAGTCATGCGTTTGCGGCCGACTTTTTTCGCCAGAAGGTCTTCAGAGTAACTCTTGCCTTTTTCGGCGTTTTCGACAGACACGTCCTTAAGTACCACTTCCATGCCACGGCTGGCAGTGGAGTAGGCAATGCCTGCCCCCATCATGCCTGCGCCCAGCACCCCCACTTTTTTGAAGGGCTCTTTTTTTACGCCTTCCGGGCGGCTACCGCCGCCATTAATGGCGTTCAGCTGGAACCAGAATGTGCCGGTCATGTTCTTGGCAACCTGGCCAATCACTAACTCGGCGAAATAACGGGTTTCGATCAGGCTGCCGCTATCGAAATCTACCTGCGCACCTTCAACAGCTGCAGACATAATGCGTTCTGGCGCTGGGTAACAGCCCTTGGTTTTCTGTTTCAGCATGGCCGGTGCAATCGCCAGCTTTTGGGCCATGGTTGGGTGATGCGGGGCGCCGCCGGGCAGTTTGAAGCCTTTCTTGTCCCAGGGCTGCTGGCACTTGGGATTGGCTTCAATAAAGGCCTTTGCCTTGGTTATCATATCGTCTACGGAGTCGGCCAGTTCATCAACCATACCGGCTTTCAAAGCAGCCTTGGGGCGCAGTTTCTTGCCTTCCATCAAAAGCGGGAAAGCGGCTTCCAGGCCAATCATTCGTGGTAGGCGCTGGGTGCCACCGCCGCCGGGTAGCAGGCCAAGCGATACTTCCGGCAGGCCTAGCTGAATGCTGTTGTCGTTCAGAGCAATGCGATGGTGACAGGCCAGGGCAATTTCATAGCCGCCACCCAGCGCAGTACCATTGATGGCCGCAACAACAGGTTTGCCGCAGGTTTCCAGTGCCCGCATCCGGGCTTTCATGCCGTTGACCATATCTTCAAAGGCCTGAGCATCGCCGCGGGTAACCTTGTGAATTTCGTTCAGGTCGCCGCCGGCAAAGAAGGTTTTTTTTGCAGAGGCAATAATAATGCCGCGGATATTGTCCAGGTCTCCCTGAACCTTGCTCACGGTTTCATTCAATGCATCCCGAAAAGCCGCGTTCATGGTGTTCGCGGACTGCTTCGGCATGTCTATGGTGAGGGTCAGAATCTGATCTGAACCCAGGTCGTAATGGATGGCACTCATAATCGGTTCTCCTGGCAGAAAAAGTGTGGGGTTCAGACTCGCTCAATGATGGTGGCAATGCCCATGCCGCCGCCGACGCACAAGGTCGCCAGGCCAAATCGCAAATCACGACGCTCCAGCTCGTCCAGGAGTGTGCCAACAATCATCGCGCCGGTAGCGCCGAGAGGGTGGCCCATAGCGATGGCACCGCCGTTCACGTTCACTTTTTCATCTGGAACCGAGAGTTCCTTTTGGAAGCGCATTACCACGGAGGCAAAGGCTTCGTTTACTTCAAACAAATCAATTTGGTCGATCGTCATGCCGGCTTTCTCAAGTGCTTTTCGCGTAGCAGGAGCCGGGCCGGTGAGCATGATGGTGGGGTCTGTGCTGGTCACTGCAGTAGCCACAATGCGGGCGCGAGGTTTCAGGCCCAGAGCCTTACCTTTTTCTTCACTACCGATCAGCAAGCAGGTGGCACCATCGACCATGCCTGAGGAGTTGCCTGCATGATGAACGTGGTTGATGGTTTCCACATAGTGGTATTTTTCACGGGCCACACTGTTGAAGCCCATTTCGCCCATCATCTGGAACGAAGGCTTCAGGCCGGCAAGAGAGTCTGCGGTAGTCTCGCCCCTTACATGCTCATCGCGATCCAGGATGACAACACCATTCTGGTCGGCAACCGGCACGATTGATTTCGCAAAGTAACCATTCTTCCAGGCATTAGCAGCTTTTTGCTGTGATTTCACAGCGAAGTTGTCAACATCTTCACGGCTGAAGCCCTCCAGGGTGGCAATCAAATCTGCGCCAATACCCTGAGGCATAAAACCGGTGTGCAAGTTGGTTTGTGGGTCCGTGGCCCAGGCGCCACCATCGGATCCCATCGGGATGCGAGACATGGATTCAACGCCACCCGCAACAATCAGGTCTTCCCAGCCAGAGCGGACTTTCATGGCAGCCAGATTCACGGCCTCCAGACCGGAGGCGCAGAAGCGATTGAGGGTAACGCCGGATACTTTTTCGTCCCAATCAGCGGCCAACGCAGCTGTTTTGGCGATATCTGCACCCTGATCGCCCAGGGCGGTTACGCAACCCAGCACAATATCGTCTACCTGGGCGGTATCCAGATTGTTTCGCTGTTGCAGTGCGTTGAGCATGGTGGTCAGCAGTGTAATAGGCTTAACGCTGTGCAGTGAGCCATCTTGTTTTCCACGCCCTCTGGGAGTGCGGATCGCATCGAAGATATACGCCTCGGTGGTCATTGCTTGTCCTCTGTTGATTGTTGTTTCTGGATTGGCTTGCGATAGGAACCACCATAGCCCTTTGGTTACAGCGCGGGAAATGACGTGGCCTGCCAATCGTATTGGCAAAATTGCTCAGGCACAGTGACAGGTAAGATCGCTGCTTCTATGGTTATGAGAGGAAGCAGGCATTTTTCAGGTGCTCTCAAGTGGATTCAGGAGGCGATACGCCATGTCTTACAGAGATGCCATCGACAATTTTTATGAACGCCTGGTCGTAGACGCTATTGATGCGACGAGGCAACCGGGGGATACCGCAGATTTTCTGACCGACGTGATGTGCGTGGCTTTGAACCGGTTACCGCCGCGGTATTATCGGCATACGATCGATATGATGTTTTATCTGGCGGACGAAGAACTCAGAGGTATGAAAGACAAATCCCTGGCGGCTGTGCAAAGCGCCAGGGATTTTGTGACAGAGCATCAGCGGGAGTAGTGCCCTGAAGGCTCAGTTTGTTGCCAGACTGGCCAGTGCCTTGTTCAAGCGACTCGCCAGCGACGGGTCTGCACTCTTGCCAGCTGTTTTGGTACACCAGTTAGCGACGAGGCTTTCAACGTTTTGAAGCGCATTGTCGGCTTTCTCGGTAGACCCCATGCCCGCAGTCAGACGCTGAACTTGTATTTCCATGCGCTTGGCCTGGTCCTCTTCCGGAGAGGGCATTTCCGCCAAAATCTCTGCGCGAATCACAATTTCCTGATCACTTAGCTCGCCCACTTTCTCTGCGAGTGCTGGCCATTGTAATGGCAAAGCCTTTGTTGGCGCAGAGCTTTCGGTGCGGGCAAGCACAAGCGCCTGCCATTCGGCGATCCCCGCCTTGAGTTTTTGTGCTGTAACAGACTGGTTCAGGCGCTGTCTTTCTTTCTGGATTTGCTCTCTTACAGTCGCGGAGGTTCGTGATGGGTCAAGGCTTTGAAGAGCAGTGGTTGCCTCATTCAGTGTTTGCTCATCGTGGCTGGAATCAACGCTGGCAACCTGTTGAAGCACGGTTGCAGCAGCGGTATCGGCTTCCTTTGCAACTTGTTGTTGTTCCGTGCGCTCTGCGTCACGGCGGGCGAAAATCTCGTCACAGGCTTTGCGAAATGCCTGCCATAGCTTTCGGTCCTCCCGGTGGCGGGTAATTCCCACGGCTTTCCAGTCTGCCTGCAGTGCTTTCGCCTTGTTCATGGCCTCATGCAGGGGTTCGTGGGCAATCAAAGCCTGGGCTTGCTCAACGATTGCTTTCTTCAGCGCTTCGTTTTTTTCGCGCTCCTGAGCAACAGGTGCCTCGAGCTTTTTGAGCACTTCATCAAACTGCTTTTGCACTTGGCGGTTATCCCGGAACTCTACCGGCCAGGCCGCTTTCCACTCCTGGCGTGCTGTCTGCAGGATGCGTTCGACGGCCTTCCAGTCAATGGAACTCCAGTCGGCCTCGCTCACAAAATGCGCCAGCTCGGTGCAGATTGTCTTGCGCTTCTCGAGGTTGGCCTGTTTCAAGCCAGATTTGGCCTGAAAGTACGTTTTGCACGGTTCGTAAGCTGTGTCGGATGCCTGCTTAAAACGCGACCATAACAGGCGATCTGACGAACCACCCAGCTCTCGCCATTCTTTTTGGAGCTCTTTGATGCGCTCGGATTTTGCTTCTGGCTCCATAGGCTGGTCAGCCAGGTATTCCATTTGCTCACACAAAGCTATCTGTTTGGGTTCTGTTGCAAATCCCTGCCAGTCAGTCAGGTCTCTGAGCTGACCGGTGAGCAGCTGCACTCGAGCCTGAAAACCTTTGCTATGGCGATGGTCGAGGGTTTTCAAGTGCTGCTGTACCGTTTTCAGAAGCTGACGGGATTCTTTGAGCTGTTTAGCTTCAAGGGCTTTTTCAAGGTGATCCAAGGCTGTTTTCAGATTGTCCACAGAAGCTTGTTGCTGCTTTTGATTAGAGCTGTTTTGTGCCGGCGCTTTGGGTTTCCCTGCGAGCTTGTTGGCGGGGGCCAGCAAATCCGGAGTTGGGTAGCCGTCAGGCCAGTTAATATCTTTCAGTAAATCCGACGCACGCTTCTGATCATCGGGGCCGGCCTCCTGGTCGTCGATGGCGGCGATAGCGAGCAGTGATTCTTTGACCTGGCCGATATGTCGTATTGCGTTAATATAGTTTCGCAATGCCATCATGGCTGCTTCATAGGTTTTTTGTTGTTGTTTTCCAACCTGGGTGTCGCGGGTTGCTTCCAGCCACCGGTTTTCCTGGGTTTTTTGGAGAGCGTCAAGGGAAGCCAGGGACGCAAGTGTTTCAGTGGGTTGTTGTTTGAGCTCAGCCAGAGTTCGGGCCATCAGCTCCAGAGTTTCTTCTCGCTGAAGATGTTGTTCACGCTGATGTTTCTCTGCCTCCTGGGCGGCTTGTAAACCTGCGAGGCGCTCACGGCAGAGGTGAGTGTGCTCGAGAAATTCGCTCACTTGGTCCGGTGTTGCACTGGTTTCTATTGCGGCCCACTGATTGAGGAGCGCGTTCAGGCGAGCGCCATAGAGTTTTGTGTCGTCGCTTTTTGCCTGGTCACGAGCATTGCCGATCAGCGACGTAATGGTTTCGGAAATAGCTTCTTGTTGCGACTGTTCTTCGCGGATAGCTTGCAGCTTGTGTCGCACCTCTTGGTACACGCCCTTATCGCGCCCCTTTGCTTGCTTTTGTACCCGCTGAAGGAGCTCGGTATTTTGCAGAAGGCCGGCCGCTCTGAAGCGGATGTCTGCGGTTAACCCCTCAATAGCCAAACCTGCCGCTGCGTCCTGAGTCGGGGAACTTTGCAGAGCGTGAAGCTGTTCCGCCCTCAATTCTGCACGTTTATCTTCAACCGGTACGGCGGTCGGCTGCGTGCGGGCTGGAGTGTTGCGGGTGGTTGCAGCAGGTTTACGGGATTTGAACAGTTTCTGGAAGAATGCAGCCATGAAGATATCCTTAGGGATTGAAACCAGTCTACGGTGTCGGGCAAAGTACGCCGGCACCGGCCATCGGCGCTCTACTCAGTGCCGGGTACATACTAAATGCGGAGCTAGTCTAGCGTTTTGTGAGCGTTTGCGGGAAGGGCTGAATGGCAAAACAGGAAAATAGCGAAGATCAGGAATACAAAGTGCGCTCGGTTGCCTTGAGATTACTTGCCCGCCGCGAGCACAGTCGCCATGAACTCGTGATGAAACTACAGCAGCGGAAGCTTGATCGTTCAATCATTTCGTTGGTTTTGGATGATTATGAGCGAGAGGGCTGGTTAGACGATGACCGTTTTTCGGATGTCTACTCCCGCCAGCGTATCGATCTAGGCTATGGTCCTGTGAAAGTGCTAGCGGAACTGCAACAGCGTGGTATACACCGCACTCCCCGTTGCCTTGCTGAACTTGCTGACGCGGATTGGGTCCGCAATGCGACCAGGTTGAGAGAAAAGCGTTTTGGTTTGGCTGACCTGAATGGTGACTGGGATGAAAAAATGCGCCAGGCGCGCTTTCTGACCCGTCGGGGATTCACTGCAAACCAGGTGGATCAGGCGCTCAATGTTACTGAGCCAGACGATTCCTGCCCCTGATTTTCAGAGTGTTGGCGGTATCATTCCCAGTTCTGAGGGCAGGCTGGCTTGCATGCCTTTTCCTTTTTTGTCTGCTGCACCTTTAATGTCCGTTTCCGCGTCAACATGCGACGAGTCTGTGGCGGCTACGTCTTTCGTTGGCTGCATTTTCCGTGCGAGCACATCATAGTAGCGACGAATGTTCTGTACGTAGAGAACAGGCTCATGGCCGCGGGCATATCCGTAGCGGGTTTTTTCATACCATTCTTTTTGTGCCAGTAGCGGCAAAAATTCTTTAACATCCAGCCAGCGGTCAGGGTTTTTTCCGGCACTTTCCGTTAGCCTGCGGGCATCTTCCAAGTGCCCGTAGCCTACGTTATAGGAGGCCAGCGCGAACCAGGTACGATCTGGCTCGGCGATGTGTTCAGGAATTCTTTTGTGAACCATGCGGAAATACTTTGCACCGCCCTGAATGCTCTCTTCTGCATCCAGCCTGTTATTGATGCCTATGTAGTTTGCCGTGCTACGCGTGAGCATCATCAGCCCGCGAACCCCCGTTGGGGAAGTTGCATTTGGGCGCCAGTGTGATTCCTGGTAGCCAATGGCGGCCAGCAGGCGCCAGTCCATATTGAATACAGAAGCGTGATCGCGGAACAGGTTTTCGTAGCTGGGTAGCCGGTTTTTAACGTGGTGCATAAAGGTGCGGGCGCCCACATAGTTCAGGTGTTCAAGGTGACCATAAAAACGTTCAGAAAGCTGTGCGATGATGCCGCTGGCGCGGGCTTTCTCGATGAACGCTTTTGCGGCTTCAGTCAGTGAGTTGTCTTGACTTGCCGGGAACAGCCAGGAGAGCTTTTTCGCATCCCCAAGGGAAAATCCCTGCTTTACCTGAGGAAAAAATACGTGATTAAGGTCAAGCTCGTTTGAGGAAACAACAGCGTAGGAAAGTTCACCGGTTTCAACCCGGGCAAGAATACCAGCGGCGTCCAGGCCGGGGTGGACTTGCCAAGGAGTATCGGGAGCGACTTCCTTGAGGGCTTGAAGCTGGTATTCATGATTGCTGTCGGGCACCAGGTGAAGTGTTTTGCCGGCAAGGTCTGAAAGAGTTTCAGGACGATCTTTATCACGGTGGTAGACAACGATGGACTGGGCCTCGATACCGGTGGGCAGTGTCGTGTACTGGTTTTTGAACAATGGCTGAGCAGAGAGACCGGCCAGCCCTATGTGCGCGAAATCCCGAGACAGCACAGATAGCACCTCGGTGTTGTCTTCTGCCACTCTTAATCGGAGCTCAACACCCAGCTCCTCTGCGAAGAGTTTGGCCAGCTCGTAATCATAACCTGTGGGACCTTCACGCCCCTCATAATAGATGGAGGGCGCAACACGGGTAATGACGTGCAGTACGCCTTCATTGCGGATTTCCTGCAGCGTGCTTGGCTGGCTGCAACCGGTCAGGGCCAGCACGGTCAATGCGCATGCGAGGATTGATAGGCGGGTCATCGCTGTACTGTATGCAGTCAGGATTCTCGGCAAGTCCCTGTTCTCCGTTACCGTTGGATCATCGGGATGCACGCAAATAGTTAATGGCATCCGGTGTCTTACTGGGTGTGGTCTCCATGTCCACCATCCAATCATCTCTTCTGTTGTGAAAAGGGTCAATCAAGTTGTTCAATAACTATGCAAAACAATGTCAATTATACGGTGAATGAATAACCTTTTCGGCGCTGTATCCCGGCACCGCTTTCAAGTATGATGTGCGCCTTCTCAGAATGCACCCGGACTTCCCCGTTTCGCGCGATACAGGTTGATATCATGCTTGAACTTCGCGGCGCACCCGCGCTCTCGTCATTCCGCTCTCATAAACTGTTTGCCAGGATTCAGGCCCTCGTGCCAGAAATTGAGCATGTTTATGCTGAATTCATGCACTTTGTGGACATGGAGGGCGCGCTTTCGGAATCTGAGCAGGCTATCCTTGATCGACTGTTAACCTACGGCCCCAGTGTTTCCGCGGAAGAGCCAGACGGTGTTCTGTTTCTCGTTGTGCCGCGACCGGGAACTCTGTCTCCCTGGTCCAGCAAGGCGACAGATATTGCCCGCAACTGCGGTTTGCGTCAGATTCATCGTATTGAACGTGGTACAGCGTTTTATATCAAGTCGAGTAAAAAACTTGGCCTGGATCAGCGCGAAAAGGTCGCTGCATTGCTGCACGACCGTATGACTCAGAAAGTCTTTCATGAAACGGGTGGCGCCCAGCTGTTGTTCAGCCATGAAGAGCCGCGTCCTTTGGAGCGAGTGTCTGTTTTGGCTGCCGGCCAAAAGGCACTGGTGGAAGCAAACAGGCGACTTGGCCTTGCACTGGCAGAGGACGAGATCGATTACCTGGTAAAATCGTTTATCAGTCTTGAGCGGGATCCGACCGACGTTGAGCTAATGATGTTTGCCCAGGCAAACTCGGAGCACTGCCGCCACAAGATATTTAACGCTTCCTGGGATATAGATGGTGAAGGGCAGGAGAAGTCTCTGTTCGCCATGATCCGCAATACCTTTCAGATGAACAGCGAGGGAGTGCTGTCGGCCTATAAGGATAACGCATCGGTTATTCGTGGCAGCCGCGGTGGTCGCTTCTTCCCGGATCCGGTAACTGGCGTATACGGTTACAATCAGGAAGATATTCATATCCTTATGAAGGTGGAGACTCACAACCACCCAACGGCCATTGCCCCGGCGGCAGGTGCAGCAACAGGTTCTGGTGGTGAAATCCGTGACGAGGGCGCTACCGGGCGCGGCTCTAAGCCCAAGGCCGGGCTTTCAGGTTATACCGTCTCTAACCTCAATCTGCCCGATGATCCCCAGCCCTGGGAGATTAATTACGGTAGGCCTGAGCGGGTTGCGTCTGCTCTGGATATCATGATTGAAGGCCCGATTGGTGGTGCCGCATTCAATAATGAATTTGGTCGCCCTAATATTGCTGGCTATTTCCGGACATTTGAAGAGAAGGTTGCCGGCCCGGCGGGTGACGAGGTGCGTGGTTATCACAAGCCAATAATGATTGCCGGCGGCCTGGGTAATATTCGCGCAGAGCATGTGGAGAAAGGTGAAATACCGATAGGCGCCAAACTCATTGTGCTGGGTGGGCCTTCCATGCTTATCGGCCTTGGAGGCAGCGCTGCTTCTTCCATGGATTCTGGCTCCAGTAACGAGAATCTCGATTTTGCTTCAGTACAGCGGGATAACCCGGAAATGGAGCGCCGATGTCAGGAGGTGATTGACCGTTGTTGGCAAATGGGGGAAGCCAACCCTATGTGCTTTATTCACGACGTGGGTGCGGGCGGTCTTTCTAATGCCATGCCAGAACTTGTGAAAGACGGTGGCCGTGGTGGGAAATTTGAGTTGCGGGATATTCCCAGCGATGAGCCTGGCATGTCGCCATTGGAAATTTGGTGCAACGAATCCCAGGAGCGTTATGTGATGGCCGTAGCTCCTGAAAATCTGGAGCTGTTTGATGAGATGTGCCGCCGGGAGCGTTGTCCTTATGCTGTTATTGGTGAGGCCACAGAAGCCCATCACCTGGAGTTGAGTGACTCCTACTTTAACGATAAGCCCATTGATCTGCCGATGGATGTGCTCTTTGGCAAGCCCCCACGTATGCACCGGAGTGTTAAAAGAACCTCTTTTACCAAGCCGGTATTTGATTCCACCCGGATTGATCTGAACGATGCGGTCCGCAGAGTGCTGCGGCTTCCGTCCGTTGGTTCCAAAAGCTTTCTGATAACGATTGGTGACCGCACGATTACCGGTTTAGTCGCCCGCGATCAAATGGTTGGCCCCTGGCAGGTGCCAGTCAGTGACGTTGCAGTGACGGCAAGTTCTTTTGATGTGCTGACGGGTGAAGCCATGGCCATGGGTGAGCGCACGCCGGTTGCAACCATTGATGCGCCAGCCTCCGGACGGATGGCTGTGGGTGAGGCCATTACCAACCTGGCGGCTGCCGCCATTGGTAAGCTCTCCGATATACGCCTGTCGGCAAACTGGATGGCCGCTGCCGGTCACCCTGGTGAGGATGAAAACCTCTACGAAACAGTGCGTGCCGTTGGTATGGAGCTGTGCCCCGAACTCGGGATTACTATCCCCGTGGGTAAAGACTCCATGTCCATGAAAACCATGTGGGACGAGGATAGCGGTGAGCAAAAGAGCGTGACAGCGCCGCTGTCGCTCATTATCAGCGGTTTTGCTCCGGTAACCGATGTTTCACGCACCCTGACACCCCAGCTAATAACGGATTCAGGCGAGACAGATCTTATCCTTCTTGATTTGGCCGCAGGGCAAAATCGCTTGGGTGGCTCGGCGTTGGCGCAGGTTTATCGCAATGTTGGGGCTGTGGCGCCGGATCTCGACGATCCTGAGGATATCAAGGCGTTCTTTGCGGTGGTTCAAGGCTTGAATGCCGACGGAAAACTTCTTGCGTATCACGATCGTTCAGATGGTGGCCTGTTCGTGACGTTGGCGGAGATGAGCTTTGCCGGCCGCACCGGTGTAGACATCAAGCTGGATGGGCTGGCAGATGATTCTGGCCAGTTTGCCCGTGAGCTGTTCAACGAAGAGTTGGGTGCGGTCATTCAGGTGCGGCGCGAAGACACGGATTTTGTTTTGCAGCAGTGCTCCGCGGCAGGTCTGGGCGATCATGTTAACGTGATTGGTACGTTGAATAATCAAGACAGCCTGCGCCTGATGTTTAACGGTGAGGCGGTTATAGATGAATCGCGTACTGAGCTTCAGCGCCTTTGGTCGGAAACCAGCTATCGTGTCCAGTCTCTCAGGGACAACGCCGATTGCGCTCTTGAAGAGTTCGATAACTTGCTGGATGCAGGCGATCCAGGACTTCATGCAGCACTCTCATACGATGTGAACGAAGATATTGCCGCGCCTTACATCAATAAAGGTGCAAAGCCGAAAGTCGCGGTTCTGCGTGAGCAGGGTGTTAATGGTCAGGTTGAAATGGCGGCTGCGTTTGACCGAGCAGGTTTTGAATCAGTCGACGTACACATGAGTGATTTGCTTTCCGGGCGAGTGAGCCTGGAAACATTTAACAGTCTTGTGGCCTGTGGCGGCTTCTCATACGGGGACGTGCTGGGCGCTGGTGAAGGTTGGGCCAAGTCCATTCTGTTCAATGAACGCGTACGCGATCAGTTTGCCGCCTTCTTCAGCCGTCAGGATACGCTTACCCTGGGTGTGTGTAATGGTTGCCAGATGCTTTCCAACTTACACGAGTTGATTCCAGGCAGTGAGGGTTGGCCACGCTTCGTGCGTAACCAGTCGGAGCAGTTTGAGGCGCGGTTGGCGATGGTTGAAGTGGCGCCGTCTTCCTCTGCTTTCCTGGAGGGTATGGCGGGTTCCCGTATGCCTATAGCCGTTGCCCATGGCGAGGGCAGGGTGGAGTTTGCGGGTAGTGCCGGCGCGGCTGATCTTGCAGCAAGTGATCGGGTGGCACTGCGTTTTGTGGATAATAGAGGTCAGGCAACGGTTCGTTACCCGTATAACCCCAACGGATCACAAAACGGCATTGCCGGCGCTACCACCAGGGATGGCCGTGTCACCATTATGATGCCTCACCCTGAGCGGGTGTTCCGAGCTGTTCAGCACTCCTGGCGCCCGGATGATTGGCAGGAAGATGGTTCCTGGATTCGTATGTTCAGGAATGCCAGACGCTGGTTTGGCTGAGGGAAGGCTTGAGTAAAAGAAAACCGGCTTTGGTGAGTCCCGGATGGGGTGCTTTCCTAAGCCGGTTTTTTTGTACCCGGAAATCTGGATTTTCAGTTTTTTTCAAGCGCAAAAAATCAATTTTTTTAAAAAATATCCCTTGACTCATTTTGTTTATGCACATTTTGGGGGATGCTTTGAGTATTCTGTGAACAAAGCTGCATGTGGAGGTTCATTTTGTGCTCGATATTCATAAGTAATTGAAAAGTAACAATTTAGTTTAATGGGTGAATTTGTCGCCAATTTAACGTGAGGGCAGTAAATACGGGGTTTATGGCGGTGTTCGCTAAAACTTTCCCCAGAGTTATCCACAGAATCTGTGGGTAAGTGTCTAAGCCCTTAATCTGTGCAAAAAATATCCTGATTTGAGGAAGGTTTCATGTACAAAATATGCTATTTCGTCCCCGAAACACATTTGGAAAAAACCAGGCAGGCACTCTTTGACATTGGAGCGGGATGTATTGGTGAATACGATTCCTGTGCTTGGCAGTGTCGCGGTCAGGGACAGTTTCGTCCGCTTGAGGGTAGCGACCCTTTTCTTGGGGAAAATGGTCAACTGGAGGTGGTAGATGAGTTTAAAGTTGAGCTGGTTTGCCGGGATGATTTGATCAAGCAGGCTGTAGCGGCACTCAGGCAGGCTCACCCTTATGAAGAGCCTGCTTATGAGATATACCGGATGGAAGTGTTATAAGTGGTTTTTGGTTCGAATGGCGGCTATTGGGTGACGAATATCGCGAACGTGAACGCCGAAAGAATCGTTTTTCAGATCCTCCAGAAATAGTTCCAGAGTTTTGCGCACGGTAGGGAAGGATATATCGTCCCAAGGTATGTCATCCAGGGCAAACAGACGTGTTTCGAGGGACTCTTCGCCCGGGCCAAACTGCCCGTTCTTCAGTGTCGCTCGATAGAACATGTGCACCTGATCGATATGGGGGACATCAATAATCGAATAGAGCCCGTCGATGTTAACCTCGGCCAGAGCTTCCTCCAGAGTTTCTCGTTCGGCAGCCTCAACGGTGGTTTCGGCGTTTTCCATGTACCCTGCGGGAAGAGTCCAGTACCCATAGCGAGGTTCAATGGCCCGTCGGCAAAGCAGAATCTGCCCATCCCACATGGGTACGGTCCCAGCAATGATGCGTGGGTTTTGGTAATGTATTGTGCTGCAGTTATCGCATACATAGCGGTAACGGTTATCGCCCTCGGGGATGCTTTGTTTAACCGGATGGCCGCATGTGCTGCAGTACTTCATGTTTTTCCCCGTATACTTGAGTTGGTAGAGCGTTCAGTTTAATGATCCTAGCTGTCGCTGTCTCATTCAACACCCGATTTCCTCAGGAGTTCTGAATTGCGTGATTTACTCATTCAGCGTTTAACAGGTTATTCACCCCGGAGGCTTGATCTGAGCTACCCCGAGGCGGGCATTCTTGTGCCGGTTACCGATGATCCTGGTAATCCTGAAATGATATTCACCTTACGTTCCGAAAAAATGAGCACCCATAGAGGGCAAGTAGCCTACCCCGGCGGCAAGCGGGATCCGGGAGATTTATCATTGGCCGCTACCGCTTTACGTGAAACCCACGAGGAGATTGGTCTGCCTCCGGATCAGGTTGAAATCATTTCGCCACTGAGCCAGGTAACCTCTCTTCACGGGATTCTTGTTTCTCCATACGTCGGCGTTGTGCCTGAGGGTCACCCTCTGCAGGCTAATCCCGGTGAAATCGATAGTATTTTTCGTGTGCCGCTTTCTTTTTTTCTCGAAGATCAGCGCGAGCGTACAGATTCGATTCCGTTTCAGAATCAAACCATTCATGTTCCTTGCTATCGTTGGGGGCGTTACCAGATATGGGGGTTGTCCGCGGTGGTTCTGGTCGATTTTTTAAATGCTGTGTACGATGCCAATATAAATTTGCTCAAGCCCTGAACATAATAAGGAAACTTCAATGCTTTATGAGCTAGACGGCTTTGCTCCGGACTTACAGGGTGGCAACCAGTTTGTCGCTGAAAACGCCACCGTTATTGGCAACGTTGTTCTCCACGACAAAAGCAGTGTCTGGTTCAACGTAGTGATCCGCGGCGACAACGAGCTTATTACAATAGGTTCCGAAACAAACATTCAGGATGGTTCGGTTTTGCATACCGATCCGGGAGTGCCGCTGACCCTGGGTAAAGGTGTCACTGTTGGCCATAAGGCTATGCTGCATGGCTGTGAAGTGGGGGACTATTCGCTGATCGGCATTAATGCCGTTGTTCTTAATGGTGCCAGGATAGGGAAGCATTGTCTGATCGGCGCCAATACGCTGATTCCCGAAGGAATGGTCATCCCTGATGGTTCTCTGGTAATCGGTGCGCCGGGGAAAGTAAAGCGGGAGCTTACTGAGCAACAACAGAAAATGCTTGAGTTGAGTGCGGCGAATTATGTGCACAACGCAAGTCGCTATGTGAAGGGCTTAAAGCCCGTAAAGGTTTGAGGCAGCTTCGTCATGACCGCTGAGGATACTGTTCGCTCACCGTGCGTGAGTATCTGTGCTCTTGATGAGCGTGATGTCTGCATAGGATGCCAGCGCACCGGTGATGAGATTTTGCGCTGGACCTCAATGACCAACTGTGAGCGCAAAGCTGTGCTAGTAAAGGTGGTTGAGCGGGAGCAGGAAGTTTCACTTTAATCAGGCGTAAAAACGCCAAAAGGGATTGGCGCCAGCGGAGTTGGTTAAACTTGAGCGCGAGGGGTATAAAGTTATTCCTTCAGCCAGAGCCGTTGACCTGACAATGAATCGTGAGGGTAGCCGGCGCTTGGCTGCCGAGGAGCTTGGAGTGCGCACATCACTTTATCAGTTTGTCGAAACCAAAGAACGGTTCGTTAACGTCATCAAGGCTATCGGGCTGCTGGTTGTCGTTAAGCCAGTGATGAGCTCTTCCGGTAAAGGGCAGAGTACAGTAACCGAAGAGAGTCAGATTGATGCGGCTAGGGATGTTGCCCAATCGGGCGGTTGTGCTGTTAAAGAGCGAGTAGTTGTAGAAGGGTTTGCGACATTGTTCAGTTATAAGCAAATAGTTTAAATATTCCGTTGACACCTGCGCCCAGCTCTGTAGAATGCGCATCTCGCTTGAGGGACACAC
>NZ_JBQDCO010000011.1:0-84314 GCF_052091845.1 Marinobacter sp. | reverse complement strand
TGGAAAAGAAATCAAAGGGCTGAGGCCGATCAACATGATGTATATCGATGAAATACTGGAATATCTCCCGCACCGCTATCCCTTTTTGCTGGTGGATCGGGTGACCGAGATTGAAAAGTCGAAGTCGATTAAAGGCTATAAAAACATCTCCTTTAACGAGCCGTTTTTTACTGGCCACTTTCCTGAAAACCCCATTATGCCAGGCGTGCTCATTATTGAGGCCATGGCCCAGCTTTCAGGCATTCTCGGATTTGCGACCGTGGGGCGGAAACCTACGGACGGGCTGGTACAATACCTGGCTGGGTCCAGTAAGGCGCGCTTTAAGCGTCCTGTTTTGCCGGGAGACCAGTTGTGCATGGAATCGGAGATAATCTCTGAAAAACGTGGCATCTGGAAATTTGATTGTCGCGCGTTGGTCGATGGAAACGTCGTCTGCGTTGCAGAGATACTGACCGCTGAGAGAGAAGTTTAATGGCAACAAACGACTGGTCGGGTGTTCATCCTCAGGCGATTGTAGACCCGTCAGCCAAGCTTGCGGATAACGTAACGGTTGGCCCCTGGAGTTATATTGGCCCCGATGTCGAAATTGGCGAGGGCACAGAAATTCTTTCCCACGTGGTGGTGAAAGGGCCAACGGTCATTGGTCGGAATAACCGTATTTTTCAGTTTTGTAGCGTTGGTGAGGCCTGCCAGGATAAAAAGTATGCTGGCGAACCAACCACATTGTTTATTGGCGATAACAACACTATTCGCGAAAATTGCACCGTTCACCGTGGCACGGTGCAAGACAAGGGCGAAACCCGAATTGGTAGCAATAACCTGCTTATGGCCTACGTGCATGTGGCTCATGACTGCGTTATTGGCAACGACATCATTCTTGCCAACTGCGCAACATTGGCAGGCCACGTAACAGTGGGCGACCACGCTATTCTGGGTGGCGGTACCATGGTTCATCAGTTTTGCCATATCGGGCCTCACAGTATGGCGGCTGGTGGCAGTATCGTGCTGAAGGATATACCTGCTTACGTGATGGCTGCTGGCCAGTCAGCGGAGCCTCACGGTATAAACGTTGAGGGCCTCAAACGCCGTGGTTTTGATAAAGAAGTGGTGATGACCCTGCGCCGTGCATACAAGGTTATCTACCGCCAGGGTTTGACCACAGAGCAGGCTGTTGAAATGCTGGAAGATACCTATGCCGATACGCCAGAAGCTCGCGTGCTTATCGACTCCCTGCGCGGCGCTCATCGCGGTATTATTCGCTGAGCTGGCAGGAGTCTTGTTTGATGGGCCTTCCCCATACTGCCGTGGTGAGTAATCGCAAAGTAACCTTTGGAATTATTGCAGGAGAGGCGTCTGGGGATATCCTGGGCGCAGGCCTGATTCGATCACTTCGCGATCGTTATCCAAAAGCGCGTTTTGTTGGCATAGGTGGCGATGAGATGATTGCTGAAGGCTTTCATTCATTGGTTCCCATGGAACGCTTGTCCGTTATGGGGCTGGTAGAGGTTCTGGGCCGTATCCGGGAGTTGTTCAGTATACGTGCCCGTCTGCTGAGTTATTTCTTTGCCACACCACCCGATGTGGTCATCGGTATTGATTCCCCGGATTTCACCCTGGCTATCGAGCGGCGCTGCCGCGAAGCAGGCATACCATCCGTTCATTATGTGAGCCCCTCCGTTTGGGCGTGGCGACAGAAACGAATCTTCAAAATTGCCAAATCCGTTGACCTGATGCTCACCTTGCTGCCATTCGAAGCCGGGTTTTATGAAGAGCATGATGTGCCCGTTGCATTTGTAGGGCACCCCCTCGCAGATCGCATACCTGTTGTCCCGCAGACAAGTAAAGCTCGTCAGGAACTGGGGCTTGATGAGAACGTACCTTTGCTGGCGATATTGCCAGGAAGCCGTGCCGGAGAGGTTGAGCGGCTCGGCACGCTGTTTTTGGAAGCGGCGCGCTGGATACAAGCCAAACGGCCAGATGTACAGCTGGTTATACCCTGCGTAAATCGTGACCGGGAAAAGCAGGTTCGCGAGCTTATTGAAGCGCTTGAGGTGAAGTTGCAGGTCACTATTGTAAGAGGCCGGTCTCGGGAAGTAATGGCGGCTTCAGACGTTGTGTTGCTAGCTTCTGGAACTGCGACCCTTGAGGCCATGTTGTTGAAGAAACCCATGGTAGTGGGATACCGATTAAGTAATGTTAGTTATGCGCTTCTGTCACGTCTGGTAAAGGTGCCTCATGTTTCATTGCCTAACCTGCTGGCAAAGCAACCGCTGGTTCCTGAACTATTGCAGGATGACGCGACGCCTGAATCACTCGGCGCCGCCGTATTGGAGCGTATGGAAGATCAGCAAGAGCGAAATCGGCTGATCGAGGCGTTCACAGAGCTTCACCACACATTGAAGCAAGATGCTGATAAAACAGCCGCGCAGGCAATCTCGGCACTCATTGAAAAAGGAGTTCATTGAATGGCCCGTGCACCCGCCCTGCCACCTTTCGAGTGTGCTTATCAGGGAAAGCTTCTGGCCGGGGTGGACGAAGTAGGGCGTGGGCCGCTCATCGGCGCGGTTGTAACGGCCGCCGTAATTCTGAATCCCGACCGGCCTATTGCCGGGTTGGCAGACTCCAAGAAGCTTACGGAGAAAAAGCGCAACGCGTTATACGATGAGATCCTCGAGCATGCTACTGCCTGGTGCCTGGGCCGCTGTGAGGCTCATGAGATCGATCAGATCAACATTTACCAGGCCACAATGATCGCAATGGAACGGGCCGTTGCAGGGCTTGGGGTTGCACCTGAATACGTACTGGTTGATGGCAACAAATGCCCCAAGTGGCACTGGCATTCAGAGCCTGTGGTAAAAGGAGATACCCGCGTAGAAGCGATCAGCGCCGCATCCATCATCGCCAAAGTAACCCGGGACCGGGAAATGGAAGCAATGAATCTTAAGTACCCAGGTTATAGCCTTGCGAAGCACAAGGGGTATCCCACGCCTGTGCACCTTGAGGCTTTGTTCCGGTTGGGCGTAACGCCAGAGCACCGAAAATCCTTCCGCCCGGTTCAGGAAGCCATGAAACAGGTCGGCTTTTTCAAAGCGCCGACGGCACACGAGTCAGAAAACTTAAGCTATCCGACTGACCTCTTTGAAAATAGTATTTGACAGTTCGCATCTGAATCCTTAATATACGCGCACGTTGATCGGGGTCACCCGGCAACAACCAGTTTGATGCGGGGTGGAGCAGTCTGGTAGCTCGTCGGGCTCATAACCCGAAGGTCGTTGGTTCGAATCCAGCCCCCGCTACCATATAAAAGAAAGGCAGATCAGTAACTTACTGGTCTGCCTTTTTTGCTTTTTAATCCTGAAATTTTCTCCGTGCCCTCACCGTGCCCTATGTGTGCCAATTTCTGATTTGGAGATTCCGGCCCCGCTTCGCTTTTGACCGTAAGTCTTCCAGTGGCACTGGGTATATGCTCCTGCCTGTCTTATTAAAAGCGGGTATCACTGGTAGGAGAGATCACTAAGGCGGATATTCTGGCGGCCCGCAACAAGATGGCTCGGCGGAATTGAAGCTCATTCAGCCTGGTCAAGACTGTGCCAAATTGGCACACCAAGTTGATTGAGTCAGTTAAGTATGCCAATATGGCACACGTGGATTGAGTCCGTCGAATCACTTTTTATCAAGGAAGAGAATTTTCTTGGGTTCCAGTCGAGCCTATCCCACCATCGGTGAAGAATATGATGAACACACAAGGTAAAGACACTCGCTTGGTCGCCCGTGTCGATGAAGAAACGCAGAGACTTATTGCTCATGCAGCAGAGTTAACGGGCCGCAGCTTGAGCCAGTTCCTGATCTACGCTGCAAAGAAAGAAGCACAAGAGGCCGAGCGTCAGGCGCTACAAATCCGGGTTTGCCGGCAAAGTGCTGATCTTATGCTGGAGCTGCTGGATAACCCTGAGCCGATTAACCCAGAGCTTCGGGAAGCTGCACTCAACCACAGGAAGTTGGCTGGTGACTTTAAGAATCGAAGAAATCAGTAAAGAACACAATCGGCGAAAGTTTGACTGCGGTAAATCTGCACTCAACGAGTTCTTAAAGAAAATTGCCCGGCAAAGCAGCCAGAAGATGGCGACACGGACTTATGTACTGATTGAAGATGAGGTCGACCCGACGGAGATCCTGGGTTATTACACTCTTCTTCCCAGCACCTTTGTCTTCCCTCAGGGGCATCCTCTACAAAAGCGGTTTCCGTCGGATCCGCCGGTTTACCGGCTGGCACGGCTTGCGGTTGATAACTCTGTCAAAGGATATGGATTAGGCGCATACCTGCTGATCGAGTGCCTGAGGCGAGTTGTTGATGCGTCGATGTCAGTTGGAGGTATCGGCTGTGCGGTAGATGCCAAAGACGCCGACTCGAAAAGATTCTACGAAAAGTTCGGGTTCGTTGCGATTGATGTTGTTGAGGGTGACTCTTTAGCTCTTTGGCTACCTTTTGAACAATGTCTCGAGGCAGTCGAACTCTCGCAGACAAGTGGACGGTAGTTGAGTTCTGCCCCGGAGCCGGATCCATGTTTTTAATCTTGCTATAAACGAAAACATCTATACCTATCTGAATTATGGCACTTATCTTTGGAAGTCGGATTATATGGTGCAGGGTGTCAGCGCAGGCTTGGGTGTCTCGTTTTGAGCTGTTTGTAACTTCGAGGGCGTTTTGATGAGGTGATTCCTATGGTTGTATCAAAGCAAGGTTCCGTGCGGGTTGCTCTTAGGGCTTGTTTTTCTGACCCTGCCGCCAAGTGCATTGGCAGAATGCACAGCCCGGAAGAATACCCTTGGCCACCTGAATTATCACTGCACCGACGGGAACAAAGGCCAAATCCGAAAAATGCACTGGGCAACTATCGCTCAAACGATGGCAAGGTTTACCGTGAGGATGCGTTGGGTGACTGGCGATCTGGTTCTCGTTGATGAGCGTTTCTACGTTCGCCCGGGTGGATGGCCATAATTTCCAGGCACCCTGTGAGAAGCCTTTGCGGCTGATCAACGCTTTACTTGCTCGCTCCGGGTATCTAGCATGGCGTCACGTCAAGAACTGTCGCTTCTGACGCCACTGCCCAAAACAAACCTGCAAGGAAGCCGCCATGTCCAGCACCGCCGTTCGCTACCTCACCATGCTCAGAATGGTGCCCCGGTACCCGAAAACCATCACCACAACCGAATTGGCGAGCCGGCTGAAAGAACATGAGTTTTCCGTGACCATGCGATCCATTCAGCGGGATCTGGAAAAGCTCAGCACAGACTTTCCCTTGCTGGTGGATGAAAAAGCCCGCCAGTATCGTTGGTCGTTTGATCGGAATGCGGCCGTCGATATTGTCCCGGCGTTGGATTTACCGGCGGCCCTCACGTTTGAATTAGCCAGGGCTTATCTCTCCCCCATGCTGCCGCCCAGGGCGCTTTCCCATTTGAAGCCCCACTTTGACGAAGCCCACCGCACCTTGCTGCGTGAACAAAATCCCCTCGGCCAGTGGCCCGACCGGGTGAGAGTGATTAACCGCGGCCTTGGTGGTCAGCGCCCCGCCATAGATGCCGATGTGCTGGAAACCGTTACGGAAGCACTGCTGCGGGAATACACCTGCAAACTGACCTACCAGGCCCGCAACTGGCCAGCGCCGGAGGAGATTACCGTACACCCGTATGGGCTGATCTTTCGTGATCCGAACGTGTATTTGATTGGAAACATTGAGGGCAGGGAAGGTGTCCGCCAACTGGTGTTGCACCGCGCCACGGCGGGCGACGTGCTGGAAGCACCGATTGAACGGCCAGAGGATTTTGATCTGGACCTGTATATCCATTCCGGAGCCATGGGTATCCTGAAGTCTGACAAGCCAGTCTACCTTAAGCTACGTTGCGATAAGCCAACCTTGAACCATCTCATTGAATCGCCCTTGGGCTTTGACCAAATCAATACCGAGATTGATGACACCACCTTCGAAATGGCGGTCACGGTGGGCGATACCCAGGATTTGCGCTGGTGGCTGACGGCTCAGGCCGAGCATTGCGATATTCTGGAGCCGGCGTGGTTAGGGGAGGAGATTGAAAGCACCCTCACGCGGGGCTTGAATCGAAGCCGACAGGCCAAGGCTCAATAGCCTGAAAAACTCACGGTGCTTGTTCATGATTACATAGCGAAGCTTCCGCCTTTGGAGATGGTGACGGACCCAAAACAACTGGTGGGGTATTGTTCAGGCGGAGAAAAAGTGGCCGAGGGTATTGGAATAAAAGCCCCACGCACCCTTCCTCTGGCAGGATAGTTGGTGCTAGTTAAATTTTAACCAGATGGGCGGTACAAGTATTGGGTACAGGTATTGATAGTGCCAACAAAACTGGCAACCGTGAAGGTATAAAAACATGAGTAGTGAACAACCGAATTATCCATTGCACGGAATTACGCTTGAGAGTGTTGTGACAAGGCTGCAGGAGCACTACGGCTGGGAAGGACTGGCCCGGCGAATCGACATAAAATGCTTCAAGAATGACCCCTCAATCAAGTCATCGTTGAAGTTCCTGCGTAAGACCCAGTGGGCCCGGGATAAGGTTGAGAGTTTGTATATATCAACGTTTGTGTAAAAAACCGGGGCATACCTGGCTGGTCAGGACCCTGACCAGCCAGCGAGAATCGGCACGTACACGATCAGTAGCAATACGCTGATCAAGGTCAGCAAGTACGGAATGATTGCCCGTGTGATCCGTTCCAGAGGCAGTTGCGTGATTGAGGAAGCCACGTAAAGGTTGATTGCCACCGGCGGGGTGATCATGCCGATTGCCAACCCTACAACGATGACGATGCCAAAATGGATCGGGTCGATTCCCAACTGAAGCACCAGCGGCAGTAGAACGGGTGTCAGGATGATCAAAGCGCTGGCGGTTTCGATGAAGACACCAGTCAGCAGGATTATCCCTACTACCAGTAGCATGATCACGTAAGGATTGGTGGAGATAGAGAGCACGGCTTGAGCAATGGCGCCAGGCACCTGCCAACTGGAGAGCGTCCAGCTCAGCACTGCCGAGGTGGCGATCACCAGCATGATCACTGAGGTGGTAATGGCAGAACGAATCAGAATGCGATACACATCTTTGAGCTTGAGATCGCGATAGATGAACAGCGAGACCAGCAAGGCGTAGTTGACCGCCACCACAGCCGCCTCGCTAGGGGTGAAAATACCCGAGAATATGCCTCCCAGAATGATGACCGGCGTCATCAGCCCCCAACTGGCACTTTTCAGCGTGCGCCAGATGGTGCGCAGTGACAGCGGTGTACCTTTCGGGTATTGGCGTTTATAGGCCTGAGTAATGGCAATCGCCATCAGCCCCAGCCCCATAGCCAAGCCCGGCAGAAAGCCGTTCAGGAAAAGCTCGGTTACCGACTGCTGGGCAATCACCGCATAGATAATCATGGGCACCGAAGGCGGGATCACCACGCCGAGGGTGCCGCTTGCTGCAATTAGGCTGGCGGCAGACGCGGGGTCGTAGCCTTTTTTGCGTAATTCCGGCACCAGGCTTGATCCTACAGCCGCCGTAGTCGCTGCCCCGGAGCCTGATATCGCAGCGAAGAACATACCTGCCATTACCGACACCAGAGATAGGCCTCCGCGCAGGAAACCGAAGAGGGAGTCGGCGAAGTTGACCAGCCTCTCGCTCACCTTGCCTTGCGCCATGAGATCGCCGGCCAGAATGAACATGGGAATAGCCACCAGAGCAAACGAATTGATGCCCTGAAACATTTGCTGGGTGACCACCATCAGTGGCACCCCGGCCTGGCTCAACGCAACCATGGTGCTGGCGCCTATGGCCAAGGCGATAGGCACGCCCAGAAGCATGAGCCCGAAAAAAAGTCCGAAAAGAAGCAGTGTCATGGACCAGAATCCTCAACACGCTCGCCATTGATTATCAACTCCAGCAGGTCGACGAAGGCATACCAACTCATCAGGGCAGCAGTAAGCGGAATCACGGCATAAACGTAGGTCATGGAGAGCCGTAAGGATGCAGATTTCTGAAAACTCTGGACTTGCATATAGCGATAGCCGATCACTACCAGTGCCACGGTGAAGGCCAGTACTGCCAGCGTGGCAGCGATGCGTGCGGCTTGTCGCAGGCGCACAGGCAGGGCGTCTACGGCAAAGGTCACGGCGATGTGCCGGCCACGCTGAAACGCCAGAGTGCCCGCCAGAAAGGTGATCCACACAAGCAGAAAACGGCTGACCTCCTCGGTCCAGCCGACCGCGCTGAACAGCACGCGGGATACAATCTGCAGGGTAATCACCCCTATCAATGCCGCCATAGCCGCAAAGACCACGGGCTGGAGAATCGCATCCAGCCCGTGTTCAATCCGTTTTAGCGGCCTCAACAACGGTTGAAGTGCTGTGGCCACTTACTTGAGCGCCTCCTGAATGCGCGGCAGGTAATCACCGAACTGTTTGCCGTACTGTTCATATACTGGCGCCACGGCGGCCTGGAACGCTTCCATATCCGGGTTGTCGTTGATCACCATGCCGGCTGCGCGCAGTGCGGCCAGCTGCTCGGATTCCATGTCTGCGTTTACCTGGCGCTCATGTTCAGCGGCTTCCTGGGCGGCTTGCGCCAGCACATCCTGAGCCGCTTCAGGGAGCCTGTTCCAGGCAGGCATGCCCATCACGAATATGGCCGGGGCATAGGTATGCCGCGAGAGGGTCATATAGCTCTGGGTTTCGTTGAGCTTGAAGGAGTGAACCACATTGACCGGGTTTTCTTGTCCGTCAATGGTGCCTTGCTGCATGGCTGTGAGGGCTTCTGTCCACGCCATCGGGATAGCGTTAGCGCCTAACGCCCGGAAAGTGTCTACGTACACCGGGTTTTCCATCACGCGGATGCGCAGGCCATCAAGGTCTTCCGGAGTGTTGACCTTACGCTCGCTGTTGGTCAGGTTGCGAAAGCCACGTTCGGCATAGGCCAAGCCTTTCAGGTTAACCTCAGAGAGCTTGTCCAGCAGCTCCTGGCCAATAGGCCCATCGAGCACTTCATAAGCGGCTTGCGGTGAGGGAAACAGAAACGGCAGTTCGAACACGGCCATTTCTTCAACAAAGTTGGCCACGGGGCCGTTGGTGATCACACCCATATCGACAGTGCCGATCTGCATGCCTTCCAGCAGGGTGCGCTCGTCACCCAGTGAAGCGTTAGGGTACAGCTCTATGCTTACTGCACCTTCGGTACGTTCTGCTACTAAATCCTGAAATTTGACGGCGGCAATATGGAAACCGTCCTGCTCGTTAACCACATGGGCCAGACGCAGAGTGACCGGGTCCATATCGGTAAAATCGGATGCAAAGGCCGTGCTGGCGATGGCCAGCGAAACGCTTAGCGTCAGCGTATTCAGGCTGAGTTTTTTCATTGTAGTTTTCCTTGATGAATCAGGCGATAACGCGTTCGAAAAATGGGCCCCCGCTGAAGATGGGGAGAGACGAGTGAGCTTAGTTGATTTTAAAAAGAAAATCGATTGGTGGAGGGCTGCCGATGGGGGAGCTTCTCTCCCTTCTGCGGTGGCCTCGAAGTTTTCACGCAACGCCATATCGCTGCGGGGAATGCTGTGCCAGATCTTACTTGGGAAGGTACGGTTCTTGTGCTGTAGCTTTCATTGGCGCTTACCCTGAACCCCTACCTCTCCTGCAAAGCCGCAAACGAAATCTGTTCCTGCTCCAGCCGCAGGTTCTTTCCTGGCTCAAGTGTACTCAGCATCTGATAAACCGCTTGCTCGTGTTCTGTCAGGTTCGGCAAATCCCCGATATGAGGACTGGGTTCAATGCCCCACAGATGCTGATGGCCCCGGAGGGTTGCCGCGTCCATGAGCAGGGAGCGGCTGTTGGGTATGGCGTCGCGAAGCTGGTTGAGGATTCGGAAACCATGGGTATCAATGTCGCCCCAGTACATCACGTTTTTTTCCTTTAGCCAGCTTGCGTTGGCAAGCTGCTTGCCGATGCCATAGCCCTGTCCAAAAATCACGATAGATGAGGGCGTGTCTGGAAAGGCCAGGGCGGTGACGTCGTTTTCCACGATATAAACCGTATCGACGGGCAAAGATAGCGTCTGGAACTGATCTACGGGAATTTCAATGTCCCGTAAACCGCTAATATCCTGAGCCTTGTCCAGAAATCGCAGACGCAACCGCACGGGCCTGCGTAGAAAGCCATAGCGCTGCTCGAAGTGGCGGACGCCACTGACGCTGGCATCGATGGCATGCTCTGGCAAAACCCGGTCGAGCAACTCACTCAGCAGGCCACGGTTGCGCTCGATAAACTTGGTATGCACACCGGGAATTTCCAGTTGGCGAATATAGATGCCCGGCCTGGGGTTCACCACCATCCACGCCAGAATGGCCAGCAATGTCTGCCATTCGTGCTGCTGCGCCAGAATGGCTAGTGGCTTTTGCTGACACCAGCCGGCGAGTTCAGGAAACTGCTGGCTGATTTCAGCCGTCAATGACTGGTATTGGCGAGCCGCATTTAGCTGGCCAATTTGCCGGAGCGCTGCCTCGAGGGTGGGCAGTACCACAGCCACGGGCAACGAGTTGCGGCCGAGCTGACGGTTATTGACGGTTTGCCATTCCAGTTCCAGGTCCTGGTTGGCGGCGGTTTGCCAGTGGTTGATCCAGTTTCTTGCAGCATCGAACTGCTCTACAAGTTCGCCAGGCCCCGGTTTCTTCAAGGGCAGGCGCAGGGGGAAGAGAGTATCGGGCTGGTGAGTGGCCCTTAGCAATTCGCCTTTGCGCCAGCGTTTCGCCAGCTGCTCGCGAATGTCTGCCGGTGTCGTCCAGTTGGAGTGTTTCATTGCACCTGAATGCGCTCTCTTGCCGCGCGCTCTTGCCGGTAGGCTTCAATGGTCAGGTTGCGCAACAGGGATTCCCGTCCTTCCGGGTTGTATACGAAGCCCACGTGGGACACGTAGGGTTCGATGATGTGGATTTTTTGCAGCGGCGTTACGATCAGTAGCTGCAGATTGAGCCTCTGGAACAGTTCCAGCCCGAAGCGGGCAGACTCGTCAGAGCCTCGGCCAAAGGCTTCGTCTATCATTACAAAGCGGAAGCTGCGGGAGCGCACTTCGCCCCACTCAAGCCCGAACTGGTACACCAGGCTTGCGGCCAGAACCGTGTAGGCAAGTTTTTCTTTCTGCCCGCCGGACTTGCCGCCGGAATCGGTGTAATGCTCGTATTCGCTGCCGTCTTCCCGCCAGCGCTCAGAGGCGGCAAACGCGAACCATTGGCGCACGTCGGTCACTTTACGGGTCCAGCGCTGGTCCAGATCGCTGGTGCCTTCGCGGCCACGGAAGCGTTCAATAATGGCCTTTACCTGCAGGAACTTCTGTTCTGCGTATTGATCCCCCTCGATGCCCATCATGGTGCCTTCCGTGCAGGCTCTCAGGCTTTCCTGGAACTCGCGGATGTCTGCGTCGGTGTTGGGTTGCGCTTCCAGCAGGATATAGCGCCCGGGGTTGTATTCGATGTCGGCCAGGGAGCGGTTTATCTGGTCGATACGCTCACGAATCTGCTGGCGCTCTTTACTTAGTTGACCGTGAAAGGTGGCAATCTCCCGGATGGTGTTTTCGTTGAGCAGGGCCTTGAACTGCTGCTCGAAGCGGGGTAGGTCGTCTGCCTGGAGGTTGGCAAGCATGGCACGGTATTCGGGGGCGGCATTCAGGCTGGCATCCACATCCTGGGTGTCCAGCGGCCAGGCGTGAATGTATTGGCTCATGGTCCTGAGAATCTTCTCCTCCAGGTGTTTCAGTCGCCGCGATTCATTATCGATTTTGCTCTGCAGCCATTCCCGGAACTCCTGCTCGCGATTGGTGCAGGATTCCACCGTGAGTTGATGCTCGCCCAGGGCTTGTGATCGCAGCTGATCCAGCGCGGTGAATTCGTCGCTCAGGCCAGCTTCATGGGTCAGCAATGCCTGCGCTTCCGCCAGCTGGTTGCGGGCGTTTTCCTGTTTGTCTTCCGTGCTGCCCAATTCGCGGTTGAGTTTTTTCTCCCTCTCTTCGGTGTCCTGGATTCGCGCTTCCAGTTCTTCAAGCTGGTTGGTGAGTGTCTGGAGTTGGTTGGAGGCATTTTCCAACGCCTGTTTTTCTTGCTTCAGTGTCTCCATGGCCTGCGCCGGAGTTTGCCAGTCGATATCGCTGAAGTCCTGAATTTGTAACAAGGCGGTGATGGCGTCGCGCTGTGCGGTCAGTGCCTTGCGCTGCTCACCGATGTGCGCCCATTGTTCACCGAGTTGCTGGATGGTTTTCTTCAGATCAGCCTGTTGGTTCTCCAGCGTGGCGATTTTCTGTTCGTTGCTCCAGCCCAGCACGAACCGGCTGCGATCATTCAGGTTGTGCCGGTCGTCTTTTTCATGGCGCTGATCGCCGGCCTTGATCTGCCCGGATGGGGTGATCGCCCGTGATTCCCGGCGGAACTGGTTCATATCCTCGCAGCAGGCGTAGTCGAAGCGACGTGCCAGTTCCTGTTCGAGCCAGCCATAGAATTCGGAATCCGGCTGTATGTCCAGCTTGTGCACCAGTGATTCCGGATGCAGGCCCGGCGGAACACTGGTCTGTTGCTGGCGCACCCGGAAGTAGACCAGCCGGCCCCGGAGGTTGGTTTTCTCCACCCAGTCTGCGACGGCTGCGTAATGGGTGTCCGAAACCAAGAGGGACAGGGCAAAGTTGTGAAGCACCCGTTCGGCGGCGCCTTCCCAACCGGCTTCCTGTTTCCGTACCTGGATCAGTTCGCCGGCAAAGGGCAGGTCATCCGCATCAAGGTTGAGCGCATCGCAAAGGGCGTCCCGGATGCCAATCTGCCGCGAATGGATGTTGGAACGGCGCTGGCGCAAAGAGGTAAGTTCGTTGTCCAGTTCATCGTGTTGTGTGCGGTAATCCCGCAGCGAGAAATTCAGCTCGCTCTGGGTGTTCTCCAGTTCAGCAGAGTGGCTTTCCAGTTCGTCTTTACGTGTCCCCAGTATGGTGAGGTTGCGTGAGAAGGTGTCGATATCGGGGCGCTCTGCCAGATCCAGGCTGGCTGCGTGGCGGGCGTAATCGTTGGCTTTTTGCTGGCTGCGCTGACGAACCTGATCGAACCGGTCGATTTCAGCGGCAAGCTGTTCCAGCCGGTCCCCGCCCTGTTTCGAAATTGCGCCTTTGAGTTGATCCCGCTGGCCCCGCTGTTCTCTTAGTGTGATACCCAGCTTGTCCAGGTTGCGGCTCTGGCGATCATGCTCTGCTTCAAGGTTGATTAAACGTTGCTCAAGCAGACGGCGGCGGTGGCTGGCGAAGTAGGCTTTCAGAGTTTCTCGGTAGTGCTCCCAAAGAGCGCGCTGCTTTGCGCTTTCCTGATGACGGTCGCAGTCAGCCACCAAGGGCGTAAGTGCTTCGACCTGAGCCCGGGCCTTGAGCACGGCTTCATGGGCCCTGCTGAGATCATCAAAATGATGCAGCAATCCATCAATGCGCGGTTGCACATCAAAGGCTTCCAGCATGTGCTCCCGTACGAAGTCGGTGAGATTGCCAACGGACTTCATGGATACGGTCTGGTGGAACAACGCCAGGGCCTGATCATTTTCCAGGCCAAACAGGCGCCGGAAGGCGGCTTCATAGGGGTTGAAGGTATCAAACAGCTGCACGCCCGGGGAGTCCCGCAATTGTTTGCGCAGCGTTTTGATGTCGTTGTTAAAGTTGGCCAGGTGTTCGCGGATGGTCAGCGCATCTTCTGCCACCAGATAGAAACGGGCTGGTTGCCCTTGTTTGTCCTTGTGCCAGAACACCTGCGCCAGGGTGACCTGCTGGTCGTAGCCTTCATTGCTGAACACGGCCAGGAGCACGGAATAGCTGTTGTGGTCACGCAAGGCCACGGGCTTGGCATTATGGCCGGTGTCGCTGCGTTCGGATTTGTAATAACCCTGTACGTAGGAGCGCAGTGAGCGTTCCTTGGTCAGCGCGCCCGCCGCCTTGTTGTAGGCGATCCGCTGGGCGGGAATCAGCAGGGTGGTCATGGCATCCACCAGTGTCGATTTGCCGGAGCCAATATCACCGGTTAGCAGGCCGTTTTCGCCATTCACTTCCAAACGCCAGACCCGGTTGTCAAAGGTGCCCCAGTTGAGCACTTCCAGGCTTTGAAGCCGGAACCCGGCGCGGGTGTCGCTTTCCACAAAATCCAGCAGTTGCTCCTGCATCAGTCCGCGTCCTCGTTGGTTTGTGGCTGACCGCTGCCGGGGGTGATGTGTCGCTGGTAATCCTGCAGGCGTTGATCAAATTCGTTCAGCCACTGGGCGTCGACATACGCTTTGATAATCCGTCGCACTTCGATTTTGTCCCGCTGATCCCGCAGGCGGCGGATAAACCCCAGTTCGGCGACTTTGTTGAGGTAACCGTCGATCTGGTCCACCAGCCGGGCTTCATTGGAGCTTTCCGGCAGGAAGGTGCGCATCAGGTTGACCACCTCTTCCCGGTCCAGGATCAGGCGCAGTTCACCGCCGGTGGTGTCTGCCTCGGCCAGCTTGCGGCGTAACAGGGCGATTAACAGGCTGACCGGGTAGGAGAGTTGGCGGCGGTTCATCAGCCGGGGCAGTGGGGTGGCGTCCTCACTTTCTTCCTGAGTCGCCAGCCAGGCGTAGCCTTCGGATTCGTCAATCTGAAATGTCAGCCCCATCACCGCCACGTAATCCCGGATGCGGGGCTGCAGGTTAATAATCGTCTGCCACAGACCGGGATCGTCATCCTGATAGATTACCCCTTTCAGTAATCGGATCACCGCCAGGGAGAGGGCCTTCCCCTGGCTGCTGTCTTCGGTTTCGGCTGTGGTCATGATTTGGTCGGTATCCATTGAAAAGGGCTGTCCGGCAGCAGGTTATCGAGTGAAGATCACGCGGGCAATACGGGCGCGGCGGTAGCTGCCATTCTCATCCGCCCATTGAATCGTGTCTTGATGGTTTTCGTCAAAACTGGCGGTGGGTTGATTGCCTGCCATGGTGAGGTAGGTGACCAGTTCCGCCAACCCCACTTGCAATGGATAGCGCTGAATAACGTCTGCGAGTGTAACCTGCGACTGGCCGCGCAGTGCGTCGCGGATGTGGACCTGCAGCCTGGCCCTGTCGACCAGCACCTGATTGAACAGGGCATCTGGGTCCACCCCCGACTCGTCTCCGGCTTCTACCCGGGATTCGATAACCGGGTTCAGCGGCGGCGAAAACAGCGGGCGCTCCATAGCCAAATGGATTCCGGCCTGGGTGGATTCCATCGGCATAATGGCGTCGCTGGGCTGTTCGTCACGCACATTCAGCGCGCGACTTTCAATGCCTTGTATCAGTTGCATGATGCGCTTGTTTTCAAGGTAGGTCTGGTCATCCAGAAAACGGCGCAATTGCTGGGACAAACGGGCGACCGTGCGCTGGGTCTGCTCGCCAGCATCCAGCCAGTCAAAGTGAATGCGCTTGAAACGCGGGTCTGGCTGCAGAGCCTGAATGGCGTCCAGATCGAAAACCCGCTCCAGCCCTTCGGAGAGCTCTTCCTGCCGGGAAGGCGACATCAGAAAATCCCAGAAGGCCCGGAAGGTGCGCCCCTGATCCGTGTCCGAAATGGCATCGCGTTGGCCAAATATCTGTTCCAGCAGATCGCCTTTGCGGCCCTCCCATGCGGTAATCTGCTCCCGTGCCTGACGATCCAGCTGGCGGAAGTTCTGTTCCACCTGGCGAAAATCCGAGAGCAGCTCCCGAGCGGTGCCATTAAGTTGCTGGAAGCGCTCCCGTTGGGCGGTTTCATCCATGATGGCGATATCGCCGGCTTCCACCTGCCTGATTTCCCGTTCAATAGCTGCTTTACGTTCATTGAGGTCATCCAGCCGGGCCTGCTTGTCGGTCTCGGTACCGGATACCATTTGCTGCAGTAAGTCGAAGACCGTTTTCAGCCGAGACTCGGTGCCGACAAACTGGCGCTGGGTCAGGCTCTCCAGCCAGCCGAGGGCCTTTTCAGTGGCGGGGGTCAAGTCGAAGTGGGCTTCATCGCTGCTCTGCGGGTAAAACTTGCGCAGCCACCCCTTGTCGTTCTCTGCCCAGTCGTTGAGATAGTCCCTTGCGCCGCGGGGAAACGAATCCTCGCCGTGGTTAGCGCGGAGCTGAAAAAGCAGATCTTCCAAGCGAGACTGCAGTTGCGATTCTGCAACCGAGCGTTCGTTGGGCTGAATAAATACCAGGTTGAGGAAACTGACAATCAGCGGCGCGTGATCCGCCAACAAAAGCCGCCATGCAGGATGAAAACGGCGTAACTGGCTGAGGTCATCGTAATCCAATGAGCGTACCTTGCAGAAGAGTTTGAGCAGCAATCATATGGCATGTGCCTGGCAGGTTAAAGGTGCCTTGACAATGTTGGTGCTTGCCTACGCCCCGTTAAAAATGTCGAAGTGCACAGCAAAAGAATGGACACATTTCATCACTTTTCACCCAGGTGTCTGCCACCTTCCCACCTCATAATCTTTAGCCACAAAACGAATAACGAAATGTTCGTCTATGACCATCTCACAGGTTTTTTCATCGGCAAGGGGACTCATTCGGTGCGACGCATTCTGTCGCATGCAGCGCATACACTGTCGCCTTATCGTACAGGAGGGTGTATGAGCATCGTATTACCTGCAGCCATGATTTCCATGGCACTTTTCGAATTTGACCCACTGAATACAAAGTGCCAGGAGAAAGGTTCTTTTGGTGAATACGATGGCATTGCAGAGGCGGTGGAAGGGCGCATGCGACAAGGGTTTACTCTGATTCAAGCACTCGTTCTGGAGTTCTCGGATTTATTTTCTGACAACAAGCAGACACATACCGACAACCTGGATCACGTGGTGGCCTACCTGGAAGGTAGGCACCAGTAAATGGATTAATCTTCAACCCAACGCCGCACAATGTCCATCGCGCCTGGCGAAGGATGTGAGTTGTGCTAGCCCGGCACCTTGCCAACATACCCTCTGAATTCTATACACTCTGGTTATTCATCCCCGGCATTACTTTCGTGTTATTCCGTTTAAACTTGCTGCTCATGGGTTGAATTTGGAACATGGAGCACTGACCTATGGAGTGTAAGCACCTAAATAGTCAATCAGGAGATGCGTCATGCATGTGTTTATTGCAGGAGCTAACGGACAAATAGGGCAGCACCTTTTACGGGAAATGGCAGGCAGTGATCACGAGGCGCGAGCCATGATTCGACATGCTGAGCAGGGTCCGGAATTGCAACGACTGGGGGCTACTGAAACCGTGGTGGGGGACCTGGAACAAGATTGCAGTGAAGCTATGAAAGGCTGTGATGTGGTTATTTTTACAGCCGGTTCCGGCCCTCACACTGGGCCGGAAAAGACGACAGACGTGGATCAGGATGGCGCTATTCGCCTGATTGATACTGCCAGGAAAAACGGCATCAAACGTTTTATCATCGTTAGTAGCATGGGTGCTGAGGAGCCGGAAAACGGACCTGAAAAACTCCAGCACTACCTGCTAGCCAAGCACAATGCCGATGAGCACCTGAAAAAAAGTGGCTTGAGCTACACCATTGTTCGCCCGGGCCAGTTGACTAATGATGAGGGTACCGGGAAAGTCGCGGTCAAGGCGAGACATGAGAGTGTAGGTAAAATCTCACGACAAGATGTTGGCCGTGTTTTGCTGGCGGCTCTGGATGCCGAAACCACTGTTAACCAGGTTTTTGAGGTAGTGTCTGGTGACACGCCGGTGGCTGAGGCGCTTGCAAACCTGTAATACATACTGCCCTGGAGGCATTGCTCCTTCGGGCCTGTGAATTGCTTGATCTTTCCCCTAAGCTTTAAACAATACACTGTCAGAGCGAGGCGGTTTGCAAAGGCCTATGTCCGATAAAGAGCTCCGTGCCAAGTCTGATAAACAGTCGATTGACCAGTTTATCCACCAGGTTCGCAAACTACCCAAACAAGGTGGTGAGCAGGGCCGGCTAATTTTCGCTCTGGATGCCACGGCCAGCCGGGAGGCTACTTGGGATCAAGCTTGCCACTTGCAGAGTGAGCTTTTCATGGCGACCAGGGAATTGGGTGGTTTGGCCATTCAGCTTTGTTATTACCGCGGGTTTCGGGAGTTCAAGGCCACCGGTTTTGTTACCAAAACCCGCCAACTGCTCAACCTGATGAACGGTGTTTCTTGCTTGGGTGGGCAAACCCAGATTAGCAAGGTGTTGGCGCACGCCAGAAAAGAAACCCGGGCAAAGCCAGTCAAGGCTGTCGTGTTTATCGGGGATTGTTGTGAGGAGCCGGTGGACAAGCTTAGCCATATTGCCGGGGAACTAGGCATGCTGCGAACTCCAGTATTTATGTTCCATGAGGGCTCCGATGCGCATGCAAGGGCAGCGTTTCAGCAGGTGAGCAAATTGTCGGGAGGTGCCTACGCACCCTTTGATCGCAACAGCCCTCAAGTGCTTAAGGAGCTTATGGCTGCTGTTGCGGTCTATGCTTCCGGAGGAACTAAAGCCCTGCAGGACTATTCCAGCCGCAGCTCCTCGGAAGTTAAGCGTTTAACCCAACAGCTCAAATAGCGCTTTTTTCAATCAACCAGAGGGCCTATTGGCCCGGAGTATCCGAGTGCCACTAATATTTCTGGTTGTCATTCTGGCGATTGTTGCAGGAGTCTGGGTTCGCAGCCAACCGCCCAGCCAACGAAAGCCCGCTATTCTCAAGCTGGCATTAATCGTCGGGGTTTTAATAGCGGTTCTGCTAGCCGTTACTGGCCGCCTCCAAGTTCTGATTGCCATGCTTGTGTTCCTGTTTCCCTTGCTGCGACGTATGTTGCCGTCTTTGCTGGCGGGCCGCATGCCTGGCTCAGGAGGGGATGAAGCCGAATCGGGTAACCAATCTCATGTTTCCAGCGATATTCTGGATATGACCCTTGATCACGACTCTGGAGATATGAGTGGTGAAATATTGAAAGGCCCCATGGCTGGCCGAGCGTTGGCAGGCCTGGAAGAGGGTGAGTTCATTGAGTTATTGCAGTATTGCCGGGAGCACGACGAGGATTCTGCCCGGCTTCTGGAAACCTACTTGAACAAACGCTTCGGTGATTCTTGGCGGACCGACGACCCGGCTGGTGATGATAGTGAGGGAAGTGGCGAACGTGAAAACGCAAGTAGCGGCGGCCCTCTGACCGACAGCGAAGCATTGGATATTTTAGGGTTGGAGGCCGGTGCCAGTCGGGATGAAATCATTCAGGCCCACCGCCGGGTGATGCAGAAAATACACCCGGATCGAGGCGGGAGTAATTATCTGGCTGCCCGAGTGAATGAAGCCAAAGAACAACTGTTGAGTTAAGGCGAGCCCCAGTTTAGTTATAAGAAAATCTCCTTGAGGGCTAACGTATTATTCGTGATTCGCTCGGCCCTAGTTGCTGTAATACGCACCGTTTCACTGAAACCGACACCAAACTCGCCCGGCTTGCGTAAGCAAATCGGCAGATGAAACACCATACCTTCTTCCAGAATGGCTTCGTTGTCGGTGGTTATAAACATCGAGCCGGCGACCCAAGATGGCGGAAACGCCGCACCGACCGGATAGCCAAACACGCCGGAGAAAAACGCACGATCAACGATGGGCGCCAGGGCAGCTTCGCCCGCGCGGGCTGCCGAGGCGAAGCTGGATCCGGCTCGCGCGGCCGCCATTACCGCTTCGAGAACCTCAAGGCATACTCTATGGAATTCATGAATTTCGGCCGAGGCCTGCCCGACCACGGCGGTACGCATCATGGGCGCGGTGTAGCGTCGGCGAACGGCACCGAATTCGGTGAACACGACATCGCCGCGCGCTACCTTATAACCTGCATGATTTGTGTGAATGATGCCGCTGCGCGCGCCAGTCGTCACAATTGGTTGCATGCTCATGAATTCGCTGCCTGCCCCAAGCATGGAACTGGCACCTGCCTGGGCGATTTCGTGATCGACGACGCCCGCCCGTATTACCGCAGCCGCTGCGTCCAGACCGGCGCCGGTGATGGCGGCGCTTTCGGTAAGATAAACCATTTCTGCGGGCGATTTTACCAAGCGAACACGGTCAATCAGCTCGCCGAAATCACTAAATGTGGCCGCACCCAGCCGGTTCTTGAGGGCCAGAAGCAGTCCCGGCCGAAAGGAGCCTGCCCAAGGGTTGAAGCCGATCTGTGGCGCCGGGTTGCCTGCCGTGCGACGCACCTGCGTAGCGAGTTCGCTCGCGACCGCTTCGGGAGACTGCCATGGATAGCCGATAACCTCGTTTACCTGGCTTAAATACACGGCGGGGCCGACTTCGATGGCTGGTACGAACAGCAGAGTTCGCTCTGGCGAGACCAGAAGCACACACTGAACAGAGACCTCAAAGGTGTTGTATCCGGTCAGATAACACAGCTCACTGGCCTCGGTCAGCAGCAGTAAATCAAGTTCGGCGTCAGCCATTCCCTGACGAACGCAGGCGAGCCGCGCCTCGTATTCATCTGGTTCGAATGCCAGTACAGGCTTGGGAAATCTGGATTGCAGTTTGTCGCGGTAGGTACGGTAATCCATGGGGGGATCTCTCGCCGGTCTGGAAACCTGGTCTCATTAAGCATCTTTTTACCTCCCGTATCAAATCAGAAAGTAAGCTCAAGCTCCGCATATCCAAGCACTTGTTGGTTAGTGGTAAGTGCTCCAGAGCCTTTTAGTGTGGGTTATCCAGAAGCTTAAGGCCAACTTCCGGTCTGAGGCTGCTGGCACCACAGAAGGGCAAAATTAGTTATAAAGAGGTATTTAATTTAGATATTTACCGACTAGACTAAAACCAAGTGGCGGGATTGGTTTCTGGTTCTATCCAGCCCCTGAGAAAGTAGAAGCTAAGAAAAACAATATCATAGAGAGGTTATTAAAATGCGTTTTATAAAAGCAAAGTTGCTTGTATTAGCGGTAATCATGTTTCTGGCAGCTCCCTTGTCTGCTGAGACTGAAATGGAAAAAACGTCAAGCTGGCTGCCTTCGCTGCAAACAAGCACTCCCCAGGAAGGTTTTGAGCTGGCGGTTAAACTCTCGCGAGTGGGTGTTAAAACAACCCAGCCGGATAAAGAAGTGCTGTTCCGTGAGCGAGAGAAGTATGCTCAGAGCGGCGAGGCCCTGATACATGCCTCTGAAGTGATTGCCGTTCACTTCCAAACGGTTGCTGCTGCAAATAATTATTGGAAATAACGACGAAACCCGCACAGCCCTGTTTCAGTGTTTTCAGGGCTGTGTCTGCGGGCATTTCAGTACCAGTCTTAATCCCAAAGTTCGGTTTCGCTTGCCTCCCAATTGAGAATAAAACCAGCCCCCTTGGCTGATTTCTCATCTTCCCTGGTTTACCCAACATGATGTTCTGGCACAACACCACGTCCGAGGCTGTCGTCTCAAACGGCAGTCTGAACCAGAATTTCAAAAGTACCTGGGGGAATTATGAACAACAAAAATTTAAGAAAATCAGGCATGGTCATCGCGCTGGCATGCGCCATGGGTGCAAGCATGGGCGCAAATGCGGCGGTTGAGCTGTATAACAAGGATGGCACGTCTTTTTCGGTTGATGGCTACTTCAACGCCTTTTACGTGAACCGTGATGACGGGGTGTCAGACACCCGGGACTCTCGCATAAAAATGGGCTTTCTGCCCAACACCATTGGCTTTAACTTCAGTAAGGAGATGGGCGATCTTACCCTGGGAGCGCGATCCTCGTTCTGGACGACCATTAACGACAGCCTGGACTCGCCCACCGATACAGCCATTGATGTTCGCCAGTTCTATGCCACGGTAGACGGAAGTTTTGGCCAGGTTTTGATCGGTAAGGATTTTGGTCTCTACGCCCGCTCCAATATTTTCCTCGACGAGATTCTCATGGGCTTTGGCTCTCCCGGTGTCGCAGGGGGTGTATCCTTCGGGAATATCCGGGCGGGTTATCCTTACCCAACGCCTTCCGCCCAGATTACTTATCGTACTCCTGACATGGGTGGTTTCAATATTGCTGTGGGCGCATTAGATCCCGCAGATACGGTTACGGGTGCTAATGATGAAAACTCGGCACCCCGGATTGAATCAGAGATCACCTACAGCACTGATCTTAATAATGTGGCTCTGACTGCCTGGCTGAATGGTCGTTATCAGTCTGCTGAGAATGGGCCTAACACGGTTGATAGCTCTGGCGTGGGTTACGGTCTTAAAGGGTCCGTTGCGGGCTTTACGTTGGCCGCATCGGGGTTTACATCCGAAGGTGATAGCCCGGTTCTTATTGCCAATGAGCCATTAACAGAAGACAAGGCAGACGGCTTCCTGGTTCAGGGGGCTTATGCCTTTGGTGCTAACAAGGTTGTGCTTTCTTATGGCGAAACTGATGCAGAGATACTGAATCTGGAAACCGAAAGCACCACCGTTGGCTTTTTTCACGATATAAACAGTCACTTCAAGCTGGTGGCCGAGTACAACATGTATGAGGATAAGAACCGTACCACCGGTGTGACCACTACCGACGATGACACAATCGCACTGGGCGCCATTGTCACTTTCTGAACGTTATACGAAGGATCGATAACGACAGATAAAAATGGGTGGCCAGGCCTGACCTGTGTCACCCAGTTATCAGCATCGTGCTAATACGAAAGTATCGGTTTTGCCATACGCAAGCCTTATGTGTCTGTCACTATCTAGAAAGGAGTCTACCGTTCAATGACTTACAGATGGTTTGGCGCGCCAGTTAAAAGCACTGAAGTCGCATTGGCGGGATGTAGGGATGCAGTAAAATCACAGGGTAGCTTTTCTCCTGTGGAATCCGCATTTATGAAGCCAGTAACGACTCTGCCAGCAGTACAGGTAGCCAGTTCCTGCATTCGCGAACCGGTCTCGGCCGCGAAAGCTCTTGCAAGACAACTCCGGCATCAACATCTCGGTTATGTGCTGTTTTTTTGCTCCGCCGAATATGATTTGGACGGCTTAGGCATGGCATTGGAGCAAGCATTCCCAGATATTGGTGTTTCAGGATGCACCTCTGCAGGGGAAATTACGCCTCAGGGATATGATCGAGGATGCATTACAGCTATCGGCTTTGATCGCCGATTCTTCGCCATCGAATGCGCCCTGATTCGGGAAATGGATCAATTCAGTCTCCGGGACGCTCAGAGCGTGATAGATGATCTACTCTCTGGTTGTCGCGGTGCCAGGCTGGCATCCATTAAAGGCAATACATTTGCCATAACGTTGCTAGATGGTTTGTCCAGCAGGGAAGAACTGGTGCTGGCTACCTTGAATTCAGCGCTTGGCAGCATTCCCCAGTTTGGCGGCTCGGCCGCTGATGATGAGCATTTGGCAGATACTCATGTATTTTACAAAGGTCGATTTCACGCTGGTGCCGCAACGGTACTGTTAGTGAATACACCGTTGGATTTTCGGGTTTTCTCTACCCATCACCTTGAAGAAGGCAACGAGAAACTGGTTGTAACTGGCGCCTGTTCTGACAGCCGAACCGTATATTCACTTAACGCAGAGCCAGCAGCCGAGGCCTACGCCCGTGCTGTTGGCAGCACAGTTGAAGCCTTGAGTCGGGAGGTGTTTGCGCGCAGGCCGCTGGGTGTAAAGATTGGTGGTCATTATTTCGTGCGCTCGATTCAGCGTGTTAACCCGGATAAAAGCCTGACGTTTTACTGTGCAGTTGAAACGGGCATTGTAATGACCGCTATGAATCCCGCCTCGCTGTTGGATCCCGTCAGGGACCAGCTTGAAACCTCAGAAAGTATTGTTGGTAAGCCTTTAGTAACCATTGGTTGTGATTGCTTTTTGCGGCGCCTGGAAGCGGAGTTTATTGGTGAATCTGAGGCCGTATCAGATTTCCTGCGCCACCATAAAGTGGTTGGTTTTAACACCTATGGTGAGCAGTTCAATGGTATGCATATTAACCAGACGTTCACGGGGGTGGTCATTGGCCAGCCTAATGTCTATCCCGAGTAAGAAACAGCCAGATTCCCCGGAGCAGGGCGCGACCACAGGGCGTAATGGCCTGGCGGAGCGGGTGGCGGAACTGGAAGCGGAAAATGGGCGCCTGCGCAAAATTCGCGATGCACTGATTGTTCGGGTGGAATCCGGCACCGCGCACAAGCCGGAACCCTATGCCGCTTTTGAGCATTCTGTGGTGCTGGCTGAACAGGTACGTGAGCGTACCGAGGCTCTTAATCAAACAATGGAAGAGCTGAGGTCCAGCAATAAAGCGCTTACTCGTGCTCGTGAGGAAGCCGAAACTACTCGCCAGCGTTTGAGCGATGCCATTGAGAGTATTGCCGATGGCTTTGTGCTTTTTGATCATCAACACCGGTTGATTCAAAGCAACAGTCGCTTTCGCAGCTACTGGAGGCACGCAGGGACAACTGTGCCTCCGTCGGGAACCTATATTGGCGAGGTTAGAAAATTAGCAAAGGATTCCGGATTAATTGTTGAAGAGCATAGCGAGCCAGATTCCGAGGGCGAAGTATTTTTGCTATCCAACAAGCGGTGGGTTCAGATGACCGAGCGGCCGACCCATGAGGGCGGCCTGGTTGTACTCTATTCCGATATTACCGATATAAAAAACAGCGAGATGGCACGGCGTATCGCCGCTCTGGAAGAAAGTGAGCGCTGGATTCGAGTGGTGACCGACCATGTACCTGCCCTGATTGCGTATGTGGGCGCGGACATGACCATTCAGTTTTGCAATCAGGTATATGCAGCCTGGTACGGACGGAATGGTGAGTCTCCTTTGGGTAAAAACCTGATCAACATACATTCCCCGGAGATGTACCAGCGGCTAATGCCGCAGATCCTCGAAGTGCTTTCGGGGCGCAATGTCACGTTTGAGTTCGAAGAGTTGGGAGAAAAAGGTCAGGCCCGCTATATGTTGCGGTCCTACGTGCCTAACTTTGGTGATCAGGGCGAAATTGTTGGTTTTTTTGTATTGATTCGGGATGTGACAGACCGGCGTAGAACGGCTGCGGCGCTGGAGCAAGCCTATGATGACCTTGAGTGCCGGGTTAAAGAGCGCACTCTGGCATTGACTGAGTTAAATAGCCAGTTGCGCCAGGAAATAGGTGAACGCAATACGGCCGAGGCACGCCTGCGGGACGCCAAGCTGGAGGCAGAACGAGCTAATCTGTCAAAAACCAAATTTTTGGCGGCTGTTAGCCATGACCTGTTACAACCGCTAAATGCTGCGAGGCTGTTCACCAGTGCTTTACAGGAACAGTCGTTTGGGCCGTGTGCGGAAGATCTGGTGCAATCGGTGAGTACATCACTGAACGACGTGGAAAGTTTGCTGGGTACATTGGTAGACATTTCCAAGCTGGACGCCGGGGTGATAAAACCAGATGTGACGGCTTTTGATTTACGCGATCTGCTCAACAACATCGCCCGGGAATTCCGGCAAATGGCTATGGCAGAGGGGCTTCAACTCGACTTTGTTGGCAGCTCGGCAATTGTAGAGTCAGACTCCCAGCTACTGGCACGGATTCTCCGCAACTTCCTGACCAACGCCATCCGCTATACGACAAATGGCCGCGTGCTTCTCGGCTGCCGAAGGGAGAAAGGCTCTGTGCTGCTGCAGGTATGGGACACAGGGGCTGGCATTCCTCAGGATAAGCTGATTGAAATTTTTCAGGAGTTTAAACGGGTGCGCCCAACAGGATCGCCCGCAGATAAAGGTCTGGGTTTGGGGTTGGCCATTGTGGATAAAATCTCCCGAATTCTGAACCACGAAATCAGCGTGTCGTCGGCAGAGGGTAAAGGGTCGGCATTTAGTGTGCGAGTACCCATGGGCGAGCTAAAACCTCGCCTGACGGCATCTGAACGCGATGTCAGCGTGCATGCGCAACATGATCTGGTTGGCTCCAGGATATGGGTTATTGATAACGACCCTGCCATTTGCCAGGGCATGCAGGTTGTACTGGAAAGTTGGGGGTGCCAAGTGGTAACGGCTGTTTCATTACCAGATTTGGAACGCCAGCTTAATCCATCGACGAGCCCTGTGGATTTGATACTGGCGGACTACCATCTTGATAACGATGAAAACGGCGTGGATACGGTTGCTGCTATCAACGGGCGTCGAGGCAACTCAGTACCAGTGGTGATGATTACCGCCAACTATACCAGTGAGCTGAAGCAGCATATTCGCGAGCTGGGCTACGTATTGATGAATAAACCAGTGAAGCCACTAAAGCTTCGTAGTGTGTTGAACCACATACTACGAAGCGCTTAGGCGGGAATGAAAGCGGACAGATTAGCGAGTAGGGTGCATGAAGCAGTTTAGCGCTTAAGGTAGTGGCTGAAATCGACATCGCCAGCAGAAAGAATGGCTTGCACCCTATTATGAACCCCAAGTTTGCGCAGTATTGCAGAGACGTGCGCTTTCACCGTGGTTTCAGCGATATTAAGGTTGTAAGCGATCTGTTTGTTGGATTCGCCCCTGGACATACGCTCAAGTACCAGTAACTGGCGCCTGGTAAGAGAGTTTAGCATCTCCGGCGACACCGGGTTGTCGTCATGATTGTTCCGACGGGTATTATTGCTGCTTTCTTTGCCGGTACGAATAATATCCGATGGTAAATAAACGTTGCCGTTGAGAATTTGCTGGATGGCGTGAGTCATTTCTGCGCGTGGCGAGGATTTCGTAATGAAACCAACCGCACCATAGGTAATCGCCTGCAGTACTATCTGCTTGTCTTCCTCTGCTGAGACGATCACTACCGGAATGGTGGGTGCTTCGTTGCGCAGCGTCATGAGCCCGTTCAACCCATTCATACCTGGCATATTCAAATCCAGCAAGATCAGGTCAATATCGTCGTTCTGCTGTGTAACCTTAAGAGCGCTTTCCAGATCATCAGTTTGCAGAACTTCGCTGCCATCAACGCCAGAGGCAAGGACGCTGCTGATCGCATCCCGAAATAGTGGGTGATCGTCTGCAATCAGAATTTTGTACATTGGCTCCATGAGCGTGCCTACCTGTTGGTCTTCAGTCGCGGAAAGTGTTTCCGACTTGTGATAGATGTTTTCCGGTGCAGGTATGGTGTTGGGTTCGATCAGCATGACAGGCCCCTGTTTGTTTTTGTAGTTGTGCCATTACACATCAGTGCTGTCATTAATTGAATGCGACCAATGCATCAAAAAACAGGGACTAAAGTAGTAATTTGGTGAGGGCGCATCACTCGGAGATCGCCAGTTGGCGAACCCGAATCTTCCAGGAGTCAGTCGCTTTGACCTCAATAAAGAAGCGGCCGCCCTCGTGTACGCTGATTTCACCTTCGCCCGGGCCAGAACTATAGGTATTCACCAGTTCTTCATTATCGGCATTGAACACATAAACCACAAAGATCACGCTTTCGCTGTGGAATTCAAGCCGGAAACCCTCTGCGCTTTCGAAACTCGGTGTATGCTCACGACCGTTACCATGGAAATCAAAACTCAAATAATGAGCCGCCGCGCGGTCGAAACATGCCAGTCGCGCCTCATCCTCGCGATGCAACTGGCAATCCCGCAGTGCAGCAATGCCTTTATCGCCGATTGTGGCAGCTGTTGCCAGGGCGGGGCTTATGGCAGTTAGTATCATCATCGCGGTGCGGGCAAGTGTGTATCTATTCATCATAATTAGAATCCAGGCGGCACCGGGGTGACGGCCTCTACTGGAAGGCCAGCGTTTTGCCACGAATCTATACCGTTTTTATACCAGTACAGATGGGTGAAGCCCGCGGCCCTGAGGCGGCGGGCTGCATTCCATGAGAGCCAGCAGTCCGATTTACACATAACGATAACGGGGTAGTCGTGCTTGCTATGGGTTAGCTTGCGAACATTGCTTACAAGGTAGTCAAGCCACTGCTGATTCATTTCGCCGCGGCCGGTATTTGGCAGCCAGTATGCGCCGGGTACCGAGTAGTGTGGCTTGGTCTCGATGAATCGCGATGCCCGGTATTCTGAGTTTATTACATCAATGACGACCGGCGTCGGTGAAGCACCCAGCGCCGCTTTAAGATCGGGCGTGCTGATGGTTTGTATACCTTCGATGGTGTCTGGCGTCGGGCTTCGGTAGCGGTCGAGGCGATAACCATCTGCGGAGAAAAGACTCTTGGAGTCTGGATTTGTGTTTTGAGCGTTAACAATGGCCGGCACCACTGATAACAAAAATGTGAGTGTCAGCAGCCATGTCTTGAGCATTAGATGACTTCCCGTTTGTTGTTTTATCAATATTACAAAGCACCATTGGCGACAGGTAAATCCAACCATCGACCTGATTCTCTGGTACCAAAGTTGTGTAGTCGTCTCTTTCAGTGATCGCCTGGACCGTATTTAAACGCTCGGTCGGCGCGAGTGGTAACAACGCAGAATGTTCGGAAAGTAGTAAGCAGCCAGTACTAAAGAACCATTCAGCGCGCTTTTGTTGAGGTTAAGATAAAAGTGAATATGTCTTCGCCTTGCGAAAAACATTGCGCGTACTGAGGGGTCCCCTATGAAGATCGTTATCGCAGATGGGCACCAACTGGTGAGAGAAGGTACAGCGTGTCTGCTCCGGAGTATGGCGCCTGGCATTATTATTGAAGGCGCCAACACGGGGGCGGAGGCTTTGGGGCTGTATGCCGCCCATGCTCCGGGTGTTCTCATTACCGACATGCTGCTCCCCGATTATTCAGGGCTTGAGCTCTGCAAGAGAGTGCGGCGACGATGGCGCAAGGCCCGGGTGGTTTTTCTGTCCTCAATAGATGACACAGGGATGATTAAACAGGCTCTGGAGGTAGGCGCACAGGGGTTTGTATCAAAAAGCTGCCGACCGGCGGAATTAGTGGCGGCAATAAGGAAAACCGCAGCGGGTGAAGCCTATATTGAGCATCGTCTTGCCACAAAGCTGGCCATGGGGCGAGCGGGTGCAATGGGTAGCCGATTGTCGGAAATGACCCAAAGGGAGTTGGAGGTGCTGATCCTGTTTGCCCGCGGCGAGCCAAACCGAAATGTGGCGCAACGGTTGAGTATCAGTGAAAAAACAGTGGCCAATCATCTTTCCATTCTGAAAAGCAAGCTGGAGGTGTCCTCCGCGCTTGAGCTTTTGCATTTTGCTGTCGATTCCGGACTGGTTCACTATGGTGGTTCAGGCAGTGGTTACACTGCCCTCGCGAACTGAATCATGCTGGGTCACCAGTCGACCGGGCAATTTTTACAATCGTCCATATACGTATCAACAAATGTTCCATAGTGAATACGCGTGTTGCGCATATCGGCCTTGTTCAGGTTACCGTAATCAAGTTTTACTTCTTGCAGGTTGGCCCCGAACAGCGTTGCACCTTCTAAATCTGCCTTGGGTAACCAGGCGATTTCAAGACTGGCAAAGGATAGGTCGACATTTTTCAGCGTGGCGCCAGAGAGTTTCGAGAAGTTGAAATTCGCTCCAGTCATATCCGATCCAGAGAAGTCTGCGCCCTGGGCAAATAGATACTCGCCCTGAGCTCCCTGCAACTGCGCATCATGAATAGTTGCTCCCCGTAGATCAGCCCGATAAAGGCCGGTACGGTAGGCCGTTACGCGGTTAAGTGTTGCGCCTTTGAGGTTCGCACCTCGTAAGTTAGCGTGATTAAGGTTAGCGCCTGTTAGATCTGCTCCACTGAAATCCACGCCGCGCAGGTTAATATTAGACATGTCTGCTCCGCGAAGATCGGCCCCCTGGCACACCGAATATTTTTCCAGTACGCATCCGTTGAGTTCCGGGGGGGCGTATGCTGCTTGATAGTCTGCTGCAAAAACAGGCGCGATAAAGGAGAGCATAGCCACTTTTATTATTGTCTTCATAATGAGCTCCTGAGGGTAACTGAAGCCGTCGCACATCGGCGGCTTCAGTTGTTAAGGGATCAGTTAGATGCGGTAGCCCAGTCAGGGATTTTGAATACCCAAAACGAGCCACCCTGTGAAACAGGCTTGGTGAGCTCGGCCATGTCACCGCCCCACAATGGAACCGCGCCGCCGTAGCCTGAGGTCACACCAACATATTGCTCGCCGTCCATTTCCCAGGTGACCGGTGGGGAGACAATCCCGGAGCCGGTTTGAAACTTCCAGAGCTCTTCGCCGGTATCAGCGTCGAAGGCCTTGAAATAGCCGTCACCCGTGCCGGTGAACACCAGGCCACCTTTGGTTGTCAGTACGCCGGCCCAAAGAGGCATGGGTTCCTTGTGCTCCCACTTCAGCTCGCCGGTAACTGGATCCATGGCTCGCAGCGTGCCAACGTAATCGTCGTACATACGCTTGATGCGGAAGCCCTGGCCCAGATAGGCAGCACCCTTTTTATAGGTAACCTCTTCAGTCCAGTAGTCTTCTTTCCAGTGGTTGGCGGGGATGTAGAAGAGCCCCGTGTCCTGACTGTAAGCCATTGGCTCCCAGTTTTTTCCACCAAGGAATGGGGGTGATACTTCGATGGATTTACCACGTGTTTCCCCTTCAGCAGGGGGGGGTGGGCGCTGTCCTTCAACTTCAATAGGCCGGCCATCTTCGCCGATACCTTCAGCCCAGGTGATATTGTCCACAAACGGGAAGGCATGCTTGAAATCCCCGTTCTCACGGTCGATGACATAGAAAAAGCCGTTTCTGTCCGCGTGTGCTGTTGCTTTAACCGTTTCGCCATTATCGTCGTATTCGAAAAGAACCAGCTCGTTGTTACCTGAATAGTCCCAGGCATCGTTTGGCGTGTGCTGGTAAAACCATTTTACTTCTCCGGTTGTTGGGTCAACCGCAACCTGTCCGGATGTGTACAGGCTATCGTAATCGGCAGGGTCTCCACCCGGTGCGGTGCGCTTCCAGGTGTTCCAGGGGGCAGGGTTACCCGCACCAATAATGATCGTATTGGTCTCAATATCAAAGCTGGCGCTTTGCCATGGGGCCCCGCCACCGTGGCTCCAGGCCTCTACCTTACCTGTTTCTGTATTGGGGTCATCTGGCCAGCTTGGCGCACTCGGGTCGCCGGTGGGTGTGCTTTTCTCACCATTCAGGCGGCCATAGTGTCCTTCAACAAAAGGGCGCATCCAGATTTCTTTACCCGTCTCGGGGTCGCGGGCGTAGAGTTTACCGACAACTCCAAACTCATCACCGGAGTTGCCGTGAATCAGCAGGACTTTACCGGTCTTTTGGTCTTTAATCAGAGTAGGTGCGGCCGTCATGGTGTAGCCGGCCTCGTGATCGGCAAACTTTTCACGCCAAACGACATCACCGGTTTTTTTGTCCAGCGCAACCATGCCCGCATCGAGGGTGCCAAAGAAGACTTTATCGCCGAAAATTGCGGCGCCCCGGTTAACAACGTCACAGCAGGGTCGAATGCCCTCTGGTAAGCGGTGGCTGTAATCCCATATTTTCTTTCCGGTTTTTGCATCCAAGGCCCAAATACGCGAATAAGACCCGGTTACGTATATGACCCCGTCATGCACCAGTGCCTGTGATTCCTGCCCCCGTTGTTTTTCATCGCCAAACGAAAAGGTCCACTCGGGAACCATTCGTTCGACGTTTTCCTTGTTGATCTGCGTCATGGGGCTGTAACGCTGGGCTTTTGGCCCTATCCCGTAACCCAGAATGTCCTGGGTGTTCTCGGCGTCGTTCACTATGTCGTCCCAGGTGACATCTTTTGCATACGCCTGGCTTGCCATGCCCGCAGCGCAGCTCAGCGAAATTGCCAGGCTAATGCCGCGAAGCAGAGGGCGCTTCTTAAATGCTGTTTTCATGACTTTCCCCTTAATTGTTGTTGTGACAAACGCTTGGGTGGTTGCGTTGACGTAGGGAGTATTGGCACGGCCAAGGCCGTCAGGCGACGGAAAAACTCACGAACAAACCGGGATGACAGGCGGCTCAGCTCGGGAAAATGTCCCGGAGATAAATCAACGCTCTGAAAGGCTTACAGTTTCTAACGAATTGCGTGGTGTTTCGTGCTTTGGCTCCTGATCTACAGGGTTACTACTAAGGGATTAAGGCGCAGAGTCCAAAGTGGTGTATGGGGTGGGAGGCCGGTTCCCTAGACTTGGGAAAAGCCCTGTTGCGCAGAGTTTGCACCTGCTGACTATCTACAACAAAACAAAAGGTATGTAATTATGTTGCTGTCCCCATCTTTTAAATTGCTCATTTGCGCCAGCGCGCTCACCTGGGCCTCTGCCGTTGCCAGTCATGGCAATGTTACTCCACAGCCCGTAGACACTGGAGATCTTCCTGATCTCGGAACAGACGCTCTTAATAAGAATCCTTTCCGTGAGGGTAACGAGCACGGCGAACTTAACGAAAAAGCGGTCAATATTGGCGAGAGCGCATACGCAGGCAATTGCGCGGGCTGCCATGGTATTGAGGCGCAATCCGGTGGTTTGACTCCTGATTTGCGTGAGCTGACCGAGTGGGATGATGAATACTTTATTGGTCGCGTGATGAATGGCACAGACCGCGGCATGCCTTCTTTCAAGAGCAACTTGGGACAGACGGCTATCTGGTCGATCCGGACGTACGTGGAATCTGTCTCCGATAACTGATTTGTGCTTCTGTTGAACGATACTTCGACGGGGAGAAGGTTAAGCTGGAGACGGGTTATGACTAAATATGGTTTATGTGCTCTTTTACTCATAGCTGAAGCCGCCTGGGCAGGGCTACCGGTAGACCCATTAGGCTCGCCGCTATGGGAGTACAACATTGAACGCTATCTGGGCGAGGGTGTCGAGGTTGTCGTGGACAATCGGGTGGGACTGTCGGTGCCGGGATTCGCTGAGGACAGTACTCAGGTACCACTGGCCGTTAATCTGTCGGAGTTCCCACACGAAGTGGCAAAAGTTGTGACCTGGGTGGATATGAATCCGGTGCCTCTTCTGTTCAATGCAGACAGTAGCGATGGTGGACTGTCGCTTATTTCACTGAACTTCCGGGTTCAGCAAGCCAGCAGCGTGCGGGCGGCTGTGCTGGATGAGCAGGGGGTGTGGCACATAGACAGTGGCTTTGTAGAGGCCGCTGGCGGCGGGTGCACGGCCCCTCGTGAAGTGACTAGCAGTTCTGACTGGGAGAATGAGTTTGGAACCCTCAAAACCGGCCTGTATTCCAGTGACGGTAATACCCGAATAAAGGCCAGCCTGCTGCACCCGATGGATTCCGGGATGGTTGGCAATGTGCCTGCTTTCTACGTGGGTAAAGTTGAAGTGCGGCAAAAAGGCTCAAAAGCTTTGTTGCTGTCTATGACGCTGGCTGAGTCAGCCGCTGAAAACCCGATGTTTGTTTTTGAGTTTGAGGGTGAGAAGGGCGGTGCAAGTGAGGACCTGAGCATCTGGATGAAAGATAACAATGGCTATCGGTTTGAGGGTGCGATCGGAGGAACTACACGATGAGTGGTTATTTGAGGTCTCAGCGCCAAACCGCCTGGTTTGTGTCCGTTTTCGCCCTGTGGCTCTTGCTTACTGCAGCAGCAACCGCCGCTCCTAAAAACTATGAGCTGACGGCTACCTCTGTTGCTGATGGTGTATGGGTTGTCGCCGGCAGTACCGCCAACTTCTCGAAAGCCAATGGCGGCAATATCCTGAATACTGGCTTTATCGAGACGAGTGAGGGTGTGGTTGTCATCGATACCGGACCATCCCGGCTGTACGGCGAAGCCTTTCGCACGCTGATTGAGAGTCGCACTGACAAGCCAATCGTTAAGGTGCTGATTACTCACCATCACCCGGATCACGCGTTTGGCAGTCAGGCCTTCGCTCCGGACACACTTTACATGCTTGAGGAATCTGCGCAGCTTCTTGAGCGTGATGGAGAAGCTTTTTCAGAAAACATGTATCGATTGATTGGCGATTGGATGCGCGGGACCGAAGTGATCGTTCCCAGCCAACGAGTTCAACCCGGAACGCTTCAGATTGGTAAGCGAACGCTGCGCTTAATTGCCATGCGAGGGCATACTGGCGCAGACCTTGTGGTTCTGGATGAAATCTCAGGGGTTTTGTTTGCATCGGATATGGTGTTTTTTAACCGGGCGTTAACAACGCCTCAAACGCCTGGTCTTATGGAATGGCAATCGGAAATGCAGCAGCTGGCGGAGTTGCCTTTTTCCGTTGTTGTGCCAGGGCATGGGCCGGTGGTTAGGGATAACAGAGCTTTCCTGCAAATGAATGATTACCTGATTTGGTTGGATGGCGTTATGGCCAACTCGGCTGCCCGGGGATTGAGTGCTGCTGAAGTCATTGGTACGGCAATCCCAGATCGGTTCGAGAGTGTGGAAGGGGCTAGCTATGAGCTGATTCGCTCAGTCAGTCATCTTTACTCTGAGTATGAAAGCCGGGCACTTACTAGCAACTAAGGCGCGTGGTTTAGTACTAAGGGATGAGATATCCGCCTCCAACGCACCATTTAGTAAGCCACGGTGGCGGCATAAATTAGATTGGTAAACGCGAAAGGCAGCGTTGTTTTGCGACAAACACAATAAGAGGTTCAGGCTATGATCTATGCACAACCAGGACAAAATGGTTCCCCCGTTTCTTTCCAGTCTCGTTATGGAAACTATATTGGCGGCGAGTGGGTTGCCCCGGTTAAAGGGCAATATTTTGAAAACATTACGCCAGTAACGGGCGATGTAATCTGTGAAATCCCACGTTCTACCGAAGAAGATATTGAGCTGGCACTGGACGCAGCGCACAAAGCAGCTCCAGCCTGGGGGCGCACCTCAGCAGCAGAGCGCTCTAATATTCTTCTGAAAATTGCGGATCGTATCGAAACTAACCTTGAGAAGCTGGCGGTCGCAGAAACCTGGGATAATGGCAAGGCTGTGCGGGAAACCCTGAATGCCGACATTCCTTTGGCCGCAGACCATTTCCGCTACTTCGCCGGCTGCATCCGTGCACAGGAAGGGCACATGGGTGAGATTGATCAGAACACAGTGGCCTTTCACTATCATGAACCGCTGGGCGTGGTTGGTCAGATCATCCCCTGGAACTTCCCGATCCTGATGGCTGCCTGGAAGCTGGGTCCATGCCTGGCAGCAGGCAACTGCACCGTGCTCAAACCCGCAGAGCAAACACCCGCAAGCATTCTGGTGTTAATGGAAATTATTGGTGACCTGCTACCACCGGGCGTTCTGAACATTGTAAACGGCTACGGCATCGAAGCAGGGCAGGCTCTTGCCACCAGCAAGCGCATTGCCAAAATCGCCTTCACCGGCTCAACTCCGGTTGGCTCCCACATTCTGAAGTGCGCAGCCGAGAACATTATTCCCTCAACGGTCGAGCTGGGTGGCAAGTCCCCTAACATCTACTTCTCCGATGTAATGAGCGCCGAGCCAGAATTTGTCGACAAGTGCGTTGAAGGCCTGGTGCTTGCCTTCTTCAATCAGGGTGAAGTGTGCACCTGTCCTTCTCGCGCGTTGGTGCAGGAAGACATGTACGAAGAGTTTATGCAAAAGGTTGTTGAGCGCACCAAGGCGATCAAGCGCGGTAATCCTCTGGATACCGATGTGCAAGTAGGCGCACAGGCCAGTAAAGAGCAGTACGACAAGATCATGTCCTACCTGGAGATCGGAAAGCAGGAGGGTGCAACGGTTCTCACTGGTGGCGATCGTGAAGATTTGGGCGGTGACTACGATAATGGCTTCTATATCCAGCCTACGCTGTTCAAAGGCGACAACAGCATGCGGGTATTCCAGGAAGAGATCTTCGGCCCGGTTGTAGCGGTTACCACCTTTAAAACAGAAGAGGAAGCGCTGGCGATTGCCAACGATACCGAGTTTGGTCTGGGTGCTGGCGTTTGGACTCGGGACACGAACCGAGCCTACCGCATGGGCCGTGCTATTCAGGCAGGCCGCGTGTGGATGAACTGCTATCACGCATACCCTGCCCATGCTGCATTTGGTGGCTATAAAAAGTCGGGTATCGGGCGTGAAACCCATAAACTGGCGCTGGATCATTACCAGCAAACCAAGTGCATGCTGACCAGCTATGATATCAATCCACTAGGGTTCTTCTGATCTGAGTGTTGTTTTACTCCCCCCGCAAAGGGGGGAGGTTCTGACCGGCCTTTTCGGGGTTTGTTCTGTTGCGAGTTAGTGTTGTTGTGTCCTGCTCTTTTGGCCCGTTTCGGGCCTTTTTTGTTTGTAGCGCTGGTGTTTAGCCCTTCGTTTTTGCCGCGTAATACCCTGCCACTTATGTCGTGCCAAAACAGTCCGAAAGTACCATATAGGCATATGAAGTCTCTCTTTAGGATGGGTTGTGGGGTATCGGCAATACTGTCGATCCATCCTTAATGCACAAATAATCATGACAAAAGAGGTGAGCATTATGTGGACTAAACCAGCTTATGAAGACCTGCGTATCGGTTTCGAAGTAACCATGTACTTCGCCAACCGCTGAAGGACGGAGCGGCCAGCAAGTTAATGCTGGCCGCTCTACTTCCGGAGCTCTTGCCCATGTATATCCATGTTCTTGGTTCTGCTGCTGGAGGTGGTTTCCCTCAGTGGAATTGTAACTGTGCCAACTGCGATGGATTTCGCAAAGGCACACTGAATGCCCATGCGCGAACCCAGTCATCCATTGCCATCAGCGAAGACGGCGAACGCTGGATTTTATGTAACGCGTCGCCAGACATTCGCGCTCAATTGGCCTCTTGTGAAGCCATGCAGCCTGCCCGGGCTTTGCGGGATACTGGAATCAATGCGGCTCTGTTGTTCGACAGCCAGGTCGATCACACCACCGGTCTTCTGACCTTGCGAGAAGGACTGCCGCTCGATGTGTGGTGCACCGCCCAGGTAAAGGACGACCTCAGTTCCGGGTTTCCTTTGTTTCCAATGCTGAAACACTGGAACGGTGGCCTTAACTGGCGAGAAGTACCAGCATCTGAGTTTTCCTCCTTTACCATTCCCTGTGCTCCGTCTCTGAAACTGACAGCCATTCCTTTGCTGAGTAACGCGCCTCCCTATTCACCTCGCCGGGATAATCCTCATCCGGGCGATAACATTGGCATTTTTATTCAAGACATCCGAACCGGCCAGAATGTGCTTTATGCGCCAGGCCTTGGCCAAACGGATGCACGAATTCTGTCGTGGATGCGTAAAGCTGACGTACTGATGGTGGATGGTACTGTGTGGCACGACGATGAAATGATTCGCCAGGAGGTGGGTACCAAAACCGGTCAGGACATGGGCCATCTTGCCCAGAGCGGGCCAGGCGGCATGATTGAGGTGCTGGATACCATGCCTGCCAAACGCAAAATCCTGATCCATATAAATAATACTAATCCGATCCTGAACGAAGATTCCCCCGAGCGAGCTCAGCTGGCGGAGCATGGCATCGAGGTAGCGTGGGACGGAATGCAGATCGAACTTGTGGAGCAGCCATGAACGCCATCGCGAAAACAGCTATGAATCGGACAGACTTTGAGCAGGCTTTGCGGGATAAAGGGCGGCTTTACCACATCCACCATCCATACCATAAAGCCATGTATAGCGGGCAATGCACTCCGGAGCAGGTTCGGGGCTGGGTAGCCAATCGTTATTACTACCAGATTATGATTCCCCGCAAAGACGCCGCCATTATGGCTAACTGCCCGGATGCGGGGGTTCGCCAACAGTGGTTGCAACGCATTCTCGACCACGATGGCCACGATGGAGATTGCGGTGGCATTGAAGCCTGGCTTTGCCTGGCCGAAGCGACAGGACTGAGTCGAGAGGAAGTGGTGGACCAGCGTCATGTGTTGCCCGGCGTTAGGTTTGCAGTCGATGCTTATCTCAACTTTGCCCGTCGGGCGACTTGGCAAGAAGCGGCCTGTTCCTCACTGACGGAACTGTTTGCACCGGAAATACATCAATCCCGGTTAGATAGTTGGCCACAGCATTATCCGTGGATAGAAGAGGGCGGTTACAGCTATTTTCGAAAGCGGCTTTCTGAAGCACGGCGTGATGTGGCCCATGGCTTGACCATTACTCTGGATCACTTTACCTCACCAGTCCAGCAGGCCCGGGCGCTGGATATCCTTCAGTTCAAACTGGACATTCTCTGGGCCTTGCTGGATGCCCTCACCATGGCGTATAGCCATAAAACACCACCGTTTCATACGGTCACGGATCAGCAAGTCTGGCATCGGGGACTGTAATGGAGGTTACGATGGCTAACGTACTTCGTTTTCGGCGCGGTTTCCGGTTTCAGTGGGAGCCCGCGCAGCAGTGCCATGTACTCTTGTATCCAGAAGGTATGGTTAAGCTTAACGAGAGCGCTGGCGCTATTCTGCAGGAGGTTGATGGGGAGCGCAGTGTTGCAGAACTTGTGGCTGTGCTGGAGCAAAAATTCCCGGAGGCAGGGGCGCTGGCAAACGATGTGTGTGAGTTCCTGGAACATGCCTGCAATCAACATTGGCTGGAGGTGTCATGACGATTTCTTCCGCAGCTTCAACAGATAAGGCTGGCCATAGTGTCGGCCCGCCACTATGGCTATTGGCAGAACTGACGTATCGCTGCCCGTTACAGTGCCCATACTGCTCGAACCCGCTGGATTTTGCGCAAACGGAAAAGGAGCTCACCACCGATGAGTGGGTTCAAGTGCTACGGCAGGGGCGCGAGATGGGTGCGGCGCAACTTGGGTTTTCCGGCGGTGAACCTCTGGTGCGCCCAGACCTTGAAGAGCTTATCGCAGAGGCTCGTTCGTTGGGGTATTACACCAATTTGATCACCTCTGGTCTGGGCCTGACAGAAGCCAAAGTGAACGCCTTTGCCGCAGCAGGTCTGGATCACATTCAGGTGAGTTTTCAGGCCTCAGATCCAGAGCTTAATAACGCCATAGCTGGTTCCCGAAAAGCATTTGAGCAGAAGTTGAAAATGGCCCGTGCTGTTAAAGAAGCGGGTTATCCAATGGTGCTCAACTTTGTGGTCCATCGTCATAATATTCATCAAATGAAAGACATTATGTCGTTGTGCGAGCGCCTGGACGCTGACTTTGTGGAACTGGCGACATGCCAGTATTACGGCTGGGCGCTGGAAAACCGCGAAGGACTGATGCCGTCAAAGGCACAACTGGAACGGGCCGAGGCGGAGGTTAACGAATTCCGGGCTCAACTTGAAGCTTCCGGGTCCCATATGAAACTTATCTTCGTGACCCCGGATTATTACGAAGAGCGCCCGAAAGCCTGTATGAATGGTTGGGGCAGTCTGTTTTTGACCGTCGCCCCTGACGGTACGGCCTTGCCATGCCACAGTGCACGCCTGTTACCTATTGAATTTCCAAATGTTCGCGATACACACTTAAAGTCAGTGTGGTACGACAGTCCTGGTTTCAATCATTATCGGGGCGATGCCTGGATGCCAGAACCCTGTCGCTCCTGTGATGAGAAAGATAAGGACTTTGGGGGCTGCCGCTGCCAGGCCTATTTGTTAACCGGTAATGCCGATAATGCCGACCCGGTGTGTAGCAAATCTTCTTACCATGACCGAATTCTGGCGGCACGCAAAGCGGCCGACCACGCCACGGTTGGCATTGCTGACCTGACTTACCGCAACGCAGAAAATTCCAGACTGTTTTTCAAGAGCTGATCGTGATGAGAGCCTCTGACACTCTGGTACTTAGCGCCAGTGAAGCCTGTGAAGGCTACACCCAGCGCACCAACCTCGTCGCCTGTGAGGCAGGGTTGTTTTGGCTGCAGAATGAGCCTCACACAGGTGCCAACAGGTTATGGCACCTCGGATATCAGAGTGGCGATGGTGCTCAAATGCACAATGAACATCTCAGTATCCGTAGCCAGGTTAATGGCTATGGTGGTGGTGCGATTGCGGCGTCGTTGACTGGTGCGTTTGTGGTCAGCGATAGCCAACGAGTTCATTTTGTTCGGCACAACGATGGCCAGAGCCACGCACTGACAAACGATAAGGCGGCCTATGGAGGACTTGTTGCCGACCCATTAAGGGATCGGGTGCTTGCTGTCCGTGAATCTGGTAACACTGCAAGCGAGCCGGCCAAGGGTCAGCAAGAATTGGTTGCCGTTGCACTAACCGGTGACGTTGAGGTGCTGCACAGTGGCGAAGACTTTTATAGTGCACCCGCCCTTTCGGAAGACGGCAATCGTATAGCCTGGGTGAGCTGGCAGCTGCCTGACATGCCCTGGTTGCGTACCCGTCTCTGGACAGCGAATATTGGCAGTAACGGTAGCTTAACCAGGTGTCAGGTTCGCGATGCGCCCACCAGCGCGTCTGTTCAGCAGCCCGTTTTTGTGGGGCAAACACTTTGGGTCATGTCGGATCACGAGGGGTGGTGGCAACCCTGGCAGGTTGATCATCAGGTAATTTCCAGCCCCTGGTTTGTCGGCGACCATGCTCCGCCACTCGACCATGCGAATGCGCCCTGGCAATTGGGTGAGTCGCACCATTGCCCCTTGCCGGGCGGCCGTTGGGCGCGAGTGCGCTATCGCGATGGCACAGGCGAACTCTGGTTATCGGAGCAAGGAGCCGGTGGGTGTGTAAGGGTAGCCAGTTGCTTTAGTGATTTTCGCAGCCTGTGTTTCGCCCAGGGTTCTCTCTATACAATAGCCAAATCACCTTCACGGCTGGACGCACTGCTGCGAATTGATCCGGATACGGGTGATGAACGCGTGATTGCTGGTGGTGAAGAGGCTTTGCCTGGGTGTCAGGTGTCGTTGCCGCAATCGTTTCAGGTTTCTGTTCACCCGAACGAAACTCAGCCCCCCCAGTTTTTTTACTATCCTCCTGTTCGACATTCAGCCAGTGCGCCCCCTCTCATTCTGATCGCTCACGGTGGCCCAACGTCTGCGGCTTATCCTGTTTTTAATCCGCAAGTTCAATATTGGTGCCAACAGGGCTTTGCGGTTGCTGAGGTAAATTATCGTGGAAGCAGTGGGTTTGGTCGTGATTTCAGACTCTCACTGGCAGGTCGTTGGGGGCAAGCAGATGTGCAGGATATGGGCAGAGCTGCCGATCAACTGGTTTCTGCCTCACTTGCAGATAACCAGCGCGTGTTTATTCAAGGCCGTAGTTCTGGTGGCTATACGGCTTTAATGGCGTTGGTGGCAGACGGTCGCTACACCGCAGGCGCAAGCCTCTATGGAGTGACCGACCCGTTGCAACTCCGTCGTATGACTCATCGTTTTGAATCCGGATACCTGGACTGGCTACTGGGTGAGCCCGAATGGTATTTTAAACGCTGGGTGTCGCGTACTCCCGAGCTTCAGGTAACGCAAATAAATGCCCCCGTCATTTTTTTCCAGGGAGGACTGGATAGAGTTGTTGTGCCTGAGCAGACCACAGAGATGGTTGAGACTATGAAGGCACTAGGGCAAGCACCTGAGTTGATCTGGTTTGAAACAGAAGGCCACGGGTTCTTACAGCAAAAAAACCAGGTGAGAATGCTTGAGGAACTACATGGGTTTTACAGTAAACACAGCCAAAGCCGGTGAACCACCAGTGAGGTGGACCCAATCAGTTAGACAACCTGATGGTGTCCCTAAGCTATGATCCGGTTGTTTCCCTGGCTCAGGCGGCCAAGGCTATGGATTGCCCGTAGTACACCTCATCGGGCGTTTGGTATTCAAGGGTTTGATGATACCGAGTCTGGTTGTAATGCCGGAAGTACCGATGGAGCGCCTGCTTCAAGTGTCGGCCATCCTCGAAGGCTGTGAGGTAGACGCACTCGTGTTTGACGCTGCGCCAGAGCCGTTCCACGAAGATGTTGTCATGGTAGCAGCCCTTACCGTCCATGCTGATCCGGATGCCATGTTCTTTGAGAACGCCTGTGAAGGCCTCACTGGTGAACTGGACACCCTGATCAGTATTGAAGATTTCCGGCGTCCCATGGCGTTGTAGAGCTTCTTCCAGGGCATCGATACAGAAATCGGTATCCATGGTGTTGGAGACCCGCCAGGACAGCACCTTGCGGCTGTACCAGTCGATAATGGCGACGAGGTACATGAACCCCCGAGCCAGCGGCATATACGAAATGTCAGTTGCCCACACCTGGTTGGGGCGATCGATTTTCAACCCTTTGAGCAGGTACGGATAAACCTTGTGCCCATCGCCCGGTATGCTGGTTCTGGGACGCGGATACACCGCCTGAATGCCCATGATGCGCATCAGGCGCTGAACCCGCTTGCGGTTTATCCGGTGACCCTGGCGCTGTAGATGAATTCGCATCTTGCGAGAGCCGTAGTACGGCGTTTCCAGGTGCTGCTGGTCAATCAGGTACATCAGATCCAGATCCTCTCGACACTGTTCACGAGGGACGTAGTACACTGACGAGCGGCTCAATTTGAGCAGCTCGCACTGTCGTACAAGGCTGATTTGGGGATGACCTCGCTCGATCATCGCCAACCGGCGTTGACGGCTTACTGATCGAGCTTGCGCGACAAAAAATCGCGTTCCACCGTCAGTCGACCGATCTCGCGGTAAAGCTCGTCTGTGCTGGGCTCATCGGATTGCTTGCCGGCCTTCCTCTTGCCTTCGAAGAGGTCGGGAGCGTTCTCCAGCAGCTCGCGCTTCCAGGTACTGACCATGGTGGGGTGAACCTGGAAACGGGCGGCAATTTCGGATGTGGTCTGGTCACCCTTGAGGGCGGCCAGAGCAACTTTGGACTTGAATGATGCGCTGTATTGCTTGCGTTTCTTGCTCATGATTCTCCTCCTTGTGGAGATGATGAATCAGAGCTTAGGCACCTGTCCAAAATTTGGGGTCCACTTCACTGCTTGAAGAAGCCATGGGCGCCACTCTGGTTAACCGGCAGACGCTGCCCTTGTCTTTGACCCCGGCCGGGGAAGCATTCGTTGAGCTTTGCCAGCGGGTTACCCGGGACGTCAGGGACACTCGGGGAAAAATTGCCGATATGCAGGCGGAAGTGTCTGCCCGGATTAGTGTGGGCTCGACCCAGGGCCTGTTTTCTCACTTTTACCAGGGCTGGGCCAGTGAAGTGGGCGTTGCCGAGCGGCTACAACTTAACCTCAAAGCGACGGGTTGGGTGGGCGAGCAGTTTTTGGATGCGCTGGATAACGGCGAGTGCGATCTGGTGCTGTGTTACTGGCACCCGGATCTACCCTGGGGCGACCGGTTGAGCCGGGGGGATTACAGAACCATCACATTGGCCCGCGAGTGGCTGGTGCCAGTGAGTGTTGCCGCAGAAAACGGCCAGCCCAGATTTTCGTTACCGGGGGTGGCAGGCCAAACCGTGCCGTTGATTGCCTATCACGGCAGGGGGTTTTTGCAGTCTGCCATTGAGGCGCATCTGGCGCACACCAGGCAGCCCGTGAACCTTTTACCTCTTAACGAAAATACTCAGTCGGCCAGCGTTAAAGCCCTGGTAAAACAGGGGTATGGAATGGGCTGGCTACCGAGCCGTATGACTGAAAAAAGTGAGCATTTTGGCAGTCTTGCGCGGGCCGGCGACAATCGATGGGATGTGCCGCTGGATATCCGCTTGATACGCCTGCGTGAACCTCGCTCGGTCGACCTTTTAACTCTTTGGAAAACACTGGAAAGCCAACATGCCGAACACCAGGATACTGTCACTTCAGGCTGAGCACGTAGGTATTTTACAAGGCCGCTATGAGCGGGTTCTGGAGGGCCATGGTTATGATGGTTTGCTTATTAGTTCCGGTGCTGCCCCCACGCGTTACGGCGATGATCAGTCCTGGCACTTTCAGGGCTTTGGCCCTTTCCTGCACTGGACAGGTCTCACCGGTTTTGAACACGCCTGGTTGCTAATTCGGCCCGGAAGAAAACCACTGCTTTCGGTGTACCAGCCGGTTGATTTCTGGCACGCGAGTGTTGAGCTGGCGCAGGAGCCCTGGTTAGCGGAATTCGAACTTTGTTTCAGTGAAAGCCGCTCGGCACCCGGCCTTGCAGGTGTGAGCCGGTTAGCGGTTACGGGTGATCCGTCCTTGCTGGCGAATGTACCGGGTGAGCACAACTCGCCCGGTCTTTGTGAGGCGCTTAGTGAAACGCGAGTGCACAAAACAGCCTACGAAATAGCGTGTCTGGCCCAGGCTAACCAGCTGGCACTGGCTGGTCATAGCGCTGCCCGGGAGGCGTTTCTGGCTGGTGCCAGTGAGTTTGAAATCAACCTGGCGTATCAGCGGGCAACACAACAGCGCGAGGCCGACGCACCATACAACAGCATTATTGGCGTAAACGGGCACGCCGGCACACTGCATTACCAATACTATGATACGACAACGCCCGCCAAGCCGCGCAGCTTGCTGATTGACGCCGGTGTACGTTACCGGGGGTATTGCTCAGATATTACTCGCACCACGGCTGGCGCTGAAGAAGGTCGCTTTGGCGCATTGGTGCAGGGGCTTGAGCAGTTGCAGCTTCGTCTTTGTGACATGGTGGCGCCGGGTGTTGATTACGTTGATATACATCGTAAAACCCATCTTGGCATTGCCGCTTTGCTGAGCGCTGCCGGGCTGGTTAGCGGCCTGAGCGATGAAGAGTTAGTGTCTGAAGGCATCACCCGGGCCTTCTTCCCTCATGGCATTGGGCATTTCCTTGGCGTTCAGGTACACGATGTTGCCGGTAAGCCAGAGCTGTCTCCTGCTGATGCGCCCTTTCTGCGCCTGATGCGAACCCTGGAGCCGGGGATGGTGGTAACCATTGAGCCTGGCTTGTATTTTATCCCCTCTTTACTTGAGCCGCTTCTTTCAGGCCCTCTGGGCAATCACATGAATCGCCCGTTGATTGACGAGTTGCGCGAGTGTGGCGGCATACGCATAGAGGATAATGTTGTGGTTACCGACACCGGGCATCGAAACCTGACCCGGGAAGCAGAGGCATGAAACAATCCGTTGCACAAAATTAACACAGCAGGCTTGCAATTCCGGATGCTAATGACAATAATTATCACTACCTTTACTGTCATTGGTGAGATTGCATTATGTACGTATGCCTTTGCCACGGAGTCACGGACCGGGAAATCCGTGAAGCAGCAGACAACGGTGTTTCTTCCATGCGCCAGCTGGGCAAAGAGCTGGGCGTAGGAACCCAGTGCGGCCGCTGTGCCTGCACTGCGCGGGATATCTTGCGTGAGCGCCGCACACCGGATTATCTGGCTCTTGCCAACATGCTGGCAAGCCCTGCCTGATGCCTTTTTGGCTTTATTTCCTTTCTGCAATTTTGTAATGCGTCTTAAAGCGCTATCCTTGTGGGGTGACGAGGGAGCTTAGCGAGCGTTATAGCTTTCCTAACCTGAACGAGCCAGCCATATATGCCTTTCGTTAAGAGGTGTGTGCGGGCTGATATCAAGGAGTGCTGCAATGAAAGGCGATAAGAAAGTCATCCAGTTCCTCAATAAAGTCCTTGCCAACGAACTGACGGCGATTAACCAGTATTTTCTGCATTCGCGCATGTACAAAGACTGGGGCATCACCAAACTTGCGGCCAAGGAATATGAAGAATCCATTGATGAAATGAAGCACGCCGATCTGTTGATCGAGCGCATCCTGTTTCTGGAAGGCCTGCCCAACCTGCAAGATCTGAACAAGTTGCTGATCGGTGAACACGTTCAGGAAATGATCGAGTGCGACCTGAAAATTGAGCACATCGCCCATGTGGATCTGAAAGAAGCGGTTCTGTATTGCGAGACGGTTCAGGATTTTACCAGCCGTGAGTTGTTCCGCAGCATTCTCGACAGTGAAGAAGAACATATTGACTGGTTGGAGACCCAACTGGAAATGATCAAACAGATGGGCGTGCAAAACTATATCCAACTGCAATCTGCTGCGGAGTAAGTACCGACAATGGACCTGTCCTGTTTTAAAGCCTACGACCTGCGCGGCAGCGTGCCGGAACAATTGAACCCGGCACTGGCCGAGCGCATTGGCCGCGCCTATGTGGAAATCACCGGTGCTAAAAAAGTGATTGTCGGCTACGACATTCGCCTTTCAAGCCACGAAATCACCGAAGCATTAAGCTCCGGCCTGATGGCGGCAGGCGCGGATGTGTTCGATATTGGCCTGTGCGGCACCGAGCACGTGTATTTTGCCACCAGCCATTATGAAATGGACGGTGGCATTATGGTCACCGCCAGTCACAATCCCAAAAATCACAACGGTATGAAAATGGTGGGGCCGGAATCCCGCCCGATCAGCTCCGACAATGGCCTGAATACTATTCGCGACCGAGTGCTGGAGCCCTTTGCAAATGCGCCGGCCCAAGGGAAGTATGAGCCGCTGGAAGTGACCAGCGCCTACATAGACCACCTGTTGGGTTATATTGATGCGGCTGCACTGAAGCCCATAAAAATTGTTGTCAACGCGGGCAACGGTGGCGGTGGTTTAGTCATCGATGAACTCGAAAAGCACTTGCCTTTCGAATTTATCAAAGTGCACCATCAACCAGATGGCAACTTTCCGAACGGCGTACCCAACCCTATCCTTGAAGAAAACCGTGCAGCTACAGCCGACGCGGTGGTCGAACACGGTGCTGCCATGGGCATTGCCTGGGATGGCGATTTTGACCGATGCTTCTTCTTCGATGAAAACGGCCGCTTTATTGAAGGCTATTACATTGTTGGCCTGCTGGCAGATCAGTTCCTGCGTAAAACCGGGCCGGGCAAAGTCATTCATGATCCCAGACTGACGTGGAACACTCTCGATCTGGTGCAAGCCGCGGGTGGTGAAGCCATCGAAAGCAAAACCGGCCACGCCTTTATCAAACAGCGCATGCGCGACGAAGACGCCGTATACGGCGGTGAAATGAGCGCGCACCACTACTTTCGGGATTTCGCCTATTGCGACAGCGGCATGATCCCGTGGTTGCTGCTCGCCGAGCGCCTGTGCCAATCCGGTAAGCCGTTCTCATCCCTCATCGACGCCCGAATCGAAGCCTATCCGGCCAGCGGTGAAATCAACCGCACTATCGATAATCCACCCAAGGTTATCGCCGCCATCGAAGAAAAATACGGCGCCGACGCAAAGCACGTCAGCCACGTAGATGGCCTGAGTGTCGAATTCGACGACTGGCGCTTCAACCTGCGTATGTCCAACACAGAACCCGTGGTTCGCCTGAACGTGGAAGCCCGTGGTGACATACCATTGATGAAAGCAAAAACAGAAGAGTTGCTCGCAGAGATGGAGCGGTTGAACAAATAGAAGGGAAGAGCAGTAGAAGGCTATCTCATAGCTGGAGCTGAGGTGCCGGTGTAGGTTGCGAAAACTGTGCGAAGCCATGGATGGCGTAGCCAAGCGTACAGGGAAGTATTCACAGCGTGTTTTCGCAACCTACACCGGCACCTCGGCATGCCCCCAAGCCAAAATATCAGAGCCAGTCGTTCAACATAATCCCAAAGCCGAACCGCTCAATCCGGTGATTGTAATCAATCAGGCTCTCCCCATACCCATTGTAATACTGGAAGAATCCCTTAATCGTATCCCCCATGGGGAAACTGTAGCCAAACTCTATTGAAGTACGATTGTCAGAGCGCAGGTTATTCAACAGCTTTAAGGAAAACGTCCGGCCCTCCGCAAGTTTATAAACAATATTATAATTGGCATGCCCCAGATAACTTTCAATATCCTCGTTATCATCCCGATCACTCTCCGGAATCCGGTACCAGGGCTGCACAACAAATAACCAGCGATCGTGAGTAAACGCAGCACTGGCCATAACTCGGTTCCAGCTCCGGGAACGGGGTTCCGACTGTCCGTTGGACTGGTGATTAACGCCCACCGTTACGCCACTGAGCGTAAGCGCCCCGAGATTCCAGTTCATCTGCTGGCGCAGGAAGATCTCCGGCTCGTAGTTCGTTTCCCGAAACGGCGCAGAATCGTCCTTGTTATATACTTGCCAGAACGAGCGTTGGGTATAGCCAAACCATAGCGTGGTGCGGTCCTCCAGTAGCCCCGTCAGCAACGGAACCTTGAAACTGATCTGGTACTTGGCCTCCTCGTTTTCCAGGTCGTAGTCGTAACCCGTGCTACCAAGCCTGGGGCTGTAAGCTGTCTGATTGGGGTTGTCCATCCAGGTGATCGGCATGATGTAGGTGGGGCGATAGCTGATAAAACCGCCCGAGAATGAAAATAGCGCTTTTTCCGCTTGCATGTACCTGTCGACCATATTGGTCATGGCGCCATTGTCTGGATCATCCGTGCCAGGCTCTTCAGTCACCTCGTTTCGACTCTCGCCATCAGGGGCCAGAGTGTCGGTTGCCCGCTCTGCGTTTTCTACCTGTTCCTGGCGGTCAAGTCCTGGCTGCGTGCTCTCGGCAACCGCAAGAGAGGGCCAGAACAACGCCAGTACGATAGCCCGCTGAGCTCTGATGGATAGGGATTTGGTCATGTTCCGGGTCTCGTTAGGTCGCATTAAGGCTCAGCCAGGTGCTGGCGATTCCATATATCCAAACACCCATCAGGGTGATGGCCAGCAGTGCAAACACAATTTTGTGGCGAAGCTGGTTGTCGGCACTGGTAGCCACAACCCAACGCAGGTACATAAGACCAATGAAGCTGATGAATACAGCAAGGCTTGCAGCGGCGGGTATCAGCAGCCACGCCGGGTTGATACTATGGTCCGGCTCGGCCTGACTTGAAAACCAGCCCATAGAGGCCAAAAGTACCGCCAAGGCACTGAACTCGATAGTCAGAAGCGCTTTTCGGAGCGGGTGCGGCGAAGGTTTCTCCGGGTTGTTCATGAATTGGTTCCTGGAAAGTCTGGATAAGCTGCGACATGTTAACCGGATGGCTGAAAAGAGTCTGCACGCTTACGAAATGGCAATAAAGCGAGTGCAAATCAATTTATGATTTTGCTATTCGGTTTTTTTGCCGGTGTTCAGTCGCTATAATGCGGCAACCAAAGATTATAACGCTCAAATGCGAGGTGCATTGTGAAAATAAAGAGAGTCCTGGCTGTCGTACTGCTCGGTTTTGGCATAACTGCCGGCGCTGTTATGGCAAGTGTTGAAGACGAGATCCGAGCGCGTATCCAGCCGGTTGGCGAAGTGTGCATGCAGGGTGATGAGTGTGGTGCCGCGGCTGCCGCTTCAGAATCCGCCAGCTCTGGCCCCCGTTCAGGCAGCGAAGTGTATGATGCAGTGTGTATGGCATGCCATACCACAGGTGCGGCTGGCGCACCAAAAATAGGGGATTCCGGTGCCTGGGCACCGCGAGTTGATCAGGGCATGGAAACACTGATCAAGCACGCGATTAATGGTTACAACGCAATGCCTGCCAAAGGTGGCTGTGCGAACTGCCCCGACGAAGAGATCGAAGCCGCAGTCGAGCACTTAGTAGGTGAGAGCAGCTAAACCGAGCGCTCTTGTGAAAAACCCCCGCCAGGTGCGGGGGGTTTTATTATTACGCCCCCAAATCACCCAGTAATGCACTCAGTGTGGCTTTGCCTTTTTTCTGGTTGGCTTCAACGTCGAGGTCTCCGGTCCCTTCCCAGCGTATGTCGTCATCTGGAAGCTCGTCCAGGAACCGGCTGGGAATGGTTTCAATCTTTTCGCCATATTGCCTTCGCTGGGCGGCGTAGGTCAGGGTCAGGGTCTCCTTGGCGCGGGTGATTCCTACATACATCAGCCGCCTTTCTTCTTCGATATTGCCTTCCTCAATGCTGGAGCGGTGGGGAAGGATTTCTTCCTCCAGCCCGAGAATATACACGTTAGGAAACTCCAGACCTTTTGAGGCGTGCAGTGTGAGTAACTGTACCTTGTCGCTGTCGTCTTCCTCTTCCCGTTGCTCCATCATATCCCGCAATATTAACTTGGTAATGGCATCTTCTATACCCAGTTCATCGGCGGTACCCTTGCCGTCTTCCAGCATCCGCTGGATGGAATCCACCAGGTACCAGATGTTTTGCATGCGCCTTTCCGCCTGCTTTGGCGTGCCGGAATGCTGATGCAGCCACTCCTCGTATTCAATATCGGTAAACAGCTGTTTGATAACCGGAACCGGGTTCTCACAATGCAAGCGCTGGCAGGTGGTATCTACCCAGTGGGCAAAGCGCCTTAATCTGTCCAGACCTTTCTCGGTTACGTGGGTTTCGGCTCCCATGTCGCCCAGTGATTTAAACAGGCTCACATTGCGGGCTCGCGCATAGTGGCTAAGCTGCTCCAGGGTGCGAGGGCCAATTTCCCGGCGCGGTACATTCACCACCCGCAGAAAAGCCGTGTCATCATCCGGGTTAATCAGCAGGCGTAGATACGACATGGCATCCTTGATTTCGTTTTTGGCGAAAAATGACTGGCCACCCGAAATGCGATAAGGAATCTGGTAGGCCTGTAATTTCATCTCAAGCAAGCGGGCCTGATGATTACCGCGATACAGCACTGCAAAATCCCGAAACTCCAACCCCTGCTTCAGCTTTTGATCGAGAATTTCTGTGACCACCCGTTCGGTTTCTGCATCTTCGTTACGGCACCGTACAATGCGAATCTCGTCGCCAGTGGTACGGTCACTCCACAGGGCTTTCTCGAACACGTGAGGGTTGTTGGCTATAACCGTGTTGGCGCTGCGCAGAATGCGGGATGTGGAGCGATAATTCTGCTCCAGTTTCACAATTTTAAGGCTCGGAAAGTCTTCTTTCAGCTGCACCAGGTTTTCGGGCCGGGCCCCGCGCCAGGCGTATATCGATTGGTCGTCGTCGCCCACTACCGTGAATGCAGCGCGCTCCGCTACCAGCATTCTGACCAGCTCGTATTGGCACAGGTTAGTATCCTGATACTCATCCACCAGCATGTAGCGGATTTTTCGGCGCCACTTTGCCAGCACGTCGGAATGACTGCGAAACAGTTGCACCGGGAGCAGGATCAAATCGTCAAAATCAACGGCGTTATAGGCCTTCAGGTACTCGCTATAATATTTGTAAACGATGGCAATGCGTTGCTCGCGCTCATCCGCAGCTTTGCTGTATGCTTCGGCAGGCTCGCGCATGGCGTTTTTCCACGACGAGATGGTCATTTGTACATCGTTGAGTTCATCGCCGGCGTCGGCGCTGGCCTCTCGAAGCATCAGGTCCCTTAACAGGGCTTTGGCGTCTTCTGCGTCAAATATTGAAAAGCCGGGGTAATAACCCAGGTGAGAGTGTTCCTCCCGGATTATGTTCAGCCCCAGGTTGTGGAAGGTCGAGACAATCAGGCCCCGGGTTAATTTGCGATCCACAATTTTTCCTACCCGCTCTTTCATTTCACGGGCGGCCTTGTTGGTAAACGTAACGGCGGCAATATGGCGCCCAGGAATACCAATATGTTCAATGAGGTAGGCGATTTTCCGGGTAATTACGCTGGTTTTACCACTACCTGCACCGGCCAGCACCAATAACGGGCCGTCGGTATAGCGAACCGCTTCATTTTGTCTCGGGTTAAGTTTGCTCACAAATTCACTGCCAGAATGGGTTGAGACGGGAGTTTTTCGGTATCACAATAGTCTACACCAGCCTGACTTCCTGTACCTTGTCGATCTATCAGCTATCCTTTAATGAAAGGCTTGCTGCTCACACACCTACGGATCCTGTTTAATGACTTTGCCACTGGAAACTGTCGGACACGACCGGCTTCGCCTGCTTGTATTGACGCCTGATTACGCGGATTTTCTCTGGCTCAATGCACTGTTGGCGGGCGATCCCGAAATCAGCCCGGACTCAACCTGGTGCCCGGATCTGCCGGATTGTGACGATCTTATTCACAACGCAACCTTTGATGTCATTGTTTGGGATTGCGTTTTCCACAGTGGTTCAGAAACGGCTTTTTTGCAGTATTTGGCGGTTGCCAGTGCCGGTCGCCCTGTTCTGGCTATTAGCGCGGAAGCACCCGACAAGAAGGCGCAGGAGTTGTGTGCCAGTGGGGCCTCGGATTACCTCAGCCGGCAGGCGCTCGATCACTGGAGTTTTCGTCGTGCAGTGAAGGGCCTCTGGTACCGGGGGCAATTGGCTAGCACGGGCCACACGCAGCTTGGCAGAGGGGTAGCAAGTGGTTTTATTAACCGGGATTTGTTTTTTGACCGGTTGCAGCAGGCCATACTCAGAGCCCAGAGAGGCGCCCGCCGGCTGGCATTACTACACCTGAATATTGATGATTTCCGAAGCATCAATGAGTCTTTTGGCTATCAGAAGGGCGATCAGTTCATGATCCGGTTGGCGTCGCAGCTTCGGCACAGTTTGCGGCGCGTAGACTCCCTGATGCGTATCGGCGGTGATGAGTTAGCGATTATTATCGAAAAAGTGGAAGACTCGCTGGATATCACACAAATTATACGCAAGGTCGTTAGCGCACTGGATGAGCCCGTATCTATTGGTGGCCAGAGTGTGGCTGTCAGTGCCAGCCTGGGTGTGGCCACTTATCCCGAAGCGGGAAACAGCCCCGAAAATCTGATGCGCCGTGCCAACCGGGCCATGTTTGAAGCCAAGCGCGACCCAGGTACAAGCTATCGTTTTTATGATCGGCAGCTGCACATTTCTGCCGGCTACCAACTTAAACTGGAAGCAGATTTGCGCAATGCGCTCAGGGGTAACGAGCTGGAATTGTATTATCAGCCCCGGATTGATCTGGCCAGCAATGAGGTGCGTGGCGTTGAGTGTCTTTTGCGCTGGAACCATCCAAAGCGAGGCCTGGTAGGGCCAGACGAATTTATCCCCATTGCCGAGCGCAGTGGCTTGATTGTACCTATTGGCTACTGGGTAATAGAGCAAGCCTGTAAGCGCTTGCAGGAGTCAGCCGGGCTTGGCTTCCCCGGCCTGGTGTTTGCCGTTAATCTTTCGTTTCGGCAGTTTCACGACCGCAAGATGACTGAAACCATCTTCCGCATCATTTTCAATGCCAATGTCGATACCAGCTTGCTGGAACTGGAGCTGACAGAAAGCGCAATGATGCATGATCCGGAATATGCCCAGCGTTGTCTGCGAGAACTTAATCAGCTGGGTATCAGCTTTGCGCTTGATGATTTTGGCACAGGTTTCTCCTCTCTTAGCCATTTACAGAACTTGCCGATTTCGCTGGTGAAAATCGACAAGTCCTTTGTGCAGGCGCTAGGCGAGTCTGCAGGCGCAGAGCATATTATTCGCGCAATCATCAGCTTGGCCCATAGCCTCCAGATTAGCGTGGTGGCTGAAGGGGTGGAGACCGAAAGCCAGCTTGAGTTTCTGCGTCAACAACACTGCGATGAAATTCAGGGTTACTATTACGCTCGCCCCATGCCCTGGGCCGATCTTGTGCAATTTCTGAACAAGCGTGGCCAGTCCGCTTGCCTGCAACTGTAAGCCGCTGTACCTTTGCTGCTTTATCAGACACGCATAAGACAGAGGTTGCATGAACAGTATCTCCAGGCGCATCGCCGACGAACTCGGCGTACGTGAGCAACAGGTAAATGCCACCGTCGCCCTGTTGGACGAAGGTTCCACCGTTCCGTTTATTGCCCGTTACCGTAAAGAGGTGACAGGCTCTCTGGATGACAACCAGCTGCGTACTTTGGAAGAGCGCCTGCGTTATCTCAGGGAACTGGAAGACCGCCGCGGCACTATCCTCAAGAGTATTGAAGAGCAGGGCAAGCTGAGCGACGAGTTGCGCACCAGTATTCAGGATGCGGATACCAAGAATCGCCTGGAAGACCTTTACCTCCCCTATAAACCCAAGCGTCGCACCAAGGCCCAGATTGCCCGGGAAGCGGGTCTGGAGCCATTAGCTGATGCGCTGCAAGGTGACCCTACTCTTGAGCCGGAAGCCACGGCAGAAGGCTACCTCAATGCAGAGGCCGGCATTGCCGACACCAAGGCGGCCCTCGAAGGTGCCCGCGCTATCCTGATGGAGCGTTTTGCCGAAGACGCCGAGCTGCTGGGCGAACTGCGAGATTTTATCTGGCAGCAGGGGCAGCTAAAGGTGTCTGTGATCGAAGGCAAAGAGGGTGAGGGTGCCAAGTTCCGGGATTACTTTGATCATGTAGAGCTGCTGAAGAAAGTACCCTCCCACCGGGCGTTGGCTATTCTGCGTGGCCGTAACGAAGGCATCCTTTCTTACACGCTGATTGTGGGGGATTCAGACGCAGACCGCCGCCAACCGCATCCTGCCGAACAGCGCATTGCTGCCCGCTGGCACATTCGGGATAACGGCCGCGCTGCGGACAAGTGGTTGTCAGAAGTCGTGCGTTGGACCTGGCGCGTAAAGCTGTCGACTCAGATTGAGACAGACCTCATGACTCAGGTACGAGAGGCTGCGGAAACCGAAGCCATCAACGTATTTGCAGCCAACCTGAAAGACTTGCTGTTGCTGGCACCTGCTGGCCCCAGGGCGACTTTGGGCCTGGACCCCGGCCTGCGAACAGGGGTGAAGGTTGCGGTTATTGACGATACCGGTCAGGTTGCCGGCCATGGCACTATTTTCCCCCACGCGCCCCAGAAGCAATGGGATCGTTCGATTGAGCAGCTGGCAGCCTGGTGTCGGGAGTACCGCATTGAGCTGGTGGCGATAGGCAACGGTACCGCCTCTCGCGAGACAGAAAAGCTGATTGGAGAGCTCAGCAAGCGTTACCCGGAGCTAAAACTTGCGCGCATTGTTGTGAGCGAATCCGGGGCGTCAATTTACTCGGCTTCCGAGTTTGCAGCTAAAGAGTTGCCAGATCTGGATGTAGCCATTCGCGGAGCTGTGTCCATTGCCCGCCGACTGCAGGATCCCTTGGCCGAGTTGGTTAAGCTTGAACCCAAATCCATAGGCGTTGGTCAATACCAGCACGATGTTTCCCAGGTGCAGCTTTCCCGCAGTCTGGATGCCGTCGTTGAAGACTGCGTAAATGGTGTGGGTGTCGATCTGAACACCGCTTCCGCGCCTTTGTTATCAAGGGTGTCGGGCCTGAGTCAGACCATCGCGCAGAACATTATTGAATACCGTAACCAGAACGGCATGTTCCAAAACCGGAAGCAGCTGCTAAAAGTGGCTCGACTGGGCGCCCGAACGTTTGAGCAGGCGGCCGGGTTTTTGCGCATCGCCAGTGCCGAGAACCCATTGGACAGGTCATCGGTGCACCCGGAAGCTTACGGTGTTGTTGAAAGCATCGCCGCGAAGAGCAGCCGCAAGGTAGAAGGCATTGTGGGTGATGTTGCGTTTTTACGTGGTCTGAATCCACAGGATTACGTATCAGATCAGTTCGGTGTGCCAACCATCAAGGATATCCTTACCGAGCTTGAAAAGCCTGGCCGGGATCCGCGCCCTGAGTTTCGTTTCGCAAGCTTTGAGGAAGGCGTGGAAACCCTGAGTGATCTTGAGCCAGGTATGGTGCTGGAAGGCTCTGTGACCAACGTGACCAATTTTGGCGCGTTTGTAGATATTGGTGTTCACCAGGACGGTTTGGTGCATATCTCCGCGTTGTCTCACACCTTTGTGAAAGACCCCCGCGAAGTGGTGAAGGCCGGCGATATTGTGAAGATTAAAGTGATGGAGGTCGACATTCCACGTAAGCGGATTGCGCTAACCATGCGAATGGATGATCAGCCGGGCGAAAAAGCACAGCCCAAGCGGCCCGCCTCCGGGCGCCCGGACGATCGCCAGAATACCAGTAGCCGCGGTGGTCAGCCGCCAGGTAAACCGGCGCCCAGGGGCCAGAATAAAGAATCAGGGCAGGGGGCGATGGCAGGGGCGTTAGCCCAGGCGCTCGCGTCTGCCCGTAAAGACAAGCGTTAAGCGGTTTCAACTATTTCCATCAGCCAGCGTTCGCCCGATACGGCACAACCGGCTGCAGCAGGAGTCAATCATGGCCGAATCCCGCCATTCCATGTTCCGCCAGTTTGCGGCCAGCGACTGGAACGGATTTCTGAAAGGGGTAGAGAAGGAAGGTTTGCGCGTTGACCGCAACGGGTTCATAGCGCAGACGCCACATCCAGAGGCCTTGGGCTCTGCGCTTACGCACCCGTCCATTACCACAGATTACTCCGAATCCCTGCTGGAGCTGATTACGCCGGTGTGTAGCAGTACGTCTGAGCTGCTGGCATCCCTGCGCAACACCCATCGTTTTGTTCAGCAGAATCTGGGTGATGAGGTCTTCTGGCCGGCCAGTATGCCCTGTGAGCTAAATGGCGATGCCAGTATTCCCATTGCGGAGTACGGATCGTCCAATACCGGCCGGTTAAAACATGTATACCGACAGGGCCTTGCGGTTCGGTATGGCCGCATGATGCAGAGTATTGCCGGCACGCACTATAACCTCTCGTTGCCTGATAGTTTCTGGGAAAAGTGGCAAGACATGCTGGGCAATCAGCAAGGCATGAAAGATTTCAAATCTGAACAGTATTTCTGGCTGATCCGCAATTTCCGGCGCAGGAGTTGGCTGCTAATGCTGTTGTTCGGCGCTTCTCCGGCGCTGGATGCCAGCTTTGTGGATGGTGTGCGTCACGATCTTGGTCGTTTTGATAGTGGCAGTTGGTTTGGTGAACATGCCACCTCGCTGCGCATGGGCGATCTGGGCTATCACAATAATGCACAATCGTCGTTGAACATCTGCTTCAACAAGCTCAGCACTTATACGCAAACGCTGGATAGGGCTATCCACACCAACTGGCCTGCCTATGAGGCGCTGGGCACCCAGCGTGATGGTAAGTTCATCCAGATTAACACCAGCGTACTGCAAATTGAGAACGAGTATTACAGTGCGGTGCGCCCCAAGCGCACAGCTCGAAGTGGTGAGAAGCCCATTCAGGCACTCGAGACCCGTGGCGTAGAGTATGTTGAAGTGCGTTGTCTGGATCTGGACCCGTTCTCGCCCTTGGGAGTTAGCGGGGCTCAGGTCGATTTTCTGGATTTGTTCCTGCTTGATTGCCTGCTGTCAGAGTCACCGCGAATTGATGATGATGAATGCGAGATGCTGGATGACAACTTTAAGGACGTGGTTGCCAGGGGGCGGAACCACGAACTTACCCTTTGCCGGGCGGGGGAGCGCACCCCTATTGGCGAGGCCGCTACGGCATTGCTGGATAGGCTTGAGTCATTGGCCGAGGTGCTTGATGGCTGGAATGGAGGGGAGGTTTATCGCAAGGCGTTGGCAGCCCAGCAAGCTGTATTGTCTGGCGATAGCCAAGTACCTTCGGCCCGGGTTATTGATGCTATGCAGGCCACTGGGTTAGGGCACCGCGATTGGGGCATGGAAATGGCAGTCAAACACCAGAATACACTGCGTCAGGAAGGTATGGAGGCCGACCTGCAGGCTGCATTCGTCGCCGCGAGCAGGGATTCTCTGGTGCAGCAGAAACAGGTAGAAGCGTCAGATACCTTGCCATTCAGTGATTTTCTTGGGCAATATCTGCGCTCTTGAGAGGGTGAGCAGGTATGGCCTTTGATTCGCGTTATCTCTGCTGTGTGCATTGGTGGAGGGACTGCTTCACAGAAGCTGAACAAAAGATTGTCACTTTCTGAGGCTGGTGCTAACTTCAATAGCATTAGTCACAGGAGAAGAGGCATGGCAAGGGAAGGTAAACTCGGCTGGGATGTCGAAGCGCTGAACAAAGCGTATCGTCAGGGCTATATGGCGGCCTCTATGAGCATGGGGAAAGCCCGTTGCCCTTATCGCGGAGAAGTCGTGGTAGCGGCATGGGAAGCGGGCTGGGATGATGCGGGCGAGGCTGCCCAGGAACAGCGTGCCATGGATGATGATCTGTTTTCCCGAATCGCCTGAAACGCTCTGTCCCTGAGCGACGTCTGCGCTGATTGTTAGCTATTTTTGGACGACAAATTCCGTAAGCAGCACACCGGTAATCGCTTCGCCGGTTTGCTGCTCTTCCAGTACCTTGTTTATTCTTAATGCCGCCTCATCGCGCAGTGCCTGCTGACCATCCATTGTGGTCAGTGCGTCGGTATCCGTCTGCTCGCCAAATAGCATAACGAGCTCGTGGCGCAGCCTGGGCATGTGAATTTCTACAGCGGGCCGCGTGGTTTTTTGCGAGGCGCGCAAGCTAACCGACGCTTTCAGGTAGGTCAGCTTGCCATCCGCCCCCCCAACGTGGGTTACAAACGACGGTTCCATGGCAATGTAATCCGTGATTCCTGGGGCTTTCGGTTTTTCCTCTGCAGCTTGGGCGGCTTCATTTGCCGACACGGCAGGTACCAGAGAGAACAGCAGGAAGAGACTGAAAAAAAAGAGTTTTGGCTGAGGTGTCATAAGCTTGCAGTTAATCATGGTTTAGGGTTTAGTGACAAAATCAGCAGCGTTATACGCCGGATACACCGAGAATAGCAGGCCCGGCAACGCATTTGTGGAAAACTGAGGAAACTTTGTGAGAGCACGAGCCATCTTTGCCTGTATTTTTGTCGTTTGCGCCGGATTACTGGGTGTAGCGTTTTACATGGAACATGTGATGGGTCTGGAGCCATGCCCTCTGTGCTGGCTTCAACGCTTTGGCTTTATGGGTGTGGGCCTGGTGAGCTTTGTCGCCGCTTTGCACGGGCCAGGGCAATTTGGATTGCGTGTATACGGGGCGCTACTGGCTGTCACCGCCGGTGCCGGGCTGGGCATGGCAGGACGGCAGCTATGGTTGCAGAACCTGCCGGCCGATCAGGTACCCGCCTGCGGCCCTTCAGTAGACTATATGCTTGATGTTTTGCCCTTGGCAGAGGTGCTTACTACGGCGCTTAAAGGCACTGGAGACTGTGCCGAGGTGGTTTGGCGCTTCCTTGGGCTGAGCATTCCTGGCTGGGCTGCGATCTTTTTTGCCTTGCTGGTGCTTGCGGGTCTGGTCATGCTTGTTCACCGTGGAAAACCAAAAAGCTGGATTGCCGGCTGAAACGGTTGCGACCAGCTGCTGGCTTGGGGTAACTTGAACACGACTTGACAATCATCAGCATCCGGGCTGAATGAACGGATTATTAAGCGGAGAGCGGGCGTCATGTTGGAAAATTGCCGAAATGCAAGGGAGCGCTGGGGCGGCGTCAACGAACTGATTGATCGCTGGCTCAAGGCGCGTCAAGAACTGCTGGTTCATTATTGTGAGCTGTCCAACGAAAATGATTTCTCCCAAACAGAGGCGCTGAAACAGAAGTTTGTAGGCCTTTGTGAGGTGCTGATGGATTATGTGTCCACTGGTCACTTTGGGGTTTACGAGCAGCTAATCAGCGAGGCCCGGGAGTTTGATGACGGTGGGCTGGAGCTGGCTGCCAAGGTTTATCCTCGCATCGAGAAAACCACCGAAGTGGCGCTTAACTTTAATGATCAGTTGGATGGCGGGGACCTTTCCGAACAGGATATAAAAGCGTTGTTTGAGGCGCTGTCGCACCTTGGTGAAAGCCTGGAGAGCCGCTTTGAAATGGAAGATTTTCTGATTGAGTACCTGCACAACGCCCACGGGGATAAGGTGTTGCCTGCCTGACTCAGCTTGAAGACAGTAAGCAGCAAAAAGCCTCAGCAGCGGTAACGCTTGCTGAGGCTTTTTTTATGACTTCAGACGTGCTGAAGTGATCGGAATTACTCGGTTGCAGACTCGCTTTCGCCCGGGTTAATGGCCAGCAACTCAACATCAAAAATCAGGGTTTCGTTGGGGCCGATGGCGCGGTTTCCGCCCGGGCCGTAAGCCAAGTCTGAAGGAATGTACAATTTGTAGCGAGCGCCTTCGCTCATCAGTTGCAGGCCTTCGGTCCAGCCGGGGATAACCTGATTCAGGCCGAAGGATACAGGCTCTCCGCGCTCGCGGGAGCTATCAAACACCTCACCAGAAAGCAGTTCGCCGGTGTAATGTACCTGCACAGTATCAGTTGAGGCTGGCTGCTCACCCTTGCCTTCTTCCAGTACTTCGTACTGAAGGCCGGACTCGGTCGTCTTGATGCCGTCGCGCTCGGCGTTTTCAGCAAGGAAAGCTTCGCCTTTTTCCTTGTTTTTGCCAGCCAATTCTTCCGCCTGCTTGCCTTGCTCCTCCTGCAGCGTCTTCTGGTATTCCATCAAAGCGGCCTGGATTTCTTCGCGGTCCATGCGCCTGGCTTCTTCATCGTCGGCGTTGCCGTGCTGAATACCCTGAAGAAACTGGTCCATCTGCAGGTTCGGCAGGTCGTTGCTCATGCGCTCGCCCAGTACCAGGCCCATGCCATAGCTGACCTTTTGATCGGTGGAATCCAGTTTTGGATCTGCCGGGGTCTCTGATGAGGTTGAGCAACCGGCAACCATGCCAGTCATTGCCAGTGCAAGCAGCGTTTTTTTCATTACGTAGTCCTTTTCAGTCAGTAGGGTGTGAGCAATAACCCACGTGTTGAGTTTATCAGAGGGGAAAAGGTAACGGGTTCAGGGCGCAGTTTCCACTGAACATCTGTTAAGGCGCTGCAGAAATCAGCCTTCTGCTGACAAGTGGCCGTTAGCTACCATTGCTTCCGGCACTTGGGCTAAGAGAAAAGGGCGCGTTGTAAGGCGATTGCCAATCGGTTTCAGAACCGCCCACACTGGCAGGTGATCGATTGTTATCTGTCCTTTCAATAGCCAGGGTATTCCAGCGGCCCTGGTCTGGCGGATGGTCGGCATAATGCCAGTTGCCGTCGGTATCTTGCCATTTAAAGACGATATCCGGGCCTTCTGTCGGAATGGGAGAAGGCACCAGGCCCTCAAAGGCAGGTATTTGAGGCTGTGTTTCGTCGGCAACCGGCTCAGAGGTCTGCTCGGGATCGTTCAGGCCAAAAAAAATCAGCAATAAAAGCAAGCCGAGGGCTGGAAATGAGAGCCGGACGAGCCATTTCATCATCATGGCTGTGTGTATCCTTGGTTGAGGGCAATCAGATAATCGCCCAGTGTGCTGAGAAGCTGCCTGGTGTCTGCGGTTATGCCAGATGCCGGTGCCGCGGCAGCGAGGTTGAGTCGGATCAGGTTGTTGTGCTCGTCCATGGTGATCTGTTCCGAGTGATGCACTGTTAAATGTTGCCAGGCCAAAGCCAGTTCAATTCGCTCTGCCTCCAGCTCAAGGTTGGCTATGCTTGTGCGCAGGGCGGTATAAGAAGGCTGAGCCTTTGGCACTGACGTTCGAATGGCGCGCAGGCTGCCGGTTACACGGTCGCGCCACTCTGTTACGGTAGTGTCTTCAATTCCGGTATACGCCCTGCCGTTCAGTGCGAGCCATCCCGCGCATAAAATTCGTGTTACGCTCCAGCCCTTGTTTTGCAGGGCCAGGCAAGCTTTCTGTGCCGGCAAATGCTGCCAGAATGTCAGCGCAAACTGCCAGAGCGGATTGTCCGGTTCCAGGTTTTCCGGCAACTCCATGGTGTTTAACGATAAATCCGGAGTTATTTTCGAGTTTAGCGACATGAGCGCTGAACCGTCCCTGACAATTCTACATTGATTATGTGACAACATGTTAACGATAACAGATCTCAGTTTACAACGGGCAGGTATCTGGTTGCTGGATTCCGTCTCTGTCACGGTGCAATCAGGGCAGCGAGTTGCGATTGTGGGTGCTAATGGCGCTGGTAAATCCAGTCTCTTTCAGTTGCTGCTTGGGCAGTTATCGCCAGAGCAAGGCGACGTGTCACTGCCTGGCGGCTGCCGTATTGCCCAGATGGCCCAGGAAGTTGCGGCAACCAGTCGAAGCGCCAGAGATTTCGTTCTTGATGGCGATCTGGACTTGCGCCGGCTTGAGGGGGAGTTGCAGCAGGCGGAAGCCCGGGGCGACGACAATGCTGTGGCACATATTCATGGTGAGCTGGATGTGCATGAAGCCTGGTCTGCGGCCAGGCGCGCAGAATCGCTGTTGCGCGGGCTGGGTTTTCAGGACGGCGATGCCGACCGGCCAGTGTCGGCCTTTTCCGGTGGTTGGCGCATTCGCTTGAATCTGGCCCAGGCATTGATGCGGCCCTCCGACCTGCTATTGCTGGATGAACCAACCAACCACCTGGACCTTGACGCCTGCCTCTGGCTTGAGAATTGGTTGCGCCGGTACGAAGGCACCTTGCTGTTTATATCTCACGACCGCGATTTTATGGATCGGGTAGCCACCCATGTCGTGCATTTTGATCGCCGCAAGCTGGAGCTGTATACGGGTAATTACTCAGCATTTGAGAGTCAGCGTAGTGAGCGGCTTGCGCAGCAGCAGGCCGGCTTCGAGCGCCAGCAGGCAAAAATTGCGGAAATCCAGCGTTTTATTGATCGTTTCAGGGCGCAAGCGACCAAGGCTCGACAGGCACAAAGCCGGGTGAAATCCCTGGAGCGCATGGAGAAAATTGCTCCGGCGCACGTAGATTCGCCATTCAGCTTTGAGTTCCCGGTTGCGGACAAAGTATCCAGCCCGTTGTTGTCTATTCGCCATGGCCGGGCAGGCCACGGTGAAACCGTGATTCTTGACGGCATAAACCTGAGCCTTTTACCGGGCAGCCGCATTGGCCTGCTAGGGCCAAACGGTGCGGGTAAATCCACTTTAATGGATGCTTTGTTGGGGCAGGGGGAGCAAGGAGAGGCAAGCACGCTGATCTCCGGCGAGCGAACTTGCGGTGAAAATCTGGCTATCGGTTATTTTGCCCAGCACCAGTTGGAATCACTGGATCTTGATGCCAGTCCTTTCTTGCACTTGCAGCGGCTGTCGCCAAACGCTTCTGAGCAGAGTGTTCGGAACTTTCTGGGCGGTTTTGATTTTCATGGTGATGAAGCATTAGCCTCCATTCGTACCTTCTCGGGCGGTGAAAAAGCCCGTGTTGCTCTGGCGGTGATTGCCTGGCAGAAACCTAACTTGCTGCTGCTGGATGAACCCACTAACCACCTGGATCTGGAAATGCGCCAGGCGCTCACCATGGCATTGCAGAACTTTGAGGGCGCCATCGTGGTGGTGTCCCACGACAGACACCTGCTGCGCAACACTGTGGACGAATTCTGGCTGGTTAATGAAGGCCGTGTTGCAGAATATAAAGGCGATCTTGAAGACTATGAGCGCTGGCTGGCAGATCGTCGCAAAGACGATACCGAGGCACCAAAGCGACAGGCCACCGAGGAGGTGCAGGCGGATGGCGGCACCCTGGTACCAGAGCCAGACACCGGAGTGGGCGAGAGTGCAGAGGATCGTAAAGCGCGTAAGCGGGCGGAAGCGGCGCTCAGGCAAAAGCTGAGCCCATACCGGAAAAAACAGGTGGCTTTGGAAAAGAAGATGGAATCCCTGCAGGACGTATTGAGCGGTCTCGAAGCGCAGTTAGCGGATCCGGCCTTGTACAGTGATGAATCCAGAAACCAGCTGAAAGAGCTGATGGGGAAGCAGGCAGAGGCTAAAGCGACGCTTGAGGACGCGGAAGCCGAATGGCTGGATGTCAGTGAAACGGTAGAGACGATGGAGGCAGGGTTGGCTGTTTAGTCAGCCGCCTGCCAGTTCAAGTACAAAGTTCTGTTTCGCCAGGTAGTCCTGTTCGTTTCTCAGATCAGCGAGGGTAAGTGGGCGCTCGTCGAACCAGCCGTCTGGAAAGGTCATTAACAGGCCCTTGTCCCTTGGCTTTAAAGAGAAGGCTGGTGGCGGTTCCAGGTTGCGGGAATGTTGAATGAGCACTGCAAGGCGCACCAGAATACAGAGATGCCGCAGCCGGTTTAAGTCGGCCGGGTCAGTTCCCTCAAAAATCGCTGCGGAAAATTTGCGTCGATGGCCCCGCACCAGAATAGCCAGCTCCCGCTGAGCTTGTTGTGTGAAGCCTGCCATGTCGGAATAACGAAGCAGGTAAGCGCCGTGTTTGTGATATTGGCTGTGGGATATGGCAAGGCCAATCTCGTGCAGTTGGCAGGCCCAGCGCAGTACTTCTTCATCGGCAACCGTGTCCAGCCCCCAGGAGGCTGCAATCTGTTCCCACGCCGCAATCGCGGTTGCTTCTACCGCCGCACTATGGCGCTGTTCTACGTGATATCTTTCCAGTAATGCTGAAATACTGCGCTCGCGCACATCCTCATGCTGAATCCTGCCGGCAATACCATAAAGCAGGCCCTCCCGGAGTGCGCCGTCGGTATAAATCATGTCTTGTATGTTCAGCGACTGAAACGCCCCCATGAGGATGGCAAAGCCCGCCGGGAAGATGTTCTGCCGATCCGGACGCAAACCCAGAATTCCAAGCTTTTCCACGCTGCCCATGTCCACCAGGCGCCGCCGCAGCTCGTCCATGGCGCTCCATGTAATGGTACCATCGGTGATCTTGAGAGCTGCCAACACGTTACTGATGGCTTTGATAGAGCCGGATGCCCCTACAGAGCTCTGCCAGCCCACCGACCGGAAGCGCCTTTTAATACTCAAAAGTTCCTGTTCGGCATGGGTAATGGCGTTGTCCATCTGCTTGCGAGTGATCCTGCCATCGGCAAAATAACGGTTCCGGAAGGACACGCAACCCATATGCAGGCTTTCCAGCTCCTGGGGCTCAAAGCGTTCGCCAATAATCAACTCGGTACTGCCGCCGCCTATATCAATGACCAAGCGCCGCCCGGAATCATCGGACAGCGTGTGGGAGACACCCAGGTAGATCAGCCGGGCTTCTTCTATGCCGGCAATAATCTCCACAGGATAACCCAGCACCTCCTCGGCACGAGCAATGAACTGGTCGGCGTTGCGTGCCATTCTCAGTGCATTGGTGCCTACTATCTGGACGCCTTCAGGTGGTGTGCCATTGAGCCTTTGCGCAAATCGGCGCAGGCAAGTCAGGCCCCGCCTCTGAGCGCTTTCGGTCAGATTGTTATCCGAATCAAGCCCATCGCCGAGCTGAACCTTCTCGCCCATTGTTTCTATGGTGCGTATTTCACCGTGCACGAGCCGGGCAGCCACCATGTGAAAGCTGTTTGAACCCATATCAATGGCCGCCAGCATGCTGGGTGCAGATATGGCGTTTTCGGCGGGAGGGGTGGCCGTCACAATGGTCAGAGTCCTGTGGCATAAAGTTGCGGCCACTATAAGCGATAAGCCCCGGACCTGTCAGTAGGCGCGAGGGTTTGCACACAACGCAAAGCCGTTCGAATTGACTGGGGTCAGACGCTTGCGGATTCAAGCTGGTGCATCTACTGCTTCACATACGCAGGCCCAATCGCGTAAAGTGTCAATTAATGTGATGGGGAGTGAAAGGTTGCCTTCGAACAGCGGCAACCTCTAGCAACAGTCAACGGCACACGCATGCAGGCACCGGTTCATAGGCCGAAAGCCTGCTGTGGTGCATGAATCAGGAAAATGAAATGAGCGGAAATATCGTAAACGTAACAGATGCCTCCTTCGACCAGGATGTACTTCAATCTGATGTGCCTGTATTGGTAGATTACTGGGCAGAGTGGTGTGGCCCCTGCAAAATGATTGCACCGATACTTGAAGAAATTGCCGACGAATACGATGGTAAACTGAAGATCTGCAAGCTCAACATCGACGAAAATGAACAGACACCACCCAAGTTCAACATTCGTGGTATTCCGACCCTGATGCTGTTCAAAAACGGCAACGTCGACGCCACTAAAGTAGGCGCACTGTCCAAGTCCCAGCTCGCGGCATTCCTGGACAGCAATCTCTGATTGCGTTTTGGTAGCCTGAAAACCGCCCCTGGGCTCAGCTCTTGGGCGGTTTTTTATTATTGGAAGTCCTGAAAGCGCCAACCGTTGATCTTGAGATTCGCCATGATCAAAACACCGTCAAATACAGCATGCAGCCTGCTCCTGGCCGGCGGGGCAGGAACCCGCATGAATGGCAAAGACAAAGGCCTGATGCACTGGCGTGAGCGCCCAATGGCGCACTGGGTAGCCGATGCCCTGGTAGCGGCTTCCTCGCCCTTACTCATCAGTGCCAACCGCTCACTGGAAGAATACCGCTTACTCGGCGACGTACTCCAGGACGCGACTGATTTTAAAGGCCAGGGTCCTCTCGCGGGCCTATTTGCGGGTCTGACCGAAGCCAGCAAGCGCGGCTTTGACGCGGTAGTCGTATGCCCATGCGACACTCCCGGCATACAGCCAGAATTATTCCAGAGACTCCTTACCGCCTGGCGCGAACAGCCCGATCTACCCGTTATTGCCCAAGCCGACGGCAGAGCTCATCCGTTACATGGCATATACCCGGTTTCACTGGCAAAGGCGCTGGAAAGCCAGCTAAGGAACGATAACCGTAGAGTGATGGTGTTCGCTGAAACCGCTGGTGCAAAAACACTGGATTGCCCAGATGCCGCGGACACGTTTAAAAACAGAAATCGGCCAGAAGATCTGATGAGTTAGCAGCTAAGCTGATGAAATATAGAAACATACTAGGCCTTTGGCGCGGGTCGTCTCGCCGAAAATGTGCGGAGCCATGGATGGCGTAGCCAAGCGTACACGGACGTATTTACAGCGTTTTTCGGCGAGACGACCCGCGCCAAAGGCCGACCGGCAAACACCGGACTATTTCTCCCAAGCTTCACCACGAGCAACATCCGAGGCTTTTTGCTCCACCCAATGCTCCCCGTCTTCAGAAAGCTCCTTCTTCCAAAACGGCGCCGATGTCTTCAAAGCGTCCATAATAAATTCACAGGCCGCGAACGCATCACCCCGATGGCCACTGCAAACCCCCACAAACACAATTTGCTCCTGCAGGAGCAGCCGGCCAACCCGGTGAATCACCCGGGTCTTACGCACATTCCAGCGCTGCGAAGCCTCCTCAATCAGCTCCGCAATGACCTGCTCCGTCATTCCCGGGTAATGCTCCAGAAATAACCCGGACACACCCTGAGTGTCACCGCTGTCCCGTACCAGCCCGGTAAACGTTGCAATTGCGCCGGTACCAGCGCCGCTATCACGTAGCGCCTTATACTCCGCGCCTGCATCAAAGTCTTCAGTCTGAATGCTAATCATTTTAACCCCCGGTCACAGGCGGGAAAAAAGCCACTTCATCACCGGCCTTAACAGGTGAGCCAGGCTTTGCCATTGCCTGATTAATCGCAATCATCACCGGTTGGTCGCCCTGTAGCTGTGCCCAGGGGCCGCCACGGCTCGCCAGTGCAGTGAGTATGTCGCCTGCTGTCTGATTTCGATCGGCAGACAGCGTAAGTTGCTCTGTATCCAGCTCCTCCCGGAGCCGGGCAAAAAAACGGACAGTTAAGGTCTGCTCGGACATATCAGCTCAATAGTTCAGTAAATGGGTAATAAGTCAGTGTGTCGCCCTCTGCCAAAGTGGTGTGCTCGGGAACCACAGCCAGGCCATTGGCCCAGCATGCAGAACTCAACACACCAGAGCTCTGGTTTGAAAAGGCATTGACCCGGGCCTTGCCATCGGCTGTCTCGGTGCGGGCCCGGACAAATTCTTTGCGTATTGAGGGCGACGAAACCGAAAACATTGAAGGCAATTGTTGCCCAACCGGATGGACCTGTGAGCGACCCTGGCGGGTGCGAATGTAGGGCATGCCTACAACCAGAAACGTGACCAGCACTGCCGCCGGGTTGCCGGGAAGGCCTAAAACCGGCGTGTTGTTGATCGATCCGAACGCCAAAGGCTTGCCGGGCTTGATCGCCATGCGCCATAGTGAAAGCTCGCCTGCTTCCTCCAGCACCGCGCGCACATGATCTTCCTCGCCCACGGAAACGCCGCCGCTGGTGATGATCAAGTCTGCCTGTGCTGCGGCCCGTTCCAGTGTGTCCCGGGTAAGGTCGCGTTTATCGCGCAGTGTTTCGCACAGGGCAACGTCGCAGCCTGCCTCTGCCAGCAAGCCGAGCAGGGTGAAGCGATTGGTATTATAAATCTGGCCCGGTCCCAAGGGCAGCCCCGGATCTACCAACTCGTCGCCGGTGGATAAAACCGCAACCCGCAGCTTTTTTGCAACCGTAACCTCTGCCACGCCCATAGACGCCAAAAGTCCCATTTCCTGCGCGCGGATTTTCGTGCCTTTCGCCAGCGCCAGGCTGCCCCCGGCCAGATCCTGACCACGCCTTCGAATATTCTGATCGGCTTTCACCTCGGCCTGAATCACAATGCCGTTATCCGTAACCTCAACCCGCTCTTGCATGACCACTGTATCGGCGCCGGCAGGCACTTCTGAACCGGTAAAAATGCGGGCTGCTGTACCCGGCTTTAGTGGGGCTGGCGCCGAACCTGCGGGAATTCGGTCAGAGATTGCCAGCGGTTGACCTGCGGTGTGATCTTCTGCACGCAGGGCGTAGCCATCCACTGCGCTGTTATCTGCTGGCGGCACATCTGCAGGAACCTGATAGTCCTGCGCCAGTATACGCCCCAGGCTTTGGGTAAGGGGTAAGCGTTGGGTGTCTGTGATCACCGGCGCCTTGTTCAGCAGGTGGGCAATGGCCTCTTCTACAGGCGTCAGATTGGCGGCCATAATGTGTCTCCTTAGTCTGGGCTAGCGAACGGCGCGGGTACCGACAACCTGGTGAAGGCGCTCAATGGCACGTGACGGCTTGCGGCCAAGTAATTCTGAGAAGTTGCATGGGCCGTGCCGGCTGTCCAGCTGGGTATTCAAAATGCCGTGCCAACCCGTTCGGCACGCACCTGTGGAGCCTGGCAGACAGAAGATTGCCGTATGATTGGCAAGGCCGCCAAACGCTCGGGACTGAATAGTGGACGTGCCAATTTCTGCCGCAGACTGGCGTCGAAACTCTTCGCCAAAACCTTCAATGCTCTTATCCAGCAAAGGGCCCACGGCCTCTGGGGTGCTGTCCCGTTCATGAAAACCTGTGCCACCGGTGATGATCACCACATGAATATCTGGCTGCGCAATCCAGGAAGACATAGCGGCCCGTACCAGGTATACGTCATCCGGGAGAATGCGCCGGGAAATCAATTGGTGTCCAGCTTCGATAACACTGTCCTCAAGAAACTGTCCGGAAGAGTCTTCCGCAGGCCCGCGGGTATCGGAAATCGTCAGAATGGCGATATTTAAAGGGGTGAGTTCATCAGTGCGTTCACTGCTCATGAAAAAGGCTCCGAAAATCAGCTGGAAGTTTGCCAGTTAGTATCCCCATGAGTCGCTGGAAATGGAAGGGAGTAACCCATCAGGGGGAGGCATATGGGGGTTTTAGGCAGTTATTTGGTCGCATTAAGGCTGTTAATTTGGCCTTTATACTTGACATTGGCCAGCAAGGTAGCAGATTATCGTTCCTGCCCTACGAACGGTTGTTCCCACTCTACTGGTTATAGTTTTTAATCCGGATTTCATCCGCACCGGTTGCTTCATCGGCCAGCATCTGTTTTGACAACGATTTTATAAATATGTTCAGGGGCGCTCCTGTCACTCCAATATTCGTTTACTTCCATTCTTGAAAATCTAATAACTTATGAACCTTACCGCACTTAAGCAGAACTCCATGCCCGAATTGCTCGACATCGCGCAAGAGATGGGTCTCGATAACCTGGCACGTTCGCGCAAACAGGATGTCATCTTCACTATTTTGAAGAGACATGCAAAAAGCGGCGAAGACATATATGGCGATGGCGTACTGGAGATTTTGCAGGATGGTTTCGGCTTCCTCCGCTCCGCTGATGCCTCCTACCTGGCCGGGCCAGACGATATTTACGTCTCTCCCAGCCAAATCCGCCGTTTCAATTTGCGCACCGGTGATACTGTTGCCGGCAAAATTCGCCCGCCGAAAGATGGCGAGCGTTATTTTGCTCTGTTAAAGGTTGCGGAGATTAACTTCGACAAGCCTGACAACGCCCGCAACAAGATTCTGTTTGAAAACCTGACGCCGCTGTTCCCTGACGAGCGCATGCAGCTTGAGGCCGGCAATGGGAGTACCGAAGACCTGTCGTCCCGCGTGCTGGATCTGGTGGCGCCCATTGGCAAAGGCCAGCGTGGTTTGATCGTTTCTCCACCCAAGGCAGGTAAAACCCTGCTGATGCAGAGCATCGCCCAGTCGATTACCCGCAACAATCCGGAATGCCACGTGATGGTGTTGCTGATTGACGAACGACCGGAAGAAGTGACTGAGATGCAGCGCACCGTACGTGGTGAGGTTATTGCTTCCACGTTTGATGAGCCGCCTGCGCGTCACGTTCAGGTTGCGGAAATGGTGATCGAGAAGGCCAAGCGGCTGGTTGAGCACAAAAAAGACGTGGTTATCCTGCTGGATTCCATTACCCGTCTGGCCCGTGCTTACAACACGGTGATTCCATCCTCCGGCAAAGTATTGACCGGTGGTGTCGATGCCCACGCCCTGGAAAAGCCAAAACGCTTCTTTGGTGCGGCTCGTAATGTAGAAGAGGGCGGCAGCCTGACGATCCTTGCGACGGCTCTGGTGAGCACAGGTTCCAAGATGGACGAGGTGATCTACGAGGAGTTCAAGGGCACAGGCAACATGGAAGTGCACCTTGATCGCAAGATCGCCGAAAAGCGTGTGTACCCGGCCATTAATATTCGCAGCTCCGGCACGCGCCGCGAAGATCTGCTAATGAGCGAAGCGGATATCCAGCGCATCTGGATTTTGCGTAAGCTGCTGCACTCTATGGACGACGACACCGCCGCCATCGAGTTCCTGCTTGATAAGCTGAAAGACTCCAAGACCAACGACGATTTCTTCCAATCGATGAAGCGTCGTTAAAAGCTAGAGTCATGGCGCCTCAGGGATTGCGGAGGCTGGCAGTACCGGGGCAACCTTCCCCGGACACGCCGTAAACCCATCCCTGGGGGCTCGGCATTGCCATCCTTGGCAATGCACGGTCCGGGGAAGGTTGCCCCGGTACTGCCGATCAAATTTTGTGCGCGCATATACTGATTACCGTAAAGCTTAAATGCGTTTTGGCATTTAGGTAACTGGTGATCAAATGAACAGGGTGGGGGACGCCTTGCTCAGACCGTGCATTGCCAGGGATGGCAATGCCGAGCCCCCAGGGATGGGTTTACGGCGTGTCTGGGCAAGGCGTCCCCCATCCTGTTCTTGCACTTAGTCAGAACCAATTTCTTCGAATCCACGTATATTGCCGGAACTAACCGGAGCCAACGATGAAATACAACGATCTGCGGGACTTTATTGACCAGTTGGAAAAACTGGGCGAGCTGAAACGCATCTTGGTTGAAGTAGACCCCCATCTGGAAATGACCGAAATCTGCGATCGTACCCTGCGGGCAGGTGGGCCTGCATTGTTGTTTGAAAACCCCAAAGGCTACGACATGCCCGTGCTTGCCAACCTCTTTGGTACCACCAGAAGAGTGGCCCTGGGTATGGGGCAAGAGAACGTAACCGCGCTTCGGGACGTTGGCAAACTGCTGGCATACCTCAAAGAGCCAGATCCCCCCAAAGGCTTCAAAGACGCGATAGAGAAATTACCGCTACTCCGGCAAGTGATGCGCATGAGCCCGAAAGTGCTCAGGTCAGCGCCCTGCCAAGACGTGGTTATCGAGAAAGATAAAGTCGATTTGTATCAGATACCGGTACAGCATTGCTGGCCCGACGATGCAGGCCCGCTGGTTACCTGGCCGCTGGTAATTACCCGCGGGCCCCATAAAGAACGGCAGAACCTTGGCATATATCGCCAGCAAGTGATTGGTCGTAACCGGCTTATCATGCGTTGGTTAAGTCATCGTGGGGGGGCGTTGGACTTTCAGGAGTTCCAGAAACAGAATCCAGGCGAGCCATACCCGGTGGCTGTGGCCCTGGGCGCCGATCCAGCCACTATTTTGGGTGCGGTGACCCCGGTACCCGATTCGCTGTCGGAATATGCATTTGCCGGTTTGCTGCGTGGCAGCCGCACCGAGTTGGTGCAGGCGGGCCTTAGCGATCTGCAAGTGCCGGCCAGCGCCGAGATAGTTTTGGAAGGCTTTATTTATCCGGACGATTACGCGCCTGAAGGTCCGTTCGGCGACCATACCGGCTATTATAACGAAGTGGATGAGTTTCCGGTGTTCACCGTTGAGCGGATAACCCACCGTAAAGACCCGATTTATCACAGCACATACACTGGCAGGCCGCCAGATGAGCCGGCTATTTTGGGCGTGGCCCTGAACGAAGTATTCATTCCTATTTTGCAAAAGCAGTTCCCTGAGATTGTTGATTTCTACTTGCCACCGGAAGGCTGCTCTTACCGCCTAGCAGTGGTTACCATGAAAAAGCAGTACCCGGGGCATGCCAAGCGTGTGATGATGGGTGTCTGGTCGTTTTTGCGGCAGTTTATGTACACCAAGTTTGTGATTGTGACCGATGACGATGTGGATGCTCGCAACTGGGAAGATGTGATCTGGGCCATAACGACCCGGATGGACCCCACCCGCGACACCATGCTGGTAGAGCACACCCCCATAGACTATCTCGACTTTGCTTCGCCGGTGTCTGGCCTGGGTTCCAAAATGGGAATGGATGCCACCAATAAATGGCCGGGCGAGACAACGCGGGAGTGGGGCGAGCCCATAGCCATGACTGAGGCTGTCAAACAGCGGGTGGATGAACTGTGGGACAGTTTGGGGATTGAAACTGCACCTGTTCGTCCCGATTGATATGAGTAGCAAGCCCCGGCGGGTAGGCCTTGTTCCTTCCCGGCTCAGTTACAAGGCACCCGCTGGTAGAGATTTGCTTAGCGCGGCGGGTAGGGCAGGAATTGCCGTGCCGTCAGCATGCAAGAATGGTGTGTGTGAACTTTGTGAGGCGCGGTTGCTTAATGGCTATGCCTTGAATACCCGAAACCAGCAGATAATTCCGCCCGGCGCGCGGCTGATGATGTGTAGAACTGAGGCGCTTGGTGATATTGAATTGGAGATAACCGCCGTTATGGCAGCAGGAAACAACCAGCCCAAAAAGTTCCAGGCAAATGTCGTGGATGTACGGTCGATTAGCCACGATGTGTATCGGGTTGAACTTCAGTTGCCGCGGCGGCGGGAGCTGTCATTTCATGCGGGCCAGTATCTATCCGTTAACCTTCAGGATGCCGGGCCCTGTTATTTTTCCATAGCCAGCAGCCCATCAGAGCAGAATATTGAGTTACATATTCAGGCCTCGGCAGAGTGGCTGTCGGCGCAAAAGGTGATTGATGCCCTGACATCGGGCGAAACTGTTAATCTGGAGTTACCCCACGGCAAGGCCTGTCTTGCCTCCGCCCCCGAAAAGCCCTTGGTGCTGGTTGCAGCCGGTACGGGCTTTGCGCAAATGAAAAGTCTGGTGGATTATTTGCGCGGTACGTCCTTTGCCCGCCCGGTAAAACTGTTCTGGGGCGTTCGCCGCCATGAGGATATGTATCTGAGATCCATGGCTCAGCAATGGGCGCAGGATTGGCCGGCATTCACGTTTCAGCCTGTGGTGGGCGATGATGAGGATAGCGACTGGAGCGGGCACCACGATCAGTTGGTGCGTGCGGTGCTGGCCTCTGGCATGGACTGGAAGAATGTGGAAGTACACGCAAGCGGCTCGCCGACTATGGTGTATACGCTGTTGGATGCCTTGGTTGAAGCCGGGTTGCCGCCAGAGGGGTTCTTTTCGGATGTGCTGGAGTACGCACCCAGGCACTAAAACAACAAGCCGGCAGGCGCCTGCCTGCCGGCTTGTTGTTTTGCTAGGCTTTTGGCATGGGCAGTTCCGGCAGCTTATTATCCTTTGCCAGTCCCTGCATCATAAGTTTGATGCTCACTTCTTCATCACCCATGTGAGCGCTCAGGCGACTTAATTCTGCCAGAGCCTCGCGGCTTCGGCGTAGCCCCAAGCTGGTCTCAAAATATTCCCGGGCTTTGCCCCAAAGTTCGTTGCGCAGGCTCAATCGGCCAAGTGCCAGTAGCAGTTCTGCATTGTTCGGCCGGTCTTTTAACCACTGTTCGGCTGTAAGAAGCTGTTCGTCCGGTTCGCGCCCTTCTACCCGGCCATAAAGATTGACCAGGTCATCGCTCCAGTGATTGTGCAGAACCTTGCGGAGCAGAGTTTCAGTTTGCACCTCATCGCCAAGGTCAGCGAGCAGTCGGGCATAGTCTCCGATGGTTTTTTCGTCTTTGCGCAGAAACCCCGGAAGCTCATCCCAAAGTCGGGTGATGGGTTCCAGTGAAGCGTTGGGGTCTTCCGCTTGTCGCCGCCGGCAGTCTTCTGCCGCCCGCTCCAGAAGATTGTGCCATACCAGTCGTTGAAGCTCTCCCAATTCAGATTCTGGAAGTACATTGTGCTTACGCAGTTCTGGCAGCAACTTCGATAACTCGCGCCACTCTTCCAGGCGGAGGTATGTGTTTTTTAGCAGTTTTAATACGAAAGGGTGGCGTGGCGACTGTTTGCGCAAACGCACCAGCGTCGCAAGGGCTTGTTCCAAACGATTGCCGGCAAGCTGAAGTTGAGCCTGGGTAATACCTACGGCCATATCGGAGCCGGGGGTGCTTTCAAAGGCCTTTCTCAGCAGCTCATCTTCGGCCTCATGGTCACCGCACTCAAAGGCCGCCTGGGCCGCAGCCAAATAATTGATAAGCGGGGTGTCTGAATTGTCTGCGGCTGATGTAAGCATCTTTCGGGCTCTGGGCCAGTTGCCTTCTGCCAGGGCTAACAAGCCGTGAGTGGTGCGGCGTCTCGCTCGGCGCTCTTTACCGCGGGACACCCAGTTAGCTACCAGGCCACCCCCGTGGCGCATGCGGCGAAACAAATTAATGGTTAATACAATTAACGCGACCACCACGACCAGAAGCGCAAGGCCCACCCAGAAGTTGGTTTCGACCAGGTAGTTGCCCAGGCTGATGCGAATGTATCCCAGGTCGTATTGCAGCCCCAGGGAAAGCCCGGTGCCAATTAACAGGGCAAACAGAACGATCAGTAGAAGGCCGATCATGAATCATTGCCTCCGTTAGCATCAGGATTTTTTTCGTCCTTCCCCTCACTGTCTTTATTTAGACGTCCTGCGAGCCGCTCTTTAAGCAGATCCAGGGACTTACTGATATCCGGCAGGTCCGGGGCGACATTGTTTTTGGCCAGCTCTCCCAGGGTGTCGGACAGCGCGCCTACCCGTGGGTTGCTGCTGTCATACCAGTTCTCAACGGTGGCCTGTGCTTTGGCGAGCGCGCGCTTGTACAGAGGCTGGTTGCCCCGGAGTACCGCCATTTCGGCTTCCTCCAGCATCAGTTGCAGATTCAGCCGCGCATAGGCGCTTTGATCTGGTGACAGTAGCGGCTTAACCGATTCATCCATGCGGCGAACCACAATCACTTGCATCAGTGTGGATTTGAATTTTTGCCAGGCCTTGGTCAGCATGCCCGGCTCACCGCCTTCTGGTGGCGCGTCGTCTGATTGTGAGTTGCCTGTAAATCCGGGGGCCTGCTCACTGATCAGCGCTTGGTCGGTGAGCTGATGAACACTGTCGATGGCGGCTTCAAGGGTGAGGTAGAGGCCGGTTCTATCAACGCCGGTAATGCTCTTGAGTGACAGGATTTCCTGGGCGAGTTGCTGGCGCACCGGGTATACGCCTATGTCATCAGATTCAGCCAGTACCTCATCTGTGGCCTTGAGGGCAGAAAGGGCACCCTTAATGTCTTTTTCAATCAACAAGCGCTGGTTTGCAATACGCAGCAGATATTCTGCTTCGGCCAGTAGCCAGTCTGTGCGGGTACGGTTTCCGGCTTCCAGCAGTTCGCGGGCATTGTGATCAATTTGCCGTTGCTGTGTGGCAATAAGCTCACGCTGGGAGGTGAGTTTGTTCTCCAGGGATTGCAAACGCTGGCTTTGCTGGCTGCCACTGTCGCCGTACCGGCTCTCAAGCTGGGCCGTATTTTGCTGTACGTTTTTCAGTGTCTGCAAGGTGCTCTGCTGATTGTTCCACTGTTGCCAGTTCCATAGCGCCAGCACGACTACACAGATGAGGGCAACGATGGCAATAATCCACACTGGCCAGATTCTTTGGCGGGCGGGTTGTTCTGTTTCGATCCGGGCGGGTAATTGCTTTGTTGTTTCAGTCACGGGCATCCTTACTTGGCTGTTCCGGAGCCACCGTCCCGGCCTGCCAGTTGTTCTGCAACGGCGGCCACGATGTCATTATCGGCAAGGCTTCCTGGTATAAACGGAGCGTTGAATCCCGCTGCGCGAGCCTGGTCGGCGATACGACGGGCGGGCACAACGACAAGTCTATCGTATAGATTATGGCTGCAATTCGCACATAGTGCGATGAGATTGTCCAGAGTTTCGCCAGAGAGCGCGATAATGGCTTCAGGTGCAAATTGCTCCAGAGCGCTGTTGATCTGTGCCGGCGTGTAGTCCGGGCAGAACCTCCTGTAAAGCGGCATGACAGTAACCCGTGCGCCACGGGCTTCCAGGGTTTTTCGGGTCAGTTCGCGCCCCGCCTCCCCGCGGGCGACCAAGACCCGTTCGCCGCTGAACTGTGATAACGACGGCAGTTTCAGCAATGCCTCGCTGGTCCAGCCTTCGTCGGGTATACGCGGGCTCAGCCCCTGCTCAGCAAGGGCTTTCGCTGTGCCAGCGCCCACCCCGTACCATTTCAGGCCAGCGGGAAGTTGAGGCCACCAGGTGTCCAGCTCCTGTAATAACAGGCGCGCGGCATAGGGGCTAACAGTGATAACGTGGGAGAATTCATCGAGGCTCAGAATGGTTGCGCGTCGTTCCGGGGTTTCTGGCAGCGGTTCCCGGTCAACCAGCGGAAACACGTGAACCCGGGCGCCGGCAGACTGAAACTGCCGGGCCAGTCGAGACGCTTCTGGTTCTGGCCGGCAAATCAGAACGCGCCGACCAGCCAGGCTGGGTGAATCAGTGCGGAGTGTGGCCATAAATTTCAGCCAGAATTTTGTCTGCGCCCTGTGCCAGTAGATTCTCTGCCAGCTCGCGGCCCAAGCGCTCCCCTTCCGCCCGTGGAGCCCGGCCTTCAGCACGAAGGATTTTTGTACCGTCAACCGCGCCTACCAGTGCCCGCAACCACACGGTGTTGTCGTTGTCTTCTAGCAGGGCATAGGCTGCAATAGGTACCTGGCACCCACCTTCAAGGCGGCGATTGAGAGCTCGTTCGGCCTTTACCCGATCAGCGGTGTCCTGGTGGTTCAGTGGCTCCAGCATGGCGAGCAGTTCGCTGTCACTGAGTCGGCACTCGATGCCAAGCGCGCCCTGACCCACCGCAGGCAGGGAGAGTGTGTCTGGCATGGAATACCGGATCCGATCGTGAAAGCCCAGGCGCTTGAGCCCGGAGCTGGCCAGTACAATGGCCGCATAATCACCGGCATCGAGCTTCGCCAGGCGAGTGTTCACGTTACCTCGCAGAACCCGGATTTCCAGGTCCGGGCGATAGGCCCGCAGCTGGGATTCCCGGCGTAAGCTGGCGGTGCCAACGACAGATCCGTGGGGAAGTGCATCTACGTTTTCGTAGTGGTTGCTGACGAAGGCGTCTGTGGGGTCTTCCCGTTCGCAGATGGCAACCAGCCCAAGGCCTTCGGGGAACTCCATGGGCACGTCTTTCATGGAGTGTACTGCCAGATCTGCCCGGCCATCGAGCATGGCCTCTTCCAGCTCTTTTACAAACAGGCCTTTGCCGCCGATCTTGGCCAGTGGCACATCGAGGATTTTGTCACCCTGGGTTTTAATCTTGACCAGCTCAACCACTACGTTGCTGTGGAGCCGTTCCAGTTCAGCCTTGATGAATTCCGCCTGCCACAATGCCAAGGCGCTGCTGCGGGTTGCAACACGAAGAGTTCGTTTGGACATGGTGCTCACTGTCTGTTCTAAAAGTGTTCGCCAAGGTTACCCCGTGGCGCCGTAAAAGTCCCGTGGGTGACTGCTATGCGCCGCCTGCTGCTTCACAGTTCAGTGCTGCCAGTGTGGATTAGCCGGGTTGTTGGCCCTGCAGCCATTGGCGCACACTGGTAGCGTGCCGGCGGCTGACCTGAAGCTCGCCCAGGTTGTGTCTGAGCCGTACCAGATTGCTGTTATCCGGTGCGCGCGTTAAAGCCTGAATAAAACGTACACCGACCAGGGTGTTGCGATGAATTCGAAGCAGCTGGCGCGGATAGGCATTTTCCAGTTCTTTCAGTGTGTAGTCAGATACTGTTTCACCGCGGGTGTGATGGATAGTTACGTATTTTTGATCCGCCTGACAATAGCGGATCCCGGCTATATCTATCAACTCGGTACCGCGGTGAGTGCGAACCGCCAGTTGCTCGTTGTCCGCCGCGTTCTGTTGCGTGTTGTTGGTCAGTGCTTGTAATTGTACCCGATTAACCCGTCCGGCGCGGGCTAGAGCTTCTGTCAGCGCATCTTTGCGCACTGGCTTGAGCAGGTAGGCGGTAGCCTGCACACCGAAAGCCTGAATGGCGTAGCGATCGTAGGCGGTGCAGAAAATGATCGCTGGTGGATTGGCAAGCTGGCTCAGGCGGGCGGCCGCGTCCATGCCGTCAAGGCCCGGCATGCGTATATCGAGCAGCAAAATGTCGGGTTGCAGCTCGGACACTTGGGTAAGCGTGGCATCGCCATCAACGGCCTCGCCGCATACCTGGTACTCCGGCAGGCTCTCGGTCAGTCGCCGCAGGCGTTGCCGGGCCAACGGCTCGTCGTCAGCTATCAAAATCTTCTGTTTTTTCATGAATGTTGTGTACTTTCGGGTAGCCTCAGGGTAACCGTATAAACATCTCCCTGGTGGCTGTGTTTGAGCACTGCCGGCTCACCAAACAGCGCCTGCAGTCGTGCCTGTATGTTGGTCAGAGCCATGCGGTTGCCGGTGTGCTGGCTGCCGCTGCCTTCGGGTTTAGGGTTTTGCACCAGCAGGTACACAAAGTGACCGCGCGCCTCTACTTCTATGCGCACCGTACCACCCTCCGGCCGGGGTTGTATGCCGTGATAAACCGCATTTTCTACCAATGGCTGCAAGGTTAGCGGTGGTATGGCCTGGCGTTCCAACCCGTCGGCAATATGCCATTCCAGCTTCAGGCGTGGGCCTAGCCGCAGTGCCTCAATGGCAAGATAGCGCTGACACAGTTCCAGCTCTTTTGCCAGCGGAATGAGCTGGTCACCTGTGCGCAGGCTGGCGCGAAACAGTTCCGAAAGATCCAGGACAGCCTCTTCGGCTTGCTCCGGGTCAGACGCAATAAGGCTGGCGATGGTGTTCATGCTGTTAAATAAAAAGTGCGGCTGTATGCGTGCCTGCAGCGCTGCCAGGTGCGATTGCATTTCTGCTTCCCGTTGCTGTTGCCATTGATATTGCAGATAAAAATAACGCAATGCCATCAGAACAATCAGCAGTGCCAGCAGTAGCTTTTTGGCAATGGCTTGCCAGTCGGTGTTGCCCCGTTGCGGGTGTAAAACACTGTCGGCGAACAAGCTGAAAGCGAGCACATCCAGTAGCACGATGGTGGCAATGGCCAGGGTGGCCCGCGCTACAGATAGCCTGGCCAGCCGGGTTCGCAACAGGCAAATCAGCGCGGCGCTGGACAGGGAGGTCCACTGCACAAACAGCGACAGAAGCGCGAAATAATTCCAGTCGATCCAGCCGTTGCTGGCCTGAACAATGGCCAACACCAGAACCAGAAGTTCGCTGGTGATCAGTAGCATGAATACAGAGCGTACCCGGCAAAGATCCGGTACGAAAAAACCCTGTATCACCGCCGGTTTTTCCCCGCTCAGGGGAGTCTCTTTTCTACGGGTCAGAATGCTATACTCCCGCCATATCCAATTTACCCAGTTGCGGCAGATAATGCCGGGCTGCCATCAGGAAAGATAGACCATGTTTTGTACCACAGATAATGTAACCTACCTGTTGCAGTCTTAAACCACTCCTTTATACTGAATAAAAATACAGTATTGGGGGTCCGAGGGTGGAGTTCCTTCTTGCCACACCAGAGTTTGAAATCAGGGGACATTCCTATGAAGGGTTCCCGATTCTTCTCAAGGCCAATCATGATGTGTTTATCGAAGGAATGGAATTTCTCGTCCATCACTGCTTAAAACGTGGAAGTGTGCAAAGTCATCGTAGCTGGGAAACGTTTGGAAGAGATCTGTGTGATTATTTCGAGTTCATTGAAGCCAATGGCTTTGATTGGAGAGAGCTTGATCACCGAAATCACGAAACTCTGTTAGCTCTGTATCGAGACGTTTCCTTTGATCGATTTAACCTTAGCGCCTCCACGGTAAATCGACGACTTCACCTGGTGATCAAGTTTTATCAGTTTGCCCTCAAACAAGGTTGGGTACGCACGCTGCCGTATGACCTTGAAACGGTGAGAGTCAGGCAGACAAAGGGTTTCCTGGCACACACAGACACCTCTGGGGGGTATGCCGTAAAGCCGGATGTGCTGCTTAAAACCACGCTAACCAAGATCAAAGTCCTCAACAAAGAACAAGTGGAAGAGCTGCTCAAAAGTATCAACAACAAAACGCTTCGATTGATCGTTCGCCTGGCCTTGCTGACGGGGTTGCGTAAAGAAGAGCTTCTGACGTTTCCAGTTACTTATGTGTCAGCCCCCCAATCGATCTCGGCTCGAAGTCATGTAGTTGTTGAGCTTAAACCCCAAGAGATGAGCACCAAGGGAGACAAGCCACGGACGATCCATGTGCCGATATCATTGATGGCGGATCTCTGGGACTACGTGATTCACGAACGTCATGAAACGATCCGAAAGCATGGCACAGACCCCAAAACCCTCTTTGTGACCGCCAAGGGCAAGTCCTGGAGCATTCCAACCTCGCTCAACAATCAACTGAACCGATTGGAGCTGTCGTTTGCCTGTCATCCCCACATCCTGCGCCATACCTACGCGACGCACACCCTAAAATCGTTGATGTCCCGAAAGAGTACGACATTTAATCCCTTGATCTACGTTCGGGATCGCCTCGGCCACAGCAGCATCATGACCACGGAAAAATACCTGCATTTCCTCGACGACATCGAAGACGACCTGCGCACCAGTTATCAGGAAGAAATTGAGGAAACGGCGAAGGAGGCGGCCTGCGCATGAAAAAGGATTTCGCGTTAGATGGGTATGAGATTGGGGTTCAGGAGGGTGGCGAGACTGCGACCGAGGCGACAACCACAGCCGTTGATCAGGCGCGTATTTCAAAACCGGCGAACACCGTCGTTGCCTTTCCCGAAAACACAACAAACACGAGAAACGCGGACTTCGGGCCATTTTACGGTCAGGGCTTCGACGACATCACCGCCGCCTGTCAGTGCACCCTCGAAAAGCTGGTCGCTGAGAGCGTCAAAACTAATGGAAAGTCCCTCAGCCTGACCACGATTGTGGGTAACTGGAACGTTGGCTTTCGTCACTTTGCGCCCTTTCTGTCGTTACTCCACGCTGCTAGTGGTGAAAGCCTGACTATGGCGGATCTCAACGCCGAAACGATCAAGCGATTTATTCAGCACCTGAGGAACGAGACCATCGAATACGGCTCGCAAAAGGGTCTTTTTACCAAAACCAAATCTCTGCTTGTGGCATGCCATCGGTTCGGCTTTTGGCCGGAAGTGGATATGAAAACGGTCTGGCCTGCCAATCCGTTTCCGAATTCCAACAAACGACGTAAGAGCCAGAAGGGGCTCAGCAAAAATGAAAAGCGGTTTTTGATCAAAGCGCTGCGTATAGAGATGGAGCGAATTGTGGCCCACTCGGAACCGCTGAACAGCTACGATTTGACTGTCTGTGCGCTGTCCATCGCGCTGTCCACTGGAATGAATCCGGCACCCATCCTGGAACTCACCACGGACTGCGTGCAGGCTCACCCGCTCAAATCCAACCTGCGGCTGCTAGTGAGCTTTAAACGTCGCGGCAACGCCACGCACGTGGTTGCCCTCAGAAAGTCCGAAGAAGTGTCTGAGATGGCCAGTGTCCATCTCTATGCCGCTGATGCCATTGATCTGATCGTTAAGAGGAATGCCTCTATACGCGCCGAGTTCGGTGATAGGGGTCGACTGCTGGTCTACGAGGGAGTGCGGGGCAAGTACGCGGGCAAACCATGTCGACTCACTGCAACCCATTTGCACTACATCATCAAGCTACTTGTCGACAAACACCAGCTTCAAACAGACGATGGCAAGCCGCTCACGTTGAATGTCAGTCGGCTTCGTCAGACGCTTCTGAATCGCGTCTGGGAGATGTCTGGCCAAGATCCGTTGATCACGGCCAGAACGGGACGACACACGGTTCAGACCGGCAATGCCCACTACTGGGAGGCACCACCGGAAGCGGAAACCAACATGCGTTTTTTAGGTGAGACGCGTGTTCAGGAGCTTCTCAGCAAGCCGGATGTCATCGCCAGTGATCAGACGCCCGTTGCGTCATGCCAGGATGTCCGCCGGGGGCATCGATCTCCGAAAAACGGCGAGCCCTGTCAGGACTATCTGGGCTGCTTCCGATGCAAGAGCTTCGTGGTGACCGGCGATGATCTGTATCGGCTGTTCAGCTTCTACTGGGCCACTCTGCGCAACTACGACACCTTTGGTGGCAAGCGCTGGACGAAATACCTGAAACAAGTCATTCGTCTGATCGACGAGGAGATCGCCCCTCGCTTTGACGCGAACCTGGTGGCGGAGCAACGGGAAAAGGCCAAAAACCAACCTCACCCCTTCTGGCGAGACCTCAGCATGGCGAGGATGGCGATATGATCGAGACCTCCGGCGCAGAGGTGCTGGCCAACCGCGAGCGGCTGTTGAAGGCGTTACCCAGCGGTGAGGGACTGCACGGTATCATCACCACAGATCGGGCCGACGGGTTGCTGTACGTACTCTCACGATACGAAGATCCGGAGTGGTGGTTGCCGAAATCGAAGAGCACGGCAAACCGGAATGACGCTGATCGAAAATTGAACTTTGCTCGGATCACCGGGGAGCAGCTGCGATTCGAGGCCAAAATTATCCTGGCACGGTCAATCTGGCGAGAGCGCGAGCTGAGCAATGGCACTATTAAAGCGTTGTTCGGCGATTTGGTGTGTTGGTTGAACTGGTTACACGAGCAGGGGATTAGCACTCAGGAGAAGGTGACGCCTCTGGTAGCCGCCCGCTATGTGGAATTCGTCCACCGCCTTACTTCTGCAAAAAGACCCTTCAATCCACTTGCCAGTCAGACGAAGGCGCATAAGTTCTTTGCTGTTGAGCGATGCTGGCAACTCCTTCGGGATACCCCAAGCGCGTTTGGTCACCCCTGGCCAGAAAGCTCGGCCGTCTCCCTGGCCGGGCACAAACAATCAACCAAAGCCAAGACTAAGATCATTCCAGATAACATTCTTAGGCACCTGTTCCAGCACGCCGAATCCCTGCTCGGTCAAGCTGACACCTTGCTGGCACATCGGGATGCGTTGGCTGACTTCAAACCTTGTTCTGAAAAGCGAACGACACAAGCCAGTGAAATGTCTCGCTACCTGAAAAGCCGCGGTTGGGATTCAGGGCTCGGCGCATTGAACAGCACACTCCTCGACCTGCGTGATGGATGCTTTGTCATCATTCTGGCGGCGACTGGCATTCGAGCCCATGAGCTCGGCAACATCCGGCGGGATCAGTGGCACAGTGAAGTTCGAGATGGCGAACGGTTCTACTTCCTCGGCTCACGCTCGGACAAAACTTACGCGGGCGAAACCTCATGGCTTTGTCCAGAGATTGCGATTCGGGCTGTAAAGGTCTTGGAGAGGCTTTCAGAGCCCTTGCAGACGGAGCTTGAGCAGGCTCTGAGAGCCGCAGAAGCGTCCGGAGACTTGAAGGAGGTGACCCGACTTCGGCAGTGCTCTGGCTGCATCGGGCTAACGAACGGTGGGGGCAAGAGAAATTGTATCACTGTGCTTAGCGGCCCAACGTTGAACAAAAGACTCAGGATGTTTGCAAAGAACCTCGGGACGGACTGGAAGCTTGCGTCTCACCAATTCCGACGCACCTTCGCCAACTACGTTGTCCACCACAAGCTGGGCGATCTGAGGTATCTGCGCGATCACTTCAAGCACTGGAGCCTCGACATGACCACCCTGTATGCAATGAACGAGACGCAGGATCTGGAGCTCTATGACGAAATTTACGCCGCTTTCGACGGCAAGCGCCATGCCATTGTCGGTCACTGGTTGGAGCCTGATACGCCGCTTTCAGGTGGCATGGCCGGTCATATTCGCCAAATGCGAAGCCGCTCGGAAAAAGTGCGTACCTACAAAGATCGGAAAGAGATGATTGAGGCCATCAGCGAACTGGTTTATCTGCGGTCCACCGGCATTGCCTGGTGTACCAACGATACCGGCGTGGACTGTGCGGGTGGCCAATGCGAAGGCTGTGAGCACGGCTGTATTGACGATACCCACAAGCCGTTCTGGGAAGGGCTGTACTTACAACAGATTGAGCTGCGGCAGATCGATGACCTGGACGACTCTAGTTCGAAGACCGTTGAGCGCACTATGGAACGTTGCGAGAAGGTGTTGACCGATCTCGGCGTGGACATCAACCGTCTCAAGGAGCAACTGACCGATGTCGACGTCATCTGAATCCGAGACCCACAAGCGTATTCGGCTGGCCATTGTTCGATTGGAAAAAGGCCAGCCTAAGGTCGTTGAGAAGGGCAGGAAAGTCTCAGTGGCCGCTGTTGCCGAAGAGGCCGGAGTCAGTCGTGCCTTGATCCACAAAGACT